>CAMFGW010000019.1 GCA_945952025.1 uncultured Paracoccaceae bacterium
GCGCGAGCGGGTGGGGCCGCTTCTTCATATCGCGGCGCCGAACCTCGAACGGCTCTTCCAGGCGGTCGGCGGCGTCGGCTGCTGCGTGATGCTGGCCGACAAGGACGGCGTGCCGATCGACCGGCGGGGGGCGGCGGCAGAGGATACGACCTTCGCCGATTGGGGGCTCTGGATCGGGACGCGCTGGTCCGAGGCGGTGCAGGGCACCAACGGGATCGGCACTGCCCTTGTCGAACAGCGCCGCGTCATCATCCACCGCGACCAGCATTTCTTCAGCCGCAATGCCGCACTGTCCTGCATGTCGGCGCCGATCTGGGGGCCGACGGGGAAGTTGCAGGCGGTCCTTGACGTCTCATCCGCGCGCGAGAGCCTGACGCCCGCCTTCGCGCAGCTCATCGGCCAGTTCGTCGATGAAACCGCCCAGCGGATCGAGGCGGAAAGCTTTGCCGCCGCCCATCCCGGCGCGCGGATCACGTTCCTTCCGGGGGTGACGGGGCAGACCGCACTTCTGGCGGTCAATGCCGACGACCTGGTGATCGGCGCCACGCGGGCGGCGCGCCATCATCTGGGGCTGCCGGCAGACCTCGTGCCGCGTCCGGCGGCGGACCTTCTGGGGCAGGCCCATCCCGACCGGCTGGAGGATGGCGAGCGGGCCACGCTCCTGCGGGCGCTTGCCCGGCATTCGGGCAATGCGTCGGCGGCCGCGCGGGCGCTCGGCATCAGCCGGGCGACCTTCTACCGCAAGCTTGGCCGCGCTGCGCCCGAAAATCCGGGCGATCTGTCTCAATCCTGAAACAGGTGGGCGGGGCGATCTGATGCACCCCGGCTGACAGGCTGCCCTCTGCCCCGCATCGTTCCCCAATGGGCCGCGAGGAGGCGGCCTTCTTGCGGAGGGAAGTCCATGAATGAAATGACCCAGAAGGCCGGCCATGTCGCCTCGCCCTTCAAATCGCGCTACGACAATTTCATCGGCGGGAAGTTCGTGCCCCCGGTCCAGGGCCGCTACTTCGACAATGTGACCCCGATCACCGGCGCCAAGATCTGCGAGGTCGCCCGGTCCGACGCGGCCGACATCAACCTGGCGCTCGACGCGGCCCATGCGGCGAAAGAGGCCTGGGGCAAGACCTCGGCCGCGCACCGCTCGAACATCCTGCTGCAGATCGCGGACCGGATCGAGGCGAACCTCGAGCTGATCGCGACTGCCGAAACCTGGGACAACGGCAAGCCGATCCGCGAGACGGTGAATGCCGACATTCCGCTGTCGGTCGACCATTTCCGCTATTTCGCGGGCGTCCTGCGCAGCCAGGAAGGCTCGATGTCGGAAATCGACAACGACACGGTGGCTTACCATTTCCATGAACCGCTGGGCGTCGTCGGCCAGATCATCCCGTGGAACTTCTCGATCCTGATGGCTGCCTGGAAGCTGGCGCCGGCGCTGGCGGCGGGGAACTGCGTGGTGCTGAAGCCGGCGGAACAGACCCCGGCGGCGATCATGGTGCTGGCGGAGCTGATCGCCGACCTTCTGCCGCCCGGTGTCCTGAACATCGTCAACGGCTACGGCGCCGAGGCGGGGGATGCGCTGGTGCGGTCGGGCCGGATCGCGAAGATCGCCTTCACCGGGTCGACCGCCACGGGCCGCAAGATCGCCGAAGGCGCGGTCGCAAGCCTGATCCCCTTCACGCTGGAACTGGGCGGCAAGTCGCCGAACATCTTCTTTTCCGACGTGATGGCCGAGGATGACGCGTTCCTCGACAAGGCGGTCGAAGGCTTCGTCCTCTTCGCCTTCAACCAGGGCGAGGTCTGCACCTGCCCAAGCCGCGCGCTGATCCAGGAAGACATCTACGAGCGGTTCATGGAACGCTGCATCGCCCGAGTGAAGGCGATCAAGCAGGGCGATCCGCGCGACATGAATACGATGGTCGGGGCGCAGGCGTCGAAGCAGCAGCATGACAAGATCATGTCCTACTTCACCATCGGCCGCGAGGAAGGGGCGCAGGTCCTGATCGGCGGCGATGCGGCGCGCTTCAACGGCGACATCGCCGGGGGCTACTACATCCAGCCGACGATCTTTCGGGGCAACAACAAGATGCGGGTCTTCCAGGAAGAGATCTTCGGGCCGGTCGTGTCGGTCACCACCTTCAAGGACGAGGCCGAGGCCCTGGCCATCGCCAACGACACGATGTACGGCCTTGGCGCCGGCGTCTGGACCCGCGACGGGACCCGCGCCTACCGCTTCGGCCGCGCGATCGAGGCGGGCCGGGTCTGGGTCAACAACTACCACGCCTATCCCGCACATGCTGCCTTTGGCGGCTACAAGCAGTCCGGCATCGGGCGCGAGACCCACAAGATGATGCTCGACCACTACCAGCAGACCAAGAACATGCTGGTAAGCTACAACCCGAACAAGCTCGGGTTCTTCTAAAAAACAAGGAACGAGGGACTGGGGCGGGGGGCACATGTGCCCCCCGTCCTTTCTAGCGGGCGGTGTCGTAGCGCCGGGCCAGGTCGCGCACCTTGTCCGCCGACAGGGCGAGGCGCTCTTCGGAAAGGGCGCCCCCCCGGGCGACGGCCGCCGCGATCACCTCGGCAATGTCTTCGACCTGGGTGCCGATATCGGCCAGGAGCAGGAAGTCGCATCCCGCGTTCAGCGCCTCGATCGCGACGGTTGCGACGGAATCGCCCCGTAGGGTGGCGGCCCCATCCAGGTCGTCGGCCAAGGTGATGCCCGTGAAGCCCATCTCGCCGGTCAGCTTGCCGATGACCTTGGGAGATCGGAGGGCTGCGACGCGCGGGTCGAGCGCCTGGACGATGGCGGGGCCGACCATCATCATCTCGACCCCCGCCGCGATGGCTGCGCGGAAGGGGGGGAGCCCCGCCTCGATCGCGGCAAGGTCCGTCAGGCAGCGCGCGTCGGGGTCGGTGGCCGGGTCGCCGGTCGTCGAACGGAAGCCGGGGAAGTGCTTGGCGGTCGCCGCCACCCCCGCCGACTGCACGCCCCTGATATAGGCCGCAGACAGGTCGGCGACTTGGCGGGGGTCGTCCGACAAGGTGCGCCCCGCAAGCCAGGCGTTCTGGCCGTCCAGCACGTCGAGGATCGGCGCCAGAAAGACGTTGACGCCCATCCCGGCGGCTGCCGTCGCGACCTGCCGGGCCGTGGCTTCGATCCGGTCGGGGCTGGCGCCCGGCAGCTTCGCACGCGACGGAAAGGCCGGCACAAGATCGTGCAGGCGGGCAATGCCGCCCATTTCCTGATCCACCGCCGCCAGAAGAAGCCCGGCGCGACGCCTGGCCTTGCCCGTGACGACCTCGAACGTCCCCGCAGTTTCCGCCGCCCGCCGCGCCGGGTCCATGGCGCGCCCGACATATTCCGCGCGCGTCTCGCCCAGAAGGATCGAAACGCCCCCCCGATCAAGGAAGCGCCGGACGGTTTCGGACAGGCTCGTGTCGGCAAAGGCCGGCAACAGGACCGCGCGCGCGTTTTCGGAAAGGGAGTGGGCCATGGCGGTTCCCGGATTTTCGGTGAATTGCGGCCCGGTTCACGCGACGGGCCGCGTTTGTCAAGGAAACGGGCGCCGGTTTGGCGCCCGTTCCATCAGGTCCCGACGTGGCCGGTTAGCCCATCGTGCTGGCACCCATCCGCGCGAAGCGGGCCGGGTCCCTGGCCTTCAGGCGCTGGGCCAGAAGGTAGCCGACGACCCCCCCGGCGGGGATCAGCGAGGGCAAGAGCCAGCTCAGGTGGCCGCCGGTGGTGCCGGTCAGGTCGCCGTAGTTCCAGAAGATGTAGACGAAGAGCACGGCCATGATCAGACCGGCCACCGCCGGCAGGATTTTGGTCGACAGCGCGGGGCCGTCGCTGCGCCTGGCGAAGAAGGCGATCACCGACAGCGAAGTGATCCCCATCATGCCGATGACGCCCAGCGTGCCGATCTGGCTGATCCAGGTGAACATGTTCAGGATCGGGTCGAGCCCCAGCCCCGCGAAGATCGCCAGCACGATCAGCGCGCCGATGGTCTGGACGACAGAGCCGATGTGCGGGCTCTGGTGGGCGTCGTGCGTGCGGCCGAAGGCCTCGGGCAGAAGCCCGTCACGGCCCGCGACGTAGGAATAGCGGGCGATGTAGTTGTGGAAGGCCGACAGCGCCGCGAAAAGGCTCGAGACCAGGAGAAGCCCCGCGATCATCGAGATCGTGCCGTTGGTGTAGGTTTCGGCCAGGTTGAAGAAGTAGGCCGTCGGGTCCTGCAGCGCGCCGAGCGTCGGCAGAAGTTTCTCGGCGCCGGTGCCGGCGATCATCAGCCAGGTGGTAAAGACGAAGAAGATGCCGATCATCAGTATCGACAGGTAGGTCGCGCGCGGGATGGTGCGCTCGGGGTCGCGGGCCTCTTCGCCGTAGATGGTCGTCGCCTCGATACCGATGAAGGAGCCAAGGCAGAAGAGGATCGCCGCCGTGAGCGAGCCGGAGTTCAGGGCGTGGAAGTCCAGGATGTTGACCGAAAGCCCCGTTCCGTTCGCGCCGCCCGACTTCAGGATGGCGAAGTCGACGATCAGGACGATGAGGTATTCAAGGCCCACCAGCACCACCATCACCTTGGCCGACAGGTCGACCTGCCGATAACCCAGGATGCCGACAAGCGCGATGGCGATCAGGCTGAAGGCCCACCAGGGCAGCGCCAAGCCCATCGGGGCGAAGACGCCCGCGGCGACGCCGCCCAGAAGGCCGATCAGGCCGAACTGCATGGTGTTGTAGGCCACCAGCGCCATGATCGACACGGCACCGCCCCAGCTGCCGCCAAGGCCGCGCGCGGCATAGGCGTAGAAGGCGCCGGCGTTGATGACATGGCGGCTCATGGCCACGTAGCCCGCCGCGAAGGCCAGCATCACCAGCGTCAAGAGGATGAAGGTCAGCGGAATGCCCGTGCCGTTCCCCAGAAGGAAGGCCAGGGGCATTGCACCCGCGACCCCGGTCAGCGGCGCCGCCGCCGAGATCACCATGAAGGTGACGGCGACAAGGCCCAGCGAATTGTGTCGAAGCCTGTTGGCCCCGCTATCGGTTGATTGAGACATGATCCCTCCATGTTGCACAGTCCCCGGTCTTGGAGCCGGGATTGAGTGGTCCGTAACGCATTGGCGCCGGTTGCGCCCTTTACGTCAATGGTCAGCCCAGGTCGAAGAAGCGGGCAAGCTCGACATCGGGCACCTTGCGGCGGAATTCGTCGTGCTGGCTCTGGCGCGTGGCGCTGAAGCCATCGACGAAGCGGCTGCCGAGCCAGTCGCGGGCGAAGTCCGATCCGCGCAGCCTCTCGATCGCCTCTGGCATGGACCGCGCGAAGTCGCGGGTGGGTGTCTGGGCGTAGCCCGAGCCGATGACCTCGGGTTCCGGCTCGATCTGGCCGAGGATGCCGGCGACCCCGGCTGCGATGGTCGCGGCGGCGGTCAGGTAGGGGTTGGTATCGGCGCCCGGCAGGCGGTTTTCGACCCGGAGCGAGCCCGCGTCATGGCCGACCAGACGGAAGCAGGTGGTGCGGTTTTCGTAGCCCCAGGTCAGGCCGGGCGGCGCGAAGGTGCCGGGGGCAAAGCGGCGGTAGCTGTTGACCGTGGGCTGAAAGACCAGGGTCATGTCGCCGATGTAGGCCTGCAGCCCGCCCAGGAACCAGCGGAACTTCTGGCTGACGCCGTTCTTCCGGCTTTCGTCCCAGAAGACGGGGGTGCCGGCCTTGTCCTTCAGGCTGATGTGCAGGTGGATCGACTGGCTGTCGGCATCCTCGTTCCAGCGCGGCATGAAGGTGACGGACTTGCCCTGACGCAGCGCCAGCGCGCGCAGGAAGTTCTTCAGCAGCACCAGCTGGTCGGCCGGTTCAAGGCCGCCACCGGCGGCGATGCAGCATTCCATGAAACCGGCGCCGATTTCCTCGTGCATCTTCGCCAGGTCGATGCGCAGGGGCTCGCAGATCGCGGCCAGCGCCTCGTACCATTCGGTCTGGACGGCCTGATAGACGATCAGGTCGTGGCTCGCGTGCAGCGTGGCGGGCGTGAGGTTGCGGTAGCCCTTGGCCTTCACCACCTCTGGCGGGTCGTTGAAGAGGGTATATTCCAGCTCCATCCCGTATTTCGGGAAGAGCCCCGCGTCCGCCGCGCGCGCCAGGACCTTGGTCAGGATCGAGCGGGGGCACAGTTCGGCCGAGGCGCCGGTGAAGTTCGACAGGACCAGAAGGTCATGGCCGGGCTTCGACCAGGGCAGGCGGCGGGTGCTTGCGGGGTCGAGCATGAGCGGGTCGTCGTGATAGTCGCCGGAATCGTCATTCACGCCCGGCAGGTTCAGCTGCACATCGGTCGGGTCGAGCGCAAGCTGCGCGGGGGCCATGCCCATGCCGTTCCGGGCGATGCCCTTCAGGCTGGAGGCAGAGACCATCTGCCCGCGCAGGAGCCCGTTGGTGTCGGTCATGGCGACGGTCGCAAAGCGGCTGGCCGGATCGGCCAGGAAGTCGTGAAGGCTCATGGGTCACCCGTTGTTCGCGCGATTTCTGGGGTATCCGGTCACGATAGTCGCCGGAGCAGGTCGAGAAGATGCGAGGTATAGATAGCCGGTTTTTCAAGATTGCAGACATGGCCCGCGCCCGCGATCATCTCGAACCGGACGTCCGGCAGCGGGGCCGCGTCGCAGATGCGGGCGGCAACGCCGCGGATTTCGACGGGGGGCGCCAGCCGGTCATGGGTGCCGGTCATCATCAGGACCGGCATGGTCAGCCGGGCGAAATCGAACCGTTCGAGCGGGTTGGTGAAGCAGTGCAGCGCGTCGCGGTAGGTGGCGACGGGGATCGCCGCCATGCTGTCGAAGAGTGCCTGCCGGGTCGCCTCGTCGGCGTTGGGGCCGGCGATGACCGCGACGACAGAGGGCGCGAAATCGGCGGGGACCTGGCCTGCGTCGAGCGGCACCTCGCGGCTGACGCGGAAGTTTTCGCGTTCCTCGGGGTCGGCTTCCGACATGCCGGTGCAGCCGCCGGACAGGACCAGCGCGTCGAGCATCCCGGGGTGGCGCATGGCGAAGGATGTGGCGATCCAGCTGCCGTAGGACAGGCCGACCAGCACCAGCCGCCTGGCACCGAGCTTTTCGGCGACGCGCAGGATGTCGGCGCAATAGTCGTCGATCATCGACTGGCGCGCGCCCAGGCTGCTGTCGCCGTAGCCGCGCAGATCCAGGGCGGCGGCGCGCATGGTGGGGCCGACTGCCTCGAGCTGGGCCTGCCAGTTGCTGCGCCGGCCGCCGATCCCGTGCAGGAAGAGGCAGAGCCGCCCGTCGCCCAGGTCCGGCGTGACGGACAGGGCAAGGCGGGGGAGGTCGTCGAAGATCAGGGTTTCGACCCGGGCCCTGGTGCCGTCGGGCGCGGGCGGCGGGGGGTCGGTCCTGGGCAGGCGGGCGAGTTCGGCGATCCCGGCCTCGAACACGGCGCGGGTGCCGGTGCAGATGGCGGTCAGGCGCGGCTCGGCGGCAACGACGGTGGTGGACCAGTCGATATGGCTGCCGCCCCCTTCGCGCGGGGTCACATGGACGCGCGCATCATAGGCCTGGCAGTCGGCGATGCCTTCCAGGTGGCGATAGCCCAGCACCCGGTCGCTGTCGGACAGGTAGGTCTGCTGCTCGCGGTAAGGCGTGTCCTCGCCCTTGACGGTGAAGGCGCGGATGGGCGCGCCGTGCGGCCCGCGTTCGGCCAGCATCGTGGCGATCCAGGGGTGCCAGGGGGCGGCGAAGTCGCGCAAGGTTTGCCAGACCCGGTCCGGCGCCTGGGCCAGGTCGGCCCGGACCTGCACGACCTGTCGCGGCATCTAGCGCAGGCTCCGCAAGGTGCCCGATGCGCCGCGCCAGAGCGAGTTGCGCGCCCCGCCCTCGTCGCCCGGCGCATGGTCCAGCTCGTCCATGTCGTAAAGCGCCAGGACGCCGATATAATCCTCCATGATTTCAGAGGTATAGGGCAGCATCAGCGCGCCGCAGCGGCTGTCGCGATACATGCGCTCCAGGGGCAGCGACTTCAGCATGGACTGGCCGCCGCAGGTGCGGATGGCAAGTGCCGCGATTTCCTGCACGCCCTCCATGACGTTGTACTGGGCGGCATACATCCGCAGGACCTCGCCCTTCGTCGGCATGCCCTTGGCTTCCGAGAAGGCCTGCCACCAGAGCGCGCGCATGTTGGCAAGGCGGGCATACATCTTCGACACCGCGACGCGCTTGGTCGCATACATGCGCCGGTCAATCGGCGGCTGGCCGGGCACGCGGCCCTGAAGGTAGGCGATGGTGAAGTCGTAGGCGCCTTGCGCCACACCCATGTAGGTCGGCGAGAGCGTCGCCATCATGTGGGGCCAGTTGGGCAGCGTCTTGCCGAAGATGCCGCGCGGCATCAGCAGGTCGTCGTGGGTGACGAAGACTTCCTTCAGGATCAGGTCGCGGCTGTTGGTGCCGCGCATGCCCAAGGGGTCCCAGTCGCCCTTGACGGTCAGGCCCGGCGCGTCCTTGTGGACGACGAACAGCATCGTGTCCTCATGCCGCGGCTCGATCCCCTCGAACACCTCGGTGCAGACGATGGTGTAATAGTCGCAATAGCCGGCGAGCGAGGCGAACTTCTTGAAGCCGTTGATCTTCCAGCCGCCCTCGACCGCGCGGGCCTGGGTCTGGTTCGGCTTCGAGGTCCAGTTCTGCCCGCCTTCCGAGATGGGCTGCGAGAAGATGGCGCGTTCCTTCATCGCGCGGGTGAACTGGCGGGCGCGCAGGGGCGCGAACTCGGCCTTTTCCTCGGGAGTCAGGTTCGGCATGTCGTACATGAAGCGCGACCAGGCCATGGACGAGTTGTGCATGTTGAAGGTCAGCGCGGTGGCGCCGCAGTATTTGCCGATCTCGGCGCCGACCATGGCATATTCGCCCATGTTGAAGCCCCAGCCGCCGAATTCCTCGGGGATGGTCAGGCCCAGGAAGCCGGCGTCGGCCAGGTCTTTGTAGTTTGCGGTCGGGAACGAGGCCTCGTCGTCGACAGCCTTGGCGCGAGCGGCGAAGGTCGGGCCCAGGGCGTTGATCTTCGCCAAGGCCTCCTGCACGGCGGAGCGGACCCGCGACAGGTCGTAATAGTCGGCGGGCGTGCTCATCGGCATGGTGTCGGCGGGACGGGTCGTGTCGGACATCAGGCGAGGTCTCCTTGCAGGACGCCGTCTTTCACGACGACGCGCCCATCGAGGGCGATGGTGCAGTTGCGCATGGGAAGGTCGAAATGGCCGAGCGTGTAGCGCCCGGCATACTGGTTGGCGCCGGTGGACCAGAGGAACGAGCCGGGCAGGGCGCGGAACTCGACCGCCTGCATGTCGCGCTTGTCGTACATGGTGGCCGAGACCCAGCGCGCGCCCGTGTTCATGCCCCAGCCGACGTGGCTGATGCCGTAGGCGTTCCGGTCGCCCCAGGCCTCCATATATTCGCGGAAATGCAGCGCATCTATGCCGTCGCCCCTGATCTTGGTGATGAAGTCATTCTCTACGGTGATGTCGATCGGGCCGCTGAGAAAGGTCTTGAAGGTCAGGTTCATGTCGCCGACGCCCATGACGATGCGGCCGTTGACCGCGCTCTGGCCGGGGAAGGCCAGGCACAGGCCGCCGGGCCAGTGGGCGACGCCGCCGGGCTTCGTCGAAAAGCCCGCCGTCCCGCCGCAGGGCGCGCCGCGCAGGTCGACCGTCAGGTCTGTGCCGAGCGCCGAGGTGACGCGCATTTCCGACGCCTCGCGCAGCATCTGGATGCCAAGTTCAACCTTCGGCCCGTCTTCGGCGCGGGGTTCGGTGCGTTCCAGGATTTCGGGATGTTCGTTGGTGATGACCAGGAGCCGGGTGCGGCCAGAGCCTTCGATTTCGGGCCATTCGGGGGCGTGGATCAGCCCCTCGACCGTGCAGTCGACGACCACGTCGACCTGCTTCAGCGCCTCGATCGCCGCGCGGTTGCCCTGCAGCGCCCAGGATGTGCCGGTCGACTTGACCGGGACGGGGGCGGACTGCGGCGGCGTCGGCATCTGGATCATGCAGACATCGGCGCCAAGGTCGTAGGCCGCCAGTTCGCACAGGTGAATGAGGACGGGGCGCGACTGGGTTTCGGACAGGATGGCGATGGGCGTGCCCTTGCCTATCCCGTTCAGTGCCATGACCCGGCGGAAGGCCGCGAGCCATTTGCCTTCGACACGCTCCTGCAGCATCGCACGTCCCCCCTGTCACGCGATCCGGTCACGAGTCGGCACTGCGTGACTATGTCGCACCCTATGCTCCCTACACGGATAGGGCCTGTCAATATATTTTCGACAATCGTAAATGTTTGCGACAGGGAAATGCCGGCCTAGACCTTGCCCTCTGCGATGAGGCTGGCCCAGGTCGGCCGTTGCAGGTCGAACCGGTCATGGCTGCGAATGTAGCCAGAGCCGGAGCTTCGGGCGACGAGGTCCAGCGCGTCGGTGTCGATATGGGCGCGCCCGGCGTCCTTCAGGAAGCGGTCCTCGACATGGACGGCAAGGACGCGGCCGATCACCACCGTCTGACAGGGCCCGGTGACGACGGAGGAAAGCGACCGGCATTCGAAGGCGACGGGGCTGTCGGCGATCCTTGGTGGCGTGACATGGGCCGAGGGGGCGGTTTTCAGCCTCGCGAGCTCCAGCTCGTTCACGCCGAAGGGCGCGTCGGCGGAAGTCAGGTTCATGGCGCGGACCAGGGCCTCTGGCACCAGGTTCACGACGAATTCGCCGGTTTCCAGGATGTTCAGCGCCGTGTCCTTGAAGCCCCGTCCCGGCGCGCCCATCAGGCCCAGCGCGATGGTCGGCGGCGCCGATCCCATGACGTTGAAGAAGGAATAAGGTGCGGCGTTCAGCCCTGCCCGTCCCCTGGTCACCACCCAAGCGATGGGGCGCGGGACCACGGTGCCCGCCAGAAGCTTGTAGGCGATCGCTTCGGGAACCTGGTCCAGATCGTAGCGCATGACGGCTCAGGCGTCGGGCGTTGCGTCGACCACGGGATTGCGCAGCCTGCCGATCCCCTGGACATGACCCGCGACCACGTCGCCCGGCTTCAGCCATTCCTGCGGCGTGCGGCCGGCGCCGACGCCCGCCGGGGTGCCGGTCGCGATTATGTCGCCGGGTTCCAGCGTGATGCCGGTCGAGATGTCGGCGATCAGGTCATCGACCTTGAAGAGCATGTGCCGGGTGTTCGAGCGCTGCTTTTCCACCCCGTTGACCGTCAGCCAGATGTCGAGCCGCTGGGGGTCCGGCACCTCGTCCGCCGTCACGATCCAGGGGCCGAAGGGCGCGTAGCTGTCCATGCCTTTCGAGAAGATCCACTGCCCGGCGCGGCGGTTGTCGCGGGCCGAGACGTCGATCATCACCGAATAGCCGAAGACATGGGCCAGCGCGTCGGCCTTCGCGATGCGCCGCGCGGTGGTGCCGATGATGACGGCAAGCTCGACCTCCCAGTCCAGCTGGCGGGTCATCTTGCCGTTGTGCTCGATCCCGTCGCCGGGGCCGATGACCGTGGTCGGGGGCTTGGAAAAGACCACCGGCTCTTTCGGCAGGTCCTTCGACGTGTCGAGCGTGGCCGCGCTTTCGGCGACGTGCTCGACGTAGTTCAGCCCGATGCCGAAGATGTTCTTCCGGGGCCGCGGGATGGGCGCCAGAAGCTTGACGTTCGCGAGCGCCGTGGCAGTCCCGGGCTTGTGGCGGGCATTCGCGGCCTGAAGGCAGGCGGCCAGCGTCTCGAGCCCCGGGCGGCCGCAGTCGATCAGGCCCAGCATGGTCGCGGGCAGCGTTTCGCCCTGCGCGGCACCCAGCCGTTCGACGTCCACCACAAGGTCGCCGTCGATCACGCCGAGCCGCGCGGGGGCCTCGACCGAGGCGCGATAGGTCACAAGTTTCATCGTCCGTTCCTGACTTAAAGAAGCGGCTGCTGGCCGCCGTTGTCGCCGAAGGCCTCTTCCCGATAAAGGCCGAGCGCGCGCATCACCGGCAGGTCATTCAGGCAGAATAGACACGCATCGTCGCGGTCCGAGCCGTTGACATGTTCATGCCAGGCCCAGGACGGAACGCAGAAGATGTCGCGTTCCTGCCAGTCGAAGCGCTTGCCGTTGATGATGGAATGACCTTTGCCCTTGGCGACATGGTACAGATAGCTGCCGGTATGGCGGTGGGCCTTGGTGCGCTCGCCCGGGCGCAGCATCTGCATGCTGGCGCCAAGGGTGCGCATCACCGGGCCGTTCGTCACTGGGTTCACATATTCCATCATCACCCCGTCGAAGGGACTGCCGTCGGTGGCCTGCGCGTATTTTGCCAGGGCGTCGTGGGTGGGCTCCCACTCGTACTTGAACATCGGGCTATAACTCTTGCGCCAGTCTTGCCCGTATGGGGTCAGACCCGGATTGCCCCAGGTCTTGGTCATGTCGTCGACGGCATAGCCGACCGCCTGGTTGAGGTCGGGGTGGACCTCGTAGAAGTTCGCTTCCATCGCGTTGACGAAGGGAATGTCGAGCCCGTCCTGCCAAAGGCAGAGGCTGCCGTCGGCGCTGACGCCATGTTCATGCCAGGTGCCGTTCGGGGTCAGCACGAAGTCGTTGGCGCCGAGCGTCATCTTGTGGCCGTCAACGACCGTGTAGGCGCCGCGCCCCTCCATGATGAAGCGGATGGCGCTGGCGGAATGGCGGTGCGCGCCCGCCACCTCGCCGGGGTTCATGACCTGAAGGCCGGCATAGATCCAGCCGACCGCCGCCGCCACGTCCTGGCGGCCGGGGTTGTTCAGGTAGATCACCCGCCTGCCCGCCTTTTCCGGCGTCACCAGATCGACCGAGCGGACCACATGGTCGCGCAGGTCCTTGTAGCGCCAGACGACCGGGACCGACTGGCTTTTCGGCTGCCAGGGCTCGATCTTGTTGGCGACGGTCCAGAGCGCGCCGGCGTGAAACCCGTCAAGTTGGTCGTAATAGGCCAGGAGTTCGGGCGTATCCTCGACGTTGGCGCGTCCGGCGACATCCTCGCGCCAGTTTTCGCGTTGGGTGGCCATCGGCTCCTCCGGGGTTCGAGGGGGGTATCTACGAACTATGCCAGCCATAATTTTCGCTAGCAACCAAAATTTTCGAAAATAATGAAATTGCAGTGCCCCAAGGCTGTGGCTAATCTGGCGGCAAATGGGGGAAACGTCATGACCCTGGCCGAAAAAGCCTACCAGTCGCTGCGCAAGGATATCGTCGAGGGCCGCTTCCAGCCGGAAAGCCCGCTGCGGCTGGCAGAGCTGAGCGACCGCTACGGCATGGGCTTTTCGCCGCTGCGCGAGGCGCTGAACCGGTTGCAGTCCGAACGGCTGGTGACGGCCGAATCCCTGCGCGGTTTCCGCGTCTCGCGCCAGTCGCTGGCCGAGTTCGAGGATGCGCTGCAAAGCCGCCTTCTGATCGAGACAGAGGCGCTGACGCTCTCGATCGCGCGGGGGGACGACAACTGGGCGGCGTCGGTCGTCGCGGCGCTTTATGCGCTGAAGCTTCAGACGGGGCGTGCCGCGGGCGATGTCGACGCGCTCAAGATGCGCCACCATGCCTTTCACCGGGCCCTCTTGTCGGCCTGCGGGTCGGACTGGCTTCTTGAGTTTTTCGAAAGGCTCTATGCGGCAACCGAACGCTACCGCATCCCGGCCCTGACCGCCGCCGGACCGCAAAAGCGCGATATCGACGAGGAACATGCAGAGATCGCCAATGCCGCGCTGGCGCGCGATCCGGGCATGGCGGCCGCACTCCTGCGCGCCCATTACCTGCGCACGGCGACCGCGATTCGTGCTAGCATGGCGCCCGTCAGACCCTTCGTGCCGAGTATTGATTCCGTCTGAGGCGGGGTGGCTGAAGCGGTCTGGCCTGCGGCAGCTTGTCGCTGTCGGTTCCGGCGAACGTCCGTTTGACCTGTGTCAATGATCGGACCTTAGCGTAGTGGCAGAAGGCGCGCGATGGCGGGCCGCTCTGGCCCGGACGGGGTCCAGATGCGACGTTTTCTTCCCAACCGGCTTCTTCTGATTTCGATCCTGGCCTTTCTGGCGCCGATCCTGCCAGCCGCGCCTGCGCTGGCCGACTCGGTCCTGTCGAAATACCTGACCGAGGTGGTTCCGGGCGATCTGGTCGCGGGCGCCGACGGGTTCGGGGCGATCCGGAGCGATGTGCCGGTGGCGCCGGTCCTGAAGGGCGGCCAGCAGATCGGCTGGGCCTATGTGACGTCGGACTTCGTGGGCACGACAGGCTATTCGGGCAAGCCGATCCACACGATGGTCGCGGTCGACGACAAGGCCCACATCATAGGCGTCGATATCATCAAACATTCCGAGCCGATCGTGCTGATCGGGATTCCGAACGCCAAGATCAAGGCGCTGGCCGAGGGCTATATCGGCGTCGATCTGGTGAAAGAGGCCGAAACCGGGGGCACGAGCCACGATCTGAAGATCATCTCGGGCGCCACGGTGACGGTTATGGTGATCGACGATTCCATCATCCGCTCGGGGCTGAAGGTCGCCCGCGCGCTGGGTCTTGCCGGCATGAAGCCCGAAGCGGCGGCGGTGTCGACGGTCGAGGTGAACCCCGACGCCAAGGCGCCGGCCGACTGGCCCGCCATGCTGGGCGACGGCACGGTCCGGCGGCTTCTGGTGACGGTCGCGCAGGTGAACGAGGCCTTCGCGGCGCTGGGCGATCCGCGCGCCGTCGAACGGGCCGAAACCGGCGCGCCGGACAGCACCTTCATCGACATGCAGACCGCGCTCGTCTCTGTTCCGGGGATCGGCAAGGCGGTTCTTGGCGGGGCGGAATACCAGAATCTGGTCAACTTCCTGAAGCCGGGCGAAAGTGCGGTCGTCATCGCCGGGCTCGGCACCTATTCCTTCAAGGGGTCGGGCTATGTGCGGGGCGGCATCTTCGACCGGATCGTCCTGGTGCAGGATGATGTGTCGGTCCGCTTCCACGACCGCGATCACAAGCGCCTGTCGGGCCTGAACGTTCCGGGCCAGCCGGAGTTCACGGAAGCCGACATCTTCCGCATTCCGGCCGATACCGGGTTCGATCCGGCCAAGCCCTTCCGCATCCAGCTTCTGGTGCAGCGCCCGGTGGCGGCGACGGAGAAGCTGTTCACCACCTTCGATCTGGCCTACCAGTTGCCGCCCGCCTACCTGCGGACCGTCGCGCCGCCGGCGCCCGCGCCGGCAGCAACGGCCGAGGCGGGCGGAGCCGCGGCGGCTTCGGTGGAAAGCGACGAGGCCTCGGCCCAGTCCGCGCTCTGGAAGAAGATCTGGCTCGACAAGAAGCCGCAGATCGCCGTCCTTGGCGCGATGCTCTTCGTGCTGACGGCGGTCTTCTTCTTCCAGACCTGGGCCACACGGAATGCGCGGCTCTTCTTCTGGTTCCGCATCGGCTTCCTGACCGTCACGCTGGTCGTCCTGGGCTGGATGTGGAACGCGCAGCTGTCGGTCGTGAACCTCTTGGCGCTTTTCGGGGCGCTGATGACGGGGTTTTCCTGGCAGGCGTTCCTCCTGGACCCCCTGACCTTCATCCTGTGGTTCTCGCTCGCCGCCGCCATGATCTTCTGGGGCCGGGGCGCCTATTGCGGCTGGCTCTGCCCCTTCGGCGCGCTGCAAGAGCTTCTGAACCGCATCGCCAAGGCGATGCATATCCCGCAATGGACGCTGCCCTGGGGCCTGCACGAAAGGCTCTGGCCGGTCAAATACATGATTTTCCTGGGCCTTTTCGGCGCGTCGCTCATGTCGATCGAACAGGCCGAACATCTGGCCGAGGTCGAGCCCTTCAAGACCGCGATCATCCTGAAGTTCGTCCGCGCCTGGCCCTTCGTGGCCTATGTGGCGGCGCTTCTGGCTGCCGGGCTGTTCGTCGAGCGGTTCTACTGCCGCTACCTCTGCCCGCTTGGCGCAGCGCTGGCCATCCCGGCACGGATGCGGATGTTCGACTGGCTGAAGCGTTACCACGAATGCGGCAATCCCTGCCAGACCTGCTCCCATGAATGCCCGGTGCAGGCCATCCACCCGACCGGGGAAATCAACCCCAATGAATGCGTGAACTGCCTGCATTGCCAGGTGCTTTACCAGTCCGAAACCAAGTGCCCGGTCGTGATCCGCAAGCTCAAGCGCCGCGAGGCGGTGCAGCCGATCCCGACCGGTCTTCGCCCGAAACCCGCTCACGCCCACGCAAAGATGAAAGCCGGGGAACCGAACCCCGGCGAGGCGTGACGCATCAACCACAACCTCTCAGCAAAAGGACCAGAAAGATGTCTGAGATTACCAAGGGCGGCCTGAGCCGTAGGGGCCTTCTGGGCGCAACAGCCGGTGGGGCCGCCTTCGTCGGCGCCATGGGCGGCGCCCGCATCGCCGGGATCGGCGGCCTGGCCGCCGGCGCGGCCGCGCTGACCGCGACCGGGGCTTCGGCCGAAGAGGTCGGCGGCTTCGAGGTCGCACCGGGCAAGCTGGATGAATATTACGGCTTCTGGTCTTCGGGCCAGACGGGCGAAATGCGCATCCTGGGCGTGCCGTCGATGCGCGAACTGATGCGCGTGCCGGTCTTCAACCGCTGTTCGGCGACGGGCTGGGGCCATACAAACGAATCGCTGCACATCCTGACCGAGAAGATGACGCCGGAAACCAAGGCGTTCCTCGCGGCGAACGGCAAGAAGGTGCATGACAACGGCGACCTGCACCACGTCCACATGTCCTATACCGAGGGCAAGTATGATGGCCGGTTCCTTTACATGAACGACAAGGCCAACACCCGCGTCGCCCGCGTGCGCTGCGACGTGATGAAGTGCGACGCGATCCTGGAAATTCCGAACGCGCGCGGCATCCATGGCATGCGCCCGCAGAAATGGCCGCGCTCGAACTATGTCTTCGCCAACGGCGAGGACGAGGTGCTCATCAACCCGATCGGCACGGACGACGTGAACGACGGCAAGAGCTATGTGAACTTCTTCACCGCCGTCGATGCCGACAAGTGGGATGTGGCCTGGCAGGTCATGGTGTCGGGCAACCTCGACAACACCGACGCCGACTACGAAGGCAAATGGGCCTTCTCGACCAGCTACAACTCGGAAATGGGCCTGACGCAGGCCGACATGACTTCGGCCGACATGGACCATGTGGTCGTCTTCAACATCGCCGAGATCGAGAAGGGCATCGCGGCGGGCGACTTCAAGGAAATGAACGGGGTCAAGGTGATTGACGGCCGCAAGGGCCAGAACAAGAACTATACCCGTTACATCCCGGTCGCGAACAACCCGCACGGCTGCAACATGGCGCCCGACAAGAAGCACCTGTGCATCGGCGGCAAGCTCAGCCCGACGGTGACGGTCATCGACGTGACCAAGCTGGACGACGTGTTCTACAAGAACGCCGAGCCGCGTTCGGTCGTGGTTGCGGAGCCCGAGCTTGGCCTTGGCCCCCTGCACAATGCCTTCGACGGCAAGGGCAACGTCTTCACCTCGCTTTTCCTCGACAGCCAGGTGGTGAAGTGGAACATCGACAAGGCCATCGCCGCCTACAAGGGCGAGAAGGTGGACCCGATCCTCGACAAGGTGGACGTGCAGTACCAGCCGGGCCACCTGAAGACGACGATGGGCGAGACGCTCGATGCCGACGGCAAGTGGCTGGTGTGCCTGTGCAAGTTCTCGAAGGACCGGTTCATCAATGTGGGCCCCTTGAAGCCGGAAAACGATCAGCTGATCGACATTTCGGGCGACAAGATGAAGGTCGTGCATGACGGGCCGAACTTCGCCGAGCCGCATGACGCGATCGCGGTCCACACCAGCATCGTCAACCCGCTGACCGTGTGGAAGCGCGACGACAAGATGTGGGCCGAAACCCGCAAGCAGGCCGAGGCCGACAAGATCAACCTGGACGACTGGCAGGACACGGTGATCCGCGACGGCAACAAGGTCCGCGTCTACATGTCGAGCCAGGCGCCCGCCTTCTCGCTTGACCATTTCACGGTCAAGCAGGGCGACGAGGTCACCGTCATCATCACGAACCTCGACGATATCGAGGATCTGACCCACGGCTTCACCGTCGGCAACCATGGTGTCGCGATGGAGATCGGGCCGCAGGCCACCTCGTCGGTGACGTTCGTCGCGGCGTCGCCGGGCGTGCACTGGTATTATTGCCAGTGGTTCTGCCATGCGCTGCACATGGAAATGCGCGGCCGCATGATCGTCGAGCCGACCGGGGCCTGATGACCCATGCGCTGGTGGCTGGCCCTTCTGCTGCTCTGCCTGCCCCGGCCCCTGCCGGCGGCGGAGGTGCGGCTGGAGCCCGCCCCGGACCAGCCCGGCGCCGCAATCAAAGGTGCGGCGCCGGGCGATGTGCTGATCCTGTCACCGGGCCGCTATCTTGGCCCGGTGGTGCTGGACCGGCCGCTGACGCTGAAGGGCGAGCCGGGGGCGGTGATCGACGGGCAGGGCAAGGGAACGGTCGTGACCATCACCGCGTCCGACGTGACGGTGACGGGCCTTGGCATCGAACGTTCCGGCAGCAGCAACGAAAACCTTGATGCGGGGGTGAAGATCGTCAAGGGCGCCGACCGGGCGCAGGTGACGGGGAACAGCCTGAAGGACAACCTGCACGGCATCGACATCCATGGCGGGATCGACGCCCATGTGGCCGGGAACGTGATCGAGGGGCGGCAGAACCCCCACATGCTCGACCGCGGCAACGGGATCTATCTCTGGCATTCGCCGGGCGCGGTGGTCGAGAACAACCAGGTGCGCTGGGGCCGCGACGGCATCTTTGCCAATTCGTCCAGCCATGACATCTTTCGTGGCAACCTCTTCCGCGACCTGCGCTTTGCGGTCCACTACATGTACACGAACGACAGCGAGATTTCGGACAACATCTCGATCGGCAATCACCTGGGCTTTGCCATCATGTATTCAAACCGCGTCATCGGTAAGGGCAACATGTCCTTGGGTGACAAGGGGCACGGGCTGATGCTGAACTCGGCCAACGATGGCGAGTTTTCGGGCAACCTGGTGCGCGGCGGGGCCGACAAATGCACCTTCCTTTATGACGCGAACAAGAACCTGATCTTCGACAACCGGTTCGAGGGCTGCGCCATCGGTATCCATTTCACCGCGGGCTCTACGCGGAACGTGCTGACCGGCAATGCCTTCATCGGCAACCGCAACCAGGTCAAATATGTCGGCACCCGCGACATCGAATGGAGCTTTCAGGGGCGCGGCAACTACTGGTCGGACAATGCGGCGTTCGATCTGAACGGCGACGGGATCGCCGACAGCGCCTATCGGCCGAACGACCTGATGGACCATATCCTGTGGTCCCAACCTGCAGCCGCGCTACTGAACGGGGCGCCCGCCGTCCAGCTGATCCGCTGGTCACAATCCAATTTTCCGGCCACGCAGCCCGGCGGCGTGGTCGACAGCCACCCGCAGATGCAGCCTGTCGTGATCGCCGTGCCGCCCGCCATCCAGGCGATGGAGGCCGCGGTCGCGGGGCGCTGGCAGGGCGAGGACAGTCATGACGACGACGCTGAAGCTTTCGCGACTCACTAAGACCTACCAGGGCGTGAAGGCGCTCGACGCCGTCTCGCTCGAGGTCGGGCGGGGCGAGCGGGTGGCGCTTCTGGGCCACAATGGCGCGGGCAAGTCGACGATGATGAAGATCCTTCTGGGCCTCATCCCCTACGATTCGGGCGAGGTTCAGGTGACGGGCGCGGCGCCCGGATCGGCGGCGGCCCGCAAGCGCGTGGCCTATCTGCCGGAAAATGCGGCCTTCCACCCGGCGCTGACGGGGCGCGAGATGCTGGCCTTCTATCTGCGGCTTCGGGGCGAGCCCGTGTCGGCCGCCGCCGGGCTTCTGGACCGGGTGGGGCTCGGGTCTGCGGCCGGCCGGCGGATCGGCACCTATTCCAAGGGCATGCGGCAGCGCGTGGGTCTGGCTCAGGCGCTGATCGGGCGGCCCGAGCTTCTGGTGCTGGACGAGCCGACATCGGGCCTTGATCCGGTGTCGCGGCGGGATTTCTACACGATCCTTGACGGGCTCGCGGCAGATGGCGCCTCGATCCTCTTGTCGTCGCATGCCCTGACCGAGGTCGAGGCGCGGACCGACCGCATCCTGATCCTGTCGAAGGGGGTGCAGGTCGCGGCCGGCACGCTTGCCGACCTGCGGGCGCAGGCGGCCCTGCCGACGCGGTTGCGCGTCAGGCCCGCGTCGGGCGCGGGGCCGGCTCTGGCGGCGGCGCTGGCCGAGGGGGTGCCGCAGGCGGACGGGGCGCTGCTGATCGAGGTGCCGGATGGCGGCAAGCTGGCGGCGCTCGCGCGGGTGACGGCGCTGGGCGGGCAGGTCGCCGATGTCGATGTCGAGCCGCCGAGCCTTGAGGACATCTATAGCCACGTCAGCCGGAGGGATGGGCAATGACCCGGATCCTTGCCAGTTTCACGGCCGAGTTCCGCATCGCCGTCCGCAACCGCTGGGTCGCGATCGCCGTCGTGATGATGGTGCTGTTCTCCGCCGTCCTTTCGGCGGCCGGGTCGGCGCCGACCGGCGCGCTCGGGGCCGACCGGCTGTCGGTGACGGTGGCGAGCCTTACCTCGCTCGCGGTCTATCTGGTGCCGCTGGTGGCGCTGCTTCTGGCCTTCGACGCGGTCGCGGGCGAGATCGAGCGGGGCACGCTGCCGCTCCTCCTCGCCTATCCGGTGTCGCGGGCCGAGGTGCTGATCGGCAAGATGGGCGCGCATCTGGCCGTGCTGGCGCTGGCGCTTCTGGCCGGTTACGGCACGGCGGCGGTCGCGGCGGTGGCGGTCGATCCGCGTGCGCTGGCGGGGCTGCCCGCGCTTTTCCGGCTTTTCTGGTCATCGCTCCTCTTGGGCGCGACCTTCCTTGGCATCGGCTATGCGCTGTCGGCCTGGTCGCGGCGGCCGTCCGGGGCGGCGGGGCTGGCCATCGGGCTCTGGCTCGTCGCGGTCGTCCTTTACGACCTGGCACTTCTGGCCGGGATCGTGGCGTCGGGCGACGGGTTCTTCACCACGCGCGTCTTTCCCTATGCACTCATCGCCAACCCGGCCGACGCCTTCCGGCTTTTCAACCTTGCGGCCTCTGGCGCGACGGCGGCGGCGGCCGGGGTCGGGGGTGCTGCCGGCTCGATCCCGATCTGGGACTCGCTCGGCTCGATCCTTATCTGGCCCATTGCCGCGCTGATGCTCGCCATCGCGGCCTTCCGCAGGGTGGTGCCATGAAGCGGCTCTTCCTCATCGCGCTTCTGGCCCTTGCCGCCTGCAAGGAGGACCAGGCAGGCCTGCCGCCGCCGGTGCCCATGAGCGAGAGTGCCGTGGGCTATTTCTGCCAGATGAACGTGGTCGAACATCCCGGCCCCAAGGGTCAGGCGCATCTGGATGGCCAGCCCGGCAAGCCCCTTTTCTTCAGCCAGGTCCGCGACACGATCGCCTTCATGCGCATGCCCGAACGCGAGGGCCGGGTGCTGGCCGTCTATGTCAGCGACATGGGCGCGGCACCCAGCTGGGAAGACCCCGGCATCAACAACTGGACCCTGATCGACAAGGCAAGCTTCGTCGTCGGGTCCGATGCGAACGGCGGCATGGGCACGCCCGAGATCGTGCCCTTCGCCGATCCCGCCAAGGCTGAGGCCTTCGCCGCCGGGCATGGCGGCAAGGTCATGGCGCTGAAGGACATTCCCGACGAGGCGGTCTTTGCCGATGGCGTGGGCGGAACTGCCCCCGCCGCTGCCGCCGCCGCCTCCCTCGACTCGGACGAGGCCGATCCCGACTATGTCAATCGCCTGCGCGACCTGTCGCAGAAGCTTGGAGCCAAGCCATGACCCTTCCCCTTACGCGTCGCCGCTTCCTTAGCGTCACCGCAGGTGCCGCGAGCCTTCTGCCCCTTGGGTTTGCCGCGCGGGCCGGAGCGCCCGACCTTTACGTCTGGCGCGGCGTGGCGCTGGGGGCCGAGGCGGTGATCCGGCTGCCGGCAGGCCCGGACGCCAAGGCGACCGCGATGGCCGCCGCGGCAGAGATCGCGCGGCTAGAGCGGATCTTCAGCCTGACGCGGGCGGATTCGTCTCTATCCCGCCTGAATTCGACCGGAAGGCTCGACGCGCCGGACCCCGATCTTCTGGCCTGCCTGACCCGTGCGGGGCAGGTTCACGCCGCGACGGGTGGCCTTTTTGATGCGACGGTGCAGCCGCTCTGGGCGCTTTACGCGACACGCGGCGCGGCGGGGGGGCTGCCCACGGACGCCGAGGTTGCCGCCGCCCAGCGGCTGACCGGCTGGGACAGGGTGAGGCTCGACGAGGCGGCCGTGACGCTTGCGCCCGGCATGGGGCTGACGCTCAACGGCATCGCGCAGGGCTATATCGCCGACCGTGTGGCGGACCTGCTGAGCCGGGCTGGCCTGACGCAGGTCCTGGTCAATACCGGCGAATATCGCGCGCTCGGCCCGACGCCCGCCGGCAACCCCTGGTCGGTGGAGCTTGCAGAGGCCAAAGTTGTCGTGCCGCTGGCGAACCGGGCACTTGCCACCTCATCCCCCCTAGGCACGACCTTCGATACGGCCGGGCTGGTCGGCCATATCCTCGACCCGCGCACGGGGCGCCCCGCGCGGCCGCGCTGGGTCGAGGTGACGGTCAGCGCGCCCGAGGCGGCGGTGGCGGATGCGCTGTCGACGGCGGCCTGCCTGATGGGGTCGCAAGACCAGATCGCCGCCGCGCTGACGCAATTCCCCGGCGCGCGGGTCGAAGCGGCCGTCTAGGGCTCAGGCCTTTTCCTCGTCATGGGCGAAGCCGATCAGGCGCGCGACATCGGCGATGTCGGCCTGGTTCTGCCGCACGGTCAGGCCCAGCTTGCGCAGCCGGGCGAAGGCGCGGCTCAGGCTTTCGGGCGTCATGCCAAGGCGGCCGGCGATCAGCGACTTGTCGTAGGGCAGCGTCACCGTGCAGGAGGTGCTGCCCTCGGGCGTCAGGCCGACCAGGAATTCGGCCAGCCGCTGCGGCGCGGTGCGGGATTTCAGCGCCTCGACCTGCCCGACAAGGCTTTGCAGGTGGACGAAGGTGGCCGAAAGGACCGACAGCGCCAGTTCCGGCCGGGTCTTCAGAAGCTGCACCACCACGCCCGCGTCGATGCGCAGAAGCTGGCACTCGGTCACCGCCTCGGCCGTCACGGGCAGGTTCTGGCCGCGAAGGGCCGCCGCCTCGCCGAAGCTGCGGCCGCGGGTGAAGACGCCCACGATCGCCTCGGCCCCG
Source organism: uncultured Paracoccaceae bacterium (assembly GCA_945952025.1). Classification (GTDB taxonomy): domain Bacteria; phylum Pseudomonadota; class Alphaproteobacteria; order Rhodobacterales; family Rhodobacteraceae; genus TMP-24. The sequence continues at coordinate 23,273 of CAMFGW010000019.1, forward strand.
GCAGGTGTGGTGCGGAACAGCTTCACCCAGCCGTCCAGCACGACAAAGATCGCGTCTGCGGGCTGGCCCTGCAGGAAGATCGTCGTGCCTTGGGCGTAGCTTCGGACGAAGGCATGGGCCAGAAGCTTGTCGGCGACGGGATCGGGCAGGCTCGCGAAAAGGAACGAGCCCTTGGCCAGTCGGCGATAGTCTATGTTCATGGGGGTCTCCGCGCGTTCGCCCGGCTCAGGATACCATGGCCTAGGGCGCGCATGAACCCCGGCGGTTTTGGCCCTCAGGCGCGGAAAACCAGCGCGTCGCCGGGCTTTGCCTCAGCCAGGACCGCCAGAAGGTCGGGAAGGGCGAGCGCGGCACAGCCTTCGGTCGATGCGAAGTTGTCCCGCGCGACATGCAGGAAGATCGCCGAGCCCGCGCCGGGCACCGGGGGCGCGTCGTTGTGGGCGAGCGTGCAGATCAAGTCATAGACCCCGTCGTCGCGCCAAAGCGCCTCGGCGCTGGCCGGGTAGGGAAGGGTCACGGGGCGGTTGTAGGCCGGGTCTTCGGGCGCATCGCACCAGCCGTCGGTCGGCCCCAGAGCGCGGGTCGGGAGTGCGGTTTGCGGGGCGGCCACGCGGTCGGGCCGGTAGAGGACCGAGCGGATGGCCCAGCGGCCGATGGGGCTTGCGCCATCGCCTTCCCGCTTGGTGTCGGCCGGGGTCAGTCCGGACCGGCCCACGGCGGCGCGGAAGCTGCGGGTGCCCCAGCGGGCGTGCCAGAGGGAGCGCGATTGGCCTTCGCGGCCCGGTTCGACGATCAGGTCCATGGTGCCAACCTGTCAGGCGCCGGGCCTGCCGTCCAGTCAGGCCAGATGGCGGGCTCGACGCCGGGCGGGGCAGCGGGGTAGGATGGGCCGCGATGAGCCGGAAGAGTGACCTTTTGACCCTGTGTGCCGGGCGACTTGTCGCCACGGTCCTGCCCGACCTGGGCGGGGCGCTGGGGCGATTTGCGACGCTGACGGATGTGGGGGCCATCGACTGGCTGCGGCCGGCGCCAGAGGGCGCGCGCTCGCCGCTCGACTGTGCGTCGTTTCTGGCGGTTCCGTTCTTCAGCCGGCTGCAGGGGGACCGGCTGGAGTTCGACGGCGCGATCTGGCCGCAGCGCCCTGCGGGCTGGGGGTTCGGCCATGCGCTGCACGGCTTCGGATGGCAGGGGCCCTGGCAGGTGGTCGAGGCTCGGGGCGACCGGGTGGTCCTGACGCGCGACCACCAAGGGGCCGACTGGCCTTCGGCGCATGAGGTGCGGCAGGTCATCGCGCTGGCCGAGGACCGGCTGACGGTCGAGGTGACGCTGACAAACCGGGGCGACCGGGACATGCCGGCGGGGGTGGGCTTTCACCCCTATTTTCCACGCGGGCAGGGGTTTCCGCGTCTGACCGCGCAGGTGGCCGCGCGTCATGTGACGGATGCGTCAGGCTGGCCGATAGGGGCCGAGGCCGACGATCCATTCGTCGCGGCCTTGCGGGCGGGGGCGGCGATCCTGACCGGTCAGAACAGTGTCTATTCCGGCTGGAATGGCCATGCCCGCCTTGAATGGCCGCATGGGGACCTGAGGCTGGGGGTGAGCGGCCCGGCGGCCGAATTCCTGTGCGTCTACACGCCCGACGGGCAGGATTTCGCCTGTGTCGAGCCGGTCAGCCACACGATCGACGCGCCGAACCTGCCAAGCGCCGGTTTCGGGCCGACCGGCCATCGGCGGCTGGGGCCGGGCGAGCGGCTGGTGACGGCGATGGTCCTGCGCCCATCGCTGGCCTGACTACCAACCCGCGAAGCCTGCGGCGGCATCGTCGGGGATGCGGCCCGCTGCCAGGTCGTTGAAGGCCTGTCCAAGGATCGCCGCCGCTTCTTCAGCCTCGGCGCCCGACAGGGTCAGGGGCGGGGTCAGCTCCAGCACGTTCGACCCGGTGCCGACATAATAGACCACCAGGCCAAGTTCATGCGCCCGCCAGACCAGCCGCGCCGTCTCGGCCGCCGCCGGGCGACGGTCGGGGCCAAGAGCCAGCTCGACGCCAAGGGCAAGGCCGCGCCCGCGCACCGAAGTGATGATCGGATGGCGAGTTTTCAGGCGGGATAGAGCCGCTTTCAGCTGGTCTCCGCGCTCGGCGGCCTGCCTGTCCAGGCGGTCGTGCGCCATCACCTCAAGGACGGCAAGGCCCGCGGCGGCGCAGACGGGATTGCCGTGCAGCGTCTGCATGGCGAAGGCGGTCGCGCCGTCCATCACGGCCGCCGGGCCGATGACGGCCGACAGCGGCAGGCCGCCGCCGAGGCCCTTGCCGAGGACGAGGATGTCGGGCGTGAAGCCTTCGGCCGTATGGGCGTGGGTCGCGCCGGTGCGGCAGAGGCCGACCTTCACCTCGTCGGCGATCACGAGGATGCCGTGGCGGCGGCAAAGGGCGGCAAGGGCGGAAAGGAAGCCCGCGGGCGGCACGACCATGCCGCCGTCGGCCTGGATCGGCTCGATCAGGCAGGCGGCGACGCTGTCCGGTGTGGCGTCGAGGCGGCGGGACAGGTCGGCGAGGATCGCCGCGCCGTCCTCATCCCGGCTGGCGTCGGGGAAAGGGATCTGGATCAGGCCCGCGGCGCGGTCGCCGCCGAGCGACTGGTGGCCCGAGACGGCGATCGTGCCGGTGGTGCAGCCGTGATAGGCGCCCGAAAAAGCGATGATGCCCTGCCGTCCCGTGGCTCGGCGGGCGGCGCGGACGGCGGCCTCCATCGCGTCCGACCCGGAATGGCCAAGCCAGACGCGGCGGTCTGCGGCGCCGGGCCAGAGGGCGAGCAGCCGTTCGGCAAGCACGGTCGCCGGGCTGGTTGCCGAAGACAGGACCGAGGCGCCGGCCGGGTCGGCGACGGCCGCTGTCACCGCGCTTACCAGGGCGGGATGGCCGTGGCCCAGGCTGACCGCGCCCCAGCTGGCCGACAGGTCCAGAAGCCAGCGGCCGTCATCGGTCCTGAGCCGGGAGCCCTTGCCGCCGACGACCGCCTGCGGGAAGAAGCGCAGCTTCTGCAGGCCGGCATTGGCGCGCCTGTCGCGGTCATAGAGGTCCGACATCAGGGTCTATCCTTGCTGAAAGCCGCGATGAAGAAGCCGTCCATGCCGCCTTCGGCCGGCCAGTAGTCGGGCCGGAGGCGCAGCGCGCCGTCGCGGACCCAGGCGGGGTCGAGGCCCGTGAGCGCGATGGGCGCGGCCCTCAGGTCAGGATGGCGGGCGAGGGCGGCGGCGGCTTGCGCCTCGCCCTCGTCCGGCAGAAGCGAGCAGGTGGCGAAGACGAGCCGGCCGCCGGGGGCGAGAAGGGCCACGGCCCGGTCGATGAGGGCGGCCTGAAGCGCGGCCAGGGGCTTGATCCCGGCGGCGTCGCGCAGGAGGGGCAGGTCGGGGTGGCGGCGGATGGTGCCGGTCGCGGAACAGGGCGCGTCGAGCAGGATGGCGTCCCAGGGGGCGCCGTCGTCGAAGGTCAGCGCGTCGGCGACCACCGTCCGGGCCCGAAGGCCGGTGCGCGCCAGGTTGTCGGTCACGCGGGCCATGCGTTCGGCCGACAGGTCGACGGCCGTCACCTCGGCCCCGGCGGCCGCGAGTTGCAGGGTCTTGCCGCCCGGTGCCGCGCAAAGGTCAAGGATGCGCTCACCAGGTTTCGGTGCCAGCGCCCGGACCGCGAGCGCCGCCGCCGCGTCCTGGACCCAGAAGGCGCCCTCGGCATAGCCAGGAAGCTCGCTCACCTGCGCGCCCTGCGGCAGGCGGACGCTGCCGGTGGGCAGCAGGACCACGCCGACCCGTTCCGCAAGGGCCGCGCCGTCGCCGTCGCGCGGCGTCAGGTCGATCGTCGCGCCGCGCTGGTGGGCGGCTTCGATCCCGATCACGGCGGCCTTGCCGTAGGCGGACTGCAGCCGCCCGCGCAGCCAGCCGGGCAGGGGCTGGGGGTCGAGGCGCGCAAAGGCCGCCGGATCGGCACTGGCGATCTTGCGCAGGACGGCGTTCACCAGGCCGGCGAAGGCCGGCGCTTCGGGCAGCAGGCGGCGGGCCAGATTGACGGCCTCGTGCACCACTGCGGCGGGCGGAGCGGCTTCGGTCAGGATCTCGACCGTCGCCAGCCGGAGGACGGCCAGCACCTCGGGCGGGGGCGGGCGGCGCAGGTGCGGCTTCAGCATCTTGTCGGCGGGACTCATGCGGCGCAGGGTCGAAAGCGCCAGCCGCTGGGCCCGTGCCCGGTCGGCGGGCGCGAGCGGCGAAAGGATCGCGGGCGCCGCATCCGACAGGGCGCGCCCCTCGGCCGTGACCGCGAGGATCAGCCGTGCCGCCCCCTCGCGCGCCGTTTCCGCCTGACGTCCGGTTGTCATTCGCCCCTGCCCACCGCTATCTTGCGACCGATTGTCCCGAAGGCCCGCCATGTCCGACCTGAAGCCCGACCCGAAACCCGACCTGCCCCCCGCCGCCAAGCGTGCGCTTGCCGAAGCCGCCGCCCGCCGCAAGGCCGCGACGGCGCCACTGCCGCCCGAGCTTGGCGGACGCGAGGATGGCCCCGACCCGGCGCGCTATGGCGACTGGGAAAAGAAGGGCCTCGCCGTCGATTTCTGAGCGCGCTCACAGCCCGAGCACATCGGTCATGTCGTAGGCGCCCGGCCCCTTGTCGAGGCCCCAGGCGGCGGCACGAAGCGCGCCCCGCGCGAAGATGGCGCGGTCGGTAGCGACATGGCGCAGGATGAGCCGCTCGCCCTCGCCCGCGAAGATCACGTCATGTTCGCCGACGATGTCGCCGCCCCGGACGGCGGCAAAGCCGATCGCCCCGGCCTCTCGCGCGCCAGTCAGCCCGTCGCGGCCGCTGTCGCGCACGTCCTGAAGCCGGACGCCCCGGCCCTCGGCCGCTGCCTCGCCCAGCATCAGGGCGGCGCCTGATGGCGCGTCGACCTTGCGGCGGTGATGCGCCTCGACGATTTCGATGTCCCAGCCTTCGCCCAGCGCGGCGGCGACCTTGCGGGTCAGGCCAGCCAGAAGGTTGACGCCAAGGCTCATGTTGCCGGCGCGGATGATGGTGGCGTGGCGGGCGGCGGCGTCGAGGCGCCTCAGGTCGCCCTCGCCCAGTCCGGTCGTGCCGATGACATGGACGGCGCGGGCCTGGGCGACGAGTGCGGCAAAGCCCACGGTCGCTTCGGGTGCGGTGAAGTCGATGACGGCGCGGGCGCGGGCGACGGCTTCGACGGCATCGTCGGTGACGGGAACCCCCGCCGCCGGTCCGCCTGCCGCGAGGCCCGCGTCCTGCCCAAGCCACGGGTGGCCGGGCCGTTCCAGTGCCCCGACCAGTTTCAGGGGCGCGCCCTCGCCCGCCGCCAGAAGCCGGATCAGCGTCTGGCCCATCCGACCCGAGGCGCCGGTGACCACGACGCCCGCCTCATGACCTGTCATGGTCGCCCTCCATCTCTCGCACCCGTGATTAGCGCCCGGGGACGGGCTTGGCAAAGGCCCGTTGCGGGATGGGGGCGGTTCGCCTACATGAACGGCATGGTCCAAAAGCGTTCCCAGAAGGGTGGCCTTGCCGCCCCCCGGCCCTCCGGCCCTTCGCAGCGGCAGTTGCGGGTGGGCGAATCCATTCGCCATGCGCTCGCCGACGTGCTGATGCGGGGCGAGTTGCATGACCCCGCGCTTGAGCGTCTGTCGCTGACGGTGGGCGAGGTTCGGCTCAGCCCCGACCTGCGCATCGCGACGGTCTTCGTGCTGCCCCTTGGCGGCAAGGGCGGGGAGGAGGCGATCGGGCTTCTGAACCGGCACAAGGGCGAGATCCGGCATCTGGTGATGCGCGGCATGACGCTGCGCCATGCGCCCGAGCTGCGCTTCCGGCTGGACGACATGTTTGATCGGCTGGACGAGACGCGGCGCATGTTCGCGGACGAGCGGGTGCGGCGCGATGTCGACAGGGCGCCGGCCGGGGAGGGGCCAGAGGTTGGGCCAGGGGATGGGCCAGAGGATCGGGGCGATGCGCCGGGCAGCTAGGCGCCTGCTTCTGGCGGTGGCGCTGGGCCTTGGCGCGCCGGCCGCCTTCGTTCCGTCTGCCAATGCGCAGGGCCTTTGCCGGACCATGGACTTCGAGGGCACGCCCTTCACCGTCTGCGCGGCGAAGGCGGGGCAGGATGTGCGGCTCTTCCTGCGTGACGGGCAGGGCGCGATCCTTGGCAGTTTCGGTGCGGTCGATGACCAGCTTGCGGCCGAGGGAAAGAAGCTCGCCTTCGCCATGAATGCAGGCATGTATCACCCCGACCGGCGGCCCGTCGGGCTTTACATCGAAAAGGGCGAGACGCTCGCGCCGTTGCAAAAGCGCGAGGGGCCGGGGAATTTCGGCATGGTGCCGAACGGGGTCTTTTGCGTGACTGACAGCGATTTCCGCGTGGTCGAGACGCTTGCCTTCGCCAAGGCGCCCCCTGCCTGCCGCTATGCGACCCAGTCGGGACCGATGCTGCTGATCGACGGCGCGGTCCATCCGAAGTTTGCGTCGGATTCGGATGCGGTCAACCTCAGGAACGGCGTCGGGGTCAGCCCGGACGGCAAGACCGCCCTTTTCGCGATTTCGGGCGATCTGGTGAATTTCGACACGTTCGCGCGGTTTTACCGCGATGCGCTGGGCGTCAGGGACGCGCTTTTTCTGGACGGCACCATCTCGCGGCTTTATGCACCGGGGCTTGGGCGCGACGACTTCGGCTTTCAGATGGGGCCGATCGTCGGGCTGGTGGTGCCGCGCTTCTGAGGGCGGGCGAAAGGGGGCGCTTTGGCTCGCAAGAAGGGGCGTGACCTGTCGGGCTGGCTGGTCGTGGACAAGCCGGCGGGGGTGAGTTCGACCGCCGTGGTCGGCAAGGTGCGCTGGGCGCTCGATGCCAAGAAGGCGGGCCATGCCGGCACGCTCGACCCGGCGGCGACCGGGGTTCTGGCGGTGGCGCTGGGCGAGGCGACGAAGACGGTTCCCTACATTGCCGATGCGCTCAAGGCCTACCGGTTCCAGGTGCGTCTGGGTGAGCAGACGACGACCGACGATGCCGAAGGGGCGGTGATCGCGCGGTCGGACATCAGGCCAACGACGGCAGAGGTCGAGGCGGCCCTGGCCGGGTTTCGGGGCGAGATCGCGCAGGTGCCGCCGCAGTTTTCGGCGGTGAAGGTCGAGGGCGCGCGCGCCTATGACCTGGCGCGCGAGGGCGAGGCGCTGGACCTGGCGGCGCGGCCGCTTTGGGTCGAGCGGCTGGATCTGGTGGCGCGGCCGGATGCCGATGTGGTCGAGCTGGAGATGGTTTGCGGCAAGGGGGGCTACGTGCGCTCGATCGCCCGCGATCTGGGGGCGCTGCTCGGCTCGCTCGGGCATGTGATCTGGCTCCGGCGGCTCTGGTCGGGGCCGTTTCAGGCGGAACAGGGTCTATCTTTGAACCAGATCGACCAGCTGGCGCGAACGCCCGAGCTTGAGGCGCACCTCTTGCCCTTGCAGGTCGGGCTTGCCGATCTGACCGAGGTTCGCGCGACCGTGGAAGGGGCGGCGCGGCTCAGGCATGGCAATCCGGGTGCGGTGGTGACGGGCGCGGAGTTTGGCGAGGAAGTCTGGGTCAGCCATCAGGGCCAGCCGGTCGCGGTCGGGGTCTATCGGGGCGGCGAGGTCCATCCGACGCGGGTTTTCAATCTGTAAGAGGAGTGGCAGGGGCCGTTGACCCTGCCATGCGGTGACTTCGCCCTTTGTCCCGGCCGGTGGCCCAAAGGCCATCGGCCAGCACCCGCCCCGCCATCGGCCGGCGTTTCCGCCCCCACCGGGGCAGGCGCTGGCCTTTGTGGGTTCAGGACATCAGCGGTCCAGCCGCACCGTTCCCGCGCGGGCGGGGGAAACGCGGGTCGCGTTTCCCTTTGCCGCCCGGCCCGGCCGTCTCTCCCCAAACGACCCTTGTCAGGCGCGGTGATAGGGGCTGCCGGACAGGATCGTCGCGGCGCGGTAGATCTGTTCGGACAGCATGACGCGGGCCAGCATGTGGGGCCAGACCATCGCGCCGAATGACAGGACCAGGTCAGCCCGGTCGCGCAAGGCGGGCTCGATCCCGTCGGCGCCACCAAGGATGAAGGCGACCTCGGACCGGCCGGCGTCGCGCCAGCGGGCAAGCGTTGCCGCAAATTCGGGCGAGGTCAGCGTGCGGCCGCGTTCGTCCAGCGCCACGATGGCGGCCGCGTCGGGAAGCGCCCGCGCCAGAAGCGCGCCTTCGGCGGCGCGGCCGGCGTTCTTCTTGTCCTCGACCTCGATCACGCGGGCGGGACCAAGTCCGAGCGCGCGGCCCGTCTTGTCAAACCGGTCCAGATAATCGCGCACGAGGTCCGCCTCCGGCCCCGCGCGCAGCCGCCCGACGGCCAGGATGGCAATCTTCATGCCAGTCCGTCAGACGGGGGTCGCCGCCGAGGTCGGCATCCACATCTTTTCCAGCTGGTAGAACTCGCGCACTTCGGGGCGGAAGACATGGACGATCACGTCCGCCGTGTCGATCAGCACCCAGTCGCCCTGGTCCTTGCCTTCGATCTTGGCGGTGCGGCCGGTGGCCTCTTTCACGCGCTCGACCAATTTTTCGGCGATGGCGCCGACCTGACGGGACGACCGGCCCGAGCAGATCACCATGTAATCGGCGACGGAAGAGCGGCCGCGCAGGTCGATGGTGACCACGTTTTCGGCTTTGTCGTCATCGAGCGATGACAGGATGAGCGCCAGCAAATCCTCGCTTTGCCCATTTTGCGACCGCGCCATCGGGGGCGCCGCGCGTGCGGCCGACTTCGGGGCCGCGCTGTGAAGGTTGGACAGGTCATTTCCTCCTGCGTTGCACACCGATCCGTCCCCGGTGCAGGGTCTTTCACCCACAAGGTAACATCGCAATTGCAAATTCTCAATGAAGGCTACTTAGAATCATTCCATATGGCTGACGGTGCGGCCAGATGGACGGCACAGCCCCAGTCGGCGCAGCGCCGGGCCAGCGCGGGGGGCAGGGGCGCGTTGGTGAAGATCCCGGCGAGTTCCGACAGCGATCCGATGCGGACCGGCGCCGCGCGGGTCAGTTTCGAGCGGTCGGCGACAAGGAAGCTTTTGCGGGCATGGGCGATGATGGCGCGCGAGACGCCGACCTCCTGGCTGTCGAAGTCCAGAAGGTCGCCGTCCTGGTCGAGCGCCGATGTGCCGATGATGGCGTAATCGACCTTGAAGGCCGCGATCGCCGCCTTGGTCAGGTCGCCGACAAGGCCGCCGTCCGACCGGCGCAGAAGGCCGCCCGCGACGATGACCTCGGCGCTGTCGCTTTCGGCCAGGATGTTGGCGACATTGAGGTTGTTGGTGACCACAGTCAGGTTGCGGTGGCCCAGAAGCGCGCGGGCGACGGCTTCGGTCGTGGTGCCGATGTTGATGAAAAGCGACGACATGTCGGGGATGGCGGCGGCGCAGGCCCGGCCGATGGCCTCTTTCGCGGCGGCGTTCAGGCCGCGCCGTTCGGCATAGGCAAGGTTTGCGACGCCCCCGCGCGGCACGGCGCCGCCATGGACCCGCATCAGGCGCCCCGCATCGGCAAGGTCGGTCAGGTCGCGGCGGATCGTCTGGAGCGTGACGCCGAAGCGCCGGGCCAGGTCCTCGACCGTCACGCGGCCTTCGGTGCGGGCCAGGTCCAGGATTTCGCTTTGCCGGATGTTGAACGCCACTCTGGGCCTCCTTTCAGCCGAATCGTAGCAGAACGGTGACGAAAGCAAAGCGAAACGAAAGGAAACGAACATTTGCTTTGACAAAACGCGCGTCCGGGCGACAGGGTGAGGCGTCGGAAAAGGGGCGTCGGGAATGGACAAAGACGGGATCGTGGACCTGTTCGTGATCGGCGGCGGCATCAACGGCACAGGCATCGCGCGCGACGCGGCCGGGCGGGGCTTGAGCGTCGTTTTGGCCGAGATGGGCGACCTGGCGGGGGCAACCTCTTCGGCTTCGACCAAGCTCTTCCACGGCGGCCTGCGCTATCTGGAATATGGCGAGATCGGGCTGGTGCGGAAGGCCCTGACCGAACGTGAGGTGCTGCTGTCGGCCATGCCCCATATCTCGTGGCCCTTGCGGTTCGTGCTGCCGCTCAGCCCCGACATGCGCTTTGAAAGCACGACGCATGTCTCGCGCTTCCTGGCGGTGGTCATGCCCTGGCTGAAGGGGCGGCGGCCGGCCTGGCTCATCCGGCTGGGGCTCTTCCTTTACGACCATCTGGGCGGGCGGCGCATCCTGCCGGGGACGCGGGCGGTCGACCTGACGGCGGACCCGGCGGGAGCGCCCCTGAAGCCGGATTTCCGGCGGGCCTACGAATATTCCGACTGCTGGGTCGATGATGCGCGGCTGGTGGCGCTCAACGCGCGGGACGCGGCGGACCGGGGGGCCGTGATCCTGACCCGCGCCCGCGTCAGCCGGGCCGAGCGCGAGGGCGAGTCCTGGCGGGTTAGTGTCGATTTGGGCGACCGGACCGAGGTCTATCGCGCCCGCGTCCTGGTCAATGCCGGGGGGCCCTGGGTCGAGCAGGTGGTGCGCGGCGTCGCAGGCGTCGACACGCCCGAATCGATCCGGCTGGTCCGGGGCAGCCATATCGTCACCAGGCGGCTTTTCGACCATGACCGGGCCTATTTCTTCCAGGGAACGGACGGGCGGATCATCTTCGCCATTCCCTACCAGGAGGATTTCACCCTGATCGGCACCACCGATGTCGATCACATCGACGATCCCGCCGGGCCGGTCTGTTCACCGGCCGAGATCGACTATCTGTGCGCCTTCGCCAGCCGCTATTTCCGCCGCCCGGTGACGCCGGCCGACGTGGTCTGGACCTATGCCGGGGTCCGGCCCCTGCACAGCGACGGGTCGGGATCGGCGCAGGCGGCGACGCGGGATTACCTTCTGTCGCTCAATACCGACGGGCCGCCGATCCTGTCGGTCTTCGGCGGCAAGATCACCACCTACCGCAAGCTGGCCGAGGCGGCGGTCGACAAGCTGTCGCCCTTCCTTCACCCGACACGCGGCGACTGGACCGCCGGCGTGCCGCTTGCGGGGGGCGATTTCCCGGTCGACGGCGTGCCGCGCCTGACCGAGGATCTGGGCCGGCGCTATCCGTTCCTGGACCCGTTCACCCTGCGCCGTCTGGTGCGCGCCTACGGGACCGAGGCGGCGGCTGTCCTGGGCGGGACGACCAAACCCGCCGACCTCGGCCGGGCATTCGGGGCCGGGCTGACCGAGGCAGAGGTGCGCTGGCTCATGGCGCGCGAATTTGCGCGGACGGCAGAAGATGTGGTCTGGCGCCGGTCGAAACTGGGGCTGAGGATGAGCGGGGCCGAGATTGCGGCGCTCGACACATGGATGACGGAGGCTGGGGGATGACCCACATCATCGCCATCGACCAGGGCACCACCTCGTCCCGCGCCATCGTCTTTGATGCCGACATGCGGGGCAGGGCCACCGCCCAGCAGGAGTTTCCCCAGCATTTTCCGCAATCCGGCTGGGTCGAACATGACCCGGAGGATATCTGGACCACCGTCACATCCTCGGTCCGGGGCGCCATCGACCGGGCCGGGATCACTTCGGCCGAAGTGGCCGCGATCGGCATCACCAACCAGCGCGAAACGACCCTTCTGTGGGACCGGGCTACCGGCGCCCCGCTTCACCGCGCCATCGTCTGGCAGGACCGGCGCACAGCGCCCCTGTGCGCGCGCCTGAAGGCCGAGGGGCATGAGCCTTTCTTCACCGAGCGCACCGGGCTTCTGGTCGACCCCTATTTTTCGGCCACGAAACTCTCGTGGCTTCTGGACGAAATCCCCGGCGCGCGGGCGCGGGCGGAACGGGGCGGGCTGGCCTTCGGCACGGTCGACACATTCCTGATCTGGCGGCTGACGGGCGGCAGGGTCCATGCGACCGACGCCACGAATGCGGCGCGGACGATGCTGTTCAACATCCACCGGCAGGCGTGGGACGAGGATATCCTCAGCCTTCTGTCGATCCCCCGCGCGCTTCTGCCCGAGGTGCGCGATTGCGCCGCCGACTATGGCACGACGCGGCCCGACCTTTTCGGCCGGGCGATCCCGATCCTGGGGGTGGCGGGCGATCAGCAGGCGGCCACGATCGGGCAGGCGTGCTTTCAGCCCGGCATGGTCAAGTCGACCTATGGCACGGGGTGTTTTGCGCTACTGAACACCGGAGAAGAGGTGTTGCAGAGCCGAAACCGGCTTCTGTCGACGGTCGCCTACCGGCTGAAGGGGCGGACGACCTATGCGCTCGAAGGCTCGATCTTCATCGCGGGCGCGGTGGTGCAGTGGCTGCGCGATGCGATGGGTCTTCTAAAAGACGCGAGCGAGGCGGGGGCGATGGCCGCGAAAGCCGATCCGGGGCAAAGCCTGATCCTGGTGCCGGCCTTCACCGGGCTGGGCGCGCCCTACTGGTCGGCGGAAAGCCGGGGCGCGGTCTTTGGCCTGACGCGGGCGTCGGGTCCTGCAGAGTTCGCGCGGGCGGCCCTGGAAAGCGTCGGCCACCAGACCCGCGACCTGATCGAGGCGATGCGGGCGGACGGCGCCGACCTTGGCCGGTCGGTCCTGCGCGTCGATGGCGGCATGGCGCGGTCGGACTGGACCATGCAGTATCTGGCCGACATGCTGGGCGCCCCGGTCGACCGGCCCGTCGTGACCGAGACGACGGCGCTGGGTGCGGCCTGGCTTGCCGGCAGCGAGGCCGGGATCTATCCGGGCGCCGAAGGCTTCGCCGCGCGCTGGCAGGCGGAACGCCGCTTCACCCCGGCGATGGGGGAAGAGACGCGCCTTGCCCGCCACGCCCGCTGGCTGCGCGCGGTTCGGGCGACGATGAGCGTCTGAGGTTGCCCCCATTCCGGGGCGGGACTAGAAGGGGGCGCCCCCCTAGGCAGGAGCGCCGCCATGTCCATCCGCCCCCGTCCCGTCATCCTGTGCATTCTTGACGGCTGGGGCTATCGGCCCGAGGTCGCGGCGAATGCTGTGGCGATGGCCGAGACGCCGACCTGGGACGGGCTGGTCGCCGACTGCCCCTCGGCTTTCCTCGTGACGCACGGGCCGGATGTGGGTCTGCCCAAGGGCCAGATGGGCAATTCCGAGGTTGGGCACACGAATATCGGCGCGGGGCGCGTCGTGGCGATGGACCTTGGCCAGATCGACCTGGCGATCGAGGATGGCAGCTTCTTTTCCAACGCCGCGATCCGGGCCTTTGCCCAGACGATGAAGGGCACGGGCGGCACGGCGCACCTGATGGGCGTCATCTCGACCGGGGGCGTGCACGGCCATATCGACCATGTGCTGGCCGCGACGCGCGCCCTGACCGAGGCGGGCGTGCCGGTCGCCCTTCACGCCGTGACCGACGGGCGCGACGTGCCGCCGACCTCGGCCCCGGGGTTCATCGCCGACCTGATGAAGCGCCTGCCGCAGGGTGCTACCGTCGCCACGGTTTCGGGGCGCTATTATGCGATGGACCGCGACAACCGCTGGGACCGGGTCGAGCGCGCCTATCGGGCGATGGTGCTGGCCGAGGGGCCAAGGGCCGCGACGGCCGCCGATGCCGTGACTGGGGCGGCCAGGCGCGGCGAGACGGACGAGTTCATCCTGCCCACGGTTGTCGGCGACTACCCGGGCGCGCGGGACGGCGATGGGTTCTTCTGCCTGAACTTCCGTGCCGACCGGGCGAGAGAGATCCTGCTTGCCGTCGGCGAGGATGCCTTTGCGGCCTTCGATCGCGGGCACCGCCCGCATTGGGCGGCCCTTCTGGGGCTGGTCGATTATTCCAAGACCCACGATGCCTTCATGGCCGCCGCCTATCCCAAGCGCGAGGTGGTCAATACGCTCGGCGCCTGGGTGGCGGCAAAAGGGCTCAGCCAGTTCCGCATCGCCGAGACCGAGAAATACCCCCATGTCACCTTCTTCCTGAACGGCGGCAAAGAGGTGCCCGAGCCGCGCGAGGACCGCTACATGGCGCCCTCGCCCAAGGTGGCGACCTATGACCTGGCGCCCGAGATGGCCTCGGTCGAGGTGACGGACCACCTGGTCGCGGCGATCCGGCAGGGCTACGACCTGATCGTGGTGAACTATGCCAATCCCGACATGGTGGGCCATACCGGCAGCCTGCCGGCCGCGATCCTGGCGTGCGAGGCGGTGGACCGCGGGCTCGCGCGCGTCGTCGAGGCGATGGAGGCGGCTGGGGGCGCGATGCTGGTCACGGCGGATCACGGCAATGCCGAGACCATGATCGACCCGGTGACGGGCCAGCCCCACACGGCGCATACGACGAACCCGGTCCGGGTGGTGATGGTCGGCGGACCCAAGGGCGCGGGCCTTGCGGACGGGCGGCTTGCCGATCTGGCGCCGACGATCCTTGAGCTGATGCAGGTCGCGCCTCCGCCCGAGATGACCGGCCAATCGCTGATCCGCCGGGCGGGCGCATGAGGTTTCGTTTCGCGGTTCTGGCGCTGGTCTTCGGGCTCGCCCTGCCGGCCGGCGCCCAGACGCAGGGGGAACCGCAGGCCAGCCTGTCTGGCCCGGCGCTGCCCGCCTCGCAGGCGGCGGCGGATTTGCGGGCGGCGATCGAGGCCCTGAAGGCCGCCAAGACCGGCAAGGACCGCATCGCCGCGCTGACCGCCACGATCCGGGCCTACGAGACGGGGCTCGGCGCACTGCGCGAGGCGCTTCGGGGGGCGGCGATCCGCGAAAGCGCTGTCGAGGCGCGGCTCAACTCACGTCGGGACGACCTGTCGCGCGTCCTGGGCGTCATGACGGGGATGCAGACCGACAGCGCGCCCCTGATGCTGCTGCATCCAGACGGCCCCCTGGGGACCGTGCGGTCGGGCATGATCCTGTCGGCGGTGACGCCCGCGCTTCAGGCGCAGGCCGACGCGCTGAAAAAGGACCTGGCCGAGATCAAGACCATCCGGTCGCTTCAGGAAGAGACGGCCGCGACGCTGCAACAGGGCATGGCCGCGGTGCAGGATGCGCGCGTGGCGCTGGCGCAGGCGATCCAGGACCGGACCGACCTGCCGACCCGCTACCAGAACGACCCCGAGGAGTTGCGGACGCTGTCGGACAATGCCGATACGCTCGACGCCTTCGCGCAGGGCCTGTCGAAGATGGAAACCGACGTGGGCCCCCCGCGCGGCGATTTCGGCGCGGCCAAGGGTGTGCTGCCGCTGCCCGTCCTGGGCCGGGTCGTCCGCCGCGCGGGCGAGGCGGATGCAGCCGGAATCGTGCGGCCGGGTCTGCTGGTCGCAACGCGGCCGGCGGCCCTGGTGACGACGCCCTGGCCCGCGACCATCCGCTACCGGGGGCCGCTTCTGGATTACGGAAACGTGATGATCCTCGAGCCCGCGTCCGGCTATCTTCTCGTGCTGGCGGGGCTTGGCACCGTCTATGGCGACACCGGGGATGTGGTGGCAGAGGGCATGCCTGTCGGCCTGATGGGCGGCAGTGACGCGGACCCTGCAAAAGCCGGTGGCGCCGAGCGCACGGAAACGCTTTATATCGAACTGAGAGAGAAGGGCGCTGCCATCGACCCCGGTCCATGGTTTGCCGAAACGAAGGAACCCTGACCCATGAAGAAGCTCCTTGGCTCGGCACTGGCCGGAACCGCCGTCGGCGTGCTGATCGCCACCCAGGTCGCCATGCCGCTCGTCGCCCAAGAGACGAAGAAACCGGAAACGGTCTACGAACAGCTCGACCAGTTCGGCGATGTCTTTGAACGGATCCGCAGCCAATATGTCGAGCAGGTCGACACCAAGAAGCTGATCGAGGCGGCGATCAACGGCATGCTGACCTCGCTCGACCCGCATTCGAGCTACATGAACGCCGAGGACTTCGCCGCGATGCGCGAGCAGACCCATGGCGAGTTCGGGGGGCTGGGGATCGAGGTCACCCAGGAAGAGGGCGTGGTCAAGGTCATCTCGCCCATGGACGGCACGCCGGCGGCAGAGGCGGGCATCCAGTCGGGCGACTATATCACCCAGGTCGACGGCAAGGGCCTGGTCGGCCTGACGCTCGACCAGGCGGTCGACATGATGCGCGGGCCGGTCGGGTCCGACATCACCATCACCATCCTGCGCAAGGGCGTCGAGAAGGCCTTCGACGTGACCCTGACGCGCGCCAACATCAAGGTTGCGGCGGTCAAGGAGCGACTGGAAAACCAGGCGGTCGTGCTGCGCGTCACCACCTTCAGCGACCAGACCTTTACCGACCTGCAGGCCGGGATCGACAAGGGGATCAAGGATGCGGGCGGGATCGACAAGGTTGCGGGCTTCGTCATCGACCTGCGCAACAACCCCGGCGGACTTCTGAACCAGGCCATCGCCGTGTCGGACGCCTTCCTCGACAAGGGCGAGATCGTGTCGACCCGTGGCCGCGACGTGTCGCAGACCCAGCGCTGGAACGCCCAGCCGGGTGACCTGGCGCAAGGCAAGCCGATTGTCGTGCTGATCAACGGCGGCTCTGCCTCGGCGTCCGAAATCGTGACGGGCGCGCTGCAGGATCACCACCGCGCCATCGTCGTCGGCACCAAGAGCTTCGGCAAGGGCTCGGTCCAGACGGTCATCCCGCTGAAGGGCGATGCGGCGATGCGTCTGACGACGGCGCGCTACTACACGCCGTCGGGCCGGTCGATCCAGGCGCTGGGCATCTCGCCCGACATCGTGGTCGAACAGCCGCTGGTCGATCCGACGAAGGACGCGGCCAAGGCCGATACGCCCATTGCCAAGCCCACGACCGAGGCCGACCTGCGCGGCGCGATCACCAACGATTCGATGACCGAGGACGAAAAGAAGATCTACCTCGAGGAACAGAAGAAGGCCGAGGAGTCGGCGAAGCTCAGGCAGGACGACTACCAGCTGGCCTATGCGGTCGACATCCTCAAGGGGCTGAACGTGGCGGCAGAGGTCGACAAGACGCCCGACCCGTCAAGCGATACGACCGCGGCCCCGGCCACCACGACGTCGCCCTGAGGCGGCGATGGCGGGCGCGATCCAGGCCGATGACCTGCCCTACCGCCCCTGCGCGGGGGTGGTTCTGGTGAACGACAGGGGGCTGATCTTTGCCGGGCAGCGCAAGGACAGCTCCTCGCCCGCCTGGCAGATGCCGCAGGGCGGGATCGACGCGGGCGAAAAGCCGCGCGAGGCGGCGCTGCGTGAGCTTTGGGAGGAAACCGGCATCACCGCCGACCTGGTCGAGTTCGTGGCCAAGGCACCGCGCTGGGTGACCTACGACCTGCCGCCCGAGCTTCTGGGCAAGGTCTGGGGCGGCAAGTATCGCGGGCAGACGCAGAAATGGTTCCTGTTCCGCTATCTTGGCCGGGACGACCAGGTCGACCTGAACGCGGTCCATGCCGAGTTCAGCCGCTGGAAATGGGTCCGCGCCGACGAGATGGTCGTCGGCATCGTGCCCTTCAAGCGCAAGGTCTACGAGGAAGTGACCGGGATGTTCCGGGACCAGCTGGCCTGACGGGCAGCGTTCCGGGCAGCGTTCCGGGCGCGGTTCGGCGGCGGTGACGCCGTTTTTCAGGGTCTATTCTGGCAGGACTGGCCATCGCGCGGTCCCGGTTTGTCCGGGACGCCCGGCGTGCTTTGCGCCGGTTCAGGCCCTGAATCGCGCAGCCCAAATCGCGCAGGGTCCAAATTTTTCGTTGCCATGGGTTCCGCTCTGTTACATGATCGTTCAACAAGAGGAGCGGGCATGACGGACGCTATCCCCTTTGCGGTCACGGTGACCGAAAACCTGTTCATCCCGCTGCCCGACGGGACGCGGCTCGCGGCAAAGCTGTGGCTGCCGGAGGGAGCAGGTCCGGTGCCGGCGATCCTCGAATATCTGCCCTACCGCAAGCATGACGGCACCCGCATCCGTGACAATCCGATGCACGGCTATTTCGCGGCGCGTGGCTATGCCTCGATCCGGGTCGACATCCGGGGCACGGGCGAAAGCGACGGGATCATCACCGACGAATATTCGGTGCAGGAACAGATCGACGGCTGTGACCTGATCGCCTGGATCGCCGCGCAGGGCTGGTGCGACGGCCAGGTGGCGATGATCGGCATTTCCTGGGGTGGTTTCAACGGGCTGCAGATCGCGGCGCGCCAGCCGCCGGCCTTGAAGACCATCATCACCGTGGGCTCGACCGACGACCGTTTCGCGACCGACATCCACCGCGTCGGCGGGTGCCTGTCGAAGGACGATTTCGACTGGTCGGCCACCATGTTCGCCCACAACGACCTGCCGCCCGACCCGGCAATCGTCGGCCCCGGCTGGCGGGAGATGTGGCTTGAGCGGATTCGCGCGAACCGGCCCTGGATCCTGAACTGGCTTCGTCACCAGCGCCGCGACGGCTACTGGAAGCAGGGCTCGGTCTGCGAGGATTTCTCGGCCATCAAGATCCCGGTCTATGCCGTGTCGGGCTGGGCGGACAATTACTCCGACAGCATTCCGCGCCTTCTGGCCGGCCTTTCGGTGCCGCGTCTGGGGCTGATCGGCCCCTGGGCGCATTCCTATCCCTACTCGGTCACCGTCGCCCCGGCGATCGGCTGGCTGCAGGAGGTGTTGCGCTGGTGCGACCACTGGATGAAGGGTCGCGCCACCGGCATCATGGACGAGCCGATGCTGCGCGCCTGGATGCAGGAACCGGTGCCGCCGCAGACCTGCTACACCGACCGCCCCGGCCGCTGGGTGGGCGAGGCCACCTGGCCCTCGCCCCGGATCGAGGCGCGGGTTCTGGCGCTGGGCGGGGATCGGACGCTCGGCAAGACGACCGCGAGCGCCGACCTGGCGCTTGCCTCGCCCCTTTGGGTCGGGCTGACGGCGGGCGAGGTCGGGCGCTATGGCGAGGAGGCCGACTGGGCCGCCGACCAGCGCATCGACGATGGCGGAAGCCTGGTCTTCCTGTCCGATCCCCTGCCAGAGCGGCTGGAGATCCTGGGGAACGTCCAGCTGGCGCTGAAATTTGCATCGGACAAGCCGCTGGCGCTGATCTCGGTCCGGCTGAACGATGTGGCGCCGGACGGGTCCTCGACCCGCGTCGGGATCGGCATCCTGAATCTGGCGCACCGTCAGGGGCATGAGCACCCCATGCCGCTGGTGCCCGGCCAGATGACCGACGCGACCGTGACGCTCGAGGCCGTGGCCAACGTCTTCCCGGCGGGGCACCGGATCGCGCTGTCGCTGTCGACCAACTACTGGCCGATCGCCTGGCCCTCGCCCGAGGCCGCCACGCTGACCATCCGCACCGGCGAAAGCCACCTGACGCTGCCGGTCCGGCCGCCCCGGCCCGAGGATGCGGACCTGCGGCCCTTCGATCCGCCCGAGGCCGCCGAAAAGACCCCCCACCGCTATGAGGATCACCCCGACGCCATGGTCCGCCGGGTGACGCAGGACCTGCTTTCGGGGCGGTATAGGGTCGATTTTCCGCGCTGGACCGGCATCACCCACATGCCCGACATCGGCCATGTCCACCGCGCCCAGGGCCTGTCGCGCTACGAGGTCACAGAGGGCGATCCCCTGTCGGCGGCCACGATCACCCGCTTCCGGGTCGAGATCGCGCGCGGGGATGCGGTCTGCGAGCATTATTCCGAAGGCCGCCTGACCTGCGACGCCACCCATTTCCGGGTCGAGGTCAGCCTGACGGTGCGCGAAAACGGCCAGGTGATCCATGAGGGCCGCTGGGACGAAAGGGTCGAACGTGACCATCTGTAGGGCGCGGCTGCGATGCTGACCTATGCGATCAAGCGCATCGCTTTGGCCGTGGTGATCCTTTTCACCGTGATGCTGGCGATGTTTGCGATGGTCTTCCTGGTGCCGGGCGATCCGGCCTCCCTTGCGCTCGGCCCCCGCGCGACGCCCGCGCTGAAAGCCGAGCTGATCCAGCGCATGGGGCTTGACCAGCCGGTGCCGGTGCAGGTCTGGAACTTCTTCTCGAACGCCGCGCACGGCAATTTCGGCTATGACGTCTGGTCGAAGCGCCCGGTCCTTGACCAGATCCTCGAGGTCTTTCCGAACACGCTTTTCCTTGGTGCCGTAGCGCTCGGCTGGGCCCTGGTCCTGGGCGTGGCGCTCGGCTGCCTGGCTGTCGTCTGGCGGGGGACCTTCATCGACACGGTCCTGGGCATCCTGTCGGTGTCGATGATCGCGGTGCCAAGCTTCGTCATCGCGCTCTATTCGCTTCTGATCTTCGCCGTCTGGCTCAACTGGCTGCCGGCGGTGGGCGCGGGCACGCCCGGCGACTGGGGCAGCCAGATCAGGGCGGTGATCCTGCCCGCCTTCGCCATCGGCGTCACCTGGGTCGGCTACCTCGCGCGGCTGGTGCGCGCCTCGATGCTCGAGGTGATGGGCGCCCCCCATATCCGCACCGCGCGGGCCTTCGGGCTGAGCGAGACCCGCATCGTCACGCACTATGCACTGCGGCTCGCCATCATACCGACCATCGCTATCCTGGCGGTCGGGTTCGGGGCGATCCTGTCGTCGGCGGTCTTCGTCGAGACGGTCTTTTCCCGGCCGGGGATCGGCACGCTGGTGACGGCGGCCGTGTCCAAGCGCAACTATCCGGTGGTGATGGGCACGACGCTCTTCATGACCGCCTTCTACCTGTTCGTCGTCACCGCCGCCGATCTACTGATCGCCCGGCTCGACCCGAGGGTGCGCGATGTCTTCCGTGGCTGACGCCGCAGTCCCGCCCGTGGCGCGCGCCGCATCGGCGGGGGCGCTTTGGCGCCTCATGTCCGACCCGATGGGGGCGGGGGGCGCCGTCATCGTCGTGTCGTTCGTCCTTCTGGCGCTCTTCGCGCCATGGGTCGCGCCCTATGATCCCTTGAAGCTCGACGTGCTGAACAAATTGCAGGGCCCAAGCCTTGCGCATCTGGCGGGCACCGACCAGTTGGGCCGCGATACGCTGTCGCGGCTCATCTGGGGCAGCCGGACGGCGCTTGGCATCTCTCTCACCGCGACGGGCGTGGCGGGGGCGATCGGGCTGGTCCTGGGGCTGATCGCGGGCTACGGGCCGCGCTGGCTGGACGGGGCGCTGGTCCTGGTCTTCGATTCGCTCTCGTCGCTGCCGATGATCCTCTTTGCGCTTGCCGTCATCACGGTGCTCGGGCCGGGGACGACGACGCTGATCCTGGTGATCGTGCTGGTGTCGATCCCGGGCTATGCGCGGCTGATCCGGGCGCAGACGCTGACGCTGAAGACCGCCGATTTCGTGCAGGCGGAACGGTCGATGGGCGCCTCGGTTCCCCGCATCCTCGGGCGCCACCTTCTGCCGAACGTGGTGGGGCCCTTGGTGATCGTGCTGTCGATGGACGTGCCGGTCGTCATCATGCTGGAAGCGGGTCTATCCTACCTGAATCTGGGCGTCCGGCCGCCGACGCCTTCCTGGGGGAACATCCTTTACGACGGCTACAATTCGCTTCGGCAACAACCGACGCTGGTAATCGCGGCGGGGGTGCCGCTGGTCCTGTCGACCATCGGCTTCACCTTCCTGGGCGAGGGCCTGCGCGATGCGCTCGACCCGCGACTGCAGGTGCGCCCGCGATGAGCGATCCCGTCCTTCAGGTTCGCGACCTTTCGGTCCGTTACGGGCCGGTGCAGGCCGTGCGCGGCGTGTCGCTTTCGGCGGCGCGGGGTGAGGTGGTGGGGATCGTCGGCGAAAGCGGCTGCGGCAAGTCGACGCTCGCCTCGGCGCTGATCGGGCTCAATCCGCCAAGTGCGCGCGCGACGGGCCAAATCGCGATCGAAGGACGCGACCTGGTCGCGATGACCGAGGCAGAGCGCCGGGCGCTCAGGGGCGACCGGGTGGCGATGGTCTTTCAGGACCCGATGACCGCCTTCAACCCGGTGCTGACGCTTGGGGCGCAGCTGGTCGATTTCCAGCACCGCGCGCCCCTGACCAAGGCCGAAAAGCGCGCCCGCGCGGCTGCCATGCTGGCCCGCGTCGGCCTGCCGGACCCGGAGCTTGCCCTGACGCGCTACGTCCACGAACTGTCGGGCGGCATGCGCCAGCGGGCGGCCATCGCGGCGGCCCTGATGATGCAGCCGGCCCTTCTGATCGCCGATGAGCCGACGACCGCGCTCGACGTGACGATGGAGGCGCAGATCCTGCACCTTCTGCGTGAGCTCAGGCGCGACCATGACGGGGCCATCGTCATCATCACCCATCATCTGGGCGTGGTGGGCGAGCTCTGCGACCGGGTCTATGTGATGTATGCGGGCCAGGTGGTCGAGGAAGGCACGGTCGACGAGATCTACCACGACCCCCGCCACCCCTATACCGCCGCGCTGATTTCCTGCGATCCGGCCCATATCGCCGACCGGGCCGAGGTCTTGCCGACGATCCCCGGGCGCCTTCCCGACCTGACCGACCCGCCCGCCGGCTGTGCCTTCGCGGCGCGCTGCACGCTTGCCACCCAGCGCTGCGCCGAGCCGCCGCCGCGGGTCGTCCTCAGCGCCACGCACGCCGCCTTGTGCCACGAGGTCCGGCCATGAGCGCGCTTTACGAGGTCCGGGGGCTCAGGGTCGATGTGCCGCTTGGCGGGGGCCTTCTGTCGGCGATCCTGCCGGGGGGGAAGAAGACGCTCAACATCCTCGACGGGGTCGACCTGACGCTGCACTCCGGCGAGACCCTGGGCGTTGTCGGCGAAAGCGGGTCGGGCAAGACGACGCTGGCGCGCGCCATGCTGGGGCTGACGCCTGCGGCGGGGACCCTGCAGTTTCAGGGGCGTGACCTGGCTGCCTCGAACCTCAGGCGCGGCACGGCGATGATGTTTCAGGACCCCGTTTCGTCGCTGTCGCCCCGGATGCGGGTGGGCGAGCAGGTGGTCGAGCCCTTCACGATCCACGGCATTCCCGCGGCCGAGCGCACGTCGGCGGCCGAGCTTCTGTCGCGCGTCGGCCTGCCGCCCGAGATGGCGGCGCGCTATCCGCATGAGCTGTCGGGCGGGCAGGCGCGGCGGGTCTGCGTGGCCCGCGCGCTGGCGCTGAACCCCGCGCTGGTGATCGCGGACGAGCCGACGGCCGGGCTCGATATGTCGATCCAGGGCGAGGTCTTGAACCTGCTCAGCGGGCTGAAGCGTGACCGGGGGATCGGCTTCCTGGTCATCTCGCACAACCTGCCCGTGATCCGGCATGCCGCCGACCGGATCGCCATCCTTTACCTTGGCCGGCTGGTGGAAACAGGCCTGACGGCCGATGTCTTTGCCCGCCCGGCCCATCCCTATACCGCCAGCCTGATCGCCGCAGAGCCGAACCCCGACCCCAGGAAGCGCCGCGACGACCTGGCGATCAAGGGCGAGATCCCCAGCCTTCTGCGCCGCCCGGCCGGCTGCGCCTTCCACACCCGCTGTCCGATCGCCGTGCCGGACTGCGCCCTTCGACCGCCTGCCCTGAGGGCCATCGGCCCCGACCGGCAGGTCGCCTGCCACCTTGCCACATAACCAGACCAACAACAGGAGAGACCCAGATGACATGGATGACCGATCGCCGCCGCTTCCTTGCTGCCGGGGGCGCGCTCTTCGCCAGCCTTGCCACCCGTCCGAATTTCGCCTGGGCGGTGGAAGGCACCACGCTCAAGCTGCGCATGGATTCCGATTTCCAGGTGCTTGATCCCTACGGGATGATCGGCGGGCTCGACGATGTCATGCAGCGCTGCTGCACCGTCACGCTTTGCCGCCTGTCGGACATGCGCGCGGGCAATACGATCAGCCCCTATGCAGCGGCGAAATACGAATGGATCGACGCGACGACGCTCGCCTTCACGCTGCATGACGGGCTGAAATGGACCGGCGACTTCGGGCCGGTGACGGCCGAGGATGTGAAATATTCCTTCGAGCGCATTCACGGATCGGACAGCGCCTGGGCCTATCAGTTCGAGAAGCTGAAAGAGGTCGAGGTCAAGGACGAGAAGTCGGGCGTCCTGCACCTGACCGAGGCCTTCAAGCCGTTCGAGGTGGTGGCGCTGCCCTATTACGCGGGCCATATCGTCTGCAAGAAGGCGACCGAGGCGGCGGGCGGCAAGTTCACCACAGAATTCCCGGCCCAGTGCGGGCCCTACCTGGTCGACAAGTGGGAACAGAACGCCAAGGTGACGCTGAAGCGCAACCCGGACTGGCCGCTGGAAAAGCCGCAGTTCGACGCGGTCGAGATCTATATCGTTGCGGACGACCAGCCGGCGCTTCTGGCCTACGAGGCCAACTCCTTCGACTTCACCAAGGTGGCGGCAGCCTCGGCTTCGGGGCTGAAGTCGACGCCACCGGCCAATTCGACGCTGATCGAGGCGACGTCGACCCGTTATGTCTGGCTGACCATCAACATGAACGCCCCGGCGCTGAAAGACCTGAAGGTGCGGCAGGCGATCCAGTATGCCTATGACGGCGATGCGGTGGTGGCCGGGGTCTACAACGGCCTGACCAAGCGCTCGACCGGCGTGGTCCAGCCGGGCAGCGACTATGCGCGGCCGGCGAACCTGATCGCCGCGCGCGATGTCGAAAAGGCCAAGGCGCTTCTGACCGAGGCCGGGGCGGACGGGCTGAAGCTGAACCTTTATTGCCAGAGCGACGCGAACTCGACCGCGACGGCCCAGATCATCCAGGCGAGCCTTGCCGAGGCCGGGATCACGGTCGAGATCCAGCCGACCGAGGAAGCGGCCTACTGGGCGCTTGGCGACAAGACGCAGGGCGACGGCTACAAGTCGATCGAACTCGTCTTGATGAACTTCGCGGGCGGCATCGACCCGACCGAGAACCTGGTGTGGTTCCGTCCCGACCAGATCGGCGTCTACAACTGGTCCTTCTTCGACAGCCCGGAATACGAGGACCTGTATCAGAAGTCGCTGTCCGAACAGGACACGGCCAAGCGGGCGGAGATGTTCCACAAGATGGAGGATCTGATGGAGCAGTCGGGCGGGTTCGTCTTCATCTGCTTCGAGCCCTACCTCGCCATCCACCGCGCGAACCTGACGCCGACGATCCTGGCCGACGGCCACCCGGACCCGACGCGCTTCACCAGTGCCTGACAAGGATGGCGACCGGACATGACGGCGGGGGCGGAACGCCCCCGCCGTCGCCGCCGGTCGTCCTAGAGGGGTTTGTCCGGCTCGTCGTCCTTGCGGACCGACGGGTGGCGGCGGTGGGCGGCGCGGGCCAGAAGGACCAGGCCGATCGGCGTCGTCATGGTGACGAAGAGCAGGACCACAAGCTCGTGCAGCACGGGCCGGCCGCGCATCAGGCTGAAGGTCAGAAGCGAGGCCAGCGCGATGGCCGCCGTGCCGGCGCTGGTCGCAAGCGTCGGCGCGTGCAGCCGTTCGTAGAAGGTGCGGAACCGCACCAGGCCGACGCTGCCAAGAAGGGTGATGGTCGCGCCGAAGACCAGAAGGGCCGCGATCACCAGCTGGCCGGCGGGGGGCAGGGTTTCAAGGTGGGTCATTCCATCACCTCGCCGCGCAGAAGGAACTTCGCCAGCGCCGCGGTCGAGGAAAAGCCCAGGATGGCGATGACCACGGCGGCCTCGAAGAAGAAGCTCGACCCGCTCGAGATGCCTATGACCAGCGTCAGCAGCATGACGTTGACATAAAGCGTGTCTATTCCCAGCACGCGGTCCTGCGCGCGGGGGCCGCGCATCACCCGCACGGTGGCCAAGAGGCAGGAAATCCCCAGAACGATCTGCGCGTAGCCCAGCGCATAGGTTAGGATGGTCTGGCTCATCCGAGGGCCTCCTCCAGCAGGGGTTCGTAGCGGTCCTGCACCAGGCTTCTGAGCGCCTCAGGGTCGCTCAGGTCGAGCGCATGGACCAGAAGCCGCCCGGTGGTCGGGTCGTAGTCCACCCAGGCGGTTCCGGGGGCCGAGGTCAGCATGATCGACAGGAAGGTCAGGGCCTGCGGATTGCGGATCTTCAGGTCGATCTCGATGAAGCCCGAACGTTTCGCGACATAGTCCGGCCCCCGCAGGATGGCGAGCGACACGGCCAGGTTCGAGGCGAGGACATCGCTCAGGTAAAGGCCCGCCAGCCGCGTCAGGGCCCACCAGCTTTTCACCCGGGTCGCGGGCAGGTCGACCGCGTCCACGAGCGTCACGCCGAAGGCTGCGACGGCAAGGCCCAGCAGCAGGTTGCCGAGCGTGAAGTCGGTCAGCAGGAGCCACAGAAGGACCAGGCAGACCGACAGGATGGGGCGTTCGCGGATCAGGTTCATGGCGCGGCATCCCCGGCATCGGTCGGGGCCTCGACCCCCGGATCGACGGGGCGCACCTCCATCACCGTGTGGATATAGCCGCCCGACAAAAGGTCGCGCGCCGCCGAAAGCGTCAGGCGCATGGCCTCGTCCGCCCGAACGCCCAGCAGGAAAAGGCCGGCGAGCAGGATCGCGACCGGCGTCACCTCTAGCGCGAGGATGCGGGGGCGGTCGTCGATGTCATACCAGAAGCGCCGGATGCCGTAGCGCACCAGCGACACGAGCGTCACGAAGCCCGAGGCGAGCAGGATCGCGAAGAAGGCCCAGAGGAAGGGCCAGAGCGCCACGCTCTGGTTCGCGCTGGCCAGAAGGCCGGACAGCATGGCGAACTTGCCGACGAAGTTCGAGAAGGGCGGCAGGCCGGCCAGGATCACGACCGTCGCGGCATAGATGCCGCCCACCGTCACCAGCGAGCCGGGCAGGCCCATCGCGGGCTCGTCATCGTCATCGACGGCGCCAAGCCCCATCGGGCCCCACTCGATCTCTTCCTCGGGGGTGCGGGTGGCTTCGGTCGCGGGCTCTGCGTTCGGATCGGGCGGGGCCTGACGCTCGACCATCTCGGCCAGAAGATAGAGCATCGAGACGGCCATGGTCGAGCCGAAGAGGTAGAGGAGCGCACCGCCGATCAGCCGCTCGCCCCCGCCCTGAAGGCCCATGCCAACGGCCGCGACCAGCGTCCCGGACGAGATCAGCGCGACATAGCCCGCCCGTTGCGCCAGCCGGTCGACCGACAGGAGGCCCGCCGCGCCATAGACCATGGTCGCAAGCCCAAGCGCCGACAGGACCCAGCCGCCGAAGCCCGCCGAAACCCCGGCGTCCGGCCCGAAGCACAGCATCGCGCCGCGCAAGAGGGCGTAGACCCCGACCTTGGACATCAGCGCCAGCATGGCCGCGACCGGGGCCGAGGCGGCGGCGTAGGTGCGCGGCAGCCAGAAGCACATCGGCCAGGCGGCGGCCTTTATCAGGAAGGCGGCCGCCAGAAGGGCTGCGCCGGCGTGGAACAGCGGCCGCTGGTCGGGGCCGAGCGTGCGCGAGAGCTGCCCGATCTCTGCCATGTTGAGCGAGCCGGTCACGCCATAGACCAGCGCCACGCCCAGAAGGAAAAGAAGCGAGGCGATGAGGTTGATGGCGATATAGTGCATCCCCTCGCGGATCCGCGCGACGCCAGAGCCGTGCAGGACCAGCCCGTAGGATGCAGCGAGCATCACCTCGAAGAAGACGAAGAGGTTGAAGAGGTCGCCGGTCAGGAAAGCTCCGTTCAGGCCGAAGAGCAGGAACTGGAAGAGGCTGTGGAAGTGCTGACCCTTCCCCTGCCAGCCGGCGGCGGCATAAAGCAGCGTCGGCAGCGCAAGGATCGAGGTCAGCATGACCATCATCGCCGACAGGGGGTCGAGGACCAGGACGATGCCCATCGGCACCGGCCAGTTGCCCAGGATGTAGACCCGCGCGCCGTCGGCCTGGCCGACACGGTCCAGAAGGCTCAGCGATACGTTGGCGAGGAGCAGGATGGCGGCAAGGCCGATGCCGAACTTCAGCCAGCGCCGCCGGTCGTCGTAAAAGAGCATGAGCGCGCCCGCGATCAGCGGAACCAGAAGGGGCGCGATCAGCAGGTGGTCGGGCGCGGCGCCGGTCAGGGGGGTCATCGGCCGGGCTCCTGTCCGTCGACATGGTCGGTGCCGGTCGTGCCCCTTGAGGCGATCAGGACGACGAGGAAGAGCGCCGTCGTGGCAAAGCCGATGACGATCGCGGTCAGGACCAGAGCCTGGGGCAACGGATCGGCGTAGGCCGCCGTGTCGACGTAGCCGCCCTTGGTCAGAAGCGGCGGCGCGCCCACCCGGGGCCGCCCGACCCCGAAGATGAAGAGGTTGACGCCGTAGGACAGGAGGCTCAGCCCGCAGATCACCTGGAAGGTGCGCGGGCGCAGGACGAGCCAGATGCCGGACCCGATCAAGATGCCGATGGCGCAGGCCAGAACGAAGGTCATGGCTCGCCTCCGGTTTCGGCAAGGGGTTCTGGTCCCCGGTCGGGCGGGTGGCCGACGCGCAGGGACTGGTGGGCGAGCGCGATCACGATCAGCGTCACGGCGCCGGCGACGACGGCAAAGACGCCAAGATCGAAGAGCATGGCGGTTGCGGCGGGCACCGGGCCGATGACCGGCAATGTGACATACTGGGCGTGCGCGGTCAGGAACGGAAAGCGGAAGAGCCAGGACCCGATGCCGACCAGCGCCGCCACGTTCAGCCCGAAAGCCACCCAGCGCACCGGCAGGACGGTGATGCGCCCCTCGATCCAGCGCACGCTGGTCGCGAGATATTGCACCATCAGCCCGATGGCGAGCGTCACCCCCGCCGCGAACCCCCCGCCGGGCAGGTCATGGCCGCGCAGGAAGAAATAGACGGCCATAAGGACCGTGACCGGGAACATCCAGCGCATCAGGATCGAGGGGACGAAGATCAGGTCGGCCAGCGGGGGCTGGTTGCCGCCGCCTTGCGCGCGCGGCGGGTTGGCGCTTTCTGGTGCGGGGCGGAAGCGGCGCAGAAGGGCAAAGACGGTCAGCGCCACGATGGCCAGCACCACGATTTCGCCGAAGGTGTCGAAGGCGCGGAAATCGACAAGGATCACGTTGACGGCGTTTGTGCCGCCCCCTTCGCTGTAGGCATTCCTCAGGAACCAGTCGCCAAGGCCCGGCACGGCGGGCGCGGTCATCACCGCGTAGGAGATGGCCGCGACGCCGGCCCCCGCCGCGATGGCCAGCACCAGGTCGCGCCCGCGCCGAAGCCGCGCCTCAAGCTCTCGGTCGCCGGGAAACTCCTCGTCGCGCTTCGGCAGCCAGCGCAGGCCCAGAAGCAGAAGGACGGTGGTCGTCAGCTCGACCAGAAGCTGGGTCACGGCCAGGTCGGGGGCCGAAAGCCAGGCATAGCTCAGGACCGTCATGACGCCGACGCCGCCCAGAAGGACAAGGGCGGCGAAGCGGTGGTATTTCGCCTGCCAGGCCGTGCCGATCGCGCAGGCCCCGCCGACCAGCCACATCAGGGCAAAGACCGCGTCGTCCAGGCCGAAGCCGCGCTCGACGGGCATCCAGCGCGTGCCGGGTGCCACGACGGCGGCGAAGATCAGGGAGACGATCAGGATCACGACAAGCTGCTGCCTCAGCCCCCGCGCGGTGAAGAGGCGGGTGATGATCTGCGCCGGGCGTTCCAGCCCGAACCACATGATCGTGTCGAAGGTCCGGCCGCCCCGCTCGCCCGCGCCGTCGCTCGCGTCGGCAAGCCCGGCGATCCGGCGGCGGAACAGGAAGAAGAGCGCCGTGCCCGCGACCATGGCCACCACGCTCATGATGAAGGCCATGTTGACGCCGTGCCAGACCTTGAGGTCGAAGGTCGGGGCCCGCGATCCAAGGACGGCCACCGCCGCGTCCTGCAGGGTCGTGCCGAGGATCGGCCCGGGGAAGATGCCGATGGCCAGGCACAGGATCACCAGGATCTCGACCGGGCGGCGCATCGGCGAAGGCGGCTCGTGCGGGGGGAATTTCGGCAGGTCGGTCGCGGGCGGGCCGAAGAAGACCTCGACGATCAGGCGCAGCGAATAGGCCACGCTGAAGGCTCCGGCGAGCGTCGCGAGGTAGGGCAGAAGGTCGTCGAGCGTCGAGCCGTTGTTCCAGGCAAAGGCCGCCTCGAAGAACATCTCCTTCGACAGGAACCCGTTCAGGAGAGGAACACCGGCCATCGAGGCCGAGGCGACGACGGCAAGCCAGGTCGTCTCTGGCATCCAGCGGCGCAGGCCGGACAGGCGGCGGATGTCGCGGGTGCCGGTTTCATGGTCGACGATCCCCATCGCCATGAAGAGCGAGGCCTTGAAGACCGCATGGTTGACGATGTGGAACATGGCCGCGACGATCGCGGTCGGGCTGCCGATTCCGGTCAGGGCGGTGATGAGGCCCAGATGGCTGATCGTGGAATAGGCCAGGACGCCCTTCAGGTCGTTCTGCACCAGGGCCATCACCGCGCCGAAGATCAGGGTGGCCATGCCGGTGACGACGACCAGGCCGAACCAGGCGTCCGTGCTGCCAAGGACCGGATAGAAGCGCACCAGCAGGAAGACGCCCGCGTTCACCATCGTCGCCGAATGCAGGTAGGCCGACACCGGCGTCGGCGCGGCCATGGCGTTCGGCAGCCAGAACTGGAACGGCACCTGCGCGGATTTGGTGAAGGCCGCCAGCAGGGTCAGGACCAGGATGACGGGATAAAGCGGGTGGGTCCGTATATCGGCCGCCGCGGACAGGACGGTATCAAGCTCATACCCTCCGGCGATGTGGCCCATCATCACCATGGCGGCCAGAAGGCACAGACCGCCCCCCGCCGTGACCGTCAGCGCGATCCGTGCGCCGCGCCGCGCCTCGGGCTTCTGGTGCCAGTAGGAGATCAGCAGGAACGAGCAAAGGCTGGTCAGTTCCCAGAACACGACCAGCATGATGACGTTGCCGGACAGCAGAAGCCCCGACATGGCGCCGCTGAAGGCCAGGATCAGCGCATGGAAGCGCGAGGCGGCCTCGGTCGCGGCCAGGTAGTAGCGGGCGTAGATCACCACCAGGATGCCGATACCGGCGACAAGCAGCAGCATCAGCCAGGCAAAGCCGTCCAGCCGGAAGCGCAGGTTCAGCCCCAGGCTCGGCACCCATTTGAGCGTCGTCGCCACCACTTCGCCGCTCGTGACCGAGGGGTGCAGGCCCGCCAGAAGGCCCAGCATCGCCAGGAACACGGCCCCCGCCAGAAGCGCCACCGAATTGCGCGCGCCGCGCGGCATGGTCGCGGCGATGATGGCGCCCAGGAAGGGCAGCGCGATCAGCAGGGTCAGCAGGTTCTGGGCGATCATGCCGTCCGGGATCCCTCGTCGCTTGGGTGGGTGGGGTGCGCTCCGCCAGGCATCCGGCAATCGGGCGATCCACGGATGGGGAGTTGGTCCTAGATAGACCGACGGCCCTCCGGTTGTATACCGGTCGGGGACGGATTTTGGTCTGGCGGGCGCAGTTTCCGCGATCAGACCCGGCAGAGGGGGTAGTCAGCAAGGGGTTCGTAGAGCGAACCTTCGGGGCGCAGGTGCGAGCGGTAGAGCGTCACCGCGTTCACCGGCAGGTCAGGGATCGGCGTCGCGGCGCGCGCGCCAAGCCAGCGGGCCAGGCGCTGGGCCTCGTCCGGGGCGAGGCGGCCCGACAGGCGCGCGAAGGTCACATGCGGGCGAAAACGGCGGCGTTCAAGCGTGATCCCGGCGCGGCGAACGGCGCCCTGGATCGCCTGATGCAGCGCCAGAAGCGGCGGATCGGGGTGCAGTTCAGCATGAAGGCTGGTGCCGCCCGGCCCCTCGAAGGCGCCAAGGGGGCCGAAGCGGGCGGCGAAGGCGGGCGTCGCCAGGCTTTGCAGCGCCATGTCGAGCTCGACCAGGGGCTCGTCGCGCTGATCGCCCAGGAAGGCCAGCGTCAGGTGCAGGTTTTCCGGCGGCAGCGCGCGGCCCATCTTCAGGTCGCGCTGAAGGGCGGCGAAGCGGGGTGCCAGATCCTCGGGCACCGGAACGGCCAGAAAGCAGCGCATCAGAAGGTCGGCGGCGTGCAGGCGCTGACCATCACGCAATCGTCCGGCCCCGGATTGCGGAAGCGGTGCGGCTGGCGGCTGTTGAAATGGTAGCCGTCGCCCGCGACCAGGGTCCGCGTCTCGCCGCCCACCGTGATCTCGATCCGGCCCTCAAGGACCAGCCCGGCCTCTTCGGCCTCGTGGCTGTAGGTTTCCGGCCCGGTGTCGGCGCCCGGCGGGTAGTATTCGTGCAGCATCAAAAGCTCGCTATCCGTGGCCTGACCTATGCGCAGGAAGCGCACGGTGGGCTTGCCGGGGCTGCTGCGGGGCGACACCTCGCGGAATTCGGACTGGGTGAAGTGCCATTGCGCGGCTGGCGCCTCGTCTTCGGCAAAGAAAGCGGCCAGCTGCATGTTCAGGCCGCTCAGGATCTTCTTCATCGTCGAGATCGAGGGGCTGGTGCGGTTCTGCTCGATCATCGAGATCATGGCGGCGGTCACGCCCGCCGCCGTCGCCAGCTGGCGCTGCGACAACTTGCGCGCCTCGCGTTCGGCCTTGAGCCGGGCGCCCGTGTCGAAACTCATGCCTCGTTCCCTTCTTGGCCTCGTCCCTTTCTTGGGAAAGTGCTTGCGGGTGCAGGCCAGTGAAGATTAATATATTTGCCGAAGATACGTAATATTGAACAATATCGCAACCGCCGCGCGGGGGGCACCCGTGACGGCCTTTCCGGGGGTCCTGCCATGAAGAATGCCGAAATCGAAACCCGCCGCAAGGCAGCCCTGTCACGCGGCGTCGGCGTGATGACGCAGGTCTATGCCAAGCGGGCCGAAAACACCGAGGTCTGGGACGAAGAGGGCCGCCGCTACATCGACTTCGCCGGCGGTATCGCGGTCGTCAACACCGGCCACCGGCATCCCAAGGTCATCGCGGCGGTGAAGGACCAGCTGGATCATTTCACCCACACCTGCCACCAGGTCCTGCCTTACGAAAACTATGTCCGCCTGGCCGAGCGTCTGAACCAGATGGCGCCGATCAAGGGCGAGAAGAAGACGATCTTCGTCACGACGGGCGCCGAGGCGGTCGAGAATGCCATCAAGATCGCCCGCGCCTCGACGGGCCGTCAGGCCGTCGTCGCCTTTACCGGCGCCTTCCACGGCCGGACTTTCATGGGCATGGCGCTGACCGGCAAGGTCGTGCCCTACAAGGTGGGCTTCGGCGCCATGCCGAACGACGTGTTCCACGTGCCCTTCCCGAACCCGCTGCACGGCGTGTCGGTCGAGGATTCGCTCGCCGCGCTCGACTACCTCTTCAAGGCCGACGTGGACCCCAAGCGCGTCGCGGCGATCATCCTTGAGCCGGTGCAGGGCGAGGGCGGCTTTTACGAAGCGCCGCGCGAGTTCTTCAAGGCGCTGCGCGCGCTCTGCGATGAACACGGCATCCTTCTGATCGCGGACGAGGTGCAGACCGGCTTTGCCCGCACCGGCAAGATGTTCGCGATGGAGCATCATGACGTGCAGCCCGACCTTATTACCATGGCCAAGGCGCTGGCAGGCGGTTTCCCCCTGTCGGCCGTCACCGGCCGGGCCGAGGTCATGGATGCGCCGGGGCCGGGCGGCCTGGGCGGCACCTATGGCGGCAACCCGCTGGGGATCGCGGCGGCGAACGCCGTTCTGGATGTGATAGAAGAGGAAAAGCTGTGCGACCGCGCGAACCAGCTTGGCTCACGCCTCAAGCAGCACCTTGAGATGCTGCGCGACGAGATCCCCGAGATCGCGGACATCCGCGGCCCGGGCTTCATGAACGCGGTCGAGTTCAAGGATGCCAAGACCGGCAAGCCGTCGGCCGACTTTGCCAACAAGGTGCGGCTCGAGGCCCTGAACCGCGGGCTGATCCTTCTGACCTGCGGCGTCTATGGCAACGTCATCCGCTTCCTGTCGCCGATCACCGTGCAGGACGAGGTCTTCACCGAGGCGCTGGGCATCCTTGACGAGGCGATCCGCGCCGCCCGCAAGGGCTGAGCGGCTGCGTCAGCGGCCGTGACAGGGAAATCAGGCGGTCCTTCGGGGCCGCCTATTTTTCTGGCTATTTTTCTGGCGCAAGGCGGGCCAGCACCTCTGGCCCCGGATGGCCGTCCGGGACCAGGCCATTCGCCCGCTGCCAGCTTTTCAGGCCCGACCGGGTCTGCGGGCCGATCCGGCCGTCGGGCGCGCCGGCGGCGAAGCCCTGGGCGGTCAGCGCGGCCTGAAGCCGGGCCACCCTCTCTCGCGTCAGGGGGCGGTCGCCTTCGGGCCAGTCGATCGACCAGGGATTATCGCCAAGCGCTTGGGCCAGCGTGACGACCGACAGGCCGTAAAGGTCTGACGCATTGTAGCGGGCGAGTGCGCGCCAGTTGGCGCCGGGGCGGAAGACGGGGCCCGCCGCGCCCGCCGGGGCGATCAGCGAGGGGTCGCCGGTGACCCAGGTCGCGCGGGTCAGGCAGGGCTGGTCGGCCGCCCAGCCGCCGGACGCCAGATAGGCGGCGGCAGAGGCGAGCGCGTCGGTCGGGTCGTCGTGCCACAGGTCGGGCCGCCCGTCGCCGTCCAGATCGACGGCATGGGCGAGCGCGGTCGAGGGCATGAACTGCATGTGGCCCGTGGCGCCCGCCCAGCTTCCGGTCAGGGCGCGGGGGTCGAAGCCCTCGCGCGCCGCCAGCTGGAGGAGCGCCCTCAGCTCGGCCTCAAAAAGGGTCCGCCGCCGTCCTTCGGCCGCGAGAGTGGCCAGCGCTGCGAGCGTCGGGGTGGCTCCCCGGTTGCTGCCGAACGTGGTTTCGACGCCCCAGATCGCCGCCAGAAGGGGCGCGGGGATGGCGTAGGTGGCGGTGATGCGCTGGAAAAGGGGGGCGTGGGCTGCCAGCTTCGCGCGGCCCGTGGCGATGCGGTCGGGTGTAACCACGCGGGCCAGGTAGTCGCGGGCGGGCAGGGTGAATTCGGCCTGCGCGCGGTCTTTTTCGACCACCTCGGGCAGGGGCGTGATGCCGGCAAGGGCCGCAAGCCCCGGCACATCGTCGGCCCCGGCCCGCGCGCGGAAACCGTCCAGCCAATCGTCGAACGCACCGCTCATTTGCGCTTGCGGCTCACGGACCGCCGCTTGGCCGCCTCTTGCCCCGGACGCCGGCGGACCGGCGCGCCGCGCGGGCCCTTCTTCGGTCCCGGCAGCGCCTGTTCGTCGACCGACAGAAGTTGCAGGACCAGACCGCCCGTCACCGGAACCGCCTCGGTCAGCCGGACCGTGACCTTCT
>CAMFGW010000020.1 GCA_945952025.1 uncultured Paracoccaceae bacterium
TCGGGCCGATCAAGGACTACGAGTGCCTGTGCGGCAAGTACAAGCGCATGAAGTATCGCGGCGTCGTCTGCGAGAAGTGCGGCGTCGAGGTCACGCTGCAGAAGGTCCGGCGCGAGCGCATGGGCCATATCGAGCTTGCGGCCCCCGTCGCCCACATCTGGTTCCTGAAATCGCTGCCGTCGCGCATCGGCCTGATGCTCGACATGACGCTGCGGGATCTGGAGCGCATCCTCTACTTTGAAAACTACGTCGTGATCGAACCGGGTCTGACCGACCTGACCTACGGCCAGCTTCTGACCGAGGAAGAATATCTCGACGCCCAGGACCAGTATGGCGCCGACGCCTTCACCGCCAATATCGGCGCCGAAGCGATCCGCGAGATGCTGAGCCAGATCGACCTGGAAGCCACCGCCGAACAGCTCCGCGAAGAGCTGAAGGAGGCCACGGGCGAACTGAAGCCGAAGAAGATCATCAAGCGGCTGAAGATCGTCGAGAGCTTCCTCGAGTCGGGCAACCGGCCCGAGTGGATGGTGCTGACCGTCATTCCGGTCATCCCGCCGGAACTGCGTCCGCTCGTCCCGCTGGACGGGGGCCGCTTCGCCACGTCCGACCTGAACGACCTTTACCGCCGGGTCATCAACCGCAACAACCGCCTGAAGCGCCTGATCGAGCTTCGTGCGCCCGACATCATCGTGCGCAACGAAAAGCGGATGCTGCAGGAATCGGTCGATGCCCTCTTCGACAACGGCCGTCGCGGCCGCGTCATCACGGGCGCCAACAAGCGACCGCTGAAGTCGCTTTCCGACATGCTGAAGGGCAAGCAGGGCCGCTTCCGCCAGAACCTTCTGGGCAAGCGGGTCGACTTCTCGGGCCGGTCGGTCATCGTGACCGGGCCGGAACTGAAGCTGCACCAGTGCGGCCTGCCGAAGAAGATGGCGCTCGAACTGTTCAAGCCGTTCATCTACTCGCGGCTGGAAGCCAAGGGCCTGTCCTCGACCGTCAAGCAAGCCAAGAAGCTGGTCGAGAAGGAACGCCCCGAGGTCTGGGACATCCTGGATGAAGTCATCCGCGAACATCCCGTGCTTCTGAACCGGGCGCCGACGCTGCACCGCCTGGGCATCCAGGCCTTCGAGCCGATCCTGATCGAAGGCAAGGCGATCCAGCTGCACCCGCTGGTCTGCTCGGCCTTCAACGCCGACTTCGACGGCGACCAGATGGCCGTGCACGTGCCCCTGAGCCTCGAGGCCCAGCTGGAAGCGCGCGTCCTGATGATGTCGACCAACAACGTCCTGTCGCCCGCCAACGGCGCGCCGATCATCGTTCCGTCGCAGGACATGGTCTTGGGGCTCTACTATGTCTCGATGCAGCGCGAGGGCATGAAGGGCGAGGGCATGGTCTTCGCCTCAGCCGACGAGGTCGAGCATGCGCTGAACGCGGGCGAGGTCAATCTGCACGCCAAGATCACGGCCCGCGTGCCGCAGATCGACGCCGAAGGCAACGAGGTGATGAAGCGCTTCGAGACGACGCCCGGCCGGGTCCGTCTTGGGACGCTTCTGCCGAGGAACGCCAAGGCGCCGTTCGAACTGGTGAACCGCCTTCTGCGCAAGAAGGACGTGCAGAACGTCATCGACACGGTCTATCGCTACTGCGGCCAGAAAGAGGCCGTGATCTTCTCTGACAAGATCATGGAGCTCGGCTTCCGCGAGGCGTTCAAGGCGGGCATCAGCTTCGGCAAGGACGACATGGTCATCCCGGAAGCGAAGTGGAAGATCGTCGGCGACGTGCAGGAGCAGGTCAAGGAATTCGAACAGCAGTATATGGACGGCCTGATTACCCAGGGCGAGAAGTATAACAAGGTTGTCGATGCCTGGTCCAAATGCTCGGACGCGGTCGCCGCGGCGATGATGGGCGAGATTTCGGCGGTCCGCAAAGACGATGCGGGCGCCGAGAAAGAGCCGAACTCGGTCTACATGATGTCGCACTCGGGTGCCCGGGGCAGCCCTGCGCAGATGAAGCAGCTTGGCGGTATGCGCGGCCTGATGGCCAAGCCGTCGGGCGAGATCATCGAGACGCCGATCATCTCGAACTTCAAGGAAGGCCTGACCGTTCTTGAATATTTCAACTCGACCCACGGCGCCCGCAAGGGACTGGCCGACACCGCGCTCAAGACGGCGAACTCGGGTTACCTGACCCGCCGCCTTGTCGACGTGGCGCAGGACTGCATCGTGCGCGAGCATGACTGCGGCACCGAACGTGCGATCACCGCTTCGGCGGCTGTCAACGACGGTGAGGTGGTCAGCCCGCTGTCCGAGCGTGTCCTTGGCCGTGTCACGGTCGACGACGTGATGGTGCCGGGCACGGACGAGGTGCTGGTCCACAAGGGCGAGCTGATCGACGAGCGCAAGGCGGACAAGATCGAGGCGGCCGGTGTCGCGTCGGTCCGCATCCGCTCGGCCCTGACCTGCGAAGCCGAGGACGGCATCTGCGCCATGTGCTATGGTCGTGACCTTGCACGCGGCACGCTCGTCAACATCGGCGAGGCGGTCGGCATCATCGCCGCCCAGTCGATCGGCGAGCCGGGCACGCAGCTGACGATGCGGACCTTCCACATCGGCGGCATCGCGCAAGGTGGCCAGCAGTCCTTCCAGGAAGCGAGCCAGGAGGGCCACGTCGAGTTCCGCAACCCGATGCTGCTGACCAACGCCAATGGCGAACAGATCGTCATGGGCCGGAACATGCAGATCGTCATCATCGACGATGCGGGCCAGGAACGCGCGACCCACAAGGTCAGCTATGGCGCGAAGATCCACGTGAAGGACGGCGCGCAGGTCAAGCGGGGCGCCAAGCTTTACGAATGGGACCCCTACACCCTGCCGATCATCGCCGAAAAGGCCGGCATGGCGAAGTTCGTCGACCTGATCTCGGGCATTGCCGTGCGCGAGGTGACGGACGAAGCCACCGGCATGACGCAGAAGATCGTCACCGACTGGCGGACCGCGCCGAAAGGCAACGACCTGAAGCCCGAAATCATCATCATGGACCCCGAAACCGGGGAACCGATGCGGGGCGATGGCGGCAACCCGGTCAGCTACCCGATGTCGGTCGACGCGATTCTGTCGGTCGAGGACGGGCAGGAGGTGAAGGCCGGTGACGTGGTGGCGCGTATCCCGCGCGAAGGTGCCAAGACCAAGGACATCACCGGGGGTCTTCCCCGCGTGGCGGAACGGTTCGAGGCCCGTCGTCCGAAGGATCACGCGATCATCGCCGAAATCGACGGCTATGTGCGCTTTGGCAAGGACTACAAGAACAAGCGCCGCATCACCATCGAACCGACCGACGAGACGATCCAGGCCGTCGAATACATGGTGCCGAAGGGTAAGCACATCCCGGTGCAGGAAGGCGACTTCGTGCAGAAGGGTGACTATATCATGGACGGCAACCCGGCTCCGCACGACATCCTGCGGATCATGGGGATCGAGGCGCTGGCCGACTACCTGATCGACGAAGTGCAGGACGTCTATCGCCTGCAGGGCGTGAAGATCAACGACAAGCACATCGAGGTGATCGTTCGCCAGATGCTGCAGAAGATCGAGATCCTCGACAGCGGGGAAACGACGCTTCTGAAGGGCGAGCATGTCGACAAGCAGGAGTTCGACGAGGAGAACGCCAAGATCATCGCCCGCGGCGGCCGTCCGGCCACTGGCGAGCCGGTGCTTCTGGGCATCACCAAGGCGAGCCTGCAGACCCGCAGCTTCATCTCGGCCGCGTCCTTCCAGGAAACGACGCGGGTGCTGACCGAAGCCGCGGTTCAGGGCAAGCGCGACTCGCTCGTGGGTCTGAAGGAAAACGTCATCGTCGGCCGGCTGATCCCGGCCGGGACCGGTGGCGCCACGAGCCGCGTCAAGAAGATCGCCCACGACCGCGACCTCGAGGTGATCGAGCAGCGCCGGGCCGAGGCGGATGCCGCGGTCCAGCTTGCCGCCCCGATCGTCGAGACGGTCGAGATCGACGAAAACGCCGCGATGGCCGACAGCCTGGAAAGCCGGGACTGATACGGGCGCTTGTGCTGAAAGGAAAAACCCCGCCGGTGGCGGGGTTTTTTCTTTTCTGGCCCGGGCGGTTGACTGTGGGCGAACCGTCCCCGACAGTGAACCGCCTGCCTTACCCGCGAAAGGACAGCCCATGACCAATGACATGCGGACGGCCAGCGGGGATCGGCCCACATCGGTCGAGCGGCAGGGCGACGTCGATCTTTTCGTCACGCGCGTTTTCGCCGCCGAGGTCGAGCGTGTCTATGCCGCCTGGACGAAGCCTGCGCTTTTCATGCGCTGGTGGGCGCCCCGGTCGATGGGGGCGACGATCACCGATGCCCGCATGGATGTGCGCACCAGCGGCAGCTACCAGATCACCTTCGCCCATCCATCCTCGCCCACCGGCATGACCTTCTATGGCCGCTACCTTGAGGTGATCGCCAACGAACGGCTGGTCTGGACCAATGACGAGGGCGGCGACGGGCATGGCGACGGACCTGGTGATGGGGGCGCGGTCACGACCGTGACCTTCACCCCGCGCGACGGGGCGACGCTTTTGATCCTGCACGACAGATATCCGACGAAGGATGCGCTCGATCAGGCCTACGACGGCATGGACGGAGCCTTTCCGGAACAGTTCAGCCAGCTCGACGCGCTTCTCGCCTACCCCGCACCGTGAAAGAAGTCGTGCACCGTCTGGGCCATGGCGGCCGAGATGCCGTCGACCTTCTGCAGGTCCGTGAGCCCCGCCCGCGCCACCGCCTTGGCCGAGCCGAAATGCGCCAGAAGCGCGCGCTTGCGTGCAGCACCGATGCCCGGGATGTCGTCCAGGGGCGTCGCGCTGACGGCCTTGGCGCGGCGGGCGCGGTGGGCGCCGATCGCCCAGCGGTGCGCCTCGTCCCGCAGGCGCTGGATGAAGTAGAGGACGGGTGAATTGTGCGGCAGCGCCGTGGGGCGGGTGCCGGGACGGTGGAATTCCTCCTTGCCCAGGTCGCGGTCGACGCCCTTGGCGACCCCGATCAGGGGCACGTCCTCGACCCCAAGCTCTTCCAGGATCGACATGACGGCGCTGAGCTGCCCCGCGCCGCCGTCGATCAGCAGAAGGTCGGGCCAGGTGCCGGACATCCGGTCGGGGTCTTCGCGCATCAGCCGCTCGAACCGGCGGGTCAGCACCTCTTTCATCATGCCGAAATCGTCGCCCGGCGTCAGGTCCGCGCCCTTGATGTTGAACTTGCGGTACTGCGACTTCTCGAACCCCTCGGGGCCGGCGACGATCATGCCACCGACGGCATTGGTGCCCTGGATGTGCGAATTGTCGTAGACCTCGATCCGCCGCGGCACGGGGTCGAGGTCGAAGGCCTCGGCCAAAGCAGACAGGAGCTTCGACTGGGTGGCGGTTTCGCTCAGGCGTCGCGCAAGGCTTTCGCGGGCGTTGCGGGCGGCGTTTTCGACCAGCTCGGCCTTTTCGCCCCGCTGCGGCACGGCAAGTTCCACCTTGCGGCCGGCGCGGTCGGTCAGAAGCTCGACCATCAGGTCGGCATCCTCGATCGGGTGGGACAGAAGGATCAGGCGCGGCGGTTCCTTGTTGTCATAGAACTGGGCGAGGAAGGCTTCCAGCACCTCTGCCTCTTCGGCGCCGGCGCCGGTCTTGGGGTAGAAGTCGCGGTTGCCCCAGCTTTGGTGGCCGCGGATGAAAAAGACCTGCACGCAGGCCTGCCCCCCGTCCATGTGCAGCGCCACCACGTCGGCCTCTGCCACGCCGCGCGGGTTGATGCCCTGCACTTGCTGGACCTGGGTCAGCGCCTTGATGCGGTCGCGCAGGCTGGCCGCGCGTTCGTATTCCATATCCTCGGCCGCCCGCGCCATGTCGGCCGCGAGGCCTTCCTGCACGGCGGTCGAACGGCCCTGCAGGAAGCGTTCGGCGTCCGAGACGAGCTCACCGTAATCCTGGACCGAGATCTGGCCGGTGCAGGGCGCCGAGCAGCGCTTGATCTGGTACAGGAGGCACGGCCGCGTGCGCGAGGCGAACATCGCGTCCGAGCAGTTGCGCAACAGGAACACCTTCTGCAACTGGTTCAGCGTGCGATTGACCGCGCCCGCGCTGGCGAAAGGGCCGTAGTAGTCGCCCTTCTCGGTCTTGGCGCCCCGGTGCTTCTTGATCTGGGGAAAGGCGCTTTCGCGGCTGACGAGGATGTTCGGAAAGCTCTTGTCGTCACGCAGAAGGACGTTGAAATGCGGCTTCAGCTGCTTGATGAGGTTCTGTTCCAGAAGCAGCGCCTCGATCTCCGTGCGCGTGGTCAGGAACATCATCGAGGCGGTCTGAGAGATCATGCGCGCAATGCGGGCGGAATGGCCCGAGGGCCGCGCGTAGTTCGAGACACGCGCCTTGAGGTTCCGGGCCTTGCCGACATAGAGCACCCGCCCCTCGGCATCGAGCATCCGGTAGACGCCGGGCGATCCGTCGAGCGACTTCAGGTAGGACTGGATGACCGAATGGCCAGTATCGGGCGGGGTGGTCATGGGCGGCTGGACCGGGACTGAACTGGGGGACTGAACTGGGGGCTGATTCCGGGGTTGGGCCTGCACTCTTTCAAGGGGTGGCTGCAAGCAGAATCCTGTCCACGGAATCTGTGGAAAACTCTGCGGAAAAGCCAGAGGGCTTGGGAAATTTCCCTTGTTCTCGGCGAGGTTCCCAGAACTGCCCAAAAAATAGGCACAACCGCAAGGGGTTGAAATCGTTAGGTTTAATTATTGCGATTTTATAAACCCCTGATTGGAT
The DNA here is from genome assembly GCA_945952025.1 of uncultured Paracoccaceae bacterium. GTDB lineage: Bacteria > Pseudomonadota > Alphaproteobacteria > Rhodobacterales > Rhodobacteraceae > TMP-24. Next base: position 6,811 of record CAMFGW010000020.1, read on the forward strand.
TGAAAATTTTTGTTCAGAAAATGGCACGCCTGGCAAAGGTGGACAAGTTGACGCGGCGCCATCTGGTGAAAAGCGGGCGCCGCCGCGCAATCAGGGGGTGAAACCCTCTCCGGTCCCATCTGACGGGCCTGCGCGCGAGATCATCAGATCGGGGGTTTTCCAGCCCAGATGCTGGCCGCCGTCGACGGCGAGAAGCTGCCCCGTCACCGCCGGCGCGTCGAGGAAATAGAGGAGGGCGGCGACGATGTCGGCCGGGTTTGCGCCGCGTTCCAGGATCGAAGCGGCGCGTTGCGCGTCGAACTGCGCCTCGCTCTGATGTTCGCCCTTGAGCGTCGATCCGGGGCCGATCGCATTGACCCGCACGTTCGGCGCAAGCGCCCGGGCAGCGGTCTGGGTAAAGGCCCAGAGCCCCATCTTGGCGATCGTATAGCTCATGAATTCGGGCGTGAGCTTCTTCACCCGCTGGTCGAGCATGTTGAGGACGAGCCCCTGCGCGCGCTTGCCGTCCGGGCCAACCAGCGCCGGGGGAACCTGCGCCGCGAAGCCCTGCGTCAGGACGAAGGGCGCGCGCAGGTTGGTGCCGAGGTTGCGGTCCCAGCTGGCCTTGGTGGCGCTGGCGATATTGTCGTAGTCGAAGGTCGAGGCGTTGTTCACCAAGACCGTCAGCGGGCGGCCGAGCGCCTGCGCGGCGGCCGGGACCAGCGCGGCGAGCGCCGCCTCGTCCAGGAGGTCAGCGGCGTGGGTCGAAGCCTTGACGCCCAGCGCCCGCACCTCGGCCGCCGTCGCCTCGGCGTCCTTGCGCGAGGATGAGTAATGTATGGCCACGTCAAGGCCCCGGTCCGCCAGCGCCAGCGCCATGGCGCGCCCGAGCCTGCGGGCGCCGCCGGTCACAAGGGCCGCGCCCCGGCTCATCCGCGCCTCCGGCAGGCACAGGGGCGGCGCTTGCCGCAGTCGGGGCAGAAGGGCCCGGGGGGCCGCCCGCCGGGCAGAAGCCGGCCGACGAACCCCACCACGGCGAGCGTGGCCAGAAGCAGGATGGCGCCCTTGATGAACATCTAGAGCCCGTAGCGCGCCCAGAGGGCCCGCTCCTCGACCGCCGCGACCGCATCGGTCAGAAGGTTCGCGCCGAACCGCTGCCAGAAGCGACGGCGCAGGCCATAGGGGCGGAAGCGGACCTTGGGGCCGTAAAGCTCGGTCAGTTTCGGGACCAGGTGGCCGATGCCGTCCGCCAGCCCCACCTGGACCGCCTGCTGGCCGAGCCAGATGTCGCCGGTGAAAAGGTCGCGGTCCTGCGCAAGGCGCGCGCCCCGGCGGGACAGGACCTGCGCCTTGAAGACCTCGTGCATCGGGTCAAGGATCGCGGTCAGACGGGCCACGTCTTCGGCCCGTTCGGGGCGGAAGGGGTCGAGGAAGCTTTTCGACCGGCCGGCCGTGTGGACGCGGCGTTCGATGCCGTGGCGGGCGATGAAGTCGGGAAAGCCGAAGCCCGCAGAGATGACACCGATCGAGCCGACGAGCGAGGCGGGGTCGATCCAGATGTCGTCGGCCGCGGTCGCGAGCCAGTAGCCGCCAGAGGCCGCCACATCCTCGACAAAGGCATGGACGGGGACCTTCAGCTCATCGGCCAGCCGCCGGATGCGCGCCGCGATGAGCGAGGACTGGACCGGCGAGCCGCCGGGGGAGTTCAGGACCAGTGCTACGGCCACGGGGCCGCCCTTGCGGAACGCGCGCTCGATCACCGGCGCGAGGGCCGCGTCGCTGAGCGTGGCACCGCGCCCCGTGGCGGCGATCGTCCCTTGCAGGCGGATGATCGCGACGGTCGGGCGTTTGGGAAGGAAGGGCAGCAGGCGCATAGGCCAGATGTAGGGCGGCCGGTGGCGGGGGGCAATGGGGATGGTGGTATGGGCGCGCGGCACGGGCGCATATCGCCGTGCGGGGAGCGGCGCCGAAGACACGGGGGGGGGCACGCGCGGGGTGCAGAGGCGCGGGCGGGCGCAGAGGGGGCGCCAGAGACGGAAAGAGCCGCCTCGTCTGCACGAAGCGGCTCTCCGAGTTTTAAGGAGATGGTCCAGTTAGGGTGCCCCTTGGGGCGTGTCCCAGCCAGGGTTTTCAGCCGTCGGGTCTGCCCTCAGGCCACGGCCCCCCCGACTGTCCTGACACCTCTCTCCAATATCACTCTCGACACTGGATCACCTCCTTTCATGGGTTGCCGTTATCCACAGGTTGCCATGTGCGTCGCATTTGTCAAAACCTTTTAAGCCGGTCTTTTCGTAAAATTCGCGACGATGAGGCGGAAGGGAACCAGTCCGAAAAGCGCGATGGCCAGCTTGACGCCCCAGTCGGCGACGGCGAGCGACACCCAAAGGGGCGCGACCGGCCCCTGCCCCAGAAGCGCTACGGGCGCGCTGGCCCAGGAGACGTCGCTGCCGGGTTCCAGGAAGGTCAGCGTGGCCGAGAAGGCGATGGTGAAGAAGATCACCGCATCAAGGCTCGACCCCAGAAGGGACGAGATGAAGGGCGCCTGCCACCAGCGCGGGCTGCGGCGATAGCGGTCGAAGACGAACACGTCCAGAAGCTGGCCGGCCAGGAAGGCAAGGCCCGACCCCAGTGCCACGCGGAAGGTCACAAGGGGGCCGTTCGGGCCGACGATCTGCGAGCCGATGAAGGAACAGGCCAGGCCCACGAGGAAGCCCGACAGGACCACCCGGCGCGCGGCCTTGGCGCCCTGCAGGCGGTTCGTCAAGTCGTTGACCAGGAAGGACAGGGGATAGGTGAAGGCGCCCCAGGTCAGCCAGTCGTTGTAGAGGTATTGGACAAGGATGTTCGAGGCCACCACGATGGTGGCCATCGCAAGGATGCCGGGCAGAAGTCGGGTCATGTCAGGGTCCGTTTTGTCAAGGTCGCGGAGACTTGGCCAGGCAGTTGCCGGGCAGCGGGGCATTAGGCCCCGCGCGGGCGCCGGTCAAGAGATTTGGTTGGGCGCAGCAGGTGGCCGCACCTAGTGGGCGCTACTAGTCGGGCAGGCGCAGCTCGGTCAGGCGGCTGTCCTGCGCTCCCAGCATATTGTCGTCGCTGACGATGAGCGCGCGAAGCCCGTCGGGGCCCTGCCAGAGCGCCAGCCCCTCGTTGTTCGGCTCGGTCCCGGCGCGGGTCCGCCACAGGGTTTCCTCCCTTGTCGGGCCGTTTTCCCCGAATGTCACGCGGCGAAGGCGGGTCTGAAAGCCCATGAGCGGCCAGAAGTCCCGTTCCAGCACATAGAGCCGCCCGTCGGGTCCGAAGGCCGCATCGACGGGGCGGAACGAGCGTTCGCCCGGCAGGGTGAAGGGTTGGGTCCAGCCCTTTCCGTCGTAGCGGAAGGCGGGGATGCGCGGGCTACCGGCGATCGGGCCTTCGGGGAAGGTCAGGAAGGCACCGTCGGGGGCCAGAGCCAGCGCTTCAAGGCTGTCGTTCGGGGCAAGGTCGGCGAAGGGGCGCGGCACGGGAAGCGTGGCGACGATCTCGCCGCCCGAGGTGAAGATGGCGATGCGGTGGAGCCCTTCGAACGATACCGCCAGAAGGCCCGAGGGCAGGATGCGCAGCCCCTCGCTGTCCGACCAGGGGGGGGCGAGCGGTTGCCCCGCGCGGTTCCGCAGGGGCGTCGGCCGGGCATCTAGGGTCAGGGCGGCGATGTCGCCGGCATCCGTGCGCCGGATGTCGGCGCCGATCATGAAGCCCTTGTCCGACAGAAGGATCAGGCGGTTGCCGTCGGGCGTCAGGTCCAGCCCCGAAAAGCCGCCGATGGGCGTGCCGTCCGGCGTGGCGCGCGGCAGGTCGATCCGGTCGATGATGGCGGCCCCCGGCTCTGCCCCCGGCTCTGCCCTCGACTCTGCCCTCGCCTCTGCGCCCATGGCCGCCGCCGCCCACGCGCCCAGAAGCGCCGCGCCGATGAGGCAGCGGAGGGCGCGGCCCGCCGTCACGGCGAGGTCAGGACGCCCACGCAGGCCTTGGGCAGTTCGGCCATCACATAGTCGCGGGGCCCGCGCTGCTTCTTGCCGGGCGGCTTGGGGTGCTTCAGCTCTTCGAGGTAGGTCGTGACCCACCAGGTCAGGCTGTCGTCGCAGCCGCTGCCGCCGTTCGATATCTCGGAGACCGAGGGTGTCTGGGTCTGACACAAAGTCGCGCCCGGCGGGCATTTGAGGCGGACGTGGAAATGGTCGTGGTGGCCGTAGATCGGGCGAATCTTCTGAAGCCAGCCGGTGTCGGCGGCTGTCGCGGTCTGGCACATGGCGATCTTGACCGCCGCCGCGACGAAGATCCGGTCGACGCGGGGGTCCGAGGCCGCCATCTGCAAAAGCGCCGCGTGCGAGGGCGTCCAGTTGCGGTTGACGCTCAGCTGGTCGTCGGTGCGCACGATCATGGCGGTCAGCTTCTCGCGCTGTTTCGCGGTCAGATCGAGGCTCGGCGGCGGCGTATACCAGATGTCGACGTCGAGCCCTGTCTGGTGGCTCAGATGGCCCGAGGGGCTCGGGCCCCCGCGCGGCTGGGCCATGTCGCCGACGTAAAGCCCCCGCCAGCCGACACGGGTGGCGGCGGCGGACAGATCCTCGATATAGCTCACCAGCGACGGCTGGCCCCAGTTGCGGTTGCGCGACAGCCGCATGGCCTGCCAGGTCGGCCCCGTCTCGGGCAGTTGCACCATCCCCGCGCCGCAGCCGCGCGAGTAGCCGCCTATGGGTTCTGACGGCTGGTCGGACGGGACGGGAACCTTGGAAAACAGCGAAGCCGCCGTCGGTTCGGCCATGGCCCCTGCCCCAGGTACCAGGGCCAGAACCGCCGCTGCCAAGCCTGCAAGAACGCGCATCAGGGACCCCTTTCGCCCAACGGTCTCACCCATTTGAGCAGAACGAGGCCGACAAGAAAAAGGGCGATCAGCGGCACCGAAATGCCGATGCGCTGGCTTTCGCTGATGGCCGTGGTGATCGCGATCAGGAAGGGGGCGATGAAGGCCGTGGCCTTGCCGGACAGTGCGTATAGGCCGAAGGCCTCCGTCGCCTTTTCGGGTGTGGTGTGGAAAACCATCATCGTCCGGCTGGCCGATTGCAGCGAGCCGCCGGCGGCGCCGATCAGGCAGCCGCAGACGTAGAAGATGATGTCTGCTTGGCCCGCGCCAAGCGGGATGCCGTAAATCTGGCTCGGGTCCATGCCTGCGATGACGAGGCAAACGAGGATCAGCGTCCACATCGACAGTTTGATGACCGGAAGCGGCCCGCGCGCTGAATCCCACTTGCCGCCGAGCCAGGAAAAGAGCGTGGCCGCGATCGCGCCGACGATGCCGAAGACGCCGATCTTGATGATCGACCAGCCAAGGACGCCGCTCGCGTAGATGCCCCCGAAGGCGTAAAGCGCGTTCAGTGCATCGCGATAGAACATCGACGAGATGAGGTGCGCGCCAAGGCTGACTCGGGTCCTGAGCGACAGGATCAGCCGCCAAAGGTCGCTGAGCGCCTCCCCGATGTGAAAGCGGCGTGCGGCGCGCTTCGGTTCCTTCACCCAGAGGAAGAAGGGGACCATGAAGACCACATACCAGATCGCCGTGAAGGGGCCGACCGAGCGCGTGCCCTCCTGCGTCGCGCCATCAAGGCCCAGCGCAGGCGGCTTGCCCAGCATCGTCAGGCCCGTCGTCGGGCTGTCGACAAAGAAGGCCAGCATGATCGCCAGCGCGATGATGCCGCCCAGGTAGCCGAAGGCGAAGCCAGAGCCCGAGACGCGGCCCATATCCTCGTCCCCGGTCAGGTCGGGCATCATGGCGTTGGTGAAGATCGTCGCGAACTCCATCCCGATCAGGCCGACGCCGAACCAGACCAGTGCCATCAGGATGTCAGGGTTCTGCGGTGTCAGGTACCAGACTGCCCAGGCGCCGACGACATAGAGGATGGAAAAGAACCAGACCCAGCCCGTGCGCCGGCCGCTCTGGTCCGCGACGGCGCCGAGGATCGGGGCCAGAAGGGCTATGAGGACGCCCGAGAGGGTCTGCCCGTAGCCCCAGGCGCTTTGCGCGGCGGCGTGGGCGGCGGTGTCGCTCAGGCCCTGGCCCAGGTAGTAGGTCGCGGCCACCTGCGCGAAATAGGGGCCGAAGACGAAGGTCAGCATCAGGGTGCTGTAGGGCTGGCTCGCCCAGTCGAAGAACCACCAGCCCCAGATCTGCTTTCTTGCCGAAGCCGCCATGCTGTCCCCCGAAGTTGCGGGCCGTCGATCCCGACTGCCCGCCGCGCCTGATTTTCCCCGGCCCTTGGGCGCGATGAAGCCCGAAAGGCTGCTCGCGCGCAAGGCGGATCGGGGGCGCCTCAGCCGATCGTGTCCAGTCCGGCTGGCGCCGCGGGCGGCCAGGGGCGCGCCTCTTCCGCCGCGATCCAGTCCGTGACCCAGCCGGGCAGCGCGGGGCTTTCGACCGGGTGACCAAGGGCTGCCAGGACGCGCGCCGGGGCGACGATGCCCGCCCTGTCGGTCACGGCCGAGCGCAAAAGGATCTGGCTCAGGCACTGGCCGTTTCGCCACATCGACTGGTCCATGTAGATGAAGCGCGCATCCCAACCAATCACACGGCTTGCCATGGTGAAGCGGTCGAAGGCCCGGACCCGGCGGCGGTAGCGGACCGAGGCGCCGGCGACCGCCATGCCCCAGCCTTCGCGCTTCAGGACCTGGCCAAGCCCGGTGCGGATCGCCATCGGCACGCGACCAAGGTCGTAAAGCGTCAGGGTGCGGCCGTTGTTCAGCTCGGCGAAGATGTCGAGGTCCCAGGGCCAGCAGATGTGGTGCGACAGGTGCCAATCGGTGATCGCAAGGGGCGCGCCGCCCCGGTGCAGCACGATTTCCTTCAGCATGCGGACGAACGGATACATGCTCACCCCCCGGGTCGCGCGCCTCAAGGGCGCTTTTCGGCCGTGACGCGCCACGGTCCCAAGGTCAAGCACGACGTCACGGCAGGGGGGCGGTTGCTTATGGCCAAGGTTGCGCTTACCTGTGTCGGCAGTCCGTCCCCTGCCCCTTGCGCGAGTTCCGCATGTCCCACGTCATCGACGCCGTCTTTCTTTTCCTGCGCCTGATCTTCTACGTCATCATCGCGCAGGTCATCCTGTCCTGGCTTCTGAACTTCAACGTGCTGAACCTGCGCCAGCCGACCGTCGCCCGCATCTGGGACATGACGAACCGCGTCCTGGCGCCGGTCTACAACCCGATCCGCCGCGTCCTGCCCACGGCCGCCGGGTTCGACTTCACGCCGATGGTGGTCATCATTGGCATCCTGCTTCTGGAAAAGCTGATCGTCGGGCTGACCGGCTATTACCCGGCCTTCTGAGGCAAAGGATGACCGACGCCCGCGCGCTTCTGGCCGAGGTCTTTGGCTATGACGCCTTTCGCCCCGGCCAGGAAGAGATCGTGGCGGCCGTGGCGCTTGGCCGCCCGACATTGGCGATCATGCCGACGGGCGGGGGAAAGTCGCTCTGCTTCCAGCTGCCCGCGCTGATGCGCGAGGGGGTGACGGTCGTCATCTCCCCCCTCATCGCGCTGATGCGGGACCAGGTGCGCGCCTTGCGGGCTGCGGGGGTCGAGGCGGGGGCGCTGACCTCCGCCAACAGCGAGGCCGAGACGGAAGAGGTCTTTGCAGCGCTTGACGAGGGGCGGATGAAGCTTCTTTACCTCGCGCCCGAACGGCTGGGCCTTTCCGGCACGATCCAGATGCTGAAGCGTGTCGGCACGCGGCTCATTGCGGTCGACGAGGCGCATTGCGTCAGCCAGTGGGGCCATGATTTCCGGCCCGACTACCTCAGGATCGGCGAGCTGCGCCGGGCGCTCGACGTGCCGCTTGCCGCCTTCACCGCGACGGCGGACGAAGAGACGCGGGCGGAAATCGTCACCCGGCTCTTCGGCGGCGAGGCGCCCGCAACCTTCCTCAAGGGCTTCGACCGGCCGAACATCCACCTGGCCTTTGCCGTCAAGGACCAGCCGCGCCGCCAGATCCTGGACTTCGCCGCCGCGCGCCGGGGCCAGTCCGGCATCGTCTATACCGCGAGCCGCGCCCGGACCGAGGTTCTGGCCCAGGCGCTGCGCGAGGCGGGCCATGCCGCCTGCCACTATCACGCCGGAATGGAGGGCGACGACCGGCGCGAGGCCGAGGTGCGGTTCCAGCGCGAGGATGGGCTGATCGTCGTGGCCACGGTCGCCTTCGGCATGGGGATCGACAAGCCCGACATCCGCTGGGTGGCGCATGCCGACCTGCCGAAGTCGATCGAGGCCTATTACCAGGAGATCGGGCGCGCGGGCCGCGACGGGGCGCCAGCCGAAACGCTGACGCTTTTCGGCCCTGACGACATCAGGCTGAGGCGCACCCAGATTGACGAAGGTGCGGCGCCGGCCGAACGCAAGGCCGCCGATCATGCGCGGCTCAATCACCTGCTGGGCCTGGCCGAGGCCGTGGCCTGCCGCCGGCAGATCCTGCTGTCCTATTTCGGCGAGCCGTCCGAGCCCTGCGGCGCCTGCGACCTGTGCGATGCGCCGCCAGAGACGTTCGACGCGACCGAGGCCGCGCGGATGGCCCTGTCGGCGATCCTGCGCACGGGCGAAGGTTTCGGCGCGGGGCACCTGATCGACATCCTTCTGGGGGCCGAGACGGAAAAGGTGCGTGCGCGGGGGCATGCCGCCCTGCCGACCTTCGGCGTCGGACGCGGGTTCCAGCGCCCCGAATGGCAGGCGATCTTCCGCCAGCTTGCGGGGCGCGACCTGATCCGCCCGGACGCCGAACGCCATGGCGCCTTTCGCATGACGGAGGCCGCGCGGCCGATCCTGAGGGGCGAAGCGGGGCTGGTGCTGCGCCGCGACACGATCCGCGCCGCGCGGGGAACGACGGTCGTGAAGGCGCTGGTGAGCGAGGAGGACGCGCCGCTTCTATCGGCGCTGAAGGCCAAGCGGCGGGCGCTGGCCGAGGCGGCGGGGATGCCGGCCTACATCGTCTTTCCCGACCGGACCCTGATCGAGATGGCCGAGCGGCGGCCCGAGACGCTCGACCAGATGGCGCGGATTTCGGGGGTCGGGGCGAAGAAGCTCGAAAGCTACGGCGCGGCCTTCCTGGCCGTCATCACCGGGGCGTCCGAGCCCGTCCATCCTGCGCGGCGCAAGATCGCGGGGCGGGCGGCGGGGCCACTTTACGACCGGCTGGAGGCGACTGCGCGCGACCTGATGCGGGGTGCGGCGGGGACGGAAAAGCCGATGAGCCTCAGCCCTGCCCTCTTGCGCCGCATCGCCGAGGGGCGGCCCGCGACCGAGGCCGCCCTCTCGCGCCATCTCGACGCGGCGCAGGCCGAACGGTTCGGCGCGAGCCTTCTGGCGACGATCCTGGACGAGGAATAGGTTCAATGGGCCCGGGCGGGATCAGGAAACCTATAGGTTTCCCCCGACCGCAGCGAAACGTCGCCGCTGGACCGCTGTTGTCCTGAACCCATGAAGGCCGGCGCCTGCCCCGGTGGGCGCGAAAGCGCCCGCCATGGGCGGGGCGGGCGCTGGCCGATGGCCTTGGGGCCACCGGCGGGGACAGGGGGAGAAGCCTTCGCATGGCAGAGGCGATAGCCTCTGCCACCCGGATCGACGACCTCCCTAGGGCCGCCGCACCCCATAAAAACTCTCCACCCCATCCTCGCGCGCAATGCGGGCCATGGCGTCCGCCCGGCCCTCGATCGTCACCGCCATGGCGGCGCCGTTCGCATGGATGATCCGCGCCTCGTCGAGCGCGAGCGCCACATGGCCCTTCCAGAACAGAAGGTCGTTGCGCCGGACCGGCTCGGACGGGCCGAGCAGCCGCCCGACCGAGGCCCATTGCAGGTCGCTGTCGCCCGGACAGGCGATGCCGCAGGTCAGAAGTGCTGCCTGCGCCAGCCCCGAACAGTCGATCCCCGCCCGAGAGTTGCCGCCCCAGAGGTAGGGCGAGCCAAGGAAGGTCAGCGCGACCTCTGCCGGGTCGGTCCGCAACGTGCCTTCGGGCGCCAGGTGGACCGACGGCAGGTAAAAACCGTCACCTGTCAGCGCGAAGCGGCCGTCTGTCCCCGCGACCTCGACCCGCGCGCCGAAGGGCAGCCAGCCGATCTGGCGGTGCTTGATCGTGGGCGTGGCGTAAAGGATGGTCGCGGGCGCGTCGACGCGGTGGGTGACGGGGTGGTGCCCGGTCAGGTCACCTGCGGCGAGCCAGCCGCAAAAGCCGTCCTTCGCCGCCCAGACGAAGGCGTGGCGGTCGGTCCGGTCGATCACCGTCACGCGCTCGCCGGCCAGAAGCTGGCGGTCGCGCGGGCCGTCGGGCCTGACCAGCAGGTCCGCGACGGGGCGGGCGACGCGGGCGGGCGTGCCCTCGGTCCAGGCCGGCGCCTCGATCCGGCCCCTGAGCGAGACGTGGGCCACGCGCGTGGTGGCGGGCGTCAGGCGGCGGTCGGGCCCGGTCATGCGAACCCCCGTTCGATCGCGCCCAGAAGCGCCCGCGCGCCCTGCCCCACTCCGCCCTTCGGACGGCCGGGTGCGGCGTTCGGCTGCCAGGCGTAGATGTCGAAATGGAGGTAGCGCGGCGTGTCGGTCACGAAGCGACGAAGGAAAAGCGCCGCGGTGATCGAGCCCGCAAAGCCGTAGCCCGGCGCATTGTCCAGGTCGGCAATGTCGGGCTCGATGACGCTTTCGTAGGGCGCCCAGAAGGGCAGGCGCCAGACCGGGTCGGCCGCTGCCGCGCCCGCCTCTGACAGGGCAGCGGCAAGCGGTTCGTCATCGGTGTAGAAGGGCGCGAGGTCCGGCCCGACGGCCGTGCGCGCGGCCCCGGTCAGGGTCGCCATCGACACGATGAGGTCGGGCTTTCCGGCATCCGCCAGCGCCAGCGCATCGGCCAGAACCAGACGCCCCTCGGCGTCGGTGTCGTTGACCTCGACCGTCAGGCCCTTGCGGCTGGTCAGGATGTCCTTCGGTTTCAAGGCATTGCCGGCGATCACATTCTCGACCGCCGGGATCAGGACGCGCAGCCGGACCCGCGCCTTCAGCCCCATCAGGATGCGCGCAAGGCCAAGGACGGTCGCGGCCCCGCCCATGTCCTTCTTCATCAGCCCCATATAGCTGCCGGTCTTGATGTTGAGCCCGCCGGTGTCGAAACAGACCCCTTTGCCGACCAGCGTGACCCTTGGCCCCTCGGTCCCCCAGCCCAGGTCGATCAGCCGGGGCGCGCGGGGCGAGGCGCGGCCCACGGCCTCGATCATCGGGAACCCTTCGGCGAGCGCGGGGCCCTTGGTCACCGTGACCGTGGCGCCGAACTCGGCGGCCAGGGCGCGCGCGGCGGCTTCCAGCTCGGCCGGCCCCATGTCGGCTGCGGGGGTGTTGACCAGATCGCGGGTCAAGGCCTCGCCCGCCGCCAGCGCGCGGATGCGATCGGCGTCCACGCCCTGCGGCGCGACCAGACGGGCGGCGGGCGCCTTGCCCGGCTTGTAGCGGGTAAAGCGGTAGCCAGCGAGCAGCCAGCCGAGCGCGGCCTCTTGCGCCTCGGCCGGGGTCAGCCTGCCCTCGATGCGCCAGAGCCCGTCCGGCAGTCCGGCGGCGGCACTCGCGAAGGCAAAGCGCGTCCGGGCGCGGGATGTCGCCGTGCCCAGCCCGAAGAGGGCGGCATCGGGCGTGCCATCCGGCCCCGGCAGCAAGCAGAGCTGGCCAAGCCCCCCGGTGAAACCCTGCACCCTTGCCCAGGCGCGCTGCGCCTCCGGCAGCCGGGCAAGGCCCGCGTCGGCCTCTGCCTCGGGCAGGGCATGGATCGGACGGGCGCTGCCGTCATCCCTGGTCACCAGTTCGGTCATCTCGGCCTCCGTGCGCTGCGCCCCGGCACACTAACCGCGTGGCGACCGAGGGCAAGGGGCGGCGCCAACGGGGCGCGGACAGGGTTTGCCTTCCCGCGAAAGGTCTTTACAGAAGGGCAAATCGAACAGGAGACAGCGCATGATCCCCGCCCGCCCCCTGCCCACATACCTCGTGCAACGCTATGCCGGCTGGCGCGCGACGACCTGGGCCGAAAACCGCAGCTGGTATCGCCGCCTGGCCGAAGATGGCCAGCATCCGCGCGCCATGGTGATTTCCTGCTGCGATTCGCGGGTGCATGTGACCTCGATCTTCGGGGCCGACCAGGGTGAGTTCTTCATCCACCGCAACATCGCGAACCTCGTGCCGCCGCACAAACCCGACGGCGAACACCACGGCACCTCGGCCGCGCTCGAGTTCGGCGTGACGGCACTTCGCGTGCCGCATCTGATCGTGCTTGGCCATTCCGGTTGCGGGGGCATAAAGGGCTGCAACGACATGTGCCTTGGCCAGGCGCCCGAGCTTGAGGACCGGTCGAGCTATGTGGGCCGCTGGATGGACATGCTGCGCCCGAGCTTTGAGCAGGTGCGCGACATGGCCGACGAGCGCGAGCGGCTGAAGGCGCTCGAACAGCTGGCGGTGGTGGTGAGCCTCGAAAACCTGATGACCTTCCCCTTCGTCAGGTCGGCCGTCGAGTCCGGCGACCTGTCGCTGCACGGGCTCTGGAACGACATTTCGGACGGGACGCTCCTGCAATACGACCCGTCGAAGCCGGAGTTCCAGGCCGTCGGCGGCTGACCCCGCGCGGACCCCGCGCGGCCCGTCCGGCGTTGACGGGATCTTAAGGTCTTTGCGCGAGCCTTCGGGGCATGGAGAACCTTTGCCCCGTCACGCTGTCCCTTTCGCATGACCTTCTCAGGGCCGTGGGCCGGGCCGCGCGCGGCGCGGCGGTGGCACCGTCGGTCCTGGTGATGCGGCTTCTGGCGCAGATCCTTTTGGGAACCGGTATCGAAGAGGCGCGGGTCCGGCTCGCGCTTGCCACCGCGACCGGCTGGGCGGACCTTCAGGTGCGGCTTCGGGCGGACGGCTTCTGCCTCCTGCGGTCGGGGGCCTGTCTCGACCTTTGCCGCTGGCCGTCAGGTCAGGCGGTGATCCCCCTGACGGTGCTTGGCGAAAGCCGGGTGGGCCTGGCGCTTCGCTTCGGCATCGACTTCCCGCCGGACGGACGCGGGCCGCCCCCGCGCGCGCCGCCCGTGGCGTTTCAGAGCCGCAGGCATGCCGCGACCCCGCAGAACGTCCCGCGCGCCCTGCCCGGAATGCAAACGGCCCCCGCGTGACAGCAGGGGCCGGAGCAAGGTCGTAACGGATGCGCCGTGGACGCGCGGGGCGGATCAGCCCTTCTTCAGGCAGCGCGACCCCAGAAGTTCCGCGATCTGCACGGCGTTCAGCGCCGCGCCCTTGCGCAGGTTGTCGGACACGCACCAGAGCGAGAGGCCGTTGTCGATGGTCGAATCCTGGCGCACCCGGCTGACGAAGGTGGCATATTCGCCAACGCTTTCGATCGGCGTGATGTAGCCGCCGGGTTCGCGCTTGTCGATCAGCATGACGCCAGGCGCCTCGCGCAGGATGTCCTGGGCTTCCTGCCAGTCGAGGAATTCCTCGGTCTCGATGTTGATCGCCTCGGAATGGCCGACGAAGACCGGGACGCGCACGCAGGTCGCGGTGACCTTCACCTTGGGGTCGAGGATCTTCTTCGTCTCGGCCACCATCTTCCATTCTTCCTTCGTCTCGCCCGAGTCGAGGAAGACATCGATATGGGGGATGACGTTGAAGGCGATCTGCTTGGTGAACTTCTTCGCCGCGACCTCCTGCCCCGGGACGTAAAGCCCCTTGGTCTGGTCCCAAAGCTCGTCGATGCCTTCCTTGCCCGCGCCCGAAACGGACTGGTAGGTGGCGACGACGATGCGCTTGATGCGGGCGCGGTCATGGATCGGCTTCAGTGCCACGACCATCTGCGCGGTCGAGCAGTTGGGGTTGGCGATGATGTTGCGCTTGGAATAGCCGGTGATCGCGTCAGGGTTCACCTCGGGCACGATCAGCGGCACGTCGGGGTCGTAGCGGTAGAGCGACGAGTTGTCGATCACCACGCAGCCTGCTGCGGCGGCCTTCGGCGCATAGATCTTGGTCGCGTCCGAGCCGACCGCGAAAAGCGCGATGTCCCAGCCGGTGAAGTCGAACGTGTCGAGGTCCTTGGTCTTCAGGGTCTTGTCGCCAAAGCTGATCTCGGTGCCGAGCGACTTGCGGCTCGCCAGCGCGACGATCTCGTCGACGGGGAATTCCCGCTCGTCGAGGATGTTCAGCATTTCACGGCCCACGTTCCCCGTGGCGCCGGCAACTACGACCCTGTAGCCCATCTTCGGCCTCCTTCTTCCGCGCCGACCGTTAGCGCAGAAGGATCGCCCGGGAAAGGGCTAATGCTGCGATTGCAAAAGGCCCCCTGCCCTGAGAGCCCCTGCTTTGGCGGACCATGCGCGCGCCGGGTCAGCCGAACCGAACCCTCGGATCGCGCGCGGCCAGCGCCTCGACGAAGGCGCGCTCGGCCTGGAAGGCGTGGGGCACCTGCGCGGCCGTCCGGCGGCCGGAAAGCGAGAGCGAGGCGAAGAAATCGAAGCCGTAAAGCGTCAGGTCTTGCAACGCGCTTTGCGCCAGAAGGTCGATCATCATCAACCCGGTCGTCGGCGGCGCACCCAGCGTCGCCGTCAGCCGGGCGATGTCGGACAGGGGGTGCAGGTAGAATCCGGGCGAGGTCGCGACCGCATAGCTCAGCCGCTTCCGTTTGGGCGACATCCAGAGGATCCGCTCGGGGTCGATCCGGGCAAGGTCGGGCCCCGGGATCGAGGTGGCAAGCGCCAGCCAGTCGGTGCGACAGCCGTGGCTTTCCGAGGCGGGCATCGGCGCGCGATTGATGCGGATCACCAGGTCGGCCGCCTCGATCCGGGGGCCGGAATCGGTATCGGCCAGCGCCCGGGCGTTGCCGACAAGGGCCACCGACTTGCCCTGCACCTCCGCGAAAAGGTCTGCGCGCGGCACGGACAGGGCGGCGAGCGGGCCCTCTTGCCGGAACGTGCGGGCAAGAAGGAAGCCGAGGGGGGTCACGATGTCAGCCCCGGCATCTCGCGGCCCAGCATCTCGCGGTAGATCCGGACGATCGTCTCGGCCTCGCCCTCGATCCGGTGCTGCGCCTCGACCTTGGCGCGCGCCCTTGGCCCGGCAGCGTCGAGTGCGGCGGGGTCGTCGAGCCAGCCCGCGAGTGCGGCGGTCAGGGCCGCAGCATCGTCGCGGGGAACCAGGCTGCCCGTGTCGCCGTCTGTCACCAGCGCCTCGAACGCCCCGACACGAGAGGCAACGACGGGAACGCCCGACGCCATCGCCTCCAGGGGGGTCAGGCCGAAGCCTTCCCAGCGGGCAGGCGCCACGAAGAGGTCGAGCGCGGCGTAAAAGTCCGGCACCTCGTCCCACGGGCGCTCACCCAGGAAGCGGATGCGGTCGGAAAGGCCGGCGGCGGCAATCCGGGCCAGTTCGGCCTCGTAGAATCCGCGCTGGTCGTCGGTCACGCGGCCGGTGAAGATGACCTGCACCTTCGGCCGGCCGGGCAGGAGCGCCAGCGCGGCATCGACCAGAAGGTCGACGCCCTTCTGCGCACGGATGCGGCCGAAGCAGCCGATGAGCGTCGCCTCCGGGTCAAGGCCAAGCCTGCGCCGCAGCGCCGCCTTGTCGGGCGCGGGACGGAAGGTCCTGGTATCGACGCCGTGCATGACGACCGTCGCGGGAAGGTCGAGGTAGCTTGCGGCCTGCGGCGAGGTGGCGATGATCCGGTCCATGCGCGCCAGAAGCCAGCGGGTGAAGCCGGTATGGCGGCGCTGCGCGGCCGAGGTGAAGAGAAGGGTGAAGCGCCGCCGGAAGATCCGCGTCAGGATCAGGCCCAGCGCCATTTCCGTGTTGCGCCGCGCGTGCCAGACCCTGAGCCGGTCGCGTGGCAGGGTGAACATCCGCCAGAGCGGCAGGTGCGGCAGGTCGGGCGGCAGGCCGGGGCCGGTGGTGGCGATGCCGATCATCCGCGACTGGATCGGGATCAGGCGCACGATCGTCGTCGTCACGCCCGAAAGCCGCCGCTTGAGGTTGGGGGCGATGACCGCGATGTCTGCGATCGGCGGGGGCGCCGACATCAGGCGACCCGCACGGCGCCAAGCGAGTTCGGGCTGGCCTCGGTCACGCGGACGCGGGCCAGATCGCCGGGGCGCGCGTCCGGGTCGTGGACATGGACGGCGAAAAGATGGTCGGACTTGCCGCCCATCTGGCCGGGAAGCCGGCCCGGCTTTTCGTAAAGGACGGTCGTCTCGCGCCCGACCATGGCCTGTTGCGCCGCGCGTTGCTGGGCGGTCAGCAGGGCCTGCAACTCCTGCAGGCGCGCATCGGCAACGGCGTCGGGCACCGGCGCGCGGTCGGCGGCGGGGGTGCCGGGGCGGGCGGAATATTTGAAGCTGAAGGCCGCGCCGTAGCCCACCGCCCGGATCAGGTCGAGCGTGGCGGCGAAGTCCGCGTCCGTCTCACCCGGGAAACCCACGATGAAGTCCGAGGTCAGAAGGATGTCGGGCCGCGCGGCGCGGATGCGCTCGATCAGCCGCAGATAGGCTTCGGCCGTGTGCTTGCGGTTCATGGCCTTCAGGACGCGGTCAGAGCCCGATTGAACCGGCAGGTGCAGGTAGGGCATCAGCTTCGGCTCGTCGCCATGGGCCGCGATCAGGTCGTCGGCCATGTCGTTCGGGTGGCTCGTCGTGTAGCGGATGCGGGCGATCCCCTCGATCCGCGCCAGCTCTCGGATCAGGCGGGCGAGGGTCAGGCCCTCGCCATGGTAGGCGTTGACGTTCTGGCCCAGCAGCGTGATTTCGCGCACGCCCTTGTCGGCCAGGCGGCGGGCCTCGTCCAGGATGCGGGTCGCGGGGCGGCTGACTTCGGCGCCGCGGGTATAGGGGACGACGCAGAAGGCGCAGAACTTGTCGCAGCCTTCCTGCACGGTCAGGAAGGCGGAGGGCCTGAGGTTTGCGGCCGGTCGGTCGGGCAGGTGGTCGAACTTGTCTTCGGCCGGGAAATCCGTGTCGACGGACTTGGTTCCCGCCTCGGCGGCGCGGGCCATGGCGGGCAGACGGTGATAGCTTTGCGGGCCGACGACCAGGTCGACCAGCGGCATCCGCCGCAGGATCTCTGCCCCTTCGGCCTGCGCCACGCAGCCAGCCACGCCGATCTTCAGCCCCGGCTTTTCGGCCTTCAGCGCCTTCAGGCGGCCAAGGTCGGAATAAAGCTTCTCGGACGCCTTTTCGCGGATGTGGCAGGTGTTCAGCAGGACCATGTCGGCCTCGTCCGCGCTCGCGGCCGGCGCATAGCCTTCGGCGCCCAGGGCCTCGGCCATGCGCTCGCTGTCATAGACGTTCATCTGACAGCCGTAGGTCTTGATGAAAAGCTTCTTGGCGTCGGCCATGGTCTGTTCCGGGGGTCTGAGCGCCGTCCTACCCCAAAGGGGCGCAGCCCGCAATCAAGGGCCGCAATCAAGGGCCGCACTCAAAGGGCACACTTGAACAGGCGTCCGCTTGGCGGTTTGATGGCGGGAAGTCGGAGGAATGATGCGGTTTTCATCGGTCGAGGCGTTCGGGCGCGAGGGGCGCGCGCATCTGGCGAAGGGGCCGGTCGCGCTGATTTTCGCCGAGGACGGGGTCGAGCTTGGCTCGACTCTGACCCATTGCGCGGGCCTTGGCTTCGCCGCGACCGTCGTGCTGCACCCGCCAGGGCTCGAGATGCCGGCCGAGGCAGAGGGGCTGGCGCAGGTCGTCTGCGACATGGACGGGCCGGGGAACGGGCCGGGGGGCATCGCCGCCGCCCTCAGCCGGATCTTCGCAGCCGCGCCCGCCGGAACCTGGATCTACTGGGGCTTCAACGCGGAATATCTCTTCTTTCCCTTTTGCGAGACGCGCTCGGTCGGCGAGCTTTTGGCCTTTCACGGCGAAGAACGGCGCGCGGCGATGATGGCCACGGTCGTCGACCTTTATGCGGGCGACCTGGACCGTTTCCCCGACGGGGTCGACCGGGGGGCGCCCCTGTTCGACGGGCGGGGCTATTATGCGCTCGACCGCTACGGGGCGGACGGGGTGCAGCTCGAGCGGCAGGCCGACATCTTCGGCGGCCTGCGCTGGCGGTTCGAGGATCACGTGCCCTGGACGCGGCGGCGGATCGACCGGGTGGCGCTGGTCCAGACCGCGCCGGGGCTTGTCATGCGCCCCGACCTCACCCTGTCGGACGAAGAGCGCAACACCAGCGCCTGCCCCTGGCACCGCAACCTGACGGCGGCGATCCTGTCCTTCCGCGCGGCCAAGGCGCTGCGCTCTAGCCCCCGGTCGCGCCCCTTGGTCCGCGATTTCCGCTGGTCGGGCTCTGTCCCCTTCGGCTGGTCGTCGCGCGAGCTGATGGAGCGGGGGCTGATGGAGCCGGGGCAGTGGTTCTGACGGGACGCTTTGGAAACCTTACCGCGACTTCAGCCGGATGACGACGTCCACGCGCGCGATTTCGGCGCCTTCGGGGGGCGTGGGCAGGCGGGCGATGTCGAGTTCGGCGGCAGGCGCGTCGGTCAGTTCCGCCGTCTCTTCCCAGTAGAAATGCGGGTGGTCGTCGAGCCGCGTATCGAAGTAGCTGCCCGTCCCGTCCACCGTGATCTCATGCATGAGGCCCGCCTCGCAGAAGGCGCGCAGCGTGTTGTAGACGGTTGCGAGCGAGACCGCCTCGCCCTTTGCCCGGGCGGCAGCGAACAGGGTCTCGACGGTCAGGTGCCGGTCGCGCCCGTCGCCGACCAGCAGCACCGCAAGCGCCAGCCTTTGCCGCGTCGGGCGCAGGTCGGCCCGCGCGAGCCAGTCGGTCGCACGGGTCAAAGCCTGGCTGTCGGGGCGGGCATCCATGGGCGGTTCCTTGTTCTTCCATCAATAGTGGACGAAAAAGAGCGGCTTTTCAACGGCCCCTCCCCATGCGCCGATCCCTACCCGCCCCTTGCCCCGATGACGCACAGAATGTTACAGGGTCTGAAATGATCCGCGAGCGAAGGCAGGCCCGATGACGCTGTATCCCACGAGCTTTTCACGGGACGATCTTCTGAAATGCGCGAGGGGCGAGCTGTTCGGGCCAGGCAATGCCCAACTGCCCGAACCGCCAATGCTGATGATGGACCGCATCACCGAGATTTCGGGCGATGGCGGCCTGCACGGTCAGGGCCATGTCGTGGCCGAGTTCGACATCAACCCCGACCTGTGGTTCTTCGCCTGCCACTTCCCCGGCAACCCGATCATGCCGGGCTGCCTTGGCCTTGACGGACTTTGGCAGCTCACCGGCTTCAACCTTGGTTGGCGGGGCTGGAACGGGCGCGGCTATGCGCTTGGCGTGGGAGAGGTGAAGTTGACGGGCATGGTGCGCCCGGACCGCAAGATGATCCGCTATTTCGTCGACTTCACCAAGGCGATCCAGACCCGCCGGCTGACCATGGGTGTCGCCGACGGACGGGTCGAGGCGGATGGCGAGACGATCTATCTGGTCAAGGACATGAAGGTCGCGCTGTCGGCCGCCTGAGGCCCCCCGCACCACCAAAGGAAGGATAGGCCATGCGCCGCGTCGTCATCACCGGAATCGGCATCATTTCGCCCATCGGCAACTCCGCGGCCGAGGTCGAAGCCTCGCTCCGCGCGGGCAAGTCCGGGATCATCTTTGCCCCCGACTATGCGGAGCACGGCTTCCGCAGCCAGGTGAAGGGCCAGCCGAACATCGTCCTTGAGGACCATATCGACAAGCGCAACCTGCGCTTCATGGGACCGGGGGCGGCCTACAATTTCCTGGCCATGGAACAGGCCATCGCCGACAGCGGCCTGACCGAGGCCGACGTGTCGAACGACCGCACCGGCCTCATCATGGGGTCGGGCGGGCCGTCGACTTCGAACTTCTTCCTGGCGCACCAGACCGTCATCGAAAAGGGCTCGCCCAAGCGGATGGGACCCTTCATGGTCACGCGCTGCATGTCCTCGACCAACTCGGCCTGCCTTGCGACGCCCTTCAAGATCAAGGGCGTGAACTATTCGATCACCTCGGCCTGCTCGACCAGCGCGCATTGCATCGGCAACGGCACCGAGCTGATCCAGATGGGCAAGCAGGACATCGTCTTTGCCGGCGGCGGCGAGGAACTGGACTGGACGCTCTCGTGCCTCTTCGACGCGATGGGGGCGATGTCGTCCAAGTATAACGACACGCCCGAAACCGCGAGCCGCGCCTTTGACGCCTCGCGCGACGGGTTCGTCATTGCCGGCGGCGGCGGCGTCGTGGTGCTGGAAGAGCTGAGCCACGCCCTTGCGCGCGGTGCGAAGATCTATGCCGAGGTCACGGGCTACGGCGCGACCTCGGACGGGCATGACATGGTCGCGCCTTCGGGCGAGGGTGGCGAGCGGTCGATGCGGCTCGCGCTCTCGACACTGCCCGCGGGGCGGCATGTCGACTATATCAACGCCCACGGCACCTCGACCCCCGCTGGCGACGTGACCGAGGTGAAGGCCATCCGCCGCCTCTTCGGCGAGGGGAAGGTGCCGCCGATTTCCTCGACCAAGTCGCTGACGGGCCATTCGCTCGGTGCGACCGGCGTGCACGAGGCGATCTATTCGCTGCTGATGCTGGACCGGAAGTTCATCACGGCATCGGCCAACGTGGCTGAGCTTGACCCCGAAATCCGGCCAGAAGAGATTGCGACGACCTACCGGCCGGACGTGGAGCTGGACAGCGTCCTGTCGAATTCGTTCGGGTTCGGCGGCACGAATGCGACTTTGGTGATGAGCAAATATCGGGGGTAGCCATGGCGGGTTGGATGGCGGGCAAGCGCGGCCTGGTGATGGGGGTCGCGAACGACCGTTCGATCGCCTGGGGGATCGCGAAGGCGTTGGCCGGCGAAGGGGCAGAGCTTGCCTTTTCCTATCAGGGAGAGGCGTTCGGCAAGCGCGTCGAGCCGCTTGCAGCCTCTGTCGGGTCGGACTTTCTGGTCGATGTGGACGTGACGAACGACGAGAGCCTGGCGGCCTGTTTCTCGGCGCTGAAGGACCGCTGGGGCGGGCTCGACTTCCTGGTCCATGCCATCGCCTATTCCGACAAGAACGAGCTGACCGGCCGCTTCATCAACACGAGCCGCGCCAACTTCGCCAATTCGCTGGCGATTTCCTGCTTTTCCTTCATCGACGTGGCGCGGCGGGCAAGCGAGCTGATGCCCGAAGGCGGCAGCCTGATTACGCTGACCTATGGCGGCTCGAACCGGGTGACGCCCAATTACAACGTGATGGGCGTGGCCAAGGCGGCGCTCGAAAGCGCCGTGCGCTACCTGGCCAACGACCTTGGGCCGCAGAAAGTGCGGGTCAACGCGATCAGCCCCGGCCCGATGAAGACGCTCGCCGGGGCCGCGATCGGCGGCGCGCGCGCCACCTTCCGCCATACCGAGGCGAACGCGCCGATGCGCGCCAACGCGACGCTGGAGGCGATCGGGGGGACGGCGGTCTACCTGTGTTCAGAGGCGGGCGCCTGCACGACCGGAGAGATCATCCGGGTCGATGGCGGCTATCATGTATTGGGGATGCCGCAGCAGGAGCATCTGGGCGGCTGACGCAGGTGGTGACGCCGCCCCGGTATTTCTGGCGCAGGGTGGGGGCCTTTCTGGTCGACTACTGCCTGGCCGGCCTTGTTGCGCTGGTTCTATTGCTGCCGTTTCTGGGCAATACCGACCGTATCCGGCTGGGCGGTGGGTTTATCAAGATGTTCATGTGCCGGGGCGTCGATACGATTGCTCCGGATATCGCTGCCTTTATCGCACCCAAGCGTCCGGATGCCACTCAGGTCTGTGATCTGTGGTTCTACGGGATCTATGACGGACGCATCCTTACCGTCGTCTACGACCTGGTGCAGACCGGCCATTCGACCTTTTCGCGGTCCTTGAACATGCCCGTCAGCAAGGATGGCGAGTTGGTCGAACCCGTTTATCCGGCGTCGACCCTGTCGCTGGCGATCCTGTGGATCGGGGCCGGGCTGATGGTTGCGCGGTTTGCCTTCAGCCCGGGCAAGCGCCTTTTCGGCCTTCGTGTCGTTCCTGCGGAGGGATCGGAAGCGGGGTCGATCAGCCGCGGCCGCGCCATTGCACGCGACGGGCTGAAACTCGCGCCCTACCTTCTGATGGTCTTTGCCGGCTCTTTTGTCACCTTCGTGATATCCGCACCCAGACCGCCTTCGGCGTCAGGATGCTAGACCGCTGGGTCCGGCTGGCTTCCGCAGGCGTTCTTTTCGCCATCCTGCTCATTATCCTCTACGTCGTCCCGCTCATCCGCTGGCGCGGGGCGATGTTCTATGACCGCCGGCTCGGGCTGATTGTCACCGGGCCGCAGAAACGGAAGAAGGCTCCGCCCCCTCTGGCCTATGACGGGCGCTAACGGCCAAACCGGATTCAGCTTCGGCCCCCCCGAATTGCACCCCACACAATCACACCCTTTCGCCCCGCCTTTCCGCATGCCACCTTCCGCCCCCAGACGGAGGACCGAATGACCAAGGGATCGTTCTTCACCGCCCCTGACGGGGCGCGGCTCTTCTTTCAGGACGAAGGCGCCGGCCTGCCGGTCATCGGTCTGCCCGGCCTGACGCGCAGCCATACGGAATTCGACTTCGTGGCGCCGCACCTGTCGAACGTGCGGCTGATCCGGCCGGACTACCGGGGGCGGGGCGCGTCGGACTGGACGGGGGCGGACAGCTACACGGTGCTGCAAGAGGCGCGCGATGTGCTGGCGCTGATGGACCATCTGGGGCTTTCGCGCGCCGCCATCC
The DNA here is from genome assembly GCA_945952025.1 of uncultured Paracoccaceae bacterium. GTDB lineage: Bacteria > Pseudomonadota > Alphaproteobacteria > Rhodobacterales > Rhodobacteraceae > TMP-24. The sequence continues at coordinate 29,572 of CAMFGW010000020.1, forward strand.
TTGGCACCTCGCGCGGCGGGCTCATTGGCATGGCGCTCGGCGCGATGGCCAAGGACCGGCTTCTGGGCGTCTGCCTGAACGACATCGGGCCGGTGATCGAGCGTGGGGGGCTCGAGCGGATCTTCGACTACGTCGGGCGCAACCCGGCGGCCAGGACGCTCGACCGGCTGGTCGAGCGTCTGCCGGTGACGATGGCGGGCTTTGCCGATGTGCCGGCGGAAAGGTGGCGGGCCTTTGCCGAACGGCTTTATGCCGAGGGCGCGAAGGGGCTGGAAATCCGCTACGACCCCGCGCTGCGCGAGGCCTTCCTGAAGGCGTTCGAAGCGCCCGCCGTCGATCCCTGGCCCTTCTTCGATGCGCTGTCGGGCCTGCCTGTCGCCGTGATCCGGGGGGCCGCATCCGACCTTCTGTCGCGCGAAACGGTCGCCGAAATGGCGCGGCGACATCCGGGGCTGGTCGTCGCCGAGGTGCCGAACCGGGCGCATGTGCCGTTCCTGGACGAGCCGGAGGCGCTGGCCGCAATCCGTGACTGGCTGGCCCTTGTGCGTGCGTTCGAGGCGGGTCCGGCATGACGCCCGGCGCCGTCCGGGCCGCCGGCGCGCGGATCGCGCCCTTCGTGCGGGTCACGCCCTTGCTGTCGGACCCCGCGCTCGACCGGCTCGCCGGGCGGCGGGTCTTTGTGAAGGCGGAATGCCTGCAGCACACCGGCTCGTTCAAGTACCGGGGGGCGACGGCGGCCCTGACCGCGCTGGCGCCAGAGATGCTCGCGCGCGGTGTCGTCGCCTTTTCGTCCGGCAATCACGGTCAGGGGGTGGCGCGGGCGGCGTCGGAACGCGGGGTGCCGGCGGTCGTCGTCATGCCGGCCGATGCGCCGGCGGTGAAGGTCGACCGCACCCGTGCCTTCGGGGCAGAGGTGGTGTTTTACGACCGGGCGCGGCCCGAGGATCGGGCGGCGATTGCCGCGCGCCTTGCCGCCGAGCGCGGCCTGACGCTGGTGCCGCCCTTCGACCACCCCGAGGTCATCGCCGGGCAGGCCAGCGTCGGGACCGAGATCGCGGCGCAAGCCGCAGGGCTGGGTCTGGACGGGGCCGAGGTGCTGGTGCCCTGCGGCGGTGGCGGGCTGGCGGCGGGGATTGCGCTTGCGCTCGCGATGGACGCGCCGGGGTTCAGGGTCAGGACGGTCGAGCCCGCAACGCATGACGACATGGCGCGGTCGCTGGCGGCGGGCCAAAGGCGCGCCAATCCGCCCGGCCGCGCAAGCCTGTGCGACGCGATCCTGACGCCGGAACCCGGAGAGCTGACCTTTCCGATCCTCGCGCGACTTGCCGGGCCGGGCCTGGGTGTCAGCGACGACGAGGCGCTTGCCGCCATCGCGGCGGCCCATCGCCACCTGGGCCTCGTGGCCGAGCCGGGGGGTGCCGTGGCGCTGGCGGCCGCGCTTTCGGGGCGGGTCGCGGGCGACGGCCCGCTGGTCGTCATCCTGTCTGGCGGCAATGTCGAGGGCAGCCTTCTGGCCCGCGCGCTGGCGATGGGGGCACCTGCATGACCCCGCATATCCATGTGACGGAAGGCGGCGGTCCGGCGGGCGCGCCGGTCGTCTTCCTGCATGCGCTCGGGCTCGACGCCCGCATGTGGGGCGCGGTCTGGCCGCTTCTGCCGCAGGGTGCGCAGTTCATAGGCATCGACCTGCGCGGGCATGGCCAGTCGGACGTGCCGCCCGCCCCCTATGCGATGGGCGCGCTCATCCGGGATGTCGAGCGGGTGATGGACGAGAGGGGCCTGCGGGATGCTTTGGTGGTCGGCCTGTCGGTCGGCGGGCTGATCGCGCAGGGGCTGGCGGCCAAGCGGCTCGACCTGGTGCGGGCGCTCGTCCTGTCGAACACGGCAGCCAAGATCGGCACGCGCGCGCAGTGGGACGACCGCGCGGCGCTGGTGCGCGAAAAGGGCGTGGGCGCCCTGGCGGACGGGGTGCTGGCGCGCTGGTTCGGGGCGCGCGCACGCGACAGCGAGGGGGCGCGCGCCATGGCGGCGATCCTGCGGGCGACGCCGCCAGAGGGTTATGCCGGGGTCGCGGCCGCCATCGGCGGGACGGATTTCATCACCACCACCTCGGGCCTGCGCCTGCCGACGCTGGTCATCGCCGGGACCGACGATGGCTCGACGCCCCCGGACCTGGTGCGTGAGCTTGCCGACCTGATCCCTGGCGCGCGCTATGCGCTGATCCGGGGCGCGGGCCATCTGCCGCCGGTCGACCGGCCGGAGGCGTTCGCGACCCTGCTTGCCACCTTCCTGCGCGATACGGGCCACGTCTGACGCCCATTTGCGGCGCGCGCCTGTCGCATACGGATGCGAGCCGCCCGCCGCCCTGCCCCTAGGCTTGCGAAAATCGCAAGGAGCCCGCCGATGAAACTGAAGGACCTGGAGGTTTTCACCGTCGCCCCGCCGGTGCCGGGCTGGGGCGGGCGTTACTGGACCATCGTCCGGCTGACGACGGACGACGGCATCGTGGGCTACGGCGAATGCTATGCCTCGACCGTGGGGCCGGCCGCGATGCTTGCCGTGATCGAGGATGTGTTCGACCGCCACATGCGCGGGACGAGCGCCGAAGAGATCGAGCTGATGTTCCGCCGGGCCTATTCCTCTGGCTTCACGCAGCGCCCGGACCCGACGGTCATGGGCGCCTTTTCGGGGCTGGAGATCGCCTGCTGGGACATCATCGGCAAGGCGCGCGGACGCCCCGTTCACGCGCTTCTTGGCGGGCGGATCAATGAGCGGCTGAGAAGCTACACCTACCTTTACCCAGAGCCGGGACGGGAAAGCGCCGAGTTCTGGGTCAGCCCCGAAATGGCGGGCGAGGCGGCGGCGCGGTTCGTCAAGATGGGCTTCACGGCGGTCAAGTTCGACCCGGCGGGGCCCTACACGATCCGGGGCGGGCACGACCCCTCGGCCTCGGACATCAGCCGGTCGGTGGCCTTCTGCCGCGCGATCCGCGAGGCAGTAGGCGACAAGGCGGACCTGCTGTTCGGCACGCATGGCCAGTTCAATGTGGCGGGCGCGATCCGGCTCGGACAGGCGCTCGAACCCTACGGGCCCCTTTGGTATGAAGAGCCGATCCCGCCGGACAATATCCTTGATTTCGCCGCCGTTCAGGCCGGGGTGCGCATCCCGGTCGCGACCGGCGAGCGGCATACGACCAAGGCCGAGTTCGCCATGCTGCTGCGCACCGGCGGCGCGCGGATCCTGCAACCGGCGCTCGGCCGCGCGGGTGGCATCTGGGAGGGCAAGAAGATCGCCATCCTGGCCGAAGGATTCACCGCCCAGATCGCGCCGCACCTCTATGCCGGGCCGGTCGAATGGGCGGCGAACATCCAGCTTGGCGCCTCGATCCCGAACCTTCTGATGGTCGAGACGATCGAGACGGGGGGCACCTTCCACCAGAAGCTCATCAAGCATTCGATCACGTGGGTGGACGGCTATGTCGTGGTGCCGACCGCGCCCGGCCTTGGCATCGAGTTTGACGAGGATCTGGCGCGGGCACACCCCTATACCGGCAGCCAGCTGCACCTGCAGATGCAGGAGGCGCCGCCGCTTTACGGCGCGCCGAACAGGTTCGAGGGTGGCGCGCCGTCGAGTATCCTTTAGGCCCAGCTTCCTATAGGCCCACCGCCTTTGCCTGATCGGCCAGCCGCCGGTCCTGCAGCGCGTCGAAATCGGCGGGGGGCTGCTGGGCGGTCAAAAGGGGCAGGAAGGGGTCCTCGACCGGCGTCCTGTGGCCCGACAGTTCCTCGATCGCGGCAAGGCCGCAGAAGGGCACCACCGCCTCGGCATAGCCGCCCTCGTGCACCAGGACGAGCCGTCCGCCGCAAAGGTCGGCGGCCGCCGCCTTGAGGCGCGCGGTCAGGACGCGGAAGGTCTCGGACGAGGCGAGCATCCGGGCCAGCGGATCGCAGCCGTTCGCGTCGAAACCCGAGGCGACGATGATGATGTCGGGCCTGAAGCGCGCGAGTGCGGGCAGGACGATCCGGTCCATGGCCGTCAGATAGGCCTTGTGCCCGCCGCCGGGCAGCAGGGGCACGTTGATGTTCGACCCGCCCGCGCCCCGCACGCCGGCGCCGCCGGTGTCGGGGGGGAAACAGGCCTCTTGATGCAGCGAGATGGTCAGGACATCGGGATCGTCCAGGTAGATCGCCTCGGTCCCGTTGCCGTGGTGCACGTCCCAGTCCAGGACCGCGATGCGGCCAAGGCCGTGGCGGGCGCGGGCGGCCTCGATCGCCACGGGGATGTTGGCCAGAAGGCAGAAGCCCATCGGGTGGTCGGGCAGGCAATGGTGGCCGGGCGGACGCGACAGGGAATAGGCGTTGGACCAGCGCCCGTTCAGCACGCCCTCGACCGCCGCGAGCGCAAGTCCCGCCGACAGGGCCGCGATTTCGTAGCTGCCGGGGCCGAAGGGCGCCTCGGTCCCCAGATCGCCGCCCCGGGCGTCGGACATGGTCTTGAAGGCCTGAAGGTAGCCTGCCGGGTGGATGCGCAACAGATCCTCGTGCGAGGCGGCGGGCGCGGTCGTCACGTCGAGCCGTGCGGACAGGCCCGACACGTCCATCAGGGCCTTCAGCCGGCGCTTCGATTCCGGTGATTCGGCATGGCCCGCCGCCGCCGGCGGCTGGACCCAGCCGCCGACCGGCAGGACCAGCGCATGTTCCCCGGTCGTGTGCCAGAAGGTGCGTTCGTCGGTCAGAAATCCCGTGGTCATGGCCGTCCTCCCTTTTGGCCAGACTAGCCGCCGGTGCTTTACAGGCAAACGCGAATTGGTCTTGATGCGGGGCATGAAGAACCAGACCCACAGCCTGATCGACGAAATCTACCGGCGCATCGACCACGGGACGCTCAATCCCGGCGATGCGATCGACGAAAATGAACTGGTCGCGACCTTCGGCGTGTCACGGACCCCGGTGCGCGAGGCGCTTCTGCAGCTGGAGGCGGTGGGCCTGATCCGGCGCCTGCCGAGGAAGGGCGCGACGCTCTACCGCCCCACGCTTGAGGAGTTCCTGGCGATCCTCGAGATCCATTCGAACCTCGAAGGTCAGGCGGCCGGGCTGGCGGCGCGGCGGCTTTCAGCGACGGGTGCGCAGGCGCTCGAACAGGCGGTCCTGGCCTGCGAGGAGCATGCGGCGACAAGGGGCGACGAGGACCCGGACGGCTATTACCAGCTGAACCTGCGCTTTCACGAAACCGTCGCCCTCGCGGCGGGGAACCCCTTCCTGCACGAGATGGTCAAGACCAACGCGCGCAAGCTTCTGGCCTATTACCGGGCGCGCTACCGCTATGCCGGGGCGATAACGGCTTCGGCCGCCGAGCATCGGGCGATTGCGGGGCGCATCGTCGCGCGCGACAGCGAGGGTGCGGCGGCCATGATGGCGCGGCATGTGCAGTTCGACCAGGTGACGGCGATGGACCTGCTGGCGGCCCTGGCCTGAGGCGCGCGCGTCTTTCGTCAGCGCCCTTCGAAGAAGCGGGCGATGCGGTCGGCGATGCGGTGGCGGTCGGCCTGCCGCGCGGCAAGGTCGGTGCGCGCCTGTGCGACGACGCCGGGGGGAAGCTCTTCGGCATATTCCTCGACGAGCGCGCTGATGAAGTCGTGCGTCATCTCGGGGTGGTACTGGGTCGTCAGGATATGGTCGCCCAGCGCGAAGCTGCCGATGGGGCAGTCGGCATTGCCGCCGGTGATGCGCGCGCCTTCTGGGGCCCGTGCCACCTGCTGGACATGGGCGGCGTAAAGGCGGATGGGCGCGCCCTCCATCTCGGTCTCGGTCAGGCCGAACACCCAGCCGCCGGGATTGTCCGTCACCTGGCCGCCCAGCGCCTCGGCGATGGCCTGGTGGCCGAAGCAGGCGCCGAAGAGGGGGGCGCGGTCGGCGTCGAGCCTGCGGATCAGCGCCTTCAGCCGCTCGATCCAGGGTTCGCCGTCATGGACCGAGGCGGGGCTGCCGGTGATGAGCCAGCCGTCGAAGGCCGCGTCGTCGGCCGGAAACGCGCCGTCCTTCACCGAAAAGACGCTGACCCGCCAGTCGGGGCGCACCTCGGCCAGAAGGGTCGCGAACTTCTCGCCGTCCTTGGGGTGGCCTTGGGCGAAATCGCTTTCGTCCGTATTGGTCATCAGGATCGCGATATGCATGCCCGCCCCCATTTACATGATTAATTACCGTGTTAATATATTTTGAGCGCGGATGTCTGGCAAGGGAGGGCGGGGCATGAGCGGGACGGCAGCTGATGACGGCCATGCGGATCTGGGAAGCCATGACAGCTTCCTGAACGGCCCGCCCCACGCGACCTTCGCGCGCCTCAGGGCCGAAGACCCGATGCACTGGTCGGACTGGTCCGGCGGCAAGGGCTACTGGTCGGTCACGCGCCATGCCGATATCCTGGAACTGAACCGCCAGCCGGACCTTCTGTCCTCGGCCCGCGGCATAAGGATGGAGGACCAGACCTACGAGGAATATCTGGCGCGCCGCACCTTCCAGGAAACCGATGCGCCCGAGCATATGGAAACAAGGATGAAGGTCGCGAAGGCCTTCTCGAAGCCGGTGATCGCCCAGTTCGAAGGCGTGATCCGCGACCTGTGCGGCCCGATCCTGGACGAGGCGCTGGCCAAGGGCACGTTCGATGCGACCAAGGACATTGCCCGGCAGTTGCCCATGCGGATGCTGGGCCGCATCGTCGGCCTGCCGGACGAGGATCTGCCCTGGCTTGTCGAAAAGGGCGACACGCTGATCGCGAACACGGACCCGGATTTCACGGACCATGTCCTTGACAAGATGACGACGGACGAGTTCCGCATGATGCCCTTCAACTCGCCTGCGGGGGCCGAGCTTTTCGTCTATGCCAAGGACCTGATGCGCCGGAAGGCCGAGGCGGGCGATACGACGGGCGTCCTGCCTCTGATCCTGCAACCGGGGCCGGACGGGTCGGTCCTGCCGGAGCATGAGTTCCGCAACTTCTTCTGCCTTCTGGTCGCGGCCGGGAACGACACGACCCGCTACTCGATCGCGGCGGGGATCCATGCGCTGGCCCATGACCCCGCCCTGCTTCGGCAGATGCAGGCCGGTGACATCTGGGACACCGCCCCGGACGAGATCATCCGCTGGGCCAGTCCGACGCTCTATTTCCGCCGCACCGCGACGCGCGACTTCGACTATCACGGCAAGCGCGTGCGCGAGGGCGACAAGGTCATCTACTGGTGGATTTCCGGCAACCGCGACGAGGCGGCCTTTGCCGAGCCGTTCCGCATCGACCTCGCCCGCGCGGGCAACCGGCACATGAGTTTCGGCCAGGGCGGCCCGCATGTGTGCCTCGGCATGTGGCTCGCACGGCTGGAGGTGCGGGTGCTGTTTCAGGAGCTTGCGCGACGGATCAGGACGATCGAGCCGGCGGGGCCGCACCGCTACCTGCGCTCGAATTTCATCGGCGGGATCAAGGAATTGCCGGTCACGGTGACACTCAACTAGGCGCGCGAACGGGAGGAAATGAATGGGTGAACGTCTGCGGGCGATGTTCTGCGACCATCTGTCGATCATGCGGGGGAAGTACCTGCCCGCGTCGAAGATGAAGGATGACGAAAGCCGGGTGGCGCAGGCGCTCTTTGCCGTTCACTACGACAAGGACCTGCTGATCGACGCGCCCCACACGAAGGTCCGCACGGGCATCCCCGACATGGTCTTCGGCTGGAAGGCGGAAGAGATCCGGGCGGGATGGGAGCCCGACACCCGCGTCGTCCTGTCGGACCTCCTCAACGCCGACGGCAGCCCCCTGCCCCTTTGCCCGCGCGGCGCCCTGAAGCGGGCGCAGGCCGGTTGGGGTCGGCACGGGCTGACGGCGAAGGTCGGGATCGAGTTCGAGGCCTATGCCTTCGTCAAGGACGCGGACGGAAGGCTTGTCCCCTACGACAACCCCGGCGGCGTGGTCTACGGCACCGGCAATTTCACCGACCCCGAACGCTTCACCGACGCGATCTGGGAGGTGGCGGAAGAGGCGGGCTTCCGGCTTGAGCTGATTACCGCCGAATATGACACGCCACAGTTCGAATTCACGCTGGCCTATGACGAGGCGGTGAAGGCGATCGACGAGGCGGTACTTTTCCGCCAGATGGCACGGGAAGTGGCGCTGGATCACGGCATCCTTCTGACCTTCCTGCCGAAGCCGATCCTTGGGAAGGGCGGCTCGGGGCTGCATATCAACCTGTCCTTTGCCGATGGCGACGGGCGGAACGCGCTGGCGGCCGGGCAGGTCGGCGGGCCGGAGCATCTGAACGAGCTTGGCCGTGGCGCGGTCGCGGGCTGGATGCGGCATCACAAGGCGCTGGCCGGGCTTTGCGCGCCGACGGTCCTGTCCTATGCGCGGCTGCAACCGGCCAGCATGTCGGGCTACTGGCAGAACTGGGGGGGCGATCATCGCGGGGTGACGGTGCGCGTGTCGGCCGAAGGTGGCGCCAAGGCGCGGCTGGAACACCGGATGCCGGATGCCTCGGCCAACCCCTACACCGCCACTGCCGCCGTCCTTCAGGCGGCGCGGCTTGGCTATGAGGGCAGCTATCCCCTGCCGCCGCTCGAGGAAGGCGACTGTTTCGAGCGGACCGATGCGGGGACGGGCGTGGCCGGGTCGCTGTCCGAAGCGATGGACGACCTGCAGGCCGACGGGGCGCTTTGCGATGCGGTCGGACGCGAGTTGTGCGAAAACCACATCTTCATGAAGCGGGCCGAGGTCGAAAAGACCGCCGGGCTGGAGGGTGAGGCGTTGCGCGATTTCTACATCTGGTATGTGTGAGGGGCCGATGCACGTCACCTGGAAGCTTGCCGAAGGGCGCGAGATCAAGGCAGAGGTCAAGGACGGGCTGAACCTCATGGAGGCGGCGGTCGCCAACAACGTGCCGCATGTGATCGGCGAGTGCGGCGGCTCGCTCAGCTGCGCGACCTGTCATGTCTATGTCGACGAGGCCTGGATAGCGAAGGTCGGCACCCCGGACCGGTTCGAGGACGGGATGCTCGACGTGGCCGAGGCCGAGCGGCGGGCGAGCTCGCGGCTGTCGTGCCAGATCAAGGCCGGGCCGGCGCTCGACGGGCTGGTCCTGTGGGTGCCGGAGCCCTGAGGGGGCCGGGGCTTCGCGGAGCCCCTGATTTTGCCGACCCGGGTGGCAGAGGCCATTGCCTCTGCCATGCGAAGGCCAAGTCCTTTGTCCCGCCGATGGCCCCAAAGGCCATCGGCCAGCGCCCGCCCCGCCATCGGCGGGCGCTATGCGCCCACCGGGGCAGGCGCCGGCCTTTGACAGTTCATGACATCAGCGGTCCAGCGAGGCCGCTCCCACGCGGTCGGGGGAAACGCAGTGCGTTTCCTGATCCCGCCCGGCCCCGGCCATGTCAGAGCACAGGGCGTCAAATCCACCCCTAAAGCGCCGCCATCCGCGCCGTATCCGCCTCGGCCACCCGCGCTATCGACGGGCGGGCGCGACAACGGGCGACCCAGTCGCGGATCTGTGGGTCGTCGGGCACCATCTCCGGGAAGAAGGCGAAGGGCGAATGGACCAGCAGGTCCGCCGCCGAAAAGTGCTCGCCCAGAAGCCAGGGCCCCTTCGCGAGCGCCGCGCCGATGCGGGCCACGGCCTCGGGCAGGCCGCGGAAGGTCGCGGTCAGCGCGGGATGGCCGATCTTCGCCCAGTCGAGGATCATCACCGGCTCCAAGACGCCCTGATACCAGACCATCCAGCTGAGGTAGCTCCCCCAGTCCGGCGTGCCGACCGGCGGCGCAAGGCCCGCTTCGGGGAAGAGCGTCGTCAGCTGCACCATGATCGCCCCCCGCTCGGTAATCAGGTGGCCGTCATGGTCCAGCGCCGGCACCTTGCCTTCAGGGTGCGGGTTGGCCGGATCGCGGCGGCCCGATCCGTCCTGGCGCGGGATTGCGACGATGCGCATGTCGATCCGGTCGGCGATGCCCATCTCGTCGATCAGGACGGCGACGGCCGACGAGCGGCTTTTCGGGGAATGGTAGAAGGTCAGCATGTGAAGGTCCTTTCCAGCTTTTCGCCTGCCCACTATGCTCGCCTCATCCTGTCAGTTTCCGTCAGCATCCGATGGCCCGCGCCGACCGCCTTCTTCGCCTTCTGACCGCGCTTCGCCACCTGCCCCAGCCGGTCACGGCCGCGCGGCTGGCCGAAGAGACGGGCGTGAGCCTGCGCACACTTTACCGCGACATCGCCGGCCTGCGCGCAGGCGGCGCGCTGATCGACGGGGCGGCGGGGCTAGGCTACACGCTGACCGAGGACCCGGCGCTGCCCCCGCAGATGTTTACCCGGATCGAGGTCGAGGCGCTGGTCCTCGGCCTTGGCGAGGTGCGGCAGATGGGCGATCCGGCGCTTGCGCGTGCTGCCGAAGGGGCGGCCGCCAAGATCATCGCCACCCTGCCCGACCGGGTGCAGCGGCAGGCGGCACATGCCGTCAGCCGCAGCGCGCGCTTCGAGCGCCGCGCGGTGTCGCCGCATGTCGGGCTTCTGCGGCAGGCAAGCTGGGACGAACAGGCAGTCGATGTCACCTACCGCGACCTGCAGGGGGCGCTGACCGAACGGCGGCTCTGGCCCCTGTCGCTCGTATGGTTCGACCGGGCGCTGATGCTTCTGGCATTCTGCACGCTCCGCCAGGATTACCGCCGCTTTCACCTCGACCGGATGGAGGAGGTGCGGCTGTCGGAGGAAAGTTTCCGGCCCCGGCGCGTGGCGCTTTTGCGCGACTATCTGGCGGCGGTCGCGCCGGGCCTGAACGGCGGCCCGGCGCGGCCCGGTGGCTAGAGGCTCGCGAAGCCCTTGTCGAGCGCGGCGATGATGATCTGCACGTCGGCCGAGGTCAGGACCAGGGGTGGTGACAGGATGATGTTCGGGCCCGACACGCGGACCATGGCGCCAGCCTCGTAGGCGACCTGCTGCACCTTGCCCGGCACCGCCTTGTCGGCCGGCCTCTTCGTTGCGCGGTCGGCCACAAGCTCCATCGCGCACATCAGGCCATGGCCGCCCCGGACATCGCCGATGGCCGCATGTTTGGCCTGTAGCGCCAGCAGCCCCTCATGCAGTTCGCGCCCGCGCGCGGCGGCGTTTTCGTTCACCTTCTGCCGCTTGGTCTCTGCCAGGCAGGCCAGCGCGGCGGCGGCGCCGACCGGGTGGCCGGAATAGGTGTAGCCATGGCCGATCGCCGCCTTGCCGCTTTCGTCACGCTCGAACATCTCGGCCACGCCTTCGGCGATCATGGTGGCGCCGAAGGGGAAATAGGCGTTGGTGATGGCCTTCGCCGTGCAGGCAAAGTCGGGCTGCACGCCCCAGAGCCGGCTGCCTGTCCAGGCGCCGGTGCGGCCGAAGGCGGTGATGACCTCGTCCGCGATCAGAAGGATGCCGTTCTTGCGGCAGAGGGCGGCGACGCCGGGCATGAAGCTTTCATGGGGCGGAATGACGCCGCCCGCGCCCAGGATCGGCTCCATGATGAAGGCCGCGATGGTGCCGGTCCCCTGGAAGGCGATCTCGTCCTCGAGCGCTTGCAGGCACATCTGCGCCAGCCGTGCGGGGTCGGCTTCATTGAAGGGGTTGCGGTAGGTGTAGGGCGCGGGGATGTGGAAGCAGCCGGGCAGCAGCGGTTCATACTGGGTGCGGAAGTTGGCGTTGCCGTTCACCGAGGCGCCGCCCATGTGGGTGCCGTGGTAGCCCTTCTTCAGGCTCAGGAACTTGGTGCGACCGGCCTCGCCCCGGATCTTGTGATATTGCCGGGCAAGGCGAAGCGCGGTTTCGACGCTATCCGACCCGCCGGAGGTGAAGAAGGCCCGCGTCAGCCCGTCCGGGGCGAAGAAGTCGCGCAGTTCCTCGGCCAGTTCGATGACCTGGTCGTTCGTCGTGCCGCGGAAGGTCGAGTAGTAGGGCAGCTGGTCGAGCTGGCGGGCGATGGCGTCCTTCACCGGTTGGCAGGAATAGCCCAGGTTGACGTTCCAGAGCCCGCCCACCGCATCCACCACCTCGTGCCCGTCCAGGTCGCGGATGCGCACGCCATGGGCGCCCGTCACGATCACCGGCGGGTTCTTCAGGCTGTCGGACGGCGCCGTCATCGGGTGCCAGAGGCTGCGGGCATTGTTGGCCTTGAGGTAGTTGCTGTCCTTCATCGCGTATCCCTTCCTTGGGCAGTCGCGGCCCAGAGCGTGGTGATGTCCTGCGGGGCGCTGCCGCCCCAGAGCCGCACCATGTCGGGTGCGGCGGCGCAAAGGCCCGCGCGGATGCGGGCGCGGTGAGGGTCATCGAGCCGGGCGGCGGGCGCCGCGACGGCCAGCGCGCCGCTGACGCGGCCCAGCGCGTCGAAAAGCGGCACGGCCAGGCTGCTGACCTCCGGCTCATAGCCGCCCGCGCTTTCGGCGATGCCCTGCGCGCGGATCAGCGCCAGCCGTTCCTTCAGCCGCGCGGGATCGGTCAGCGTGTCGACCGTGCGGCGGGCGAGCGGTGAGCCAAGGACCGCGCTGCGGGCGTTCGGGGCCATGTGGGCAAGGACGGCCAGGCCGGACGAGGTGGCGTGGAAGGGCAGATGGTCGGCATCCTCCATCATCACCTTCATCGCGTGCGCGGGTGAATAGGCATAGGCGATGGTCCGCAGATCGCCCGCGACCAGCGCCGAGACATGGACGGTTTCCCCGCTTTCCTTCGCAAGCGCGGTCAGCAAAGGCAGTGCCGCCTCTTTCATCGGCACCGCCGCTTCGCGGAGGGCGGCATATCTCAGGAAGGCGGGGCCAAGCCGGTAGCTGCGCGCGGCGTCAGTCTGTTCGACGAAGCCATGCGCGGCAAGGTCGCTCATCAGCCGGTAGCAGGTGGCCTTGTTGACGCCCGCAAGCCGGGCAAGGTCCGACAGGCCGATGTCGGCCCGCGTGCGGGTAAAGACATCCAGAAGGTCCAGCGCCTTTGAAACCGTGCTCATGCGTCCCCCTACGGGCGAGTTGACAGGGTGCGGGCGCGGCTGTCAATCTGATTTAGAACCGATGGTTTGATATATGAACCGCACGAGGGGTGCCATGAGACTGAGCCAAGCCCGCATCGACGAACTGGCCGCCCAGCCGGTGGCGCCTCAGTGGCTTCTGATCGACGGCCAGCCGGTCGAGGGACACGGCGGCGAGGCCGAGGTGCTGTCGCCGATCGACGGTCGGCCTCTGTCCACGCTGTCGGTCGCGGATGCGTCGGACGTGGCGCGCGCGGTCGCGTCGGCCCGCGCCGCGTTCGAGGATGGGCGCTGGTCGCGCCGGTCGCCGGCCGAGCGCAAGGCGGTCCTTGCGCGGCTTGCCGGGCTGATCGAGCGCGAGGCGGAGGCGCTCGCCGTCCTGGGCGTGCGCGACAACGGGACAGAGATCGGCATGGCGCTGAAGGCCGAGCCGGGGAGTGCTGCGGGGACGTTGCGCTATTACGCCGAGGCAATCGACAAGACCTATGGCGAGATCGCGCCGACCGCGCCCAACGTGCTGGGGCTGGTCCACCGCGCGCCCGTGGGCGTCGTGGGCGCCATCGTGCCCTGGAACTTCCCGCTGATGATCGGCACCTGGAAGATCGCCCCCGCGCTCGCCATGGGCAATTCCGTGGTGCTGAAGCCCGCCGAAACCGCCTCGCTGACGCTTCTGCGCCTGGGTGAGCTGGCGCTCGAGGCCGGGCTGCCGCCGGGGGTCCTGAACATCGTCACGGGTCCGGGGCGCGTGACGGGCGAGGCGCTGGCGCGGTCGATGGATGTGGACGTGCTGGTCTTCACCGGGTCCGGCGCCACCGGGCGGCGGCTGATGCAGGCCTCGGCCGAGACGAACCTGAAGCGGCTTTACCTGGAGCTTGGCGGCAAGAGCCCGAACATCGTCTTTGCCGACGCGCCCGACCTTGCGCAGGCCGCGAAGGCTGCGGCGCAGGCGATCTTCCGCAATGCAGGCCAGGTCTGCGTCGCGGGCTCGCGCCTTCTGGTCGAACGCACGGTCGCGGATGACTTCCTGGCCGCGCTCACCAAGGCGACCGAGGCCATGGCGGTCGGCAACCCCCTCAGCCTTGCGACCCAGGTCGGCGCCGTGAACTCGGAGGCGCAGCTGGACGCCAACCTGCGGTTCGTTCAGGATGCCGAGGCCGAGGGCGGCGAAGTCCTGACCGGCGGCGGGCGCATCCTGGCCGAGACGGGCGGCACTTACATGGCGCCGACGGTCGTGGCAGGGGTCAAGCCCGCCGACCGGCTCTTCCGTGAAGAGGTGTTCGGCCCCGTCCTCGCCGTCACCCCCTTCGACGACGAGGCAGGGGCGGTGCGGCTTGCGAATGCCACCGACTACGGTCTTGCGGCCGGGGTCTGGACCGGCAGCCTTTCACGGGCGCACCGGATGATCGGCGCGATCCGGTCGGGCGTCGTGCATGTGAACACCTACGGCGGCGCGGACGTGACGGTGCCCCTTGGCGGGGTGAAGCAGTCCGGCAACGGCCATGACAAGTCGCTGCACGCGCTCGACAAATATACCGACCTCAAGACCGCCTGGATCCAGCTTTAGGGAGAGGACATGGACCGCACGATTCTGGTTGTCGGCACCTACGACACCAAGGACGACGAGTTGACCTACATGGCGGAGGTGATCCGGGGCCAGGGGGGCGGGGTCCTGACCATGGATGTCTCGGTCCTGGGCGATCCGTCGCGGCCGACCAACATCAGCAAGCACGAGGTGGCCGAGGCCGCAGGCGGCACGATCGCCGAAGCACTTGCGGGCGAGGATGAAAACGCCGCCATGCAGATGATGGCGACCGGGGCCGCGCGGCTGGCCCGCGCGCTTCTGGACGAGGGGCGCATCCACGGCGTCATCGTCCTTGGCGGCACGATGGGCACGGACCTTGCGCTCGACCTTTGTGCAGCGCTGCCTTTGGGCGTGCCGAAATATGTCGTCTCGACCGTCAGCTTTTCGGCCATGATCCCGCCGGAACGGCTTGCGCCCGACATCCAGATGATCCTCTGGGCGGGCGGGCTTTACGGGCTGAACCCGATCTGCAAGGCGTCGCTCTCGCAGGCCGCCGGCGCGGTCCTGGGTGCGGCGCGCGCGGTCGAGAGGCCACAGCGGGCGCGCCCCATCGTCGGCATGACCAGCTTCGGCAAGACCGTCTTGCGCTACATGGTGGCCCTGAAGCCGGAGCTCGACCGGCGGGGGTTCGACCTGGCGGTCTTTCACGCGACCGGCATGGGCGGGCGGGCGTTCGAGGTGCTGGCGGCGGGCGGTGCCTTTGCCTGCGTCATGGACTTCGCCCCGCAAGAGGTTGCGAACCACATGTTCGGTTCGGCCATCACCGCAGGCCCCGACCGGATGGAGGCTGCGGGCCGCGCGGGGGTCCCGCAGATCGTCTCGATCGGTTGCTATGACCTGATCGACTTCGTGGGCTGGCACAGGCGCCCGCCGGCCTTCACCGACCGGCCCGCGCACGACCACAACCGGCTTCTGACCTCGGTCAGCCAGAGCGCGGAGGAAAGGCGGCAGGTGGCGCGGGCGATGGCCGAAAAGTTGGGCGCCGCGCAGGCGCCGGTGACGATGATCCTGCCGGTCAGGGGCGGCAACGAATGGGACCGGCCGGGGGGGCCCCTGGTCGATGAAGAGGGGCTCGCGGCCTTTTGCGACGAGTGGCGCGCGGTGTGCCCTGCGAATGTGCGGCTGAACGAGATCGACGCCCATATCAACGACGCGGCCTTTGTCGAAGCCGCGCTCGCGCAGTTCGACGCATGGCTGGCGGCGGGGATCGTCAAGGCCTGAGGCGCGCGACCGGCCTTCCCCCCCCGCGCCCCTTCCGCTATCCACGGGGCCGGATTGCCAGGGAGAGTTCCATGTCCGGCCACGGCCACGCCATTCCGATGACCGCCCGCCGGGGGCGCCCGCTCAAGGGCCGGGCCGAGGTGCCGGGCGACAAGTCGATCAGCCACCGCTCGCTGATCCTTGGCGCGCTCGCGGTCGGGCGGACCGAGGTCACGGGGCTTCTGGAGGGGCAGGACGTGCTGGACACGGCCGCCGCCATGCGGGCCTTCGGGGCGACGGTGACGCAAGTGGCGCCCGGCCACTGGACGGTCGAGGGCGTGGGCGTCGGCGGCTTTGCCGAGCCGAAGGACGTGATCGACTGCGGCAACTCGGGGACCGGCGTGCGGCTCATCATGGGCTGTATGGCGACTAGCCCGATCAGCGCCACCTTCACCGGCGACGCGAGCCTCAGGAAGCGCCCGATGGGCCGCGTGACCGATCCGCTGGCGCTGTTTGGCGCGCGGGCCTATGGGCGCCAGGGCGGGCGGCTGCCGATGACGGTGGTTGGCGCGGGCGATGCGACGGGCGTGCGCTACACGGTACCTATGCCCTCGGCGCAGGTGAAGTCGGCTGTTCTTCTGGCCGGCCTCAATGCGCGCGGCCAGACGGTCGTGATCGAAAAGGAGCCGACGCGCGACCATTCGGAACGGATGCTGCGCGGCTTCGGCGCCGAGGTTGCGGCCGAGGATGGCCCCGAGGGGCGCATCATCACGCTGACCGGCCAGCCGGAACTGAAGCCGCAGCGGGTCGCGGTGCCGCGCGACCCGTCCTCAGCGGCCTTTCCGGTCTGCGCGGCGCTTCTGGTCGAAGGGTCCGACATCCTGGTGCCGGGCGTCAGCCAGAACCCGACCCGCAACGGGCTTTACACCACGCTGGTCGAGATGGGCGCCGACATCGCTTTTGAAAACCCGCGCGAGGAAGGCGGCGAGCCGGTCGCGGACCTGCGGGTGCGCTTCACGGGCGCGCTGAAGGGCATCGCTGTCCCGCAAGAGCGGGCGGCGAGCATGATCGACGAATATCCGGTTCTGTCGGTCGTCGCGGCCTGCGCCACCGGCACCACGGTCATGCGCGGCGTGAAGGAGCTGCGCGTCAAGGAAAGCGACCGGATCGACGCCATGGCGCGGGGCCTTGAGGCCTGCGGGGTGCGGGTCGAAGAGGATGAGGATACGCTCATCGTCCATGGGATGGGCGCGGATGGCGTTCCGGGGGGCGCGACCTGCGCGACCCACATCGACCATAGGATTGCCATGTCCTTCCTGGTGCTGGGGCTCGCGGCGAAAAAGCCGGTGAGCGTCGATGACGGCTCGCCCATCGCGACGAGTTTCCCGGTGTTCGAGGGGCTGATGGCGGGGCTCGGCGCGGACATTTCGCGCGTCGCGGGCTGAGCGCCGGGCCGGGCGGGATCAGGAAACCTATAGGTTTCCCCCGACCGTCGCGGGAACGGTTCCGCTGGACCGTTCGTGTCGCAGATCACCGAAAGCCGGCGCCTGCCCCGGTGGGCGCGGAAGCGCCCGCCATGGGCGGGGCGGGCGCTCGCCGGTGGCTTAGGGCCACCGACCGGGACAAAAGGCAAAACCTTCGCATGGCAGGGTCACCGGCCCCTGCCACCCCTACCCCGCCAGCGGCCGCTCGCCGATCCGCTCGGCGACCATGACAAGGTAGCCGTCGGGGTCCTGCACCAGGAACTCGCGCTGGCCGCCCAGGCGGTCGCCCCAGTCGCGCCATTTCTCGCGCAACGGCACGAAGAACGACAGGCCCACCGCCTGCACCGACGCAGCGGCGGCGGCAGCGTCCGCGACAAAGACCTGGATGATGGCACCCCGGCCGAGGGGCTGTTCGAACGGGCCGGTTTCCCAGTCGCCGTCGCGTTCGTAGAACATCAGCTGCGCGCCGTCCGGGTGGGTCAGGCAGGCCAGCCGCTGCGCGGGGCGCGCGAAGGCGATGCGAAAGCCGAGGACGCCCGACCAGAAGGCCAGCGTGCGGTCATAGTCGCTGACCATCAACTCCACGATCAGGCTGGCCCAGGGGGCCGGAGGCGCGCCGTTGCCCATGGTCTGCTTTCCCCCAAACGATTTCCCTTTGACAGGCCCGCAGGCTAGGGGGACAAGCCCGTGAACCACAAGAGGGGCGCGATGATCTTTACCGTGGCGATCGACGGGCCGGCGGCGTCGGGCAAGGGCACGATCAGCCGTGCGGTCGCGGCGCAATTCGGCTTTGCGCATCTGGATACCGGGCTTCTTTACCGGGCCGTCGGCGCGATGGGCGGCGATCCCATCGCGGCGGCGAAAAGGCTGACGGCAGAGGATCTGGCGAGGGGCGACCTGCGCACGCTCGCCGCCGGGCAGGCCGCGAGCCGCGTCGCGGTCATCCCAGAGGTCCGGGCGGCCCTGGTCGACTTCCAGCGCCGCTTTGCGCGGGCCGAGGGGGGCGCGGTCCTCGACGGGCGCGACATCGGCACGGTGATCTGCCCCGAGGCCGAGGTGAAGCTCTACGTCACCGCCCGGGCCGAGGTGCGCGCCCACCGCCGCTGGCTCGAGGTCGGAGGCGACGAGGCGCGTGTCCTGGCCGAGGTGCGCGAGCGCGATGCGCGCGACATGGGGCGGGCGGATGCGCCCCTGCACCCGGCGGCGGATGCCGTGACGCTCGACACGTCCGACCTGACGATCGAGGCGGCGGTGGCCCGGGCCGTCGCGCTCGTGGCCGCGCGGCTTTCCCGCTGATGGGGGCGCGGGTCGTCCTGCACCTGCCCCGCCGGTTCCACGCGGGCTTTGCCGCCAAGGCCCATCTGGCGCTGCACGGAAGGATCGCCGCCATGGTGGCGCGCCGGGGGGGCGAGGTCGTGCTCGCGCCCCGGTCCGACGAGATGCTGTCGGGCGCGACGATGGGGGGCGACGGCGATCTTCATATCGTCGAAAGCGGCTGGTGCCGGGGGCCGGGCTGGCTGTCGGCGGCGGTCGCCTACCTGCCCGACTTCTGGCACCTAGACCCCGAAGGCGTGCTGGCCGACAGCACCGCGCGCTTTGCGGTCTATGACCCGGCCGGGGCACCTGCCGATGCAGCCACCTTCGCCGACGGGCTGCGTGCGCGCTATGTCGGGTCGCGCAAGTCGCGCTACCGGCAGAAGGCGGCGCGGACAGCGGTGGACCCCGAGGCGATCGTCGTCTTCATGCAGGGCCGGATGCCGGAATGGCGCGGTCACGCCTACCTGTCGACGCCCGACATGCTCGCAGCCGTGGTTGCGGCGGCGGAGGGGCGACCGGTCTGGATCAAGCCCCATCCGGTGACGCGGGACGAAGGGTTGAAGGCGATCCTCGCCGCGCAGGACCGGGGGCTGGCGCTTATCCCGACCGACGGGCATGTGCATGACCTTCTGGCGGGGGCGGCGGTGTCGGTGTCGATCAATTCGGCCATCGCGATCGAGGCGCTGCTGCACCGCAAGGGCTCGGTCATCAGCGGGCGGGCGGACTTTGCGACGATGGTGACCGAATGCCGGACTGCGGGCGGGATGTCGGCAGCACTTGCCCGCGCACTGACGCCCCCCCCGGATGCCGATGCGCGGCTGGCCTGGTATTTCCAGCGCCATTGCCTGGACCTGATGGACCCGATGCTTGAGGACCGCCTGCTCGACCGCTTTGCGGCGATGGGGTTTCCGGCCGACCGGCTGGGCCTAGGCACCTGACTCCGCTTGCACGCGCGGGCCGCAAGGTCTATAGGCGCCCCCGTGGAAACCAAGCGACAAGGCCAGAACAGGCCACACGAACCGGGGTCGGGCGCAAGCCGCGACCCTTTGCGCTTGGAACACCACGGCAACGAAAGACCGGCGGAGACAACCGCTTGGCCCGCAACATACTGAAAAGGAACTGTTATTCATGTGCGCTAAAGCGACAATGGACGAATTCGAAGCCCTTCTGAAGGAAAGCTTTGAAATCGACACGCCGGATGAAGGTTCGGTCGTCAAGGGCAAGGTCATCGCCATCGAGGCGGGCCAGGCCATCATCGACGTCGGCTACAAGATGGAAGGCCGCGTCGACATCAAGGAATTCGCAAACCCCGGCGAACAGCCCTCGGTCAAGATCGGCGATGAGGTCGAGGTCTATCTCGAGCGCGTCGAGAACGCCCGTGGCGAAGCGGTCCTGAGCCGCGAGAAAGCCCGCCGCGAAGAAGCCTGGGACCGTCTGGAAAAAGCCTACGCCAGCGAAGAGCGCGTCGAAGGCGCCATCTTCGGCCGCGTCAAGGGCGGCTTCACGGTCGATCTGGGTGGCGCTGTCGCCTTCCTGCCGGGTTCGCAGGTCGATGTGCGCCCGGTGCGCGATGCCGGCCCGCTCATGGGCATGAAGCAGCCGTTCCAGATCCTGAAGATGGACCGCCGCCGCGGCAACATCGTTGTCTCGCGCCGCGCGATCCTGGAAGAAAGCCGCGCCGAACAGCGCGCCGAAGTCATCGGCAACCTGTCCGAAGGCCAGACGGTCGACGGCGTGGTCAAGAACATCACCGAATATGGTGCGTTCGTTGACCTGGGCGGCGTGGACGGCCTGCTGCACGTCACCGACATGGCCTGGCGCCGCGTCAACCACCCGTCGGAAATCCTGTCGATCGGCGAGACCGTCAAGGTTCAGGTCATCAAGATCAACAAGGAAACCCACCGCATCTCGCTCGGCATGAAGCAGCTTCAGTCCGACCCGTGGGATTCGGTCGAGCGTCGCTTCCCGATCGGCTCGGTCCACCATGGCCGCGTCACGAACATCACCGACTACGGTGCGTTCGTCGAACTGGAAGCGGGCGTCGAAGGCCTGGTCCACGTTTCGGAAATGTCCTGGACCAAGAAGAACGTCCACCCCGGCAAGATCGTCTCGACCAGCCAGGAAGTCGACGTCATGGTGCTTGAGATCGACAGCGCCAAGCGCCGCGTCTCGCTCGGCCTGAAGCAGACCCAGCGCAACCCGTGGGAAGTCTTCGCCGAAACGCACCCGGCCGGCTCGATCATCGAGGGCGAGGTCAAGAACATCACCGAATTCGGTCTGTTCGTCGGCCTCGACAACGACATCGACGGCATGGTCCACCTCAGCGACCTGTCGTGGGACCAGCGCGGCGAAGAGGCGATCCAGTCCTACCGCAAGGGCGACGTGGTCAAGGCCGCCGTCACCGAAGTGGACGTGGACAAGGAGCGCATCTCGCTCTCGATCAAGTCGCTTGACGCCGACACCTTCTCTGACGCGGTCGATGGCGTGAAGCGCGGCTCGGTCATCACCACGACGGTGACCGCGGTCGAGGATGGCGGGATCGAGGTCGACTACAACGGCATGAAGTCCTTCATCCGCCGTTCGGATCTGGCCCGCGACCGTGCCGACCAGCGCCCGGAACGCTTCCAGGTGGGCGACCATGTCGATGCGCGCGTGACCAACGTCGATTCGAAGACCCGCAAGCTGGGCCTGTCGATCAAGGCGCGCGAAATCGCCGAAGAGAAGGAAGCCGTCGAACAGTATGGCTCGTCGGACTCGGGCGCCTCGCTCGGCGACATCCTGGGTGCGGCGCTCAAGGGCAAGAACTGAGCCTGACGCGCAGCCCTTCGGGTTGAAGATCGAAGCCCCGCCCGGATCGCTCCGGGCGGGGCTTTTCCTTTTGGCCGCCCGATTCGCCGCGCTGCCGCATTCCACCGGCGCCCGGGGCGCGCTGAACGGGGATGGGCTTCTTATCCACAGGACGAGGCGCGGCCTGCGGGTGGCTCACGAAGAAAGAGACTGTTTTACAAGGACTTTCACGCCGTTCCCGCCCGATTTTTCGTTTGTCGGCCGAATCTTTCGCCCTATAGTCGCGCAGCAACAAGCAGGCCGCCCTGTGAAGGTGGTCGCAGGGGGGAAGATGATCCGTTCGGAATTGATCCAGAAGATTGCAGAGGATAGCCCGCACCTTTTTCAGCGGGACGTCGAGCGGATCGTGAACACCATCTTTGAAGAAATCATCGAGGCGATGGCGCGCGGCGACAGGGTCGAACTGCGGGGCTTCGGCGCCTTTTCCGTCAAGAAGCGCGACGCCCGCGCGGGCCGCAATCCGCGCACCGGCGAATCGGTCAGCGTGGACCAGAAGCACGTCCCCTTCTTCAAGACCGGCAAACTTCTGCGCGACCGGCTGAACGGGACCGAGTGAATGGCGCGCTGGCTGCGGCTGATCCTGATCGCGGTCGTGGCGCTGGCGCTTCTGCTGATTGCCGGGGCCAACCGTGACCTGGTGACGCTGCACCTTCTGCCGCCCGAGATGGCGCGCTTTGCCGGGACCGGCGACGGCTGGCAGCTGCCCCTGTTCCTGGTCCTTTTCGCGGTGTTGCTGATCGGGTTCGGGCTGGGGCTTCTGTGGGAATTCGTGCGCGAGCGCGGCCACCGGGTCGCGGCCCGCGACCACCGCCAGCAGGCCGCCGTCCTTGCGCGCGAGGTCAAGCGGCTGAAGGGGCCGACGGGACCGGCGGACGAGGTTCTGGCCATCCTCGAGCAGCCGAAGGCCTGAGCCATCTTCTGCGCCGCCGGGCTTTGGGCTAGAAGCGCCCCATGACGACACGCGTGAAGATCTGCGGCCTCCGCCGACCCGAGGATGTGGCAACCGCTGCCGAGGCGGGCGCGACCTACTTGGGTTTCGTCTTCTTCCCGAAATCGCCGCGCCACCTGGCCCTGGCCGATGCGCGCGCGCTGGCGCTGACGGTGCCCGACGGCATCGCCAAGGTGGCGCTGACCGTCGATGCGACGGACGCGGAGCTTGACGCGATCCTGGCCACCGTGCCGATCGACATGCTGCAGCTTCACGGGCGCGAAAGCATCGCGCGCGTGGCCGAGGTGCGGGCGCGGACCGGCTTGCCGGTGATGAAGGCGGTGGGGCTTTCGGGGCCCGAGGATCTGCGCGCGCTGGAGGAGTATCAGTCGGTCGCCGACCAGATCCTGGTCGATGCCAAGCCCCCCAGGGGCGCGGCGCTGCCGGGCGGGAACGGCCTGGCCTTTGACTGGCGGCTGCTGCTTGGCCGGGTCTGGCGGCGGCCCTGGATGCTGGCGGGCGGGCTGACGCCCGAAAACGTCGAACAGGCGATCCGGGCGACCAACGCCCGGCAGGTCGATGTCTCTTCCGGCGTCGAGAGTGCGCCGGGGCAGAAGGACGGCGCCCTGATCCGTGCCTTCCTCATGGCCGCGCGCGGGGTGTGAGGGCCGCCAGCCGTCGACGGGCAACGTCTGCACAATGGGCGCAGACGGCCCCCCTTTCCTCAGGCGGCAAGGGGCGTTAGCTAGGGTCGATCGGGAACAGGAGCGCATCATGGCCAAGGACGGACCGAACAGCTTCATGACGGGGCCGGATGAGCGCGGCCGCTTCGGCGACTTTGGCGGGCGCTTCGTGTCGGAAACGCTGATGCCGCTGATCCTCGACCTCGAGGCGGAATATGAGAAGGCCAAGACCGACCCGACCTTCTGGGCCGAGATGGACGACCTCTGGAAGCACTATGTCGGCCGGCCCTCGCCGCTCTATCACGCCTCGCGGCTGACCGAGCATCTGGGCGGCGCCAAGATCTACATGAAGCGCGACGAGCTCAATCACACCGGCGCGCACAAGATCAACAATGTCCTCGGCCAGATCATCCTTGCCCGCCGCATGGGCAAGACCCGCATCATCGCCGAGACGGGCGCGGGCCAGCATGGCGTGGCGACCGCGACGGTCTGCGCCAAGTTCGGGCTGCCCTGCGTGGTCTACATGGGCGCCCATGATGTCGAGCGGCAGGCGCCGAACGTCTTTCGCATGCGGCTTCTCGGCGCCGAGGTGCATCCCGTCACCTCGGGGCGCGGCACGCTCAAGGACGCGATGAACGACGCGCTGCGCGACTGGGTGACGAACGTGCGCGACACGTTCTATTGCATCGGCACCGTCGCGGGCCCCCATCCCTATCCGGCGATGGTGCGCGACTTCCAGTCGATCATCGGCAAGG
>CAMFGW010000021.1 GCA_945952025.1 uncultured Paracoccaceae bacterium
AACTCCGCTTCGCCATCCGCGAAGGCGGCCGCACCGTCGGCGCAGGTGTCGTGTCCAAGATCCTGAAGTAAGGGTTTCGGACCGACGATTTCAGGGCCGCCCCGCCGGGCGGCCCTTTCCTTTGGCACCCCCGAATAGACTCCGCTCCGCCCACATTTTCCTGTCCACAAGTATCCTGGGGGTGCGGGGGCAAAGCCCCCGCGAGACCCCGCCAGCCCGCATTTCACCCTTGATTTCCCCCCCGCCCTGCCGTAACTCCCCCGCAGGCCTAGGGGTATAGCTCAGCTGGTAGAGCGACGGTCTCCAAAACCGTAGGTCGCGGGTTCGAACCCTGCTGCCCCTGCCAACGGCCCTTCCGGTCAAACCCCCGATTCCGCTCCCCCCGATGGCGGGCTCGCAAGCCGGACCCCCTGCGATGCCCCACCTTCGGCCTATGATACTGGTGGGTAGGCCAACGGCTCAAAAAGCCCGAATGCTTTACCGATGCGGACATAGTCCTGCAGCGGTCTGGAGTTGCCGTGTTTTGCAGCACGCTCGAGATGAGTTCTGGCCAAGTCAACGGCCCTTCGACACAACTCCCTACTCCCAAGCTTGCGGGCCAAGATAAGCGCGGCGAGTTCGCGTTCCGACGCAAGCCAAAAGAACCCATCCACGAGTGGGGTATCGGTCAGGAGAAACTCTAGGAAAGCGGATTCGGAAAAGCCGTGGTCGCGCTGTATGGGCCATCCAAACTCAACATAGCGCTGAAAGGCTCGGTCAACCACGACCTTCAGCCGCGCATCGTCGTCACCCACCCACAGAACGCCGTCTTCCGTCCCATACTCGGCGATATGTTCAGCCACCTTCTGCGCGTCAAACCGCACCGCGCCGGTCTCCTCGAACCATATTCCCTTGTCCTTGTAGCCGCCGGTTTTCTTTTTCCATACCGACATCAGTTGGCCATAGGCGGTGAAGGATGGACCCTTGAAGTTTGGCGCGTAGAGTCCCGACTTGATCAGGAGATCTTCCACGGCAGTACTTCGGATGCCAATCGACAGCGCGAGGTCCACACCTTTATATCGATACTCACCACTATATCGATAATTGGCGTGCACATCGACGCAGACATGGCCGATGGGTGTTTCTTGCAAGAACTGGTCAGGATTCTTGCGTGGGGGATCAACGAAGCCAAAGGCCGTCAGCCTTTCGCCCAACGCCGCGACGAACCGTTTGCGCAGCGCGATCAGGTCACCTTTGGCCACTCACCCCCCCGAAGCAAAAAAGCGACTCGATGGCAGTCGCGACATCCTGGAGGAAACCACCCAAGTCGCCACCTGTCGACGCTCATTCGCTTGCGCCCCGCCTGCCAAAGCTAGGGGCCGTCTCCTCGGGGCGCCACGACCAACCCCATCGCCCCTCGGGCTTCGCCAGCGACCGCGAAAGGGTCGAACACCTGTTCGCGCTCTACGAGGCGATGGTGGCGCCCCTCCTCGCCCGGCCCCAAAAGCGGCGGCGGCGCGAACCCTGACAGGGAAACACCCTGCCGCCGCCGTGCCGACAGCGTATGTACAGTGTATGCACGGATGCTGCATGCAGATCACACGGCAAGTTCCGGGAATCTTCGGGAGAGATTGGTGGCGAGGGAGGGACTCGAACCCTCGACCTCGCGATTATGAGTCGCGCGCTCTAACCAGCTGAGCTACCTAGCCACGCGGGTCTGGTAGGGCAGCGGGCGCGGCGCGTCAAGGGGGCTCGGAAGCTTGTCGTGCGGCGTCTACAGCGCGCGCCTAGATACGGTAATAGTCGCGATACCAGGCGACAAAGCGTTCAATTCCTTCGTCAATTCCGGTTTCCGGCCGAAAGCCGGTCAGGCGGCCCAGAAGGCCCGTGTCGGCCCAGGTCGCGCGCACGTCGCCCTTCTGCATCTCGCGTAGCTTGCGGATGGCCTGGGTGCCGGTCGCGCGCTCGATCGCCTCGATGAATCGGGCCAGTGCCACCTTCTCGCCATTGCCGATGTTGACGACGCGCCAGGGGGCGACGGGGGACAGGCTGTCGTCCGGGGCGGGCTGGCCGCGTTCGGGCGCCACCGGGACCAGGGCCGCGATGCCGCGCACGAGGTCGGTGACGTAGGTGAAGTCGCGAAACATCTCTCCGCCGCCGAAAAGCTGGATCGGGCGGCCTTCGAGGATCGCCGAGGTGAAGAGGTGAGGCGCCATGTCCGGGCGGCCCCAGGGGCCATAGACGGTGAAGAAGCGAAAGCAGGTGGTAGGCAGGCCGTAGAGGTCGGCCCAGGCGTGGCTGATCGCCTCGCCCGCCTTCTTTGTCGCGGCGTAGAGCGAGACCTGGGCGTCGGCCTTGTCGGTCTCGCGGTAGGGCATGTCGCGATTGGCGCCATAGACGGATGAGGTCGAGGCCAGCATCAGATGGCGGGGCTTCACCTCTCGCGCGGCCTCCAGCACGTTGAAAAGGCCGTCGATATTGGCGCTGATGTAAGAGCGCGGCGCCTCGAGCGAATAGCGCACGCCGGCCTGCGCGGCCAGGTGGACGATGATGTCGGGGGCAAAGGCGCGGATGTCGGTCAGGACAAGGTCGGTGTCCTCGAGCATGCCGCGGGTGAAGCTGAACCCCGGCCGCCCGGTCAGAAGGGCAAGCCGCGCCTCTTTCAGTGCGGGGTCGTAGTAGGGGGTCATGCCGTCGAAGCCGTGGACCGTCGCGCCCTGTGACAGAAGCAGGTCGCAAAGGTGGTAGCCGATGAAGCCTGCGGCCCCGGTCACATAGATGCGCGTCATCTGTCCCCCCGGTGCCCCCAATGGTGCCTCGCAGCCCCATCTAGTCGGAAGGGGCGGGAACTTCCAACCCTCGCGCTGGCCGTTTTGGCAGGTTAGGGTCCGGCCATGAGGCGAATGGCAACAATGACCCCCCTGCCCCCGGCTTTGACCCGCGATCTGGTGCTGGTCGGCGGGGGGCATGCGCATGCGCTGGCCTTGCGGATGTGGGCGATGGACCCCTTGCCGGGCGTCCGGCTGACGCTGATCTCGCCCGAGCCGGTCGCGGCCTATTCGGGGATGCTGCCGGGGGTCGTCGCGGGCCATTATCCGGCCGGGGCGATCGAACTGGACCTGGTGCGGCTTGCGGGGATCGCGGGCGCGCGGCTGATCCTGGCGCCAGCGACCGGGATCGACCGGGCCGCGCGGCGGGTGATGGTCGCGGGGCGGGCGCCGGTCGCCTATGACCTTCTGTCGCTCGACATCGGCATCACCAGTGCCATGCCGGACCTGCCCGGCTTTGCCGAACATGGGGTACCCGCCAAGCCGCTCGACGCTTTCGCGGCGGCGTGGGAGGCGTTCATGGCGGCGCGCCCGAGGGGCGCGCGGGTGGTGGTGATCGGGGGCGGCATCGCCGGGGTGGAGCTGGCGCTCGCGGCCCGCAGACGGTCCGGGGCCGAGGTGACGATCATCGAGCGGGACCGGGCGCTTGCCGCCGTGGGCAGGGGCGCGCGGGCGGCCTTGCTGGCGCATCTGGCTGAGGCGGATGTCACCTTGCGCGAAGGCGTGGCGGCGGTCGCGGTCGAGGCGGGGGCGGTTCTTCTGGTCGACGGGACGCGGGTGCCGTCGGACTTCACGCTCGGTGCCGCGCGGGCGACGGCGCAGGGGTGGCCCGGCGCCTCGGGGCTTGGGGCCGAGCCGGGCGGGTTCGTCCGGGTCCTGCCCTCGCTGCAAACCGAAACCGACCCGCTGATCTTTGCTGCCGGGGACATGGCGCACATGGTGGAAAGCCCGCGCCCCAAGGCCGGGGTCTTTGCCGTCCGGCAGGCGCCCGTCCTGTTCCACAACCTGCGCGCGGCGCTGGCGGGGCGATCCTTGCGCCCCTACCGGCCGCAGCGGGATTACCTGAAGCTGATCTCGACCGGGGGCAAGGGCGCGGTCGCGGACAAATGGGGGCTGCGGCTCGACGGGGCGTGGCTCTGGCGCTGGAAGGACAGGATCGACCGGCGCTTCATGGCGATGTTTCAGGACCAGCCCGCGACCGAGGCGCCCGGGGCGCGTGAGGCGAACGGGCCGCCCGAGGCGAAGGCGGATGACCCGTTCGGCGGCCGGCCCCTTTGCGGCGGCTGCGGCGCGAAGGTCGGGCGGGGCGCGCTCTTGGCCGCGCTCGACGGGCTGCCTGCGCCGATGCGGGCCGACGTGATCGCGGGCGCGGGCGACGATGCGGCGATCCTGGCCATGGGCGGGCGGCAGCAGGTCCTCACCACCGACCACCTGCGCGCCTTCTGGGCCGATCCCTGGCTCATGGCGCGGCTGACCGCCATTCACGCCATGGGCGACATCTGGTCGATGGGGGCCGAGGCTCAGGCCGCCCTGTCGCAGATCACGCTGCCGCCGATGGACGAGCGCCTTCAGGGCCGGACGGTGGCCGAGATCCTGGACGCGGCGGTCGGCGTCTTTGGGCCAGAGGGCGCGGACCTGGTCGGCGGCCATACGACGCTGGGCGCCGAGATGGTGATCGGCTTCACGCTGACGGGCCTTGCCGACCGGGCCATCCGGCAGGGCGGCGCGCGGGCCGGTGACGCGCTGATCCTGACGAAGCCCATCGGGTCCGGCCTGATCCTTGCCGCAGCGATGGCTGGCCGCGCGCCGGGGCGAGTGGTGGCGGGGGCGCTTGCGTCCATGGCGCGGCCGCAGGGCGACGCGGCGCGGCTCCTTGCGCCCGGGGCCCATGCGATGACGGACGTGACCGGCTTTGGCCTTGCCGGGCATCTTCTGGCGATGGCCGAAGCCTCGGGCCTGCGCGCGGTCCTCGACCTGGCGGCGGTGCCGATCCTGCCGGGGGCCGAGGCGCTGGCGGCGGCGGGCGAGGGGTCGAGCCTGCTGCCCGCAAACCGCGCGGCGGCGGTGAAGATGTTCTTCACGCCTGGGCCAAGGGCCGACCTGCTGTTCGATCCGCAGACGGCGGGCGGCCTTCTGGCCGCCGTGGCGCCCGAGGCGGCGGAAGGGCTCGTCGCCCGGCTCAGGGCGATGGGCGAAGAGGCCGCCCTTATCGGCCGGTTCGAGGCCGGCGAGCCGGGCGTGACCGTCGCGTAAACCCCTGTCAGTGCACGGAAAAAAGCGGCAGTGGCGCGATTTCGAACAGCTCGCGCGTGGCGCCGCCCAGGATCGCCTCGCGGAAGCGGGAATGGCCGTAGGCGCCGATCACCATCATGTCCGCCCCCTTCTCGACCGCGTGGCGCACCAGCGTTTCGGAAACGCGCGGCTCGGTCCGGGCAAGGACCGACAGTTCCGCCCTTACGCCGTGGCGCGCCAGATATTGCGACAGAAGCCCGCCGGGGTCGGACCGTTCGGGGCCACGGGGGTCGGGCTCGATGATCGCCACGTCGACGCGGGTCGCGGCCTTCAGGAAGGGCATCGCGGCGCGGACGGCGTTCAGGGACTGGCGGCTGTCGTTCCAGCCGATGGTGATGACCTTGCCGAAATTCGCGCCGTGAACGTTGTCGGGCAGGAGTAGCGCGGGCGCGCCGGCTTCGAAGAGCGCGGCCTCGACCACCAGGTCCTCGTCCGGCACCGCTCCCTTGCCGAAGGGCTTGGGCAGCACGACCATATCGGCGAAGCGCGCGACATGGCCCACCTGGCCGATGACGCTGTCGACGGGCGCGACGGCCGTTTCGACCGCCCAGCGGATCTCTTCGCCGGTCATGCGCTCGCGCACCGCGGCCTCGAGCGCGAGGGCATCTTCGCGGGCGCGATTGACGGTTTCCTGAAGGACGATCGGCGCCAGAGGTGCGGCGCCGACGTAGTAATATCCAGCCATCGCCCGGTCGAGCGTCAGGCACAGGATGTCGAGGTGGGCGTCATGCGACCGGGCCAGCGCGATGGCTGCATCGAGTTGCCGGTGCAGCGCCGTTGCGCGGGTGACAACGGTCAGAAGAGATTTGCACGTCATGGACGAACTCCTGTTTCCAGCGGTGTGCCTGAAAGGTAGCGTCGCCCCAAGCCGGTGCTTTGACAAGGATCAAGCTCGTCATCGCCCCGGCCCTCGGCTCGTTGGCCCCCCGAATTGACGCAGATCAAGGACCGCCCGGCGGAACCCGGCCTAAGCCGAACCATCCGATAAGGCCCGGCGCAGACCGGGTCTGAAAGACTATGCGAAGGGACGCTGACATGTGGGAATATCTCTTGCTTGCCATTTTGGCAGCGATCGCGGTTTTCGCCGCCATCGCCGCCAATTATGCGCACGACCTGGCCTATATGGTAAACGCTCTGACCGTCATGCTTGCCGCCGCCATGACATTCGTCTGGGCGCTGAGGCAGGTGGGCGCGCCAAAGCCGAACCTGGCCAACGAGTATGAGGACGGCGTGATCCGCGCCGGGGTGATCGCGACGTGCTTCTGGGGCATCGTCGGCTTCCTGGTCGGCGTGGTCATCGCGCTGCAGCTGGCATTTCCGTCGCTGAACTTCGAATGGGCGCAGGGCTACCTGAACTTCGGGCGCCTGCGGCCGGTCCATACTTCGGGCGTCATCTTCGCCTTCTGTGGCAACGCGCTGATCATGTCGGCCTTCTACGTCGTGCAGCGCACGTGCGGGGCGCGGCTCTGGGGCGGCAAGCTTGGCTGGTTCGTCTTCTGGGGCTATCAGCTCTTCATCGTGCTCGCGGCCTCGGGCTATGTGCTTGGCGCCACGCAGAGCAAGGAATATGCCGAACCCGAATGGCTGACGGACTGGTGGCTGACCGTCGTCTGGCTGGCCTTCCTGGCGGTCTTCGTCGGCACGCTGGTCAAGCGGCGCGAGCCTCATATCTACGTGGCCAACTGGTTCTTCCTGGCCTTCATCGTGACCATCGCGATGCTGCATGTGGTCAACAACCTGTCGATCCCTGTCTCGCTTCTGGGCTCGAAGTCGGTGCAGGTCTTTTCAGGCGTGCAGGATGCGATGGTCCAGTGGTGGTATGGCCACAACGCGGTCGGCTTCCTGCTGACCGCGGGCTTCCTGGGCATGATGTATTACTTCGTGCCGAAGCAGGCCGAGCGTCCGGTCTACAGCTACAAGCTGTCGATCATCCACTTCTGGGCGCTGATCTTCCTTTATATCTGGGCCGGTCCGCACCACCTGCACTATACCGCCCTGCCGGACTGGGCGGCGACGCTGGGCATGGTGATGTCGATCATCCTGTGGATGCCGTCCTGGGGTGGCATGATCAACGGTCTGATGACGCTCTCGGGCGCCTGGGACAAGCTGCGCACGGACCCGATCATCCGCATGATGGTGGTGTCCATCGGCTTTTACGGCATGTCGACCTTCGAAGGTCCGATGATGTCGATCAAGGCCGTGAACTCGCTTTCCCACTATACCGACTGGACCATCGGCCACGTCCATTCCGGCGCGCTTGGCTGGAACGGCATGATCACTTTCGGCGCGCTCTACTACCTGACGCCGCGCCTCTGGGGGCGTGAGCGGCTCTACTCGCTGAGCCTCGTCAGCTGGCACTTCTGGCTCGCCACCATCGGGATCGTGCTTTACGCCGCCTCGATGTGGGTGTCGGGCATCATGCAGGGCCTGATGTGGCGCGAAGTCGACAGCCAGGGCTTCCTCGTGAACGCCTTTGCCGATGCGGTCGCTGCGGCCCATCCGATGTTCGTGGTGCGGGCGCTTGGCGGGATCATGTTCCTCGCCGGTGGTCTCATCATGGTCTACAACCTCTGGGCAACCGTCGCCAAGCAGCCGGCTCACGCCGCGCTCGCCGCGCCGATCCCGGCCGAATAAGGGGGGCCGGTTCATGTCGTTCCTGCAAAAACACCAAGCGCTCGAGCGCAACGTCACGCTGCTTCTGGTCGGCTCGCTTCTGGTCGTGTCGATCGGCGGCATCGTCGAGATCGCGCCCCTCTTCTACCTTCAGAACACGATCGAGAAGGTCGAGGGGATGCGGCCCTACACACCGCTGGAGCTGACCGGCCGCGACATCTACATCCGCGAGGGCTGCTACCTCTGCCACAGCCAGATGATCCGGCCGATGCGCGACGAGGTCGAGCGTTACGGCCACTACTCGCTGGCGGCGGAATCGATGTATGACCATCCGTTCCAGTGGGGCTCGAAGCGGACGGGGCCCGACCTTGCCCGCGTTGGCGGCCGCTATTCCGATCAGTGGCATGTCGAGCATCTGACCAACCCGCAGTCTGTCGTGCCCGAATCGGTGATGCCGAAATATGGCTTCCTGTCCGACCGCTCGATCGACACCGAGGATCTTCAGGCCAAGCTGAAGGTTCATGCGATGGTCGGCGTGCCCTACACGTCCGACATGATCGAGAATGCCCTGGCCGACTTCGCGGCCCAGGCCAATCCCGATGCGGACGCAACCGGGCTTCAGGAACGCTATCCGGGTGCCAAGGCGGCCAATTTCGACGGCCACCCGGCGCTGACGGAAATGGATGCGCTGATCGCCTACCTCCAGGTCCTGGGGACGATGGTCGACTTCAAGACCTTCAACCCCGACCAACCGCGCTGAGGCCGGGTCATGGAGCAGTACAGCCTGTTGCGCGAGTTCGCGGACAGTTGGGCGCTTCTGGTGATGGCGATCTTCTTCGTCGCCATGCTGATCTGGCCCTTCGTCCGCCCGAATGCGCGCACGTTCTACGAGGACCCCTCGCAGATTCCCTTCCGCCATGAAGACAAGCCCGCCCCCGAGGTCCGGGGCGGGGAGATTCCGAACGACGGGCAGCCCCATGGGCAGATCCCCGGGCAGCCCAAGGAGGCACGCTGATGTCCGATCCGCACAGCAACGATCCCGCAGGGGGCCCCGCCAAGGGCCGCCCCGCGCCGCGCAAGTCCGGGGCGCGCGCCGCACCGCGCGAGAAGGTTGCGCCCCCGACCACTGGCCACAGCTGGGACGGCATCGAGGAGTTTGACAATCCGATGCCGCGCTGGTGGCTCTGGACGCTCTATGCCACGATCATCTGGGGGATCATCTATACGATCCTCTATCCCGCCTGGCCGCTGCCCGGCGGGGCGACCCCCGGCATCCTGCACGAGACGGCCCGCAAGGAAGTCGCGGCCGACATCCAGAAGTTCCAGGAGATGAACGCGCCGATCGAGGCGAAGCTGGTGGCAACGCCGGTGACCGAGATCGCGGCCAACCCCGAACTGGCGAATTTTGCCCAGAACGCGGGCCACGCCGTCTTCCAGACCTGGTGCGCCCAGTGCCACGGGGCCGGTGCCGCCGGCGCCAAGGGCTTCCCGAACCTTCTGGACAATGACTGGCTCTGGGGTGGATCGCTCGACGACATCCTGACGACCGTGACCCACGGCATCCGCAACACGACCGACCCAGAGGCTCGCTTCTCGCAGATGCCGGCCTTCGGCGAGATCCTGACGAAAGAGCAGATCGGCCAGGTGATGAACTACGTCATGTCGCTGACGGGCGCGGCGCAGGACCCCGCACAGGTCGATGCCGGCAAACAGCTCTTCGCGGACAATTGCGCGAGCTGCCACGGGGAGGACGGCAAGGGCGACCGCGCACAGGGCGCGCCGAACCTGACCGACTCGATCTGGCTTTATGGCGGTGATCCGGCGACCCTGACGGAAACCATCACCAACGCCCGCTTCGGCGTGATGCCCGCCTGGCAGGGCCGCCTGACCGACGCGCAGATCCGGTCGGTGGCCTACTACGTCCACAGCCTTGGCGGCGGCGAATAGGCGCGAGGCCAGGTGGCGAAAGACGAAAAGGCCCCCGAGCGTTTCGGGGGCCTTTGCGTTTCGGGGGCCTTTGCTTTTCGGGCGGGGCGCTCAGATGTCGCGGTCCTCGAACGGCGACGGCACGCGGTCGCGCCAGTAGGGCGGCAGGCGCTCCCAGTCGTCGGGATTGCCCGTGCGCGGTTCGCGCCGGTCCGGGTCAAGACCCAAAGCGATCATCATGCTTCTTGCAAATAGATCTAACATATTGCCCTCCGTAGCTCGGGTTTCATGCTTGCAATGTGCCCGGAAACACTGATGATTGCGACTCAGGAGTAATTTTTTCATGTAAGTTGAGGTTACATGATAAACTGGCGGAACCTGCCACCGCTTTCAGCCTTGCGTGCCTTCAGCGCCTTCGCCGCGGCGGAGTCGCTGGAACAGGCCGGTGCGCGGATCGGGGTCACCCATGCAGCCGTTTCGCAGCAAATCCGGGCGCTTGAGGCGCATCTGGGCCTGTCGCTGGTCGACCGGCGCGGCAAGCGCCTGATGCTGACGCCCGCCGGTCAACAGCTGGCGGCGGCCCTGACCGACGGCTTCGGCCAGATCGCCCGCACCATCGTCGAACTGACGGACCGCGACGCCGCGCAGCCATTGCGAATTACCACGACCGACGCCTTCGCCGGCGGCTGGCTGCTGGGGCGGCTGCAGGACTTCCGAAGCCGCCATCCCGGCATCGACCTGGTGCTCGACCCTTCGCCCGACCTGCGCGAGCTTGGCACCCAGGCCGATGTGGCCATCCGGTTTGGCAAGGGCCATTGGCCGGGGACCGACGCGCAGCTCTTGCTGCGCACGCCCGTCGTGCTGGTCGCCTCGCCCCGCCTGGTCGCACCCGGCGCCGCGACCGACATGGCGGCGCTCGCGAAGCTGCCGTGGCTGCAAGAGATCGGGACCAGCGAGGCGACGGCCTATATGGACCGCCACGGCGTCGCACCCCAGGGGCCCGGCTTTCTGTCGCTGCCGGGCAGCCTGCTTCTGGACGCGGTGCGCGACGGCCAGGGCCTGACGGTGATCGCCCGCGTCTTCGTCGAGGCGGACCTGGCGGCGGGGCGACTCAGGCTCTTGCACGAGGACAGCGAGCGCGACGGCTATTTTCTGGTGACGCGCCAGGGCAGCCGGCGCCCGGCGGTCGCGGCTTTCTGCAAATGGGCGCTGCAACAGGCAGGATCGGCTTGACCGAGGTCAAGGACAGCCCCTTCGGATCAGATCAATGTCGCGACAGCCCGCGGGCCTTGCGCCCAGGGCGGCCACCGGCGTCCCGTCCTGTTCGCGCGTTTCCTCGGGACGCCGGTGCGCCTGGGCCTTGGCCCCCGCCGCGCACCGTTTCTGCGACAGGACGCCGCGTTGCCGCTACCCTGCCTTTGACACAAGTCAAGGCGATGGACGTGTACCGCCCCTATGCGGCAAGATGCGCAGCGACAAACGGTGACGACCGATGACCTCCCAAGACGCCCCTCCCTCTCTTTACGCCGCGCATGAGCCGGTTTTTCCGCGCCGGGTGAAAG
This sequence comes from uncultured Paracoccaceae bacterium, assembly GCA_945952025.1. GTDB lineage: Bacteria > Pseudomonadota > Alphaproteobacteria > Rhodobacterales > Rhodobacteraceae > TMP-24. The sequence goes on from CAMFGW010000021.1 coordinate 11,201, forward strand.
GGACATTCCGCACCCTGAAATGGGTCATCATGATCGTGACCCTGGGGATCTACTACATCACCCCCTGGATCCGCTGGGACCGGGGCCCGACGATGCCCGACCAGGCGGTGCTTGTCGATCTGGCCAACCGCCGTTTCTTCTTCTTCATGATCGAGATCTGGCCGCACGAGTTCTACTTCGTCGCCGGGCTTCTCATCATGGCCGGGCTCGGGCTTTTCCTCTTCACCTCGGCGCTCGGCCGGGTCTGGTGCGGCTATGCCTGCCCGCAGACCGTGTGGACCGACCTCTTCATCCTGGTCGAGCGCTGGATCGAGGGCGACCGCAACGCGCGGGTCAGGCTTTACCACCAGAAATGGAACGGCCAGAAGATCGGGCTGCGCGCCATCAAATACTCGGTCTGGTTCCTGATCGCGCTGGCGACGGGGGGCGCGTGGATCTTCTATTTCACCGATGCGCCGACGCTTCTTTACAGCCTGATCCACGGGACCGCGCACCCGGTCGCCTATATCACCATGGGCGTCCTGACCTTCACCACCTTCTTCTTCGGCGGCTTCGCGCGCGAACAGATCTGCATCTACGCCTGCCCCTGGCCGCGCATCCAGGCCGCGATGATGGACGAGGATACGCTCGTCGTCGGCTACCGCTGGTGGCGGGGCGAGCCGCGCGGCAAGCTGAGGAAGGGCGCGCCGGTCGCTGAACGCGCTGCCGAACCGCCGACCGGCCTGTCCGCCCCCGCGATCGACCTTGCGGGCAGCATCGCGGCAGGCATGCCGATCGCGACGGCGGCGGCAGCCGAGGATCGGCAGGGCGACTGCATCGACTGCATGGCCTGCGTCAACGTCTGCCCGATGGGCATCGACATCCGCAATGGCCAGCAGATGGAATGCATCACCTGCGCGCTTTGCATCGACGCCTGCGACGAGGTGATGGACCGCATCGGCCGGCCGCGGAACCTGATCGGCTACATGGCGCTGAAGGACGAGATCGAGGAGCAGGCCGGCGGCCATCCCCGCAACCTCTGGCGCCACATATTCCGGCCGCGAACCATCCTTTACACCACGCTCTGGACCGGCATCGGCGTGGCGCTGGTTGTCGCACTCTTCATGCGCTCGCCCATCGGGCTGAACGTGACGCCGATCCGCAATCCCCTGTTCATCACCATGTCGGACGGCGCGATCCGCAACGCCTATGAACTGCGACTGCACAACAAGCACGGCGACAAGCGGCAGTTCCATATCTCGGTCACCGCCGACCAGCCCTTGGAGGTCAGCCTCGAAGGCCGGCCCGAGGCCTATGTCGACGTGCCCGCCGACGCGACCGTGACCCAGCGGGTCTATGTGACGGCGCCGGCCGGCAGCCCGGCTGCGGACGCCGGCCGGATCGACATGCGCTTCTGGGTGCTGGACCTTGGCCAGACCGAAGAGCGGGTGTCCTATGAAACCGTCTTCAACGGCAAGGGCCGCTAGGCCCGGGGGAAGGACAGGATGACGACGCAAGGCAGCACGGCGAAGAAGCCCCGCGAGTTTACCGGGCGCATGGCGCTCGCGACCGTTGTCGGGGCCTTTTCGGTCGTCATCGGGGTCAACCTGATCCTGGCCTACGAGGCCGTCTCGACCTTTCCGGGGCTCGAGGTGCCGAACAGCTATGTCGCCTCGCAGACCTGGGACGCAGAGCGCAAGGCGCAGATCGCGCTCGGCTGGTCGCTGACGCATGACTACCGGGACGGCAAGCTGATCCTGTCCTTCCGCGATGCGGCCGGCAAGCCGGTCGCGCCGGCCACGATCGACGCGGTCGTGGGGCGGCCGACCGAGGCCGTCGACGACGTGAAGCCCGCCTTCGCCTTCGATGGCACCGACATGGTGGCGCCGGTGGCCCTGAGGCCCGGCAAATGGATGATCCTGATGGAGGCCTTTGCGAAGGACGGCACGCTCTTTCGCAAGCGGCTCGACCTTTTCGTGAAGGGCTGAGGGGCCGATGAGCACCGCCGAGGCGACGCCGCTTTCCGCCTGTCCGGCCTGCGTGGCGCTGCCCGCGACCGAGGCTCTGGCCGAGGCGCGGCGCCGCGCGGCCGAGGCGGGGATCGTCCTGTCGGTGCCCGGCCTTGGCGACGCGCAGGACATGACGCGCGCGGAAGAGGCGGCGCGGGCCCTGCCGGGCGTCGGGCGCGCGCGGGTGAACCTGACGCAGAAGCGCCTGTCAGTCACCGCGACGCCCGAGGTGACGGCCGAACGGCTGATCGGGGCGCTGGCGGCGCAGGGGATCGAGGCGCACGAGCTTGACCCCGCCCTTCTGACCAGCACGGAAAACGAGCTGCGCGGCCGCGACCTTCTGATGCGGCTGGGCGTCGCGGGCTTTTCCATGATGAACATCATGCTTCTGTCCGTGGCCGTCTGGTCGGGGGCAGAGGCCGCGACGCGCGACCTGTTCCACTGGCTGAGCGCGATGATCGCGCTGCCGACCTTGGCCTTCGCGGGCCAGCCCTTCTTTGCCTCGGCCTATGCCTCGCTGAAGGCGCGGCGGCTCGGGATGGATGTGCCGATCTCGCTGGCGCTGATCCTGTCGTCGGCCATCTCGCTTTTCGAGACGATCAAGGGGGGCGAGCATGCCTATTTCGACGCGGCCGTTTCCCTGTGCTTCTTCCTGCTGATCGGGCGCTACCTCGATTTCCGCTCGCGCGCGGCGGCGCGGTCGGCGGCCGAAGAGCTTGCCGCGCTGGAGGTTCCGCGCGCGATCCGGCTGGAAGACGGCGCCGAGCGGCTGGTGCCGATCGCCGAGATCGCGGCGGGCGATCTGGTCCTTGTGCGCCCCGGCGGGCGGATGCCGGTCGATGGCGAGGTAACGGCGGGCCAGTCCGAGCTTGACCGCTCGCTCCTGACCGGGGAAACCCTGCCGGTCCGGGCCGTTGCCGGCACGCTCGTCAGCGCGGGTGAGGTCAACCTGACCGGGCCCCTGACGGTGCGGGTGACGGCGGCGGGGCGGGACAGCTCGCTGCACCGCATGGCCGATCTGGTCGCGGTCGCCGAAAGCACCAGGAACCGCTACATGTCGCTCGCCGACCGGGTGGCGCGGCGCTATTCGCCATCGGTCCATATTCTGGCGCTGGCCTCCTTCATCGGCTGGATGATCCATTCCGGGGGCGACGTGCGGCTGGCCGTCAACGTGGCGGCGGCGGTCCTCATCATCACCTGCCCCTGCGCGCTGGCCCTTGCCGTGCCGTCGGTGGTGACGGCCGCGTCGGGCAAGCTGTTCCGCAAGGGGCTCCTCATCAAGGACGGCACCGCGCTGGAGCGGCTGGCAGAGGTCGATGCCATCGTCTTCGACAAGACCGGCACGCTGACCCTTGGCACGCCGGACCTTGTGCCGGGCGCCCAGCGGGCCGGGGACCTGGCGGTCGCGCGCGCGCTGGCCTCGGGGTCATCGCACCCCCTGTCGCGGGCGCTAGCTGCCGGAGATGGCCCCCGCGCCGAAGTGACCGAGATCGCCGAACGGCCGGGCTACGGGGTCGAGGGGCGGTTTCAGGGTCAGGCCGTGCGGCTTGGCCGGGCGGACTGGGTGGGGGCTGTGGGCGGTGAGGAGACATCCGCCTGGCTGCAGGTCGGGAACGAACCCCCAGTCGAGTTCCGCTTTGCCGACCGGCTGCGGCCCGGAGCGGCGGAACTGGTCGCGGCGCTGAAGGCTGAGGGGATTCCCGTCAAGCTCCTGTCTGGCGACAGCGCCGGCCCGGTCGCGCGGCTCGCGTCCGAGCTTGGCATCGCCGACTGGAAGGCGGGCGTCCTGCCGGCCGAAAAAGCGGCCGAGGTCGAGGCGCTCAGGGCCGAGGGGCGGCGGGTGCTGATGGTCGGGGACGGGCTGAACGACACGGTGGCGCTGGCCGCAGCACATGTGTCGATCTCGCCCGCCTCGGCGCTCGATGCCGCGCGGGTCGCGTCGGACATCGTGCTTCTGGGCCGCGATCTGGCGCCGATTTCCGACGCGCTCAGGATCGCGCGGGTGGCGCGGCGGCGGATCAAGCAGAACTTTGGCCTGTCCCTGGCCTATAACGCCGTGGCGGTACCGGTTGCGCTGGTGGGGCTGGCGACGCCGCTGATCGCGGCCGTGGCGATGTCGACCTCGTCCTTGACGGTCACGCTCAATGCGCTCAGGCTACGGTAAGTCCATGGAAACGCTGACCATCCTGATCCCCGTCTCGCTCTTCCTGGGCGGGCTTGGCCTTGTCGCCTTCATCTGGGCGCTTCGCACGCGGCAGTATGAAGACCCCGAGGGCGACGCCCGACGCATCCTGCGTAAGGACTGGGACGACAAGCCCGCGCCTTGAGATGGAGCGCGTTGAACCGGGTGGCAGGGGCCGTTGACCCTGCCATGCGGTGACTTTGCCTTTTGTCCCGGCCGGTGGCACAAAGCCACCGGCCAGCGCCCGCCCCGCCATCGGCGGGCGCTTCCGCGCCCACCGGGGCAGGCACTGACCTTCGTTGATCTGTGACACGGACGGTTCAGCGGCATCGTTCCCACACGGTCGGGGGAAACGCGGGTCGCGTTTCCTTTTCCCGACCGGGCCATGTCGCGAAAAAGGACCGCTTCCCGGCCCCCGCGCCGTCAGCCGCCCGCCGTCGGGCCGATCACGGTGCAGTCGCTGCCGCGCGCCTTGAGACGGCGGCAGGCCTGTTCGGCGCTGGCCTGCGTCATGCCGACGAAATCGGCGCCATAGCCGCCCTTGCGTGGGTTAACCTTCCTGAGCGCGTCGCCGAGCGATTCCATCTCGATCAGCGCAGTCTGCAGCAGCTTCTTCTCGGCACTCGCCCGGCCCGCATACTGGCCAACCGTGATGCCCCATTCCCGCCCGCCAGAGGTCGAGACGCGCGTCACCACCTCCAAGGGCGCGGGCGCGGCCGTGGTCGTCTCGGCCGAGGCGAGCATGATCGTCGGCTTCGGCGGCGCGAGGGGGGCGGCGTCGGGGTTCGAGGCGGCTTCCGGCAGTGCCAGATCGCTCGTCATCGTGCCCGGCGGCACGTCGGTCATCGCGGCGGGGCGCGGGGCGGCCATGGGCGCCTGTTCGTCGATCCCGGCGGGCGCAAGGCCGCCCGAAAGCGTCGTGACCGAGGAGATGTCGGCGAAGGCGACCTGTGCGCCGGCGGGCGGCGCGGCGTCGGGGGCGGGCAATACATCGGCCGACGCGAGCTCGGTCGCGTCGCCCGGCTTCGGCAGGGGCATGATCTCGGGCGCGACGGCGTCGGCCTGTTGCGCAGGCTCGGCACCTGGTGCTGCGGCGATATGGGTCTGCGCCGACGACACGGCGGCGGCGATCTGGTCGCTCATGCTGGCCAGGGGGTCATCGGCGGGCGCGGCGTCGGCCAGCTGGGTGTCGGCTTCGGGGTCGGCTGCCTGATCGAGAGGCTGATCCGGGGCCACATCGCTGGCGGCCGTCTGCACATCGGCCTTCAGCTTCGGCACCACGCTCGAGGCCACAGCGGTATCAAGGCGGATGGTCTTGGCCGCCGGCGGGGCCTGGGTCTGGACGCTGCTCGCGACGGCATGGGCGGTGCCGTCCTCCATCATGCTTTCGTCGGTCAGGGGCTGGCTCAGGTCGATGGTCGCGGCCAGCTGGGCAGCCACGTCGTCGCCGGTGTCTGCGACCAGATCGCCCGCACCCGACGTATCCGCCTTGGCCAGCAGCACCTTGCTGCCCCGGCCGCCCGCGGTCGCCTGATAGGAAATCGGCGGCGGCAACTGGACGGCGACACGGGCCGGCGCCTTCTGGAACCCCAGGTCCAGAAGCTGGGCCATGCGCTGGTTGCGCCAGGTGGGCGAGGTGCCGCCGAAGATCGAGCCGATGATGCGCACGTCGCCATGCTGGGCCGAGGCGACGAGGTTGAAGCCTGCGGGCGCGGTGTAGCCGGTCTTGATCCCGTCCGCGCCTTCGTAGCTGTCAAGGAAACGGCGGTTGGTCGAGGCGACCTGCGCCATGCCCGCATCCGCCGAGCGGCGCGAGAAGAGCGAGTAATATTGCGGAAAATCGTAGAAGAGCCTGCGGCCGAGCGTCGCCATGTCACGCGCCGTCGACAGATGGCCCTCTGCGGTCAGGCCGTTGGCGTTGCGGAAGGTGGTGCGGCTCATGCCCAGCGCCTTGGCGGTGCGGTTCATGCGGGCGGCGAAGTTCGTCATGTTGCCTTCGATGCCCTCGCCGATCGCGGCGGCGGCGTCGTTCGCCGATTTGATCGCCGCGGCGCGAATCAGGTAGCGGAGCGCGATCTGCTGGCCCGGCCGCAGCCCCAGCCGCGAGGGCGGCTGGTTGGCCGCGTATTTCGACACGGTGACCAGCGAATCGAGCGAGATTTCGCCATGCTCGACCGCCTGGAAGGCGATGTAGAGCGTCATCATCTTGGTGAGGGAGGCAGGATGGAGCCGCGCGTCGGCGTTCTGTTCGTAAAGCACCTCGCCCGTCCGCGCGTCCAGCACGCAAGCGGCATAGGGGGCGGCCCAGACGCCGGCCGGCATCAGGACCAGCATCAGCGCGAGGGTCAAGGCGGCCATTCCAAAGTGGAACCACCGCCGGAAAAGGGCGATTGTCTCGATCACTTGCCTACTGCCTCTGTCCGGTCTTGTGCCGGTCCGGTCCATGCGCCGGTTTGTCTTCGTTCGACCAGCCTAGCACAGGCGCTTCGAGGGCGAAAAGAGCTTTTGCATCAATAGCTTTCGTTTCACGGCTGATGTTGCCCTGCAACAAGGTGGGGCGCCGCCACCCATATCTTGTGGGCGGCGGACCAGGCGGCACTATATAGGCCTAGTCGCCGTCGATCCGGTCGAGGAGCGGCGGCAGGTCGGACAGCGTGGCGATGGAACGGAAACGATCGGGCCCCGGTGGTTCGTCCGGCTCGGGCGTCATCGGATGGGGGATATGGACGCCCCAGCCGCCCGCAGCGATCATCGGCAGGACGTCGGACCCGAGCGAGTTCCCGGCCATCAGCCCGCGCCCTGCCCCGTCACCCTGCCGGGCAAAGACCGCGCGATAGGTGGGCACGTCCTTCATCGACACGACCTCGACCCCATGAAAAAGCTCGCCCAGGCCCGACTGGGCAAGCTTGCGTTCCTGATCCAGCAGGTCGCCCTTCGTCACCAAGACCAGCCGCCGCCGGTCGCGGACCGCCTGAAGCGCATCGCCGACGCCGGGCAGAAGCTCGACCGGGTGCGACAGCATCTCATGCCCCGCCGCGATCAGCCGCGCGATGGCCGGGCCCGGCACGCGGTCCCCGGTCACCTCGAGCGCGGTTTCGATCATCGACAGGACAAACCCCTTCACCCCGAAGCCGTAGCGGCCCAGATTGCGGCGCTCGGCCGCGACCAGCCGCTCCATCAGCCGGTCCTCGTCGGTGTAATCGGCCAGAAGCCGGGCGAATTCGCCCTGCGTCAGGCGAAAGAAGCGCTCGTTGTGCCAGAGCGTGTCGTCCGCATCGACGCCAATTACCGTCAAACGCCCCATATTTGCCCCTTCGCAACACTTTGATCCCGGCCGAAGGGTTGGCTAGTATGGCCCAAACCCCCGACTCATGCGGAGCCTGCCCTTGTCCTACGCCCCCCCCCGCCTTTCGGACCGCCGGGAAGGAAGCGATGGGGAAACGTCCGTCGTCACCAAGGTGCGCCCGCAGACCAAGCGGCCGCCCCTCTACAAGGTCATGCTTCTGAACGACGATTACACGCCGATGGAATTTGTCGTCCATATCCTCGAGCGGTTCTTCGGGCTGAACCATGCGGCGGCGTTCGAGATCATGCTGACGGTGCACAAGAAGGGGCTGGCGGTGGTCGGCGTCTTCTCGTTCGAACTGGCCGAGACGAAGGTGGCGCAGGTGATGGATTTCGCCCGCCGCCACCAGCACCCGCTGCAATGCACGATGGAAAAGGAATAGGCCCTTGTCCCTGTCGCGGCTTGGGGCGGCGCTTGACGCGCTGGGCGGCCTGACGGCGCCGGTTCTGGCCGTGCGCCCCGAAGAGGCGACGGACCTGGGCGCCCTGCCCCGGGACGGGACCCGGGTGGTGACGGGATTTGCGCCTTTGGCCGACGCGCTGAGGCAGGGCGGCTGGCAGGTGGCGCCGAATGTCACCGGTCCGGCGGGGGCGGCGGTCCTCTGGTGGCCACGCGCGCGGGCCTTCGGGCGGGCGCTCGTCGCAGAGCTGGCGGCGGTGGTGCCCGAAGGCGCGCCCCTGGTCATCGACGGACAGAAGCTGCAAGGGATCGACCCGGCCTGGCGCGACCTGCGCGCACGTGGCGAGGTGCTGGCCGAGGTGACGAAGGGCCATGGCCGGACCTTCGCGATTGCCAATCCGGGACCTGCGGCCTTCGCCGACTGGCGCGGGACGGAAACCGAGGTCGCGCCGGGCTTCGTCACGCGGCCGGGCGTCTTTTCGGCGGACGGGGTCGATGCAGGGTCCGCACTTCTGGCGCGGCACCTGCCCGCCGATCTGGCGGGTGCGGGCGCCGATCTGGGCGCGGGATGGGGCTGGCTCGCGGCCGGGGTCCTGAGGTCGCCGCGCGTCACCACCCTTGATCTGGTGGAGGCCGAGGCCGAAGCGCTGGCCTGCGCGCGCCGGAACGCCCCCGACCCGCGCGCGCGCTTTCACTGGGCCGACGCGACGCGCTGGCGGCCCGAGCGGCTTCTGGATTTCGTGGTCACCAATCCGCCCTTCCATACCGGGCGCGCGGCCGACCCCGCGCTTGGCGCGGCCTTCATCGCGGCGGCCGCGCGGATGCTGGCGCCGTCGGGCCGGCTCTGGCTCGTCGCGAACCGCGCGCTGCCCTACGAGGCGCCCCTTGCCGCCGCCTTCGCCCATGTCGAGCGCATCGCCGACGAAGGCGGCTTCAAGGTCTTTGCCGCCGCGCGGCCCCGTCAACGCGGGGTCGCGCGGGCGCCCGCTATTCGGGATAGGTAACCCGGCACTGGTTGATCGCCGCATCGACCGGCCTGACCAGCGCCGCGCGCCGGGCCTGAAGGTTCTGCAGCATGCGGGACTGCACCGCCGGGTCGATCGGGACGTTGCGGCGGATGACCTCCTGGTCGGGTTCAAGGCACATGTCCATATCGGGCGGTGCCCCCCGCCACCCCGGACCGCGCATGCCGCGATAGCCGCCGAAGCCGCCGAAGCCGCAGGGCGCCCAGTCGTGGGTGACGATGGTCTGCTCCTCGATCGCATAGCCGCGCGCGAGGTTGCCGGAAACTTCTGCGATCATCCGGTCGAGCTTGCGCACCTCTGCCGTCGCGTTCGCGATGCATTGCTGTTGCGGCGTGCCACAGGCCGTCAGCGCCATGAGCGCACCCAGCCCCGCCATCCTCTTGATCTTGCGCATGATCGTCTCCCTTTCCGCCAGCTTACGCCCGGGCGCCCGGACTGCAAAGGCCCCCGGGGGCCGACCTGCGACCCTGCGGCACTGGCCCAGGTGCCCTGCCTCTGCTAGCAGGCGCAGAGATCAACCGGGAGGTGGCGATGAGCGAACCGTTCCAGTCCGAAAAGCATCAGGCCGCCGCCTGGTTCCGCGCGCTTCGCGACCGGATCGTCGGCGCGTTCGAGGCGGCCGAGGATGGGCACACGTCTGGCCCCGGCGCCGACCTGCCCCCCGGCCGGTTCGAGGTCAGCGAGACGCGCCGGGCTGGCGAGGCGGGCGAGGATGCGGGCGGCGGGCTGATGAGCGTGATGCGCGGCGGCCGGCTGTTCGAGAAGGTGGGGGTCAACGTCTCGGCCGTCCACGGTCAATTGAAGCCCCGCGCGCAGGCCGCGATGGCGGCGCGCGGCGTGCCCGGCATCGCCGAGGATCCGCGCTTCTGGGCGTCCGGCATCAGCCTTGTCGCCCATATGCGCAACCCGCATGTGCCCGCCGTCCACATGAACACGCGCTTTTTCTGGACGCCCGGCGCCTGGTGGTTCGGCGGCGGATCGGACCTGAACCCCTGCATCGAGTATGAGGCGGATACCGCCGACTTCCATGCCGTCCTGAGGGGCGCCTGCGATGCGCACGACCCAGGCCATTACCCCCGCTTCAAGGCCTGGGCGGACGAGTATTTCTTCGTGCCCCACCGCGGCCGGGCACGCGGCGTGGGCGGGATCTTCTACGACGACCTGAACTCGGGCGACTGGGCGGCGGATTTCGCCTTCACCCGCGACGTGGGTGCGGCCTTCCTGCCGGCCTTCCTGCCGCTGGTCGAGCGGCGGCGGGGCATGGGATGGGGCGAGGCAGAGAAGCACCGGCAGCTTGTGCACCGTGGACTTTATGCCGAATACAACCTCGTCTACGACCGGGGGACCAAGTTCGGGCTGGAAACCGGCCATGACGCGAACGCGGTCCTGATGAGCTTGCCGCCCCTGGCCAAGTGGGTCTGACCCGTTTCTAGCCTCGCACGGCGTCGATCATGCGTTGCACATTGTCGGGGTCGGCGTCGGGCGTGATGCCGTGGCCGAGGTTGAAGATATGCGCGCCCTGGCCGAAGGTCCGCACGATGCGGCGGGTTTCGGCGATCAGGTCCGCGCCGCCCGAGACGAGGTGGCGGGGGTCGAGGTTGCCCTGCACGCAGCCGCCGGTCTGGACATGGGCCGCCGCCCAGCCAGCGTCGACCGACTGGTCGAGCGCCACGCCGTCCGCGCCGGTCAGGGCGTGGAAGCCCGCGTAGCGGGGGCCCGCCTCGCGCGGGAAGGCGATGATCGGCAGGCCGGGGTGACGGGCCTTCAGGGCCTTGATGATGCGGGTCGACGGGGCGACGGCGAACTCGTCGAAGTCCGTGCCCTTCAGGCTGCCGGCCCAGCTGTCGAAGATCTTCACCACCTCTGCCCCGGCCTCGACCTGGCGCGACAGGTAATGGATCGTGGCTTCGGTCAGCCGGTCGATGAGGGCCGCGAAGGTCGCGCGGTCGGCCGCGATCAGCGCATGCGCCGGTCCCTGGTCGGGCGTGCCGCGCCCGGCGACCATGTAGGTCGCGACGGTCCAGGGCGCGCCGGCAAAGCCGATCAGGGTCGTCTCGCGCGGCAGCGCGCCGGCCAGGTTCCTGACCGTCTGATAGACGGGGGCGAGCGTCGCGTCGATCTCGGCCACGGGGCGCAGGCGGGCAAGGTCCGCCGCACCGGTGATCGTCGAAAGGCGCGGGCCCTCGCCCGGTTCGAACCATAGTTCGGCGCCCAAGGCCTGGGGGACCAGCAGGATGTCGGCGAAAAGGATGGCCGCATCGAAGCCGTAGCGGCGGATCGGTTGCAGCGTGACCTCGGTCGCGAGGTCGGGCGCATAGCAGAGCGACAGGAAATCCCCGGCCTTGGCGCGCGTCGCGCGGTATTCGGGCAGGTAGCGGCCGGCCTGGCGCATCATCCAGATCGGCGGCACGGGCTGGCGTTCGCCCTTCAGCGCGCGGAGGATGGTCTTGGTCATGGCGGGTCCCTTCCTGTCGGCGCCCATCAAGTGCCCCGGGGTCGGGATGTCAAGCCGCCAGCGGGCGGCGCGGCCGTTGGACGCAGTGCCGGGCGGGCGCCGTCCCAGCTCGGCCGACCCGTTGCGCGTGGCGTGGGCGCGCGCTAGACCCGGGGATATGCAGATGCCCAACCCCGCCCAACCGCTGAAGATCGGCACCCGAGGCTCTCCGCTCGCGCTCGCGCAGGCGCATGAGACGCGCGACCGGCTGGCCGCTGCCTTCGGCCTGCCGCCCGAGGCCTTCGCGATCGAGGTCATCAAGACCACCGGCGACCGCGTCCTTGACCGGCCGCTGAGCGAGATCGGCGGCAAGGGGCTTTTCACGCGCGAGATCGAAGAGGCGCTGAGCGCGGGTGCGATCGACATTGCCGTCCATTCGATGAAGGACATGCCGACGCTGCAGCCTGACGGGCTGGTCATCGACTGCTACCTTCCGCGCGAGGATGTGCGCGACGCCTTCGTGTCCATGACCTTCGAAAGCCTTGCCGACCTGCCCCCGGGGGCTGTCGTCGGCTCGTCCTCGCTGCGGCGCCGGGCGCAGCTGGCCTTCCGGCGTCCCGACCTGCGGCTGGCCGAGTTTCGAGGCAATGTGCAGACGCGGATGAAGAAGCTGGCCGATGGTGTGGCGGACGCGACCTTCCTGGCGATGGCGGGGCTGAACCGGCTGGGGATGGCGCATGCGGCGCGCTCGGCGCTGTCGGTCGACGAGATGCTGCCCGCGGTCGCGCAGGGTGCCATCGGGGTCGAGCGGCGGGCGGATGATGCGCGCGCGGCCGCGATGCTGGCCGCGATCCACGACCGGCCGACGGGCGAGCGGCTGGCGGCGGAGCGGGCCTTCCTTCTGACGCTCGACGGCTCGTGCCAGACGCCGATTGCCGGGCTTGCGGTCCATGACGGCACGGGCCTGTGGCTTCGGGGCGAGATCCTCAGGCCGGACGGATCGGCGGTCCTGGCCGGCGAGCGGCGGATGGCGGTCGCGGACGGGGCGGCGGCGGGGGCGGACCTTGCGCGCGCGCTTCTGGCCGAGGCGGGGCCGGGGTTCTTTCGGGATTAGGGTGGATGGGCGGCTGGCCCCGGGTGGCAGGGGCCGTTGACCCTGCCATGCGGTGGCTTGTTCTTTTGTCCCTGCCGATGGCCCCAAGGCCGTCGGCCAGCGCCCGCCCCGCCGATGGCGGGCGCTTCGCGCCCACCAGGGCAGGCGCTAGCCTTTGTAGTCCTGTGACACCAGTGGTCCAGCGGCACCGTTCCCACGACGGTCGGGGGAAACCAATAGGTTTCCTGATCCCGACCGGCCCGGCCGGGCCGCCTGGGTCACACCCGAGCCGCGCGCGCGATTTCGTCCGCGGTCAGCCCGTAGCGGCCCGCGAAGCGCGCCCGTGCGGACAGAAGGCGCGGATCGTCGGGGCGCAGGCCCAGCGTGCGGATGAACTCGATCCGGCTCTGGCTCTTCAGCGCCTCGCGGTCGATGGCCGTGCCCATCAGCCGGTCGATGACCTCCCCACCCGCCGTGACGTGGAACCATTTCGAGAAGTCGTGCCGAGCAGGGTCAGGATGCCCCAGACCAGCGTGAAGTTGATGACAAGGCCCGGAAAGACCACGAAATCGGGGGCGAAGATCAGCTCGCGGTTCGTCGGGAAGTCATGGTGGCCATAGTGCGCGCGGTAAAGCAGGTCGAAGGCCCATTGGGCGCGCGGCGGCTTCAGGTGGAAGATGTGGCGATGCAGGTTGTATTCGTTCAACATCTGCGCCGGGACACCCAGCAGCACCAGCACCCAGAGCCAGGGCTGGCCGGCCCGCGCGACGATGATGCAGCCGACCGTGATGGCGGCGATCATGCCCCAGATGGTGACATGGCGAAGCAGAAGTCTGAGCCGGTCCATCGGTCCCCCGTTTTGCCGCAGGCCCCCGTTTTCACGCAGGATCGGCGGCGGGGGCGCCCGGTCAGGCGTGACGCCGCGTCCCGTCGCGTCCCCGGTCGATGCGCATCAGCGTCAGGGCGGCAATGACGGCGGTCGCGGCGCAGAGGATGGCCGCAAGACCATAGCCGGCCAGCCGCGTCCCGCTCGCGAAGGCCACGGCGACCGAAGCGTCGGCCACGATGCGCTGCAGCGCCATGAGCGACGACCCGGCCCCGGCTCGGCCCGCGATCAGGTCCTGCGCATAGGCGATCGGCAGGGTCAGGATCGCCGCCCCGCCCGTCGCGGCGGGCAGGATCAGCAGCCAGACGAGGGGCGAGCCGGACAGGAACGGCAGAAGCGTCAGGTGCGCGGCATAGATCACCGCCCCGCCCGCGATCAGCTGGTCGCGCCGGAAATGCGGGTAAAGAAGCGGCAGGGCCAGCATCAGGGGCACCTCGGCCGCCGCGACGCCGCCGACGAACCAGGCGACATCGCCGTCGCTGCGGCCCGCCGCGTGGAAAGTCAGGCCGATCAGGACCATATACATGCCGACCAGCGCACCGATCAGGCCCAGAAGCGCCACACGCGCCAGAAGCGCGCGGTCGGTGAAAGCCCGAAGGCTCGCGCGGAGCGACAGGGGGCTGCGCAGTTCGGACCATTCCGCCTCAATCCCCTTCGGCCAGGCCCACAGGACCAGCGCCAGCATCATGAGGGTCAGCACGAACGAGATCGTGTAGATGTGCGTCAGGTCCATCCCCCGCGCCAGCGCCAGCGACAGAAGCGGCAAGGCCCCCGCGAACGGCAGCGCATAGAGCGCGCGGACGGCCGACATGATGGCCCCGTCGATGGCGGGCCCGTGGCGCGCGGCCGACAGGCGGGCGAGCGCGAAGGTCTGGGCCCAGATGGTGCCGCCGACGGGATAGGCCAGGACATGGGCAAAGACGAAGGCGGTGGCGTTGGGCCAGATCGTGACCGCCAGGCCGCCGGTCAGGTAGACCGACAAGCTGAAGATGGCGATCTGGCGCCGTCCGAAGCGGCCGTCCGACAGGATGCCGAGCGTGACCGATGCGATGACGCTGACCACCGCAGCACCCGCAAGGACGCAGGCATAGGCGAAGGGCGACAGGCCGAAACGCTCGATACCGATGACCGACTGGTAGGGCACGACGACGCAGATCGCGATGCCGAACAGGAACAGAAGCCCCGCCGGCAGCCGTAGGCCCGGATCGGTCAGGATCAGCCCAAGGGGGCGCAGGACGGACCGCTGGCTCATGTCAATCCGGGATGACCTTGCCGGGGTTCAGAAGCCCCTTGGGGTCTAGCGCCGCCTTGACCTTCCGCATCACATCGACCGCAACCGGGTCCTTGCGACGCGCCATCGCCTCTTTCTTCGACAGGCCGATGCCATGTTCGGCCGAGAAGGACCCGCCCAGGTCGGCCACGATATCCTCGACCGATTCCAGGACGGCGGTCTTCAGCCCCGGATCGTTGCGATCGACGATCACCGAATGGTGCAGGTTGCCGTCGCCCAGGTGGGCCACCGTGACCGTCCGCGCGCCGGGGGCGATCTTCGCGAGCGATGCCAGAGCGCGGTCAAGGAAGGTCGCGACCTTATCGAGCGGCACCGAGATGTCGGTGTCGACCGTCGGCCCCGCGCCCATCATGATCTCTGCCGCCGCCTCGCGCCGCGCCCAGAGGGCGGCGCGCTGCGTCTCTGACGTGGCGAGCGTGGCGTCCAGCAGCAGCCCCTCTTCCAGCAAGTCGGCAAGAACGCGTTCCAGCAGGGCGTTGAGCGGCACCTGACCGTCCTCGCCCGGCACCGTATCGCGGGGGGCCGTCGCGCCCAGTTCGACAAGGATGGTCACGTCATGCGCCTCGGGGAACGGCAGGCCGAGGTCCGGGCGCACTTCGACAAGGCGGGTCTGGTAGTTGCGGGGCATGAACTCGAAAGCCTCGACCAGCCCGCCGGTTTCGGCCTGAAGCCGGTTCAGAAGCGTCAGCGCGGCGTCGAGCGACGGCACCGCCAGCATCGCGGTCGCATGGGCACGGGGCGCGGGGACCAGCTTCATCACGGCGGCGGTGATGACGCCCAAAGTGCCTTCGGCGCCGATGAAAAGCTGCTTCAGGTCGTAGCCCGAGTTGTCCTTGTGCAGCTCGCTCATCAGGTTCATCACCCGCCCGTCGGCCAGGACGACCTCGAGCCCGAGGCAGAGCGCGCGGGTCGAGCCGTAGCGCAGGACGTTCGAGCCGCCGGCATTCGTCGACAGGACCCCGCCGATCATCGCCGAGCCGCGCGCGCCGAACCAGAGGGGGAAGTAGAGCCCTTGATCCGCAGCCGCCTCGTGCAGGCGTGTCAGGACCACACCCGCCTCGACCACCGCGATGCGCGCGGCGGGGCGGATTTCGCGGATGCGGTTCATCCGTTCGAGCGACAGGACAAGCTTGCCTTCCGCCGAGCCCGCGCCGGTCAGCCCGGTCCGCCCGCCCGAGGGCACGACGGCGACGCCGGCCGCGCCTGCCGCGCGCAGGATGGCCGACACCTCGGCGGTCGAGGCGGGACGCACCACGGCGAGGGGCGTCCAGAAATAGTCGCCCATCCAGTCGCGCGCATAGGGTGCCGCATCGGTTCCGGTCAGGACCTGCGCCGGGCCGACGATCGTCCGCAACTTATCAAGAAAAGCCATCGCGCACCTCCGATCTGGCGCGCACTCAACATTTCCTGACGCGATTTGACCAGCCTTTTTCCGACCCGCTTTGCAAGATCGGGGCGAACGCTCAAGGAACCGCCATGGCCACCGATCCGCTTCTGACCCCCTACCGGCTCAAGCATCTGACGCTGAAGAACCGCATCATGTCGACCGCGCATGAACCGGCCTATTCCGAGGACGGAATGCCGAAAGATCGCTACCGGCTCTATCACCGCGAGAAGGCCAGGGGCGGCATGGCGCTGACCATGACAGCAGGCTCGGCCATCGTGTCGCCCGACAGCCCGGAGGCGTTCGGCAATCTTCACGCCTACAGGGACGAGATCGTGCCCTGGCTCAGGGCGCTGGCCGACGACGTGCATGCCGAAGGTGCGGCGGTGATGATCCAGCTGACGCACCTTGGCCGGCGGACGGGGTGGAACAAGGCGGACTGGCTGCCGGTCCTGTCGGCCTCGCCCGTGCGCGAGCCCGCCCACCGCGCCTTCCCGAAAGAGGCCGAGGACTGGGACCTGGACCGCATCGCGCGCGACTATGCCGACGCGGCGGCGCGGATGAAGGAGGCAGGGCTCGACGGGCTGGAGTTCGAGGCCTACGGGCATCTTCTGGACAGTTTCTGGTCGCCCGCCACCAACCGGCGGACCGACGAACACGGCGGCTCGCGCGACAATCGCCTGCGTTTCACCCGGCGCGTCCTGACCGCCGTGCGCGAGGCGGTGGGTCCGGATTTCCTGGTCGGCCTTCGCCTTGTGGCGGACGAGGACTGGGACAAGGGCCTGAGCCGCGAGGAAGGGGTGGCGATCGCCAAGACGCTCGTGGACGACGGCAAGATCGACTTCCTGAACCTGATCCGGGGTCATATCGAAAGCGACGCCGCGCTGACCGAGGTGATCCCGATTGCCGGGATGGCCTCTGCCCCGCATCTGGATTTCGCGGGCGAGGTGCGGGCGGCGACGAAGTTCCCGGTCTTTCACGCCGCGCGCATTCCCGACGTGGCGACGGCCCGCCATGCGATCGCGGCCGGAAAGCTGGACATGGTCGGCATGACGCGCGCCCATATCGCCGACCCCCACATCACCCGCAAGATCATCGCCGGGATCGAGGACCGTATCCGTCCTTGCGTCGGCGCGACCTATTGCCTGGACCGGATCTATGAAGGCGGCGGCGCGCTCTGCATCCACAATGCCGCGACGGGCCGCGAGGCGACGATGCCGCACGAGATCCCGCGCGCCGATGTGGCGCGGCGGGTGGTCGTGGTCGGCGCCGGGCCAGCGGGGCTCGAGGCGGCGCGGGTCGCGGCCGAGCGCGGGCATCAGGTCACTCTGCTGGAGGCGTCGGACCGCGCGGGCGGGCAGGTGAACCTCTTGACCCAGAACCCCCGGCGGCGCGAGATGATCGGCATCATCGACTGGCGGCTCGCAGAGCTGGAGCGGCTGGGCGTGCCGGTGCGCTACAATGTCTTTGCCGAGGCGGGTGACATGCTGGCCCTGGCGCCAGAGGTGGTGATCATCGCGACCGGCGGCCTGCCGCAGGCGGCAGAGGTCGGCGGGGTCGAGCTGACCCTGTCGAGCTGGGATGTGATCACGGGCTCCGCGAAGCCCACTGGCCGGGTCCTTGTCTATGACGACGGCGGCGCGCATGCCGGCATGACGGCGGCAGAGATGCTGGCGCGGTCGGGGGCCGAGGTGGAACTTGTCACGCCCGAACGGATGCTGGCGCCCGACATGGGCGGGCTGAATCATGTGCCCTACATGCGCTCGTTCCAGGAAACCGGCACGCGGATTACGATCAACACGCGGGTCGCCAAGGTCGCGCGGCGCGGCAACCAGCTGGTCGCGACCTTCGGGTCGGACTATGCCAAGGGCTATGCCGAAGAGCGCGTCGTGGACCATGTGGTGACCGATCACGGCACGGCGCCGATGGACGAGCTTTATTTCGCGCTGAAGCCCCAGAGCCGCAATCTGGGGGCGGTCGACTATCCGGCGCTGATCGGTGCGGGCGATCCCTTCCCGGTGAAGAACGTGGCCGGGAGTTTCACGCTGTTCCGCATCGGCGACGCCGTCCAGTCGCGCAACATCCACGCCGGGATCTACGACGCGCTGCGCTACGGGTTGAGAGTGTAGCGGCGGAGTAGCTGGCAGGGGCCCGGTCCGGGCGGGATCAGGAAACACGACCCGCGTTTCCCCCGGCCGTGTGGGAGCGGTGCCGCTGGACCGTGGATGTCCTGAGCCATCAAAGGTCAGCGCCTGCCCCGGTGGGCGCATAGCGCCCGCCTTCGGCGGGGCGGGCGCTGGCCGATGGCCTTTGGGCCATCGGCGGGGACAAAAGACAGGGCCTTCGCATGGCAGGGTCACCGGCCCCTGCCACTCAGTAGGGGGCGACGTCACCCGCTAACGGCCAAGTATCCTACCCGCCAATACTGCGATGTCGTCCGGCGTGAGGCTCTGCGTTTCCAGCACCTCGCTCACCTGCCCGTCGAAGCGGGCGCGGTGGCGGTTATAGCGGGGGTCGTAATGATGCTCCATCAGCGCGTCCGCCAGCGCGGTGAACCGACCCTCGGCCGCGAGCCCCAGCCATTCGTCGATCCGCTCTGACGGTTGCAGGGGCCGCAGGCTTTCGACGACAGCGGCCAGGCGGGCCGGGTCGTCGGTCAGGTCGCCATAGGCCGTCGCCAGATAGGCGGCGCGGGCCTCGCGCGGGGCGGCGATGCGCAGGCGGGGCGCCGCCACCATCGCGGCCCAGATGCCCTTCGGCAGCGACAGATTGCCGATGCGCGAGCTTTCCGCCTCGACATAGACCGGCCGTTCGGGATCAAGGGCCGCCAATGCGGTCGCGAGCCGCCCCTCGAATGCCTTCTGGCTCGGCTGGCCGCCCGGCATGTGGCCAAAGAGCGAGCCGCGATGGTTCGCCAGCCCCTCAAGGTCGATGACCTGCGCCCCCCTTTCGGCCAGCGCCCCAAGGAGCGCGGTCTTGGCCGATCCGGTGTTGCCGTCGATGATGCGGATCGGCGCTGGCGGAGGGGCTTCCAGCGCCTCGACCACCAGCCGGCGCCAGGTCTTGTAGCCGCCCTCGATCGCCTCGGCCCGCCAGCCGACCTGCGCGAGGATCGTCGCGAAGCTTTGCGAGCGCTGCCCGCCCCGCCAGCAATAGACCAGGGGCCGCCAGCCGCCGCCCATGTCGGCCAGGGGCCCCTCGAGGTGGCCGGCCACGTTGCGCGCGACAAGAGCCGCACCGATCTTGCGGGCGAGGAAGGGCGATTGCTGCTTGTAGATCGTGCCGACGCGGGCACGCTCGTCGTCGTCGAGAACCGGCAGGTTGATCGCGCCGGGCAGGTGATCCTCGGCATATTCCGACGGCGATCGCGCGTCGATCAGGCAGTCGAAACCCAGGTTCGGCACATCCGCCAGAGAGGTCAGCGCGCGGGCCATTCAGACCCCCGCCGGGCGCAGGTCGCAGGCAAAGGTCGGGCGGGCTGCGGCAGGCAAAGGGTCGGGCAGATCGACGATCAGCAGGGCCGGCCCCTGCCCCGCCTTCGCCACCACCGCCCCGTCCGGCCCGGCGACGACCGAGCCGCCGGCATAGGTAAGGTCGCCCTCGACCCCGCAGAGGTTGGCATAGGCGATGGTCAGGCCGAAGGCGGCGGCATGGGCGGGGACCAGGTGGTCGGCAACGGTCGTGTAGGGCATCATGTTGGCGGTCGGGACCAGAACCAGATCGACGCCAGCGCGGGCGAGCGTCCTCAGGTGGTCGGCAAATTCCACGTCATAGCAGATCAGAAGGCCCGCGCGGCGGCCCATGAGGTCAAAGGTCACCAGCCGGTCGCCGGGGGTGAAGAGCGCCGCCTCGCGGGGCCCGTAAAGCTGGACCTTGCGGTAGCGGGCAAGGGGCAGGCCGTGCGGCGACAGGACGGTGGCGGAATTGTAGAGCCGGCCGCCTTCAGCCTCGGCCTCGCGCTCGGCTTCAGCATGGCCGAAGACCAGCGCTACGCCGGCCTGGCGCACGGCGCTCGACAGGTCGGACCAAAGGGGTGAGGTGGCATCGAGCGCGCCCCCGGCCATGTCGGCGACGTTGTAGCCGGGAAAGTAAAGCTCGGGCAGAAGCAGCAGGTCCGCGCCGCCGGCCCGCGCCGTCGCCAAATCGGCGCGCAGGTCGGCCATGGCGCGCGCCAGGTCACCGGCGGCCGAACGGGGCTGGCGCAGCGCAAGGCGCACGGCGGTCAGTAGACGGTGACGGGCATCCCGACCGCCACGCGCGAATAAAGGTCGATGACATGCGCGTTGACCATGCGCAGGCAGCCGTTTGATACGGAATGACCGATCGAATTGGGCTCAATCGTGCCATGGATGCGCACGGCCGTGTCGCGCCCATCCTGATAAAGGTAGACCGCGCGGGCGCCGAGCGGGTTCTTCGGTCCGCCCTCCATCCCCGTTTCGGCATATTTCGCATAGGCCTCGGGGTGGCGCTCCACCATCTCGGGCGTCGGCTTCCAGCTTGGCCATTCGGCCTTCTTGCCGATGAGTGCGGCCCCCCGGTAGACGAGTTCCTTCTTGCCGACCGCCACGCCGTAGCGGATCGCCCAGCCCTTGCTGACGATCAGGTAAAGGTAATGCTGGCTCGACAGGACGATGATCTGGCCGGGGGCATAGTCGGTGCCGACGGAGACGAGGACGGGGTAGAATTCGGGCGCGATCTTCAGGCCCGGAAGCGGGGCTTCGGCCGACCCGAGGACGGCAGGGTCGAGGGGCGCATCAAGCGGCTTGGTGGGTGCGGGGTTCGGCGCAGGGTTCGGGGCGGCGGCGGGCGCCGTCGCTGCCGAGACCGGCGTCGGGGCCGGCGTCACGGGCTGGACAGCCGTTGCCTGCTGCGCGCCTGTCCGCGCCGCAATTCCCGAGCCGATCAGCAGGGCCGCCGCTCCGGTCAGGAACTTGCGCCGATCGGCCGCCATGCCCTTGCGGCGGGCCGCCCTTGTCACCTTACGCGCCATATAATCCTCCGCCCCGTGTGGGGGCTGCCGGAAACCATTGAACCCTAAACGGCTTTTTTTGAGGAATAGTTCCGGCAACGACTTCTGGCAACAGGTTCGGCTGCCTGCGGCGGCGCTCAGGTCAGGAAGCCGCCGTCCGCGTCGTCGCCCGCCTCTTCGCCAAGGCGATCAAGGTTCGGCACCGTGATCTGGCGCTTGCCGTCAAGCTCGATGATCCCGTCGCGCTTGAGCGCCGACATCTGGCGGCTGACGGTTTCCAGCGTCAGGCCCAGGTAATCGGCCATCGCCTCGCGCGTCAGGGGCAGATCGAAGCTCAGGCCCCCCGCCGCCGACGGGCGCCCGGCCAGCGATGCCGACCGCCGCGCCATGATCGACAGAAGCGAGGCGATCTTTTCCCGCGCGGTCTTGCGGCCCAGAAGCAGCATCCATTCCCGCGCGGCGTCCAGTTCGTCGAGCGTCATCTCCAGAAGCCGCTGGCCGATGTTCGGCGTGCGCGCCATCAGCGCCTCGAACGGCTTCTTGCGGAAGCAGCACATCATGACGTCGGTCGTCGCGGTCACGTTGTAGGGCGCGCGGTCGCGGCCCGGCCGGCCGACGAAATCCGACGGCAAGAGCAGGCCCACCATCTGGGTGCGCCCGTCCTCCATCGTCTGGGTCAGGGTGGCGACGCCGGTGACGACAGAGGCCACGAAATCCATCCGGTCGGCGGCCCAGATCACGGTCTGGCCCGCCTGGAAACTGCGGTAATATTTGATCGCGTCCAGTTCGGCGAGTTCCTGCGGCTCGCAACGCGCGCAGACGGCCCGGTGGCGGATCTGGCAGGCGCCGCAATCGCGAGGCCGGACGGTCGGGGGCGCGCCTTGCTCGACGCCGGTTTCTGATGGAAGCCCCTGATTGGGATTCGCCGGTCGGGGGACGGCGAGGCGGGTGTTGATCTGGGTCAATGTCCTGTCCTGTCTGGAAGGCAGAATAAGTTGATGAACGACGAATCGCAACTGACCCGGCTGGGGCTTTTTGACGCTCGTGTGCCGCGCTACACCTCCTATCCGACGGCGCCGCATTTTTCACCTTCGGTCGGCCCTGCAGACATGGCGGACTGGATCCGCGCGGTGCCTGAGGGCGGCCAGATCTCGCTTTACCTGCATGTGCCCTTTTGCCGCAGGCTCTGCTGGTTCTGCGCCTGCCGCACGCAAGGCACCCGGACGGACGATCCGGTGCGCGCCTATGCGCAGGTGCTGAAGGACGAGGTGGCGATCCTCGCGCGGCATCTGGCGCCCGGCATCACCCTGTCGCGCCTGCATTGGGGCGGCGGCACGCCGACGCTGCTGCCTGCCGACCTGATGGGCGAGTTGATCGAGACGATCCTGGGCGTGGTCCCCCTGGGCGAGGGCGCCGAGTTTTCGGTCGAGATCGACCCGAACGAGATCGACGAGCCGCGCCTTGACGCGCTGGCGGCGGGGGGGATGAACCGCGCCTCGATCGGGGTGCAGGACTTCGACCCCGACATCCAGAAGACCATCGGCCGCGAGCAGAGCTACGAGCTTACCGCCCGCGCGGTCGACATGATCCGGGCGCGCGGCGTGCGGTCCTTGAACACCGACATCCTTTACGGCCTGCCCCACCAGACGCCCGCGCGCATTCGCGCCTCGGTCGAGAAGCTTCTGACGCTCAGGCCCGACCGGGTGGCGCTTTACGGCTATGCGCATGTGCCCTGGATGGCGCGGCGCCAGCAGATGATTCCGGCCGACGCGCTGCCGACGCCGACCGAGCGGCTGACGCTGTTCGAGGCGGCACGGGTGATGTTTGCGGGCGCGGGCTATGACGAGGTCGGCATCGACCATTTCGCGCTGCCCTCGGACGGGCTGGCCGTCGCGGCGCGCGAAGGGCGGCTTCGGCGCAATTTCCAGGGCTATACCGACGATCTGGCCACGGCGCTGGTGGGGATCGGCGCCTCGTCGATCTCGCGCTTTCCGCAGGGCTATGTGCAGAATGCGGCGGGAACGGCGGACCATGTGAAGGCGATCCGGGCGGGGGGCTTTTCCGTCACGCGCGGGCACCGGTTCAGCGACGAGGACCGGCTGCGGGGGCGGCTGATCGAGGCCTTGATGTGCGACTTCCGCATCGACCGGGCCGCGATCCTGCGCAATTTTGCCGTTAGCGCCGGGGCGCTGGACCGGCTTCTGGCTGAGGCGGCCGCGCCCTTTGGCGACATGGTGACGCTTGATGCAGGGGGGCTGTCGATCCCGGTCCGGGGGCGGCCCCTGACGCGGATGATCGCGCGGGCGTTTGACGCCTATGACCTGTCGAAGGCGGGGCACAGCCCGGCGGTGTAGGGGAAAGCGCCGGGCCGGATCCGGGTGGCAGGGGCCGTTGACCCTGCCATGCGAAGGCTTGGTCTTTTGTCCCCGCCGATGGCCCAAAGGCCATCGGCCAGCGCCCGCCCCGCCCCGCCCATGGCGGGCGCTTCGCGCCCACCGGGGCAGGCGCCGGCCTTCGTTGGCTCAGGACATCAAGGGTCCAGCGGCACCGTTTCCACACGGTCGGGGGAAACGCGATGCGTTTCCTTTTCCCGCCCGGCCCGGCCAGTCTGCCCTACCCCTGCCCCATCCCCTCCAAGAGGGCGATCTGGCGCGGCAGGCAGACGCGCCGCAGGTCGTAGTCCTTCAGCACGGTCGCGCGGGCGGCGGCGCGCAGGGGCGCGTCGCGGTCGGGGTTGGCAAGCGCATCGGCCAAGGCCGCCGACCAGCCCGGCACGTCGAAGAAATCCACGAGCCGGCCGTTTTCGCCGTCGCGGATCACTTCCGTCACCGGCCCGGTGCGCGAGCCGACCACCAGCGCGCCGGCCGCCATCGCCTCGATCATCGACCAGGACAGGACGAAGGGATAGGTCAGGTAGGCGTGGACGCGCGAAACCTGCATGAGCGAGACGAACTGCCGCCGCTCGATGCGCCCGGTGAAGTGGACGCGCGCGGGGTCGATGCGGTCCTTGACCTCTGACAGGAATACCTCTCTCCAGGTCCCCTTTTCTGGCGCGCGGCCATAGCTTTGCCCATCGGCGCCGACGATGACGACCTGGGCTTCGGGCCGCGCGGCCAAGAGGTCGGGCAGAGCGCGCATCAGGATGTGATAGCCGCGATAGGGCTCGAGGTTGCGGTTGACGAAGGTCAGCACCTCGTCCCCGGCCTTCAGGATCAGGTCGGTGCCCGGAATGCCGAACCGGGCGAGCGCGTCGGGCCGGACCTGGTCGGTGTCGATGCCATCATGGATGACGGTGATCTTGCGCTCGATCTCCGGCGGGAAGGACGCGGCCTGCCAGCGGGTGGGCGCGAGGCCGGCGTCGGCGTCGACCATCTGGTGCAGGATGTGCGAGGCGCGGGCGGTCGTCGCGATGCGGGTCGTCAGGCTCGTGGCCTGGAACTCGGGGTCGAAGTCGGAATCGAGCCCGGTCGCGCGGTAGCAGAACTCGGCATAGTCGAGGATCTTCGCCTCGGGCCAGACCTGGCGCAGGAACATCAGCTCGCCCCAGCCGTTGTGGCCCACGATCAGATCGGGCGTGTAGAGGTGGCGGTCGCGCAACTGCGAGGCCGCGCCCGCCACCATCTCGCCCCGCGCGCTCACGTCGGCGAAGGTCGCGCCGATGCCGTTCAGGCGTCCGGCCTGCGGGCTTTTGTAATAGAAGGTGCGGACCGGCTGGGCGGGCTTTTCATTGGCCTTGTCCCCCAGGCCCAGCACCTTGTGGCCGCGCCGTTCCATGGCCGGGGCCAGATGGACGAACTGGCCGGGGAAGTTCTGGTGGACGAACAGGATGCGCATCAGGCGGGCTCGGCTTTCGCGGACTCGGCTGGCTTGGCGGCGTTGGCGAAGGCCGCCGCCATCAGTTCGCGCGTATAATCGGTCCGGGGCGCGCCGAAGACCTGTTCGGTCGGCCCCGCCTCGACCACGTCGCCGCGCTTCATGACCATGACCTTGTGCGACAGCGCCCGGACGACGCGCAGGTCATGGCTGATGAAGACATAGGTCAGCCCGTGCTTGTCCTGAAGCGCGCGCAGAAGGTCGACGATCTGCACCTGCACCGTCATGTCCAGCGCCGAGGTCGGCTCGTCCAGCACGACGACCTTCGGGCGCAAGATCATGGCGCGGGCGATGGCGATGCGCTGGCGCTGGCCGCCGGAAAATTCGTGCGGGTAGCGGCCCATGGCGGCGGGGTCGAGGCCGACCTCGGTCATGATCTCGGCCACCATCTCGCGGCGGTCGCGGCCGGGCTCGATGCCGTGGACGGTCAGGCCTTCGGCGATGATCTCTTCGCAGGTCATGCGCGGGCTGAGGCTGCCGAACGGGTCCTGAAAGACGATCTGCATGCCGCTGCGGAGCTTGCGCAGCGCGCTTCGGTCGGCATGGGTGATGTCGCGGCCCATGAAGACGACTGGCCCTTCGGACGGGATCAGCCGCAGGAGCGCGAGCGCGAGCGTCGTCTTGCCCGACCCGCTTTCGCCCACGACGCCCAGGGTTTCGCCGGCGCGGACCGAAAGGCTCGCGTCGTTCACCGCCTTCACATGGCCGGTCACATGGCGCATGAGGCCGCGGCGGATGGGGAACCAGACACGCAGGTGGTCGGCGCGCAGCACCTCTGGCGCGTCATCGGCCACGGGGTGCGGGCGGCCGGTCGGCTCGGCCGCCAGCAGCTTTTGCGTATAGGGATGGGACGGGGCGGCGAAGATCCGGGCGGCCGGGCCCTGTTCGACGATCTGGCCGCCCTGCATGACGCAGACCCGGTCGGCAATGCGGCGCACCACGTTCAGGTCGTGGCTGATGAAGAGAAGGCTCAGACCTTCCCGCGCCTTGAGGTCGGCCAGAAGGTCCAGGATCTGGGCCTGGATCGTCACGTCGAGCGCGGTCGTCGGCTCGTCCGCGACCAGAAGGTCGGGGCCGTTCGCCAGCGCCATGGCGATCATCACCCGCTGGCGCTGGCCGCCCGAAAGCTGGTGGGGATAGTCCTGCAGGCGCCCCGCCGGATTGTCGATGCCGACCTTCTCCAGCAGGTCGATGATCCGCGCCTCGGCCGCCTTGCCGGTCAGCCGGGCATGGAGCGACAGGCTCTCGCCGATCTGGCGGCCGATGGTGTGAAGGGGATTGAGCGAGGTCATCGGCTCCTGGAAGATGAAGCTGATGTCGTTGCCGCGGACCTTGCGCAGATCGGCCTCGGGCGCGCGCAGAAGCTCTCGCCCCTGCCACAGGACCGACCCGCCGACCGTCGCTGAGCGGGGCAGAAGGCCCACGGTCGCCAGCGCGCTGACCGACTTCCCCGACCCGCTTTCGCCGACAAGGGCCACAGTCTCGCCCTGCCCCACATCGAAGCTGACGCCCTTCACGGCCGGGATCACGCGGCCCTCTTGCCGGAAATCCACGGTCAGGTCGCGCACGGACAGAAGGGGCGCCGTCATGCGAAGGTCTTTCGCGGATCGAAGGCGTCCCGCACGCCCTCGAAGATGAAGATCAGAAGGGCGAGCATGATGGCGAAGGTGAAGAAGGCGGTGAAGCCGAGCCAGGGCGCCTGAAGGTTGTCCTTGGCCTGCTGGGTCAGCTCGCCGAGCGACGGCAGGTTCTGCGGCAGGCCGAAGCCCAGGAAATCGAGTGCGGCGAGCGAGCCGATGGCGCCGGTGACGATGAAGGGCAGGAAGGTCAGCGTGGCGACCATGGCATTGGGCAGGATGTGGCGGAACATGATGGCACGGTCCGACACGCCCAGCGCGCGGGCGGCGCGGACATATTCGAAGTTGCGCGCCCGCAGGAATTCCGCCCGCACGACGCCGACAAGGCCCGTCCAGCCGAAAAGGACCGACAGGGTGACCAGCAGCCAGAAGCTGCGGCCAAGGACGGCGAAGAGGATGATGATGACGTAAAGCGCAGGGGTTCCGTTCCAGATCTCGATCACGCGCTGGAAGATCAGGTCGGTCTTCCCGCCGAAATAGCCCTGCACGGCACCGGCCATGACACCCAGGATGCTCGACCCGACCGAGACGAGGATGGCGAAGATGATCGACAGCCGGAAGCCGTAGATGACGCGGGCCAGAACATCGCGCGAGGTGTCGTCGGTGCCAAGCCAATGCGCGGCATCGGGGGCGGATGGCGCGGGTCCGACGTTGTTGATAGTCTGGTAGCTGTAGGGGATCGGCGGCCAGATCATCCAGCCCTTCTGCACCGCCTCGCCCTTGTAGCTGCCGGTTTCGGCGGCGGCGCGGGTGGCGGCGGGGTCGTCGAAACAGTCGGGCAGGCCGCCGGTGACGATCAGGCACTGGACGCCGTCGTCGGTATAGTTGGCTTCGGTCTTGAAGTCGCCGCCGAAGGCCGTCTCTGGGTAGAAATGCAGGACGGGGCTGTAGATCTCGCCCCGGTAGCTCAGGACGATGGGGCGGTCGTTGGCGATGAATTCTGCAAAGAGCGACAGGCCGAAGAGCAGGGAAAAGAGGACCAGCGACCAGAAGGCGCGGCCGTTTTCACGGAAGGTGCGCCAGCGGCGCCGGGCGATCGGGGACAGGGCCATCAGCCGTCCCTCGTCCCGAAGTCGATCCTTGGATCGACAAGCATGTAGGTCAGGTCCGACAGGATGCCGACGATCAGCCCCATCAGGCCGAAGGTGTAAAGCGTGCCGAAGACGACCGGATAGTCGCGCTGCAGGGCGGCCTCATAGCCCATGCGGCCAAGGCCATCGAGGCTGAAGATCACCTCGATCAACAGTCCCCCGCCGAAAAGGACCGACAGAAGAAGCCCCGGGAACCCGGCGATGACGATCAGCATCGCGTTGCGGAAGACATGGCCGTAAAGCACGCTCCGCTCGCTCAGGCCCTTGGCGCGGGCGGTCATGACATATTGCTTGTTGATCTCGTCCAGGAAGCTGTTCTTCGTCAGCAGCGTCAGCGTCGCGAAGCTGGCGATGGTCGAGGCGATGGTCGGCAGGGTGATGTGCCAGAAATAGTCGCCGATCTTGCCCAGAAGGCCCAGCTGGTCCCACCCTTCGGATGTCAGGCCGCGCAGGGGGAAGATGCGCCAGTAGCTGCCGCCGGCAAAGAGGACGATCAGCATCACGGCGAAGAGGAAGCCCGGGATGGCGTAGCCGACGATGATGACGCCCGATGTCCAGGTGTCGAAGGGCGTACCATCGCGCACCGCCTTGCGGATGCCGAGTGGGATCGAGATCAGGTAGGCCAGAAGCGTGGACCAGAGGCCGAGCGAGATCGACACCGGCAGCTTTTCGATCACCAGGTCGACGACCGAGGCGGACTTGAACCAGCTTTGCCCGAAGTCGAAGCGCAGGTAGTTGCCCATCATGATCAGAAAGCGCTTCCAGGCGGGCTGGTCGAAACCGAATTCCTTTTCGAGTTTCGCGATGAATTCGGGCGGCAGGCCGCGGGCGCCAACGTATTTCTCGTTGGTGCCGCCGGTGTCGATGCCCGCATCGGCGCCGCTGCCGGTGACGCTCTTCATCACGTCGCCCTCGCCCTGCGCCTTGGCGATATAGGTTTCGATCGGACCGCCGGGCACGAACTGGGTCAGGGCGAAATTGACCAGCATGATCCCGATCAGCGTCGGAATCGTCAGCATCAGCCTGCGAAGGATGTAGGCGCCCATACCCCTGCCCGTTCTGCCCCGCGCTTCGTCCGGCGCGTTACCTGATGGCCCCCGCGGCCTTCAAGGCGTCGGCCTTGGCTGCGTCATACCACCAGAAGTCCATCTCGCCCAGCGCATAGGGCGGAAGGGTCTGGGGATGGGCGTAAAGGTCGAAATAGGCCACCGTGTCCTTGTTCTTGTACCATTCCGGCACGCGGAACTGGGTCGCGCGCAGAACGCGGTCGAGCGCCTTTACCGCGATCGTCAACTCGGCCTTGCTGCCCGCCTGCATCACCTTCTCGATCAGCGCATCGACGGCCGGATCGGCAAGGCCCATCGAGTTGAAGGCGTCATTCACGCCCTGGCTGCCGAAATACTGGATGAGGCCCGAGCCCGGCTCCTCGCCGGTCGGAAACTGGTCGGTGATGATGTCGAAATCGTGCGAGCGGCTGCGGCGGACATATTGCGCGTCATCGACATGTTGCAGGACGGCGTCGACGCCCAGCTTGCGCAGGTTCTCGACAAAGGGATTGATCACCCGGTCGAAGGCATTGTCCTGTTCCAGGAACTCGACCTTCAGCGTCTCGCCCTTGGCGTTCCGGCGCATCCCGTCGCTGCCCACCGCCCAGCCCGCCTGGTCCAGAAGGTCCGACGCCTTGCGCAGGTTGCCGCGATCCATCTGACGGGGGCCAGAGACGGGCGCCATCACCGGCGGCTGGTCCAGAACGCCGGGCGGCAGCTTGTCCTTCAGGGGTTCCAGAAGCGCCAGTTCCTCGGGCGAGGGCAGGCCTGTCGCGGCGAGGGTCGAATTTTCCCAGAAGGAATTGATGCGGGCATAAAGGTTGTAGAAGAGCGTGGCGTTCGACCATTCGAAGTTGAACATCAGCCCGATCGCCTCGCGCACGCGCGGGTCCTGGAACTTGTCGCGGCGCAGGTTGAAGACGAAGGCCTGGTTGTTGGCGATGTTGCCGTTCGGCAGTTCCGCCTTGACGACCCAGCCCTTCTGGATGGCCGGAAAATCATAGCCCGTCGCCCAGTTCTTCGACGAGTTTTCGTTGCGGAACAGGTAGGCGCCGGACTTGAACCCCTCGAACGCCGCCGTCGGGTCGCCGAAATATTCGATGCGCAGCCGGTCGAAATTGTAGCGCCCGACGTTGTTCGGCAGGTCCTTGCCCCACCAGTTCGGGTTGCGCTTGTAGATGACGCGCTGGTTGCTGTCGAACCGGTCAAGCATGTAGGGGCCCGATCCGGGGCCGGGGTCCATGCGCGTCTCGTCCAGCCGCGCGCCGGTCTTTTCGAACCAGGCCTTCGACATCACGGACAGGCCCCCGACGATCTGGATGCGGTCGCGGGGCGGGCTGTCGGGCTTGAAGGTATATTTGACGTGGGTGGGGTCGATGACCTCGACCTTGTCGAGGAACTTGGTCAGCACCGCCTGGAACGAAACCAGGCCCTGATCGCGGAAAAGCCCGGTCGTGAAGGCCACGTCCGCCGCTGTCATGGGCGATCCGTCCGAAAAGGTGATGTTCGGGCGCAGGGTGAAGATGACCCAGGCCTTGTCCTTGGGATATTCGAGCGACTGGCAAAGCAGGCAGTAGAGCGTGCCGACCTCGTCCGCCGTGCCTTCCATCATCGACTCGTAGCCGATGCTGGAAAGGGCGGCGGCGGTGCCTTTTACGGTGTAGGGATTGAACTGGTCGAAGGTGCCGTAGGTCGCCTCCGACATCTCGCCGCCTTTCGGCGCGTCGGGATTGACGTAATCGTAATGCTTGAAATCGGCCGGCAGCTTCGGCGGGTCGCCAAAGGTCGTGATGGCGTAGGAGGTGATCGTATCCTCGGCCCAAAGCGCCGCGGGGGCTGCCAGCGCCGCCAGCGCGAGCGTCATGCCGACGAAAAAGTCGCGCTGAGCCATGAGGTTTCTCCCTGCCTGCGGGCCTAGCTAATGCGCCCCGCGCCCCTTCCGCAAGGTTTGCCGGTCCCTGGCCGCCCACACGCGGGCCGACAATTGCGTGAACGACGGCAAGAAAAAGGGCCGCTCCTTGCCGGGCGGCCCCTGTCGATCGGTCGGCCCCGTGCGGCCGACGTGTCCTTTTCCGCGCTTACTTGATCGTCGCCAGATAGGCGATGAGGTTGGCGCGGTCCTCGACCTTGGGCAGGCCGGCGAAGGTCATCTTCGTGCCCGGGATGTCCTTCTTCGGGTTCTCGATCCAGGTGTCGAGCGATTTCGGGTCCCAGGTGCCGCCGTGGTTCTTCACGCCATCGGAATAGGCGAAGCCCGCGACCGAACCCACGGCCCGGCCCACGATCCCGTTCAGGTGCGGACCGACGGAATCGCTGCCGTCGACCTTGTGGCAGGCCTTGCACTTGTTGAAGATCGTCTCGCCCTTCTTGGCGTCGGCCGAGGCATAGACCGTGTCGAAGTCCGGGCCGGCCTCGGCGGTCGAACCGCCCGCCGCCTCACCGCCGCTGACCGCGACCGAATAGGCCTGCGCCGGCTCTTCGCCACCGACCTTCGCGGGTTCCATGCTGTAAAGCGATTCGGCACCCCACTTCACCAGGAAAAAGATCAGTGCGGCCCCGCAAAGCGCGCCCACGGTTTTCGTTGCAGTCATCGTGTCGAACATGTCGGCCCCGGCCTCGCCTGTCTTGTCGGTCGTGTCTTTTAGGTCGTGTCTGTTTGTCGTCTGGCGGTATCTATCCGCTTCCCCCCGCAAGGATCAAGGTATAGTTAGCCCGCCAGCCCGCCCAAAAGGGGCCCTGACCGGAGCCTGACACATGACCGGCCGCATCTCGTTCCAGGGGGAACCCGGCGCCTATTCGCACCAGGCCTGCCGCCAGGCACGTCCCGACCACGAGGCCGTACCCTGCGCGACCTTCGAGGATACGATCGAGATGTGCCGGCGCGGCGAGACGGACCTTGCCATGCTGCCGGTCGAAAATTCGACCTACGGGCGCGTCGCCGACATTCACCACCTGCTGCCCGAAAGCGGGCTTCATATCGTCGACGAAGCCTTCGTCAGGGTCCACATCAACCTTCTGGCCGTGCCGGGCACGCCCCTGTCGGCGGTCAAGCGGGCGATGAGCCACACGGTCCTTTTGGGCCAGTGCCGGGGCTTCCTGAAAAAGCACGGGCTGACGCCGGTGACGGGCGCCGACACGGCCGGATCGGCGCGCGCGGTCGCGGAAAAGGGCGAGCCCCAGCTCGCGGCGCTTGCGTCCGAGCTTGCGGGCGAGATCTACGGGCTCGACCTTCTGGCGCGCCATATCGAGGACCGGTCGAACAATACCACGCGCTTCCTGGTGATGGCGCGCGAACCCGACCTGCGGCGGCGGGCCGACAAGATGATGACCAGCTTCGTCTTCCGTGTCCGCAACATCCCGGCGGCGCTTTTCAAGGCCATGGGCGGGTTCGCGACGAACGGCGTCAACATGACCAAGCTGGAAAGCTACATGGTCGACGGCATCTTTTCGGCGACGCAGTTCTATTCCGACATCGAGGGCCATCCCGACGATGAAAACGTCCGCCTCGCACTGGATGAGCTGGCCTATTTCACCAGCGAGGTGAAGCTTCTGGGCGTCTATCCGGCCGACCCGCTGCGCGGCTAGCCGCCCGGCCCCAGGACGAAGCGTTGCAGGCGCGGGGGCCGGTCCAGCCAGAGCGTCTGGTCCAGCCCGACCGTCTGGCCCGCCGCGAAAAGCCGGGCCATCGCCGTCTTGTCGAAGCTGATCGGATCTGGCGGCGTGATCTTGTCGGGGATGTAGGTCAGCCTCGTCGGAATGCCGGCATTCTTCGTCATCACGAAGGCAAGCTCGGTCTCGCGGTAAAGCGATTCGCGCAGCATCTGGCTGATGCTCTTGCCGGTGATGCCCAGGATCGTGTTCTTCACCGGCGCGCCGAAGGTTCCCAGGCACATGCAGGCGTTCAGCACCATGTAGACATGTCGGGTCCGGTAGTGCCCCGCGATCATGAAATCCCGCAAGAGGATCGACGACTTCACGCCGCCGTCGACATGCATGTGCGGAGGTCCGCCCCGTCCATCATTGATGAAAACCGGCGGAAAAACCCCCGGCACCGAGGCCGAGGCCAGCATGGCATCTATAAAGCGGTCGCGCTTGTCCGGCAGGTCGCTGGCGGCCAGGCCGCCCATGTCCCAGACCACGCTTTCGCCCTGATCGAGGTCGGTCGAGGCAATGTAGAGCCGCCGGCCCTTCTTCTGCTCGCGGGCGATCAGGTCCAGAAAGCCGGGGGTGACGACCTCAGCTATCCGGGCGCGCAAGGGGGCGCTGCTCAGCGCCGCATTTGACAAAAGGCCGCGAAGGCCGCGATCGCGGAAGATGTCGCGATCGTGGATCTGGGTGTAGAACCGGCGAAGCTCTTCGTCGTAGGCGGGTCCGGCGAAGGCCAGGGGCGCGATCAGGGCGCCGGTCGAAACACCGGTCACGACATCAAACTCGGGCCGCTTGCCGCTCTGCGTCCAGCCGTAAAGGACACCCGCCCCATAGGCGCCGTTCGATCCGCCGCCCGACAGGACCAGCACGTTCAGGTCATCGTCACTGCCGAACCGCTTCGGCGCCGACCCGGCCAGGATCGAGGCCTGCGGCGCCAGCACATTGATCCGGCTCTGGGCGTCGTAAAGGGGCAGCGCACCCGGAGGCTCTTCGGCGGTGATATCGGCGCCCATGCCGGGACGCTCGCCCCCGCAGGCCGCAAGCGCGAGGGCCGCCGCAAGAGCGACCCAAGGAAGCGCCCGCACGGGTGCCGTCAACTCCCGAACCACTTGGTCCAGAGCCCTGCTGCCCAGAAAATCGGCGCCAGCGTCAGCATCAGGAGCCCGATGCCGAACTTGTCGCGCGTCGCGAATACGATCGGGTCATAGTCCTGCTTGCCATACCAGCCGAGCGCCACCATCCGCACGAGCCAGATGGCCATCGGGATCATGGCGACCCACAAGAGCCAGATCGTCGGGTAGAGAAGGCGCGCCTGATCGGAAAGCGTATAGAGGAAGAAGATCAGAAGGGCGCCGACGGTCCCCAGGCCCGCGACGTTCAACAGATCGCCCCGGTCCTTTCGGGAATAGCCCCGGCCCGGCAGGCGCTCGTCCGATTTTGCCAGCGTCAGTTCGGTCAGCCGCTTGACGCAGCCGAGCGCGATGAAGATCGGGAAGATGAAGATCAGGATGTAGATCGAGACGCTCAGCTGACCCGCCGCCGCACCGGCAACGACGCGGATCGTGTAAAGGGCGGCGAGGGTGGCCACGTCGACCCAGCGCATGCGCTTCAGCTTCAGCGAATAGGCCAGCGACAGGGTCATGTAGACCAGGAGCGTGAAGAGGAATGCGCCGTTCAGGCAGAGCGCGATCACCAGCGCCGTTCCCGCGCAAAGGGCGGATGTGGCGACCCCGATCGGGATCGGCACCTTGCCCGAGGCGAAGGGCCGGTATTGCTTGGTCGGGTGCAGCCGGTCGGCCTCGAGGTCGAGAAGGTCGTTGACGACATAGATCGACGAGGCCGCGAGCGAGAAGGCGACCATACCCCACAGGATCGGGATCAGGGTCTGCAGGTCGAAATGGTGCGCAGCGATCAGAGGCAGGATCAGAAGGATGTTCTTGACCCACTGATGCGGCCGGAGCGCCTTGAGGATGGCGCGCGGCTCGAGGCTGCCGGGAAGTTTCGTGACCTCCCTGCCCCGGCTTTCCAGGACCCGCGCCGCCGCTTCGTTGCCGACGACATAGGGGTGGTCGCAGCGGTCCCAGACGGCCATGTCCACCTTGCTGTCGCCGGCATAATCGAAGCCGCCGTCGCCCAGCGCCTCGACCAGCGCGTCGGCCTTGGCGCGGCCGGTCAGGTTCACCCGCCCGTCCGAGGCGAAGACGCGGGGGCTGAGGCCGTAGTCCGCCGCCAGCCGCTCGACCAGGCTCCGGTCAGAGCCAGAGGCCAGGATCACGTCGCGCCCGGCGATGCGGGCGTTGAGCGCGAGGTCGGCCACCTCGGCGTTGACGGGCAGAAGGTCGGTGCGGATCACCGCGACCTCGGCCAGGCGCTCCTTCAGCCGGGCGCGGTTTCCAAGGTGCGAGGCAAGCGCCCCGAGCGTCGCGAAGGGCGCGTGGCCAAGGCCGGACCAGAGACATTCCCACAAGAGGTCGGTCCTGAGGAAGGTGCCGTCCACATCCAGGACGAGTGGCTTTTCGACAGGGTTTTGGGCCTTCAAAGCGACTGTCCTCCGGTCACGAAGACGCAGCCGTCGCTCACCAGGTCGGGCGGCGTCAGGCAGAGGTTGCGCGCGACGGTCCAGGCGGCCAGCACCTTCGGCACATAGTCCCGCGTTTCGGCGAAGGGCGGCACGCCGCCCGCGCCAAGGACGGCGTTTTCGCCGGCATTGTAGGCCGCAAGCGCCAGCACCGGGTCGCGGTTGAACTGCTTCATCAGCCAGTCAAGGTAGGCGACGCCGCCCTTGATGTTCTGGCTCGGATCGGTGCGGTCGTCGACGCCGAACCTGTCGCCGGTGGCCGAGATCAGCTGCATCAGCCCGACCGCCCCCGCGCCCGACTGGGCGGCAGCGTTGCCGCCGCTCTCGACGCTGATGACCGCGACGACCAGCGCGGGCGAGACGTTGGTCCCGGCGGTCGCCTGAAGGATTTCGGCCGAATGGGCGCGGGCGATGTCCTGCATCGCCTGCATCCGCGGCACCGCGACCGTCTGGCCGCCCGGCCCCTTGGCCAGGCTGTCGAGCGCGAGCGAGAAGCGGCCCTGGCTGTCGCCGATCTTGGGCGAGACGAGCGTCCAGAACCAGTCGTAGGTGCCGGGCTTCACGGCCGGGACGCCCGTGCCGGGATAGGCGCCGCTGTTGTAGCCCCCGCCCTTCACCGCCGGCAGGCTGGCCGAGGCCGTCTGGCCATGCGCGGCCGGTCCCCAGGCCGGCAGCGAGGCCAGCTGGGCGGCCTGTTCGGCCGGATCGATCTGCACAAGGATGCGTTTCGCCGCGCCCGCCGTCGGCGGTTTCACGGTCTTGAAGGTGAAGTCGGCAGCAGGCGCCGGCGCCGGAACGGTCCGCGCCACAGGCACCGGATCCGCGGCAGCCTGGGACGCCCACAGAAGAACTGCCGCGATCGGGGTCGTCACGACCACGCGCTTCATATCAGTATCCTTGCCTGCCTTCGGTGCTCTTTTTCCCTGAAAAAAGCGTCGAAAGTCTGGCCTGCCAACGAGATTCTGCGCAGGCCCTCGTGTTTTTCGCCCGCCGCCGCCTTTCGGCAACAGCCATCTTTGCGCCGCAAATGATCCCGAATATCGATTTGGCTCTGCCCAATTGCTGCCACGAGGCTCTGCTTAGACTGTGCAAATTCCCTAGCGAAACGCCACTGGGGGCCACGCAACACAAGGCCAGCCCCCCCGACGCCCTAGAACGAGGACTTGCAGATGAACGGTTTCAGGTTTGCCCGATTTGCCGCTGAGGACGAGGGTGCCGTGACGGTGGACTGGGTGGTTCTGAGTGCCGCCGTCGTCGGGCTGTGCCTTGCCGCCTTCGGCACGATCAAGAGCGGAACGGCCAGCCTATCGAGCAAGCTGAACAACACCATGTCGTCAATGTCGATCAACTCGACCTTCTGAGGACGGCGCCGGCTGCCAGGGGTGCGCGGTTGCCGCGCGGCCCGATCGGGCGGAGTGATCGGGCGGAGTGATCGCCGAGCCCCCGCCGGACGCCAGAAGCCCGGCACGCCAAGACCAGCACAAGGATCGGGTGGGCCGTCTGCGAAGCAACGCCCCAGATCGGCCAGAGGCGCATGGCGGTCCAGGGACCAGGGCACGCAATCTGAAACAGAACGTTTCCCCAAGCGCGCGGAGGCTGTTTCAGCCCCTCCGGGGCGTTCATCCTTTTTCCGCAGTCCTGCCTAATTTGCGCCAAGATTGGCCGTGAAAGTGCCCTTATCCGGCGACCAATGCCGCCGGGCATCGCCGCTTGGCCAAAGCGACAGATTGTCGATTGGAAAGGGAATTCGGAATGAAGTATTTCAAGCTCGCAGACAAGTTCGCGTCGGAGGAAGACGGCGCTGTTACCGTTGACTGGGTCGTGCTGACCGCTGCCGTCGTCGGTCTGGGCGTCGCCGCCCTCGCCGCCGTTCGGGGAGGCATGGCAAGCCTGACCGGCAAGGTCGACTCGACGATGTCGGCCATGACGATCCAGACCACCTTCTGAGCCGCCGCCCCTGTTCGGGGCAGATGGAGCCGACGAGGCCGCGCCCGAGATGGCGCGGCCTTTTCTATGGCCCCACCGTTCGTGGCCCGCCACCGCAGAGTTCCCCGCCCCCAGGGCCGCGCGCGATCAGGCCGGCGTGCCATCAGGACAGCGCAAAAACATCCGCCATTGCGTCCATCGTGGAAACGGTCTGTTCCCACGATTTCGTGATCTCCACTGATTCTCCCCCTGTGTGCCGAATTTGCGCCCAGATCGTCCGGCAAATTCATCTCATCGGGCGGTGGTTGCCCCCGGTCATCGCTGGACACCGCCGATGGTTTCAACACTGGATTTGAAAGGACTGCCCAAATGAAATTCTTCAAGCTCGCTGGCAAATTCCACACCGAAGAAGACGGCGCCGTGACCGTTGACTGGGTTGTGCTGACCGCCGCCGTCGTCGGCCTTGGCCTCGCCGCTCTCGCCGCTGTCCGCGGCGGCATGAAGAGCCTGACCGGCAAGGTCGACTCGACGATGTCGGCCATGACGATCCAGACCACGTTCTGATTTCACGCCCGCAAACGGGCGTATCCAAGACCGAAGGGCCGTATCCAAGGGGATGCGGCCCTTTCGCTTTTGCGGCAGCCTACTGGCACCCGCAGGCACCCACGGGCACCGGGAGGCGCTCGCGCTGCCGACGCGCGGCCGGCGGGATCGGCAGCTCGGGCCGCCATTCCCCCCTCTACTTCCCCGACGCGCGCGCAGGGACCCGGCCCTTCGCGGCCCTCGGGGTCGGGCTCGATGAAGCGCACCCCGATCAGGATGCCTGGCGACCAGGCCCTATCCGGCCCGCGCCGCCGCCCGCAGCGGCCCCCGTTTCAAGGCCCCGCGATAGGTCCTGTTCACGAAACGGTGTGTTAAGACCTTCTTCAAACTTTCACTGATTTTCCTCTGGCGCGCCAAAGTTGCGTCACCTTTGACCGGCAAATTCAACTCATCCGGCGGTGATGAGCCCACCGGACACCGCCGATGGTGAAACATAGAAACCCGAAAGGAAGTCCCAAATGAAATTCTTCAAACTCGCCGGCAAGTTCCATACCGAAGAAGACGGCGCCGTGACCGTTGACTGGGTTGTGCTGACCGCCGCCGTCGTCGGCCTTGGCCTCGCCGCTCTCGCCGCTGTCCGCGGCGGCATGAAGAGCCTGACCGGCAAGGTCGACTCGACGATGTCGGGCATGACGATCCAGACCACGTTCTGATGCCGCGCCCGCCAGTCGGGCCGATCAGACCGATTTCGGGGCCGCGTCTTTCCGGACGCGGCCCCGGCTTTTTCCCTCATTGTCCGGCAAGGGGAAACGATCTGTCGCGGATGGCATTGGAATATCCTGCCGCTGCGTCAAATTTCAGCCCTTTTTCTCAACCAGACTAGATCAATCCGGCCGACGTGCCGTCTTTGCACGACACAGACTCCGGG
This sequence comes from uncultured Paracoccaceae bacterium, assembly GCA_945952025.1. Lineage (GTDB taxonomy): Bacteria > Pseudomonadota > Alphaproteobacteria > Rhodobacterales > Rhodobacteraceae > TMP-24. The sequence continues at coordinate 49,468 of CAMFGW010000021.1, forward strand.
CAGCGGCCCATTACGCGGAAAGGACTTACTATGAAATTCTTCAAACTCGCCAATTCCTTCCAGGAAGAGGAAGACGGCGCTGTCACGGTCGACTGGGTGGTCCTGACCGCCGCGACCGTCGGCCTTGGCATCGCGGCTCTTGGCGCGATCCGGGGCGGGATGGCGAAACTGACCTCGAACATCAACAGCTACCTGTCGGCCCAGACGATTTCGTCGACCTTCTGACGGGGCCGGACCAGGATCGGCCCGGGGGGCGAAGCCTGCCCCTTTCCCGACCCTGATCGGGCGTGACAGACGAAAGCTGAAAGCCGCGCCCCCTGAGGTGCGGCTTTCGTTCGCCCGGGGGCCCGATCGTTTCCACCCGGGTGCAAAATCCTTGGGTTTTGACCCATTCGACCATGCTTTTGCCGCAATCGGGGGGGACAAGGGCGCGAATGTCCGGGGCCTTCCGCCCCGTCGTCCGTTCACGAAGGGATATCAGATGCGCATGGTTTTCGGTCTGGTGCTGGTTGTCGGTCTCGCCCTTGCGGGCTTCGCCGTCTACATGGCCCAGGGATACATGGCCGACCTCCAGAACCAACGCGACATGCTGCTGAAAGCGCAGGAACAAGCGCCGCAGCTGGTCGATGTCGTCGTTGCCAAGAAGGCCCTCAAATATGGCGAGCGCTTTACCCGCGACGACCTCGACGTGGTGAAGTGGCAGGCCGACAAGGTGCCGGAAGGCGCCTTCCATGTCATCGTCGACAAGCAGGGCGGCGATCCGGCCAAGCCTCCGGTGTTCTTCGACGGCGAGACGCGGCCCCGCGCCGTCCTGCGCTCGGTCGAGGTCTACGAGCCGATCCTCTTGAAGAAGATCACCGATCCTGGCGTCGATGCGGGCATCAACGCCAACCTGACCCCCGGCATGCGGGCGCTTGCGCTGAACGTCGACGTGTCGACCGGCGTGTCGGGCTTCCTGCGGCCCGGTGACAAGGTCGACGTCTACTGGTCGGGCAACGCCAACGGCAAGGACGTGACCAAGCTGATCCAGGCCTCGGTCCGGCTGATCGCCATCGACCAGAGCGCGGATGCCGACCGCACCGACCAGACGCAGCTTGCACGGACCGTCACGGTCGAGGTGAGCCCCGAACAGGTCGCGGCACTGGCGCTCGCGCAGAACTCCGGGCGGCTCACGCTGTCGCTTGTGGGCACGGGTGACACGGTGGCGGTAGGCGCCGTCGAGATCGACCGCAACAAGCTTCTGGGCATCAGCGACGCGCCGGCCCCCGCGCCCGCCGCCGCAGCGCCCAAGGTCTGCACGATCAAGACCAACAAGGGCGGCCAGATCGTCGAAACGCCGATCGCCTGCACCAACTGAGCTTCCGATCCGGCGCGCGGCCCCCTGGCCCTGCGCCGGATCCACGTCTGGTGCCCACCTGATGTGGTAGGCGCCGCGCCCAAGCCCCCCAATAGTGCGAATCACCGGCGTGACTGTTGCCTTGAGCCCACAGAAACACCGTCTGACAAGCACCGGATTCTTGCAAAAAAAGCGGCATTCGCGCATTGTTGCCCAAATCAGGGCGAAAAGACCCTTCACAAAAGTGATCCGAGAGGCAGGTCACATGTATATTAAACCTCACGTCCGGGCCGGACTCGTCGGCCTGTCGGTCAGTTTTGCCGCGCTTGGCGCGGCGGCTCCCGCACCCGCCGAAACGCTGAAGGTCCTGCAGGGATCATCGACGAACGTGCTGTCGGTTCCGATGAACCGCGCGGTTGTCCTGCAAAGCGACCAGCCGTTTTCGGAACTGTCGATCGCCAACCCGGGGATCGCCGACATCTCGACGCTCTCGGACAAGTCGATCTACGTCCTTGGCAAGGCGCCGGGGCGCACGACGCTGACGCTGCTGGGGCCCGAGGGCAAGCTGATCTCGAACGTCGACGTGCAGGTCAGCCTGGATGTCGCCGAATTCAAGGAGCGGCTGAAAGAGATCCTGCCGAACGAAAAGATCGAGGTGCGGTCGGCCAACGACGGGATCGTCCTGTCGGGCACCGTTTCGTCGACTGCGTCCCTCGACAAGGCGCTCGACCTCGCCGAACGCTACGCGCCGCAGAAGGTGTCGAACCTGATGGGCGTCGGCGGCGTGCAGCAGGTCATGCTGCAGGTGCGTTTCGCCGAAATGCAGCGGTCGGTCAGCAAGACGCTGAACGGCGGCCTGACGATCAACGGCAAAAACGCCGCCGCGGGCACGGGCACGGGCGGCCTGACCACGGTTCCGTCGACCATTGCGGGCCAGCTTCCGACGATCGGCACCGCCTTCAAGCTCAATTCGACCATGGCAGGCGGCGGGCTGATCCAATCGACGCTGGGCGGCGTGGCCTTCTCGGCCATGCTCGAGGCGCTTGAATCGAAGGGCCTTGTCCGCACGCTGGCCGAGCCGAACCTGACCGCCCTTTCGGGTCAGCAGGCGAAGTTCCTCGCGGGCGGCGAATATCCCATTCCGGTCGTCCAGCCCAGCGCCTCGGGCACGGCGATCACGGTCGAATACAAGCCCTTCGGGGTGGAACTCGCCTTCACCCCGCGCGTGGTGGACGGCGACATCATCAACCTGGAGGTCGACGCCTCGGTTTCCGGCATCGACTCGACGATTTCGGTGCAGAACGGCGGCTTCTCGATCAACGCCTTCAAACGGCGCCAGACCTCGACCACGGTCGAGATGCGCGACGGCGACAGCTTCGCCATCGCGGGCCTTCTGCAGGACAACTTCCGCGACCTGAACGGCCAGGTGCCGTGGCTTGGCGACATTCCGGTGCTGGGCGCCCTTTTCCGCAGCGCGGACTATCAGCGCGACCAGTCCGAACTGGTGATCGTCATCACGCCCCACCTCGTCTCGCCGGTCCGTGGCGAAACGCTGGCGCTGCCGACCGACCGGGTGCGGCCGCCGACGGAGGCCGAGCTGTTCCTGCTGGGCAAGACGGCGGGGGCGAAGCAGAAAGGTGCCGCAGGCGAAGTGGCCAAGCAGGATTTCACCAGCCCCTACGGCTATGTGATGGAGCAATAGATGACCCGCGCGCTTTTTCTTTCGCTCGCAGCCGCGGCGACGCTGGCCAGCGGCTGTTCCAAGGAAACACAGGTCTTCGGGTCGCTCTATTCCGAAGCCGGCTCCGACGTGCAGACGGATGATTTCGGCCAGTCGGTCGCCACGAACACCGCGCAGATGACCACGCAGCAGAACTATGCGATCGACCTGACGCGCAAGTTCGGCGCCGATGTGCCGCCGATCGTGAACTTCGCCTTCAACAGCTCGGCGCTGGACGCCCAGGCGCAGCAGATCCTGATGAAGCAGGCGAGCTGGATCAAGCAGTTCCCCGAAGTGCGCTTCCGCGTCTACGGCTATACCGACCTGGTCGGAACGGCCGGCTACAACAAGGCGCTCGGCATGCGCCGCGCGCAGACGGTCGTCAATTTCCTGGTCAGTCAGGGCATCAGCCGCTCGCGGCTCGAGGCGGTCGTTTCGTTCGGCAAGACGCATCCGCTGGTCTTCACCCAGGGCCCGGAACGCGCGAACCGCCGTGCCGTCACCGAAGTGTCGGGGTTCGTGCAGTCGAGCAAGCTGGTGCTGAACGGCAAGTATGCCGCGATCATCTTCCGCGAATATGTGAACAGCGCCCAGCCCCTGCCCCAGACCCAGACCCAGAGCGGGGCCGGCGGGACCGCCAGCGGCACCTGATCCCGACCAGACAGTCACTGTTTCGTGCGCGCGGCGGCCTTTGGCAACAAAGGCCGCCTTCGCATTTTCATCGTCTTAACAAATCGCACAATTTCGATCTTTTGGCCGCAATATCGCCAAGTTCTTCACCGACTTTCGAAACTGGATCGTGACGACCCGAGTGCCCGCCGGCACCGGGCCCG
>CAMFGW010000022.1 GCA_945952025.1 uncultured Paracoccaceae bacterium
AACTCCGCTTCGCCATCCGCGAAGGCGGCCGCACCGTCGGCGCAGGTGTCGTGTCGAAAATCCTGAAGTAAGAGCCTGAGCAGGGCTTGAAGAAGGGCGCCGGCACCCCCGGCGCCCTTTGCTTTTCAGGGGGTGAATGGGGCCCATCCGGCCCCGGAAAACCCCATCGGACAAGCCCCGCCGAAAACCCCCGCCGGCGCCCTTGACATGCCATCCCCGCATCGTCATACAGCCGCAGTCCAAGGAATCGACCGGGGGTCTCGCGACCCCCTGTCTCTTTTGTGACAGGGGGCTTCCCCCCAAGACCTTCGACGCTGGCGCCGCATGAGGTGTCGTCAGCCTCTCAAGGAGAGCCCGCAAGAGGCATGACTGTCATGACAGGTCAGAACATCCGCATCCGGCTCAAGGCCTTTGACTACCGCGTCCTGGATTCCAGCACGCAGGAAATCGTCAATACGGCCAAGCGCACGGGCGCGCAGGTCCGCGGTCCGATCCCGCTCCCGAACAAGATCGAGAAATTCACGGTTCTCCGTGGTCCGCACATCAACAAGAAGTCGCGCGACCAGTGGGAGATCCGCACGCACAAGCGCCTTCTTGATATCGTCGATCCGACCCCGCAGACCGTGGACGCGCTGATGAAGCTCGACCTCGCTGCCGGTGTCGACGTCGAAATCAAGCTGAACTGAGGAGGGCACAGAGATGCTGCGCTCCGGCGTTATCGCAAAGAAGCTGGGCATGACCCGGCTGTTCCTGGAAGACGGCAAGCAGGTTCCTGTGACCGTCCTTCTGCTCGACAACCTTCAGGTCGTGGCCCAGCGCACCGCCGACCGTGACGGCTATACCGCCGTCCAGCTCGGCGCCGGTGCAGCCAAGCCCGTCCGCACCACCGCCGCCATGCGCGGCCACTTCGCCAAGGCGAACGTGGCGCCGAAGCGCAAGGTCGCGGAATTCCGCGTCAGCCCCGACAACCTGATCGACGTCGGTGCCGAGATCTCGGCCGAGCACTACCTTGCCGGCCAGTTCGTCGACATCGCCGGCACCTCGGTCGGCAAGGGCTTTGCCGGTGCGATGAAGCGGCACAACTTCGGCGGCCTGCGCGCCAGCCATGGTGTGTCCGTCTCGCACCGCTCGCACGGCTCGACCGGCCAGTGCCAGGACCCGGGCAAGGTGTTCAAGGGCAAGAAGATGGCCGGCCACCTCGGTTCGGTCCGCGTCACCACCCAGAACATCCAGGTCGTCCGCACGGATGCCGACCGTGGCCTGATCATGGTCAAGGGTTCGGTCCCCGGCAACAAGGGCGGCTGGGTCACGATCAAGGACGCCGTGAAGAAGCCGCTGCCGAAGGACCTCGCCGTCCCGGCCGCGATCAAAACCGCAGCCTCGACCAGCGCCTCGGCCCCGGCCGAAGCCGCTACGGCCGAAGGGGGTGAAGCATGAAGCTTGATGTGATCACGCTCGACGGCGGCAAGGCCGGTTCGATCGACCTGGACGAGGCGCTCTTCGGGCTCGAGCCGCGCGCCGACATCCTGCACCGTGTGGTGCGCTGGCAGCGGGCCAAGGCCCAGGCCGGCACCCACTCGACGCTCGGCAAGTCCGATGTCGCCTACTCGACCAAGAAGATCTACCGCCAGAAGGGCACGGGCGGCGCACGCCACGGCTCGCGCAAGGCGCCGATCTTCCGCAAGGGCGGCGTCTACAAGGGGCCGGTTCCCCGGAGCCACGCCCATGACCTGCCGAAGAAGTTCCGCGCGCTTGGCCTCAGGCACGCCCTGTCGGCCAAGGCCGGCTCGGGCAACCTGGTGATCCTGGACACGGCCGCGATGACCGAAGCCAAGACCGCGCTTTTGGCCAAGGCCGCGCGCGAGCTGGGCTGGAAGAAGGTGCTGATCATCGACGGCGCCGAGGTGAACGAGAACTTCGCCCGCGCGGCGCGCAACATCGAAGGTATCGATGTGCTGCCGTCGATGGGTGCGAACGTCTATGACATCCTGAAGCGTCAGACACTGATCCTGACGAAGGCGGGTGTCGAAGCCCTGGAGGCGCGTCTGAAATGAGCGTGAAACCTGAACATTACGACGTGATCCAGAAGCCGGTCATCACGGAAAAGGCCACGCTCGCCTCCGAAGCGAACGCGGTCGTCTTCCGCGTCGCCCGCTCGGCCACCAAGCCGCAGATCAAGGAAGCGGTCGAGGCGGTGTTCGGCGTGAAGGTGAAAGCCGTCAACACGACGATCACCAAGGGCAAGGCGAAGAAGTTCCGCGGCCGCCCCGGCGAACGCAGCGACATCAAGAAGGCCTACGTGACGCTCGAAGAGGGCAACACGATCGACGTTCAGTCGGGCCTGTGACGATCTGATCCCGCGTGCCTTCGCGGCACGCGGGATCGGCTTTAGAAGACGGGGACCTTCGGGGCCCTTCATCCACCACGGACCATGGGTCCAAAGCAACGGAAGACAGAGAGCATGGCACTCAAGTCGTATAAACCGACGACGCCTGGCCAGCGCGGGCTGGTTCTGATCGACCGTTCGGAGCTTTGGAAAGGTCGCCCGGTCAAGGCGCTCGTCGAGGGCCTTAAGAAAACCGGCGGCCGGAACAATACCGGACGAGTCACCGCCTGGCACAAGGGGGGCGGCGCAAAGCGGCTCTACCGCATCGTCGACTTCAAGCGTCGAAAGTTCGACATGGCCGCGGTCGTCGAGCGGATCGAATATGATCCGAACCGCACGGCCTTCATCGCGCTGGTGAAATACACCGACGGCGAACAGGCCTACATCCTCGCGCCCCAGCGGCTCGCGGTGGGCGACCAGGTGGTCGCCGGGTCCAAGACCGACGTGAAGCCCGGCAACGCGATGCCCTTCAGCGGCATGCCGATCGGCACGATCGTCCACAACGTCGAGCTGAAGCCCGGCAAGGGCGGCCAGCTGGCGCGCGCTGCGGGCACCTACGCCCAGTTCGTCGGCCGTGACGGCGGCTACGCGCAGATCCGGCTGTCGTCGGGCGAACTGCGCATGGTCCGCCAGGAATGCATGGCGACGGTTGGCGCGGTCTCGAACCCCGACAACTCGAACCAGAACCTCGGCAAGGCGGGTCGCCGCCGGCACATGGGCATCCGCCCGACCGTGCGCGGCGTCGCGATGAACCCGATCGACCACCCGCACGGCGGCGGCGAAGGACGCACCTCGGGCGGCCGGCACCCGGTCACCCCGTGGGGCAAGGGCACCAAGGGCAACAAGACCCGCACGAACAAGGCGACCGACAAGTATATCGTCCGGTCGCGCAATGCGAAGAAAGGGCGCTGAGCCATGGCACGTTCTATCTGGAAAGGCCCCTTCGTCGACGCCTACCTGCTGAAGAAAGCGGACAAGGCGCGCGCATCGGGCAAGAGTGACGTCATCAAGATCTGGTCGCGTCGCTCGACCATCCTGCCGCAGTTCGTCGGCCTGACCTTCGGCGTCTACAACGGGCAGAAGCACATCCCCGTTGCCGTCACCGAAGAGATGATCGGCCAGAAGTTCGGTGAATATTCGCCGACGCGGACCTACTACGGCCATGCGGCCGACAAAAAAGCCAAGAGGAAGTAAGCCATGAGCAAGGAAAAGAATCCGCGCCGCGTGGCGGACAACGAAGCCTTCGCCAAGGCGAAGATGCTGCGCACCTCGCCGCAGAAACTGAACCTCGTCGCCGCGCTGATCCGCGGCAAGAAGGTCGACAAGGCGCTTGCCGACCTGACCTTCTCGAAGAAGCGGATCGCGATTGACGTGAAGAAGTGCCTGCAGTCGGCCATCGCCAATGCCGAGAACAACCATTCGCTCGACGTTGACAGCCTGGTCGTCGCCGAAGCCTGGGTTGGCAAGAACCTGGTGATGAAGCGCGGCCGTCCGCGTGCGCGTGGCCGGTTCGGCAAGATCATGAAACCTTTCAGCGAACTGACGATCAAGGTGCGCCAGACCGAGGAGCAAGCATAATGGGTCAGAAGGTCAACCCCATCGGGATGCGCCTCCAGGTCAACCGCACCTGGGATAGCCGCTGGTTCGCCGACAACAAGGACTACGGCAACCTTCTTCTGGAAGACCTCCGCATGCGCGAGTTCATCCACGAAGAGGCCAAGCAGGCCGGCGTCTCGAAAGTCATCATCGAGCGTCCGCACAAGAAGTGCCGCGTGACGATCTACACGGCGCGCCCCGGTGTCATCATCGGCAAGAAGGGCGCCGACATCGAGACGCTGCGCAAGAAGCTCGCGAACTTCACCAAGTCGGAACTGCACCTCAACATCGTTGAAGTCCGCAAGCCCGAACTGGACGCGATGCTTGTGGCTGAATCGATCGCCCAGCAGCTCGAACGCCGGGTGTCGTTCCGCCGCGCAATGAAGCGCGCGGTGCAGAACGCCATGCGGATGGGCGCGCTCGGCATCCGGGTCAACGTCGCAGGCCGCCTTGGTGGCGCCGAAATCGCCCGGACGGAATGGTATCGCGAGGGCCGTGTGCCCCTGCATACGCTCCGCGCCGACATCGACTATGCGCTCGCCGAGGCCACGACCCCCTATGGGATCATCGGGGTGAAGGTCTGGATCTTCAAGGGCGAGATCATGGAACACGATCCGCAGGCTCGTGATCGTCGTGTGGCCGAGGCCCAGGACGGTCCGGCGCCGCGCGGTCCGCGCCGCGACCGCGACGCGCGGTAAGGAGACAGGACAATGCTGCAACCCAAACGGACGAAATTCCGCAAGCAGTTCAAGGGCCGCATCCATGGCGAAGCCAAGGGCGGTTCCGACCTGAACTTCGGCGGCTACGCGCTGAAGGCCACCGAGCCCGAGCGTGTCACCGCGCGGCAGATCGAAGCGGCCCGCCGTGCGATCACCCGCCACATGAAGCGCCAGGGCCGCGTCTGGATCCGGATCTTCCCGGACCTTCCCGTCTCGTCGAAGCCCACCGAAGTGCGGATGGGCAAGGGCAAGGGCTCGGTCGACTACTGGGCGGCCCGCGTGCATCCCGGCCGCATCATGTTCGAGATCGACGGCGTGTCCGACGAGATCGCGCGTGAGGCCCTGCGTCTTGGCGCCATGAAACTGCCGGTCCTGACCCGCATCGTGGTGCGCGAGGACTGGTAAGGCGAAAGCCGTCAGCCTGATCATTGGCCCCTGCCGGAAGCGGCGGGGGCCTTTCGCTTTTGTGCACTAGCCGCCTCTTGTGCCTGTGGCCGAATCTGCTCAGGCTCTGGGTCCGGTTGGGTCATCCAAGAGGCGGGTCCATCACCATGTCTGTCGCGGCCACCTTCGCCCTTGTCGCCGCTGTCCTGCAGGCGTTGGCGCTGCTGATGCTGGCGCATCTGCATCGGATCGACCGCTCACCCGGCGTCCTGACCCGCGCGGTGAGCGACATGGCGCTCGACCCCATGACCGCGCGCATTTTCGTCGTTTACGGCAGCCTCGGCACGCTGGCGATCCTGTGCCTGGCCTGCGCCGTGGCACTGAGCGATAGGGTCGCGCTTCCCGCACGCGCTCCGGTCTACATGGCGCTGCTGGGGCTCCTGCGTATCGGCGTCCTGGCCTTTCCGACCGACGCCCCCGGGGCGCAGAAGACCCGGACCGGGCATGTCCATCTTTTCTTTGCCGTCGTGACCTTTTCGCTCGCTTATATGGCGATCGCCGCCAGCGCGCCGGTCGTGGCCGCTCTGCCAGGGGCGATTGGACCATTCCTTGGCGGGCTGCGCTGGATCGTCGCTGCGGCACTTGCCGGGGTCGTGGTGACCATGGCTCCGCCCCTGCACGGGCTATTCGGCATCCCGGAGCGGATCTTCCTGGTTGGCGCGGCGCTCTGGTTCCTGCTCCTGGGGCTCCTGCTCGCCACAGGCGGCTGATACAGGCCTCGATGCTCTTTCGCCGAGGGCCGAAACCCGCTACCCGTCCAGCTGACCAGAACGGACCCATGCCATGGCTGATCTTTCAAACCTCTTCGTGACCCCCCTCTACCGCGCCCGGCTGACCGAGAAGGGCAGGGGGATCGACCTTGCCGAGCTCGAGGACGAGTGCCTTGCCACCGCCGAAGACGACACCGCCGGCCAGGACTGGTGCGAGGCGCACGGCTATCCGGGCTACACCTCCTACGCCTCGCTGAACGACCTCGCTTGGCGCTCGCCGGTCTTTGCCGGCGTGACCCGTGCGCTCGACAAGCATGTGGCGGCCTTCGCCGACCTTCTGGGGTTCGACCTTGGCAGGCGGAAGCTGAAGTGCAACGCGCTCTGGATCAACATCCTGCCCCAGGGCGGCACGCACGCGAGCCACATCCACCCCCATTCGGTGATCTCGGGCACCACCTATGTCGCCATGCCGGCGGGCACGAGCGCGCTCAAGCTCGAAGACCCCCGCCTGCCGATGATGATGATGTCCCCCCTGCGCCGGAAGGACGCGGGCAGGGAGCTGCAGCCCTTCGTCTACCTGACCCCCGAGGCGGGCGAGGTCCTGATGTGGGAAAGCTGGCTGAGGCACGAGGTGCCGATCAACCGGTCCGAAGAGGACCGAATCAGCGTGAGTTTCAATTACGGTTGAGCTTGGGGCGCTGATGGTCTCCCCCGCCCGGAACAGCCGCGCCAGCGGCCCGGGCAGCGCCCGACCGCCCCAGGGGCGGGCGCTATCGTCACCGCCATCGCGCCGGCATAGTCTTGCGCGGGGCCGGGGCATAAAGTGCAGACCTCGGGCCGCCGAGCGCCCGCCCGCAGTCGGGCGCTGCCCTGTGTTAGGCCAGATCCAGAAGCCCCTTGCCCTCCGCCCCGTTCCCCCCTATAGGGGCCCATCCACGGCTCCGGGGCGACTCGGAATCGGTGGTTTGCATTGATCCGCCAGGTCAACGGTGACCCTTCCAGGGGGCCGTCTGGCGATTGTGAAAGGAAAGCCTGATGAAGGCGCACGACCTGCGACAGAAGACCCCCGACCAGCTTCGCGACGAGCTGATCGCGCTCAAGAAGGAAGCCTTCAACCTGCGCTTCCGCCAGGCCACCGGCCAGCTTGAGAACACCGCCCGCATGAACGCCGTCCGCAAGGACGTGGCGCGCATCAAGACGGTGCTGAACCAAAAAGCCGCTGAAGCTGCGAAGTAAGAGGACAGACCCATGCCCAAACGTATCCTGCAAGGCGTCGTGACCTCGGACAAGAACGAACAGACGATCACCGTTCTGGTCGAGCGCCGCTTCAAGCATCCGCTGCTGCAAAAGACGGTGCGGAAGTCGAAGAAATACCGCGCCCATGACGCGGAGAACAAGTTCAAGGTCGGCGATACGGTCCGTATCGAGGAATGTGCGCCGATCTCGAAGACCAAACGCTGGACGGTCGTCGTCGAGGCCTGAGGCCAAGGCGACCATCCTTCGTCAATCGAAACCCTGGGGCCCTCATCTGCATGACGGTCCCCAAAGGTCGGGAGAAACCAAATGATCCAGATGCAGACGAATCTGGATGTTGCTGACAACTCCGGCGCTCGCCGGGTGCAGTGCATCAAGGTTCTTGGCGGTTCGCACCGCCGTTACGCATCCGTGGGCGACATCATCGTGGTGTCGGTCAAGGAAGCCATTCCGCGCGGCCGCGTGAAGAAGGGCGACGTCCGCAAGGCCGTCGTCGTGCGCACCGCCAAGGAAGTCCGCCGTGAAGACGGCACGTCGATCCGCTTCGACCGCAACGCCGCCGTCATCCTGAACAACCAGGGCGAACCGGTTGGCACCCGTATCTTCGGGCCGGTCGTGCGCGAGCTGCGTGCGAAGAACTTCATGAAGATCATCTCGCTTGCGCCGGAGGTGCTGTGATGGCCGCGAAACTCCGCAAGGGTGACACGGTCGTCGTGCTCACCGGCAAGGACAAGGGCAAGAAGGGCGAGATCTCGTCGGTCGACCCCAAGTCCGGCAAGGCCGTGGTCGAGGGCGTGAACGTCGCCATCCGCCACCAGCGCCAGACCCCGGCAGCGCCGGGCGGCCGCCAGCCGAAGGCGATGCCGATCGACCTGTCGAACCTCGCGCTCATGGACAAGGACGGCAAGGCCACCCGCGTCGGCTTCCGCATGGAAGGCGACAAGAAGGTGCGCTTCGCCAAATCGACCGGGGAGGCGCTCTGATGCTCGACCAAGCCAACTACACCCCGCGCCTCAAGGCCGCCTACAAGGCCCAGGTCCGCGCCGCGCTGAAGGAAGAATTCAGCTACGGCAACGACATGCAGATCCCGCGTCTGGACAAGATCGTCCTGAACATGGGCGTCGGCGAAGCCGTGAAGGACACCAAGAAGGTCAAGAACGCGGTCGAGGAACTGACCGCGATCGCCGGCCAGAAGGCTGTCATCACCAAGGCCAAGAAATCCATTGCCGGTTTCCGCGTTCGCGAGGAAATGCCGCTCGGCTGCAAGGTCACGCTGCGCGGCGACCGGATGTATGAATTCCTGGACCGTCTCATCAACGTGGCGCTGCCCCGCGTCCGCGACTTCCGCGGCGTCAAGGGCACGGCCTTCGACGGACGTGGCAACTATGCCATGGGCCTGAAGGAACAGATCGTCTTCCCGGAAATCGACTTCGACAAGGTCGATGAAGTGCTGGGCATGGACATCATCATCTGCACCACCGCGAAGACGGACGCGGAAGCGAAGGCGCTGTTGAAGCATTTCAACATGCCCTTCAACAGCTGACGCGGAGGAGAGATTTATGGCTAAGAAGTCTATGGTGAACCGCGAAGTGAAGCGTGCCAAGCTGGTCAAGCAGCACGCCGCCAAGCGGGCAGCCCTCAAGGCGGTGATCGCCGACCAGTCCAAGCCGATGGAAGATCGCTTCAAGGCGACCCTGAAGCTGGCTGAAATGCCCCGCAACTCGTCGGCGACGCGGATCCACAACCGGTGCCAGCTTACCGGTCGTCCGCACGCCTACTATCGCAAACTCAAGCTCTCGCGGATCATGCTGCGCGACCTGGCCTCGTTCGGCCAGATCCCCGGCATGGTCAAGTCGAGCTGGTAAGGAGGTCGAGAATGTCGATGAACGATCCTCTCGGCGATATGCTGACCCGCATCCGCAACGCGCAAATGCGCGGCAAGTCCACCGTCCGCACGCCGGCCTCGCGCCTGCGCGCCTGGGTTCTGGACGTGCTGAAGGACGAGGGTTACATCCGCGGCTATGAAACGGCAGAGGCGGCCAACGGCCAGCCCGAGCTGGAAATCAGCCTGAAATACTTCGAAGGCGAGCCCGTGATCCGCGAGATCAAGCGCGTCTCGAAGCCGGGCCGCCGCGTCTACGCCTCGGTCAAGGAAATCCCGCAGGTCCGCAACGGCCTCGGTCTTTCCATCGTCTCGACGCCTCGCGGCGTCATGTCGGACGCAGCCGCACGCACCGCCAATGTCGGCGGTGAAGTGCTCTGCACCGTGTTCTAAGGAGGGGTCAATGTCCAGAATCGGCAAGAAGCCCGTCCCCGTTCCCGGTGGCGTCACCGCGAACATCTCCGGCCAGACGATCGAGGTGAAGGGCCCGAAAGGCACCCTGAGCTTCACGGCGACCGACGATGTCACGCTCCTGCAGGAAGGCGGCGAACTGTCCGTCAAGCCGCGCGGCACCTCGAAGCGCGCGCGCCAGCAGTGGGGCCTGTCCCGCTCGATGATCGAGAACCTGGTCACCGGCGTGACCAAGGGCTTCCGCAAGGAGCTTGAGATCAACGGCGTTGGCTACCGTGCGGCGGTGCAGGGCAACATCCTGAAACTGTCGCTCGGCTACAGCCACGATGTGAACTTCGACGTGCCGAAGGGCGTGACCGTCACGACCCCGAAGCAGACCGAGATCATCATCGAGGGCATCGACGCCCAGCTCGTCGGCCAGGTCGCGGCCAACATCCGCGAATGGCGTGCTCCCGAGCCCTACAAGGGCAAGGGGATCAAGTACAAAGACGAGTTCATCTTCCGCAAGGAAGGCAAGAAGAAGTAAGGACGCGGGAAAATGGCAAACAGCAAACGGGAACTGTTCCTCAAGCGCCGCCTGCGCGTTCGGAACAAACTTCGCAAGATGGCCGCTGGTCGCGCCCGTCTTTCGGTGCATCGCTCGTCGAAGAACATCTCTGTTCAGCTTATCGACGATGTGAAGGGCGTCACGCTCGCCGCCGCCTCGAGCCTCGAGAAGGATCTGGGAGTCGTCGGCAAGAACAACGTCGAAGCGGCGGCCAAGGTCGGCGCGGCGATCGCGGAACGGGCCAAGAAGGCGGGGGTCGAGGAGTGCTACTTCGACCGTGGCGGCTTCCTGTTCCACGGCAAGATCAAGTCTCTGGCCGACGCAGCCCGCGAGGGTGGCCTGAAGTTCTGATCGGACGGGCGGCGTTCGCGCCGCCCTTGTCTACCGGCGGGTGGCCCCAAAAAAGCCACCCCGATGATCCGGGCCATGGGCTGACGCCCGTTCGGCACCTGGATTGGTCAACACCGGCGCGAGGCGCGCCAGAAGAAGGAATGCCGCATGGCAGAACGTGAAAACCGCCGCGATCGTCGCGAAGACCGTCGCGAGCGCGAGGAAACCCCGGAATTCGCCGACCGCCTGGTCGCGATCAACCGCGTCTCGAAGACCGTGAAGGGCGGCAAGCGCTTCGGCTTCGCGGCTCTGGTCGTCGTCGGCGACCAGCGCGGCCGCGTGGGCTTCGGCAAGGGCAAGGCCAAGGAAGTGCCGGAAGCGATCCGCAAGGCGACCGAGCAGGCCAAGCGCTCGCTCGTCCGCGTGCCGCTGCGCGATGGCCGCACCGTCCACCACGACATCGAGGGCCGTCATGGCGCCGGCAAGGTCGTGATCCGCACCGCCGTTCCGGGGACCGGCATCATCGCCGGCGGCCCGATGCGCGCCGTGTTCGAGATGGTCGGCATCCAGGACGTCGTCGCCAAGTCGCTCGGTTCGCAGAACCCCTACAACATGATCCGCGCCACGATGGACGGTCTGAAGCAGGAAGCCAGCCCCCGTCAGGTGGCGGCGCGTCGCGGCAAGAAGGTCGCCGACATCCTGAAGAAGCCGGAAGCGGCTGAAGCGGCGGAGGCCTGAGATGAGCAAGAAGAAAACCATCGTCGTCGAGCAGTATGCCTCGGCCGCGCGTCGTCCGGCGATCCAGACCGCGACGCTGAAGGGCCTTGGCCTGAACAAGATCCGCCGCCAGCGCGAGCTTGAGGACACCCCCGCCGTCCGCGGCATGGTGAACAAGGTCGCCCACATGGTGCGCATCGTCGAAGAGCGCGGCTGAGCCTCTGGCCTGGTCAACCTGCTGAATTGGAGCGCCCCCCGGGATCCCCGAGGGGGCGTTCCGCGTTTATCGGGCGCCCGACGTCCTGGCCAGGGTCCGGGACCGACCTGTGCGCGTCGTAAAAACTTACCCTGCGTCAAGGCTGGGTGCTAACCTTGCCGGGCGACTCATCCCGCGCCCGGCAGGGGCGGGGACCACGACAGGGAGAAACCTCATGACCACGCACTATGCCGGCGGCTGCCAGCACGTCCATGTGACCGCGAAGGCCGAGCCGATCGACAACCACGTCTGCCACTGCAATGTCTGCAAGTCCGTGACCGGCCAGCAGACTACGCATGTGGCCTTCTTCAACTGGTCGGACCTGAACGTCGACCACCCTGAGAAGATGAACCGCCAGCCCTTCAACAAGGAGAACCCGAACGGCCCCCTGGAGCTTTGCACCTGCAAGGACTGCGGCGCGGCCCTGATGCTGGACGACAAGCAACACCGCATCCGCGTCGCCGTGCCGAACGTCATGGGCTATGACGATGCCAAGTTCCCCAAGGCGACCTACCATGCCTTCTGGGACCTGACGAAAGGCTATGCCAAGCCCACCGACGGCCGCCCGGTCTACGAAGGCCTGCGCCCGGACTTCGTCTGGCCCGCGTCCGCCTGACGGGTGGCCGAAGGGGCGCGCCGAATGGTCCGGGTGGCAGGGGCCGGTGACCCTGCCATGCAAAGGCTTCGTCTTTTGTCCCGGCCGATGGCCCAAAGGCCATCGGCCAGCGCCCGCCCCGCCCATGGCGGGCGCTGGCCTTCGTCGGCTCAATACATCAGCGGTCCAGCGGCGACGCTTCGCTGCAGCCCGGAGGAAACGCGGATCGCGTTTCCTGATCCCGCCCGGCCCGGGCCACATCGGACCCATGCCAAGCCGCCCCCCGACCGCGCGTTCGGGCGCCCTTCGGGGATCGGCAGGCAGGGGCCGACCCCGCAGCGCGCTTGCAACGAGGCGGCCGGGAGTATAAAGACCCCCGGTCGGCCCTTGCGGCCGACTCAATCATCAAGAAAAGCCGCGTGCGCCCACCTCGCTTCAGGGGCGTTTCCGGCAAGGAGAAGCGACATGAAACTCAATGAACTGCGCGACAATCCCGGCGCGGCCAAGAAGAAATTCCGCGTGGCGCGCGGCCCGGGCTCGGGCAAGGGCAAGACCGCCGGCCGCGGCATCAAGGGCCAGTCCTCGCGCTCCGGCGTGGCGCTCGGCGGCTACGAAGGCGGCCAGATGCCGCTCTACCGTCGCCTGCCCAAGCGCGGCTTCACCACGCCGAACGCCAAGAAATTCGCCGTCGTCAACCTGGGCCTGATCCAGAAGTTCGTCGACGCGGGCAAGCTCGATCCGAAATCGGCGATCACCGAGGACGTGCTGGTCGCCGCCGGCCTGACCGGCCGCAAGTTCGACGGCATCCGCATCCTGGCCAAGGGCGCGATCACCGCCAAGCTGAACCTCGAGGTTTCGGGCGCCTCTGCTGCGGCCGTCCAGGCGGTCGAAGCGGCGGGCGGCAGCCTGAAGGTTGCCGAGGCGGCAGCACCGGCGGCCTAGGATTAGCCGTTGCGAGCGGCGATCCCGCCGCTTACATAGGCGAAGGTTTTCCAAGCGCCGCCGACCGGAAACCGGTTCGGCGGCGCAGTCATGAAAGAGACAGACATGGCATCTGCTGCAGAGCAAATGGCGGCCAACCTGAGCTGGGGGGCCTTCGGCAAGGCCACCGACCTCAGGAACCGCATCCTCTTCACCATCGGCCTTCTGATCGTCTACCGGCTCGGGACCTACATCCCGGTGCCCGGCATCGACGCGGGCGCGCTCGCCAAGATGATGGAGAAGCTGTCGGGTGGCGTGACCGGCATGCTGCAGATGTTCACAGGCGGCGCCCTGGGCCGGATGAGCGTCTTCGCCCTGGGGATCATGCCCTACATCTCTGCCTCGATCATCGTGCAGCTTCTGACCGCCATGGTCCCCCAGCTTGAACAGCTGAAGAAGGAAGGCGAGCAGGGCCGCAAGAAGATCAACCAGTATACCCGCTACGGCACCGTCCTTCTGGCGACCGTGCAGGCCTATGGCATGGCCGTGTCGCTGGAGCATGGCAACCTGACCCATGATCCGGGCTGGTTCTTCCGCATCGGCGTGGTCGTCACCATCGTCGGCGGCACCATGTTCCTGATGTGGCTGGGCGAGCAGATCACGGCGCGCGGCATCGGCAACGGCACCTCGCTCATCATCTTCGTCGGCATCGTCGCGAACATCCCCCACGCCATCGCCCAGTTCCTGAGCCTTGGCCGCGAGGGCACCCTGTCGCCGGTGGTGATCGTCGGGGTCATCATTCTGGTCGTGGTGGTCATCGCCTTCGTGGTCTTCATGGAGCGCGCGCTGAGGAAGATCCACATCCAGTATCCCCGCCGCCAGGTCGGCATGAAGGTCTATGACGGCTCGTCGAGCAACCTGCCGATCAAGGTGAACCCCGCGGGCGTCATCCCGGCGATCTTCGCCTCGTCGCTCCTGCTGCTGCCGACCACGATCTCGACCTTCTCGGGCGATCAGCGCAATGCCGTCCTGTCGACGATCCTGGCCTACCTGAGTCCCGGCCAGCCGCTGCACATGCTGTTCTACGCGCTGATGATCGTGTTCTTCTCCTACTTCTACACCGCGAACGTGTCCTTCAAGTCCGACGAGGTGGCCGACAATCTGAAGAACCAGGGCGGCTTCATTCCCGGCATCCGCCCCGGCAAGAAGACCGAGGACTACCTCGACTATGTCGTCGCCCGCGTTCTGGTCATCGGCTCGGCCTATCTGGTGGCGGTCTGCCTTCTGCCCGAATTCCTGCACTACGACTTCTCGCTGCCCTTCTACTTCGGCGGCACCTCGGTCCTGATCGTCGTTTCGGTGACGATGGACACGATCCAGCAGATCCAGTCCCACCTTCTGGCGCACCAGTATGAGGGCCTGATCGAGAAGTCGCAGCTGCGCGGCAAGAAGCGCGGCTCGGCCCGCAAAGCCCCCGCCCTGCGCTGAGGTCTCAATGAAGAACATTATTCTTCTCGGACCGCCGGGCGCGGGCAAGGGCACCCAGGCCCGCAAGCTGGTCGACGAACGCGGCATGGTGCAACTCTCGACCGGCGACATGCTGCGCGAGGCCCGCACCAGTGGCACCGAAATGGGCAGGAAGGTCGCGGCCGTCATGGACGGGGGCGAGCTGGTCACGGACGAGATCGTCATCGGCCTGATCGAGGAAAAGATCCGCGCCTCGCACGGCGCGGGCTTCATCTTCGACGGCTTCCCCCGGACGCTCGCCCAGGCAGACGCGCTTGGCGCCATGCTGCACCGGTCGGGCCAGGACCTGTCGGCGGTGATCGAGATGCGGGTCGACGACGAGGTGCTGGTCCGCCGCATCTCTGGCCGCTTCACCTGCGGCAATTGCGGCGAGGTCTACCACGACGAGACCAAGCCCACGAAGAAGCCGGACGTCTGCGATGTCTGCGGGTCGACCGACCTGCGCCGGCGCGCCGACGACAATGCCGAAAGCCTGAAGGTCCGGCTGATGGAATACTACAAGAAGACCTCGCCCCTGATCGGCTACTACTATGCCCTGGGCGATCTTTTCACCATCGACGGGCTCGCGCCGATCGAGGTCGTGAGCCGCGAGCTGACCGATATCCTGGACCAGCAGTCGGCGACTTGACGCCGACGGCGAAAGCCACTAGGTCACGGCGTCTCATTGGAGAATCGCGTGGCCGCGCCTGAAAGGCGCATGCGCGAATCATTCGGGGCCAGGGGCAACCCCCCGCGGCCCCGGTGTTGTGAAAAAAGGTTCTGGAACGACGGAACCGCAACGAAAGGAAAGCCTGAGTGGCCCGTATTGCTGGTGTCAACATCCCGACCGGGAAACGCGTCCCGATCGCGCTTCAATATATTCATGGCATCGGTCCGCAGGTCGCGGACACGATCTGCACCGCGCTGAAGATCGACCCGGCCCGCCGGGTGAACGACCTCGCCGATGCCGAGGTCCTGGCGATCCGCGAGTATATCGACGCGAACTTCACCGTCGAAGGCGACCTGCGTCGCGAAGTGACGATGAACATCAAGCGCCTGATGGACCTTGGCTGCTACCGCGGCCTGCGCCACCGCAAGGGCCTGCCGGTCCGCGGCCAGCGCACCCATACGAACGCCCGCACCCGCAAGGGCCCGGCGAAACCCATCGCCGGCAAGAAGAAGTAAGGGGGCGTCTGAAACATGGCTCGTGATCCCAAGAACGCGCGCATGAAGCGCAAGGAACGCAAGAACATCGCCGCTGGCGTGGCGCATGTGAATTCGTCGTTCAACAACACCAAGATCCTGATCTCTGACGTGCAGGGCAATGCGATCGCCTGGTCGTCCGCCGGCACCATGGGCTTCAAGGGCTCGCGCAAGTCGACGCCCTACGCCGCCCAGATGGCTGCCGAAGACGCCGGCCGCAAGGCGCAGGAACATGGCCTGAAAACGTTGGAAGTCGAAGTGCAGGGCCCCGGTTCGGGCCGGGAATCGGCACTTCGTGCGCTGGCGGCCGTCGGCTTCTCGATCACGTCGATCCGCGACGTGACCCCGATCGCCCACAACGGCTGCCGCCCGCCGAAGCGTCGGCGCGTCTGACGATTTCAGAATAGATGCCGGATCGCGGTGCTGCCGCGGTCCGGTCATTGGGTGATTCCTCGGACGTCCCCCCACCTTTGGACATGGGCGGGGGACAAGAATGGAGGCGGAAGACATGATCCACAAGAATTGGGAAAATCTCATCAAGCCGGCGCAGCTTGATGTGAAGGCCGGCAAGGACCCGCATCGGCAGGCCACGCTGACCGCCGAACCGCTTGAGCGCGGCTTCGGGCTGACGCTCGGCAACGCGCTCAGGCGCGTGCTTCTGTCTTCGCTCCAAGGCGCCGCGATCACCTCGGTGCAGATCGACAACGTGCTGCACGAGTTCTCGTCCGTCGCGGGCGTGCGCGAGGATGTGACCGACATCGTCCTGAACCTGAAGGGCGTCAGCCTGAAGATGGACGTCGAGGGGCCGAAGCGCCTGTCGATCTCGGCAAAGGGTCCGGGCGTCGTCACCGCCGGCGACATTTCGGAATCGAACGGGATCGAGGTCCTGAACAAGAAGCATGTCATCTGCCACCTGGACGATGGCGCTGACCTGTTCATGGAACTGACCGTCAACACCGGCAAGGGCTATGCCTCGGCCGACAAGAACCGGCCCGAGGATGCGCCGATCGGCCTGATCCCGATCGACGCGATCTATTCGCCGGTCAAGAAGGTCAGCTACGAAGTCCAGCCCACCCGCGAGGGCCAGGTCCTGGACTATGACAAGCTGACGATGAAGATCGAAACCGACGGCAGCCTGACGCCTGACGACGCAGTGGCCTATGCTGCGCGCATCCTGCAGGACCAGCTGTCGATCTTCGTGAACTTCGACGAGCCGGAAGCGGCCTCGAAGGGCGACGTGGAAGACGGGCTCGAGTTCAACCCACTTCTGCTGAAGAAGGTCGACGAGCTGGAACTGTCGGTCCGTTCGGCCAACTGCCTGAAGAACGACAACATCGTCTACATCGGCGACCTGATCCAGAAGACCGAAGCCGAGATGCTGCGCACCCCGAACTTCGGCCGCAAGTCGCTGAACGAGATCAAGGAAGTGCTCTCGGGCATGGGCCTGCACCTCGGCATGGATGTCGAGGACTGGCCGCCGGAAAACATCGAAGATCTGGCCAAGCGTTTCGAGGACCAGTTCTGAGACGACGGGGCCGGGCAACCGGCCCCAACGACCGGGCATTCCGCCCCAATAGGAGAGGGCCAAAAAACCTGCAGACCGCAGAGGGCCCCGGACAAAGCATAAGATAGGAGACGACCATGAACCACGGAGCCGGCTACCGCCGCCTGAACCGCACCGCCGAACATCGCAAGGCGCTCTTCGCCAACATGTCGGGTGCGCTGATCGAACACGAGCAGATCAAGACCACGCTGCCGAAGGCGAAGGAACTTCGCCCGATCGTCGAAAAGCTCATCACGCTCGCCAAGCGCGGCGACCTGCACGCCCGCCGCCAAGCTGCCTCGGGCCTGAAGGAAGACCGCCACGTCGAGCGGCTCTTCGCCATCCTGGGCCCCCGCTACAAGGACCGTCAGGGCGGCTATGTCCGCATCCTGAAAGCCGGTTTCCGCTATGGCGACATGGCCCCGATGGCGATCATCGAGTTGGTGGACCGCGACCCCGAAGCCAAGGGCGCCGCTGACCGCGCGCGCATGGCTGCGGAAGACGCCGAGAGCTGATTCTACCCCGGATCGCCGTCGCGATCCCCCGGACCCGCCCACACGGGCGGGTTTTCTTTTTCCGGAGGTCGCAACAATGGGTTGCGAATTTCCTCTAACTCCCGTCATAATTGACACAAGATCGGGGCGTAGGTCGAGATGTGGCAACGCCTGGTTGACCGATTGGTGGTGCGAGTTGCACAACGCTAGGCGTGATTTGGGTTTTTTTGATGCAGGTAGTCAATCAGTGCAATTGATGTCGACGAATACGGGGCTGGACTACGAGCTGCGCAAGCTCGCCTTTCTGTCGCCAGGGGGGTATTTTGTCGGGCTCCACATCCGCTTCGCCTCGCCGCTGATCTCGTTCCAGACCTACGACCAGGCCTGGCTCGACCATTACACGCAACAGGCCTACGCGCTCCGCGATCCGACGATCGCCTGGGGCTTCAGCACCGTCGGCGTCGCCCGCTGGAGCGAGTTCAACATCCCCGACGTCTTCGGCATCCTGGCCGAGGCGAAGTCCTACAACCTGGTCTATGGCGTGACCGTGTCCTGCGGCCCGATCTCGTCGCGCACGATCGCGAGCTTTGCCCGCGCCGACCGCGAGTTCACCAATACGGAACTCGAAAGCCTGGAACAGATCGTCCGCCGCCTTCACGACATTACCGAACCGCCCGACAGCCTGAGCCGGTCGCAGATCGAGGCGCTAAACTGCGTCGCGAACGGCCTGCGGCACGCCGCCGCCGCCGCCTCTCTTGGAATTTCAGAAAGCGCCTTCAAGGCACGCCTCAATTCGGCGCGCCAAAAACTCCTTGCACGAACCACCGCGGAAGCGCTGCAACGCGCCAAGGAGTACAAGCTGCTGTGACCAAGATGATGAACGTCCACAGAGTCCCCGGCAAGCCCGCGCTTGCCGGTCCGAGCCAGCCCCTGGTGTCTGCGACGCTCTCTTTTGCCAATATGCACCAGCATGGTGACCTGATGGCCCGCATCTTCCGCGAGCGGAAGGAATCCTTCATCGTCACCAAGAAGTGGGACCTGCCCGAAGCGCTTGGCATGGAGTACGACCAGTACGACACCCCCGCCAGCCGCTGGATCGCCATCCACCAGGATGGTGAGGTGATGGGCGGCATGCGCCTTACGCCCACCAACGCCCGCTGCGGCGTCTACAGCTACATGATCCGCGACGCCCAGCGCGGCCTGATCGACACGATCCCCGCCGACCTGCTTTACGAAGAGGCGCCCGTCTCGAACCTGATCTGGGAAAGCACCCGCGTCTTCGTCTCGCAGGCGGCACCGATGGCAATCCGCCGCAAGGTGCATCTGATGATGGTTAACGAGATGATCGAGGCCACCCGGCGCGAGGGCGGCGACCAGATCATCGCCCTGACCGCCGGCAACTGGCCGCGCTGGTATGGCCGCCGGGGCCTGGTCGCGCGCGCGATCGGCCCGATGATGAACATCGACGGCGGCGAGTTCCAGTGCGTGATGATCGACGCGGGCCAACCCGCAGAGCTTGTCGAGCCGAACGACCCGGCCGCCGCCTGACAGACCCCCTTCCGCGCCCGCCCTGGCCGGGCTAGATTTCCCCATGGCCGACCTCTTCGACACCGCCGGCACGCCGCCGGCCCGTCCGGTTCCCCGACCGCTGGCCGACCGCATCCGGCCGCAGCGCCTGTCGGATGTCATCGGGCAGGCCCACGTCCTTGGCGCCGAAGGCCCGCTCGGCGCCATGCTCGCGGCCGGCAGCCTGTCGTCCATCGTCCTTTGGGGGCCGCCGGGCGTCGGCAAGACCACCATCGCCCGCCTGCTGGCCGAGGCGACGGATCGCCATTTCGTCCAGATCAGCGCGATCTTTTCCGGGATTGCCGAACTCAGGAAGGTATTCGACGCCGCGCGGCTCCGCCAGACGCAGGGGCAGGGGACGCTGCTGTTCGTCGATGAGATCCACCGCTTCAACAAGGCGCAGCAGGACGGCTTCCTGCCCTACATGGAAGACGGCACCATCCTCCTGGTCGGTGCCACCACCGAAAACCCGTCGTTCGAGCTGAACGCTGCCCTTCTGTCGCGCGCGCAGGTCATCGTGCTGGAGAGGCTGACGCTGGCCGACCTGGAACGGCTGGCCCAGCGGGCCGAGCGCGAACTGGGGACCGCGCTGCCCCTTCGGGCCGAGGCGCGCGAGGCGCTTCTGGAAATGGCCGACGGCGATGGGCGCGCCCTTCTGAACCTGGTCGAGCAGGTCACCTCCTGGACGGCGGCCCAGCCTTTGGGCACCGAGGCCCTGTCCCAGCGGCTGATGCGGCGGGCGGCGAAATACGACAAGTCGGGCGAAGAGCATTACAACCTGATCTCGGCCTTGCACAAATCCGTGCGCGGCTCGGACCCCGATGCGGCGCTTTACTGGTTCGCCCGCATGCTCGAGGGCGGCGAGGATCCCCGCTTCCTGGCCCGCCGCCTGACCCGCATGGCGGTCGAGGATATCGGCCTGGCCGACCCCCAGGCCCAAAGCCTCTGCCTGCAGGGCTGGGAAACCTACGAACGCCTTGGCAGCCCCGAGGGCGAGCTGGCACTTGCGCAGGCGGTGATCTACCTCGCGCTCGCGCCCAAGTCGAACGCGGGCTACATGGCCTTCAGCGCCGCGCGCGCCGAGGCGCGCCGCACCGGGTCGGAACCGCCGCCGAAGCACATCCGCAACGCGCCGACGCGGCTGATGAAGGAACAGGGCTACGGCGCGGGCTACGAGTATGACCATGACGCCGAGGACGGCTTTTCCGGCCAGAACTACTTCCCCGACGGCATGAAGCGGGCCGTCCTATACCAGCCCGTCGACCGTGGCTTCGAGCGCGAGCTGAAAAAGCGCGTCGACTGGTTCGTGAAGCAGCGCGAGCGGCGTGGGCCCGGGGGGTCTGGTGGGGGATCTGGCGGCGGATCGGGTGGGGCACCCGATTGACAGCACCCGGCGTTGCGGCGAGGAAGGCAGGATGATCCAGTCCCTCATCTCCGTTGCCCTGGGCGGCGCGTTAGGTTCGGTCCTGCGCTTCCTGACCGTCGCGGCCTTTGGCGCGCCCCTTGCGACGCTGGCCGTCAATGTCGTGGGCTCGTTCCTGATGGGCGCGGGCTTCGTCCTTCTGGCCGGCCGCGGCAGCGTCGCGGGGCCGCTTCTGATGACCGGCGTCCTTGGCGGCTTCACCACCTTTTCGGCCTTCTCGCTCGATACGCTGAAGCTCTGGCAGTCGGGCCAGGCCGTGCAGGCGGCGGCCTATGTCGCGGCCTCGGTCGGCCTGTCGCTGCTGGCGGTCGCGGCCGGGGCGGCCATCGCACGGGGGGCCTGGGTATGAGCGGCGTTCGCCTGTTGACCGTGACCGAGGACGAGGGCGAAAGCCGGCTCGACCGCTGGCTGAAGAAGCGCCTGCCTGACTTGACCCAGGGCCAGATCGAGAAATGGTGTCGCACGGGCCAGGTCCGTGTCGACGGTGCCCGCGCCAAGGCCGCGACCCGCGTCGCGCCCGGGGCTGAGGTGCGCGTGCCGCCGCTGCCCGCCGCGCCCGTGCGAAGCGACGACCCCGCGCAAAGGCCCCTCAGCGACGATGACGCGCGCATGATCCAGGGCGCGGTCCTCTGGAAGGACGAACATGTCATCGCGCTGAACAAGCCCGCCGGCCTGCCGAGCCAGGGCGGATCGGGGCAGGGCAACCGCCATGTTGACGGGCTGACCGACGCCCTGAAGTTTGGCTACAAGGACCGCCCGAAGCTCGTGCACCGGCTGGACAAGGACACGTCGGGCGTCCTTCTGCTGGCCCGCACCGACCGGGTGGCCCGCGCGCTGTCCGAGGCCTTCCGCAGCCGTGCCACGCGCAAGATCTACTGGGCCGTCCTCGCGGGCGTGCCGCACCCGCGCAAGGGCACCATCCGCTTCGGCCTGGTGAAGGCGCCCGGTCGCGGCGCGGGCGGCGAGGGCGAGAAGATGATCGCCGTCCATCCGGGCAAGATCGACGAGACGGAGGGCGCCAAGCGCGCGACCACCGACTATGCCGTCCTTCAGGCGCTGGGCACCCGCGCGGCCTGGGCGGCGCTGGTGCCGATCACCGGGCGCACGCACCAGCTGCGCGCCCACATGGCCGAGATCGGCCATCCGATCATCGGCGACGGCAAGTATGGCGGCTCGGGCCAGGACAATCCGGGTGACGGCTGGGGCGCGCAGCTCGGCGGCGACATCAGCCGCAAGCTGCATCTTCATGCCCGCCAGCTGAGCTTTGACCACCCGATCACCGGCAAGCGCGTGACCCTGACCGCACCCCTGCCGGACCATATGGCGCGGACCTGGAAAACCCTCGGCTGGTCCGAGGACGAGGTGCCCGCCGACCCCTTCCGCGAGGAGGAGCCATGAGCGGCGGCTGGGAAGCGAAGCGCTTCTGGACGGACGTGACTGTCGGCACGGTCGAAGGCGGCTGGGACGTGCGGCTGGATGGAAAGCCGATCCGCACCCCGGCCAAGGCCGCCCTGATCCTGCCGACAGAGGCGATGGCAGAAGCCGTTGCCGCAGAATGGCGGCGGGTCGAGGGCAAGGTCGACCCTCGCGTGATGCCCGTCACCCGGTCGGCCAATGCCGCCATCGACAAGGTCGCCCCCCAGTTCGACGAGGTGGCAGAACTCATTTCCGACTACGGCGACAGCGACCTTCTGTGCTACCGCGCCACCGATCCGGACCTTGCGGCGGTGCAGGCGGCGGCCTGGGATCCCTGGCTCGCCTGGTCGGCGGCGGCGCTCGACGCGCCCCTGCGCGTGGTCGAGGGCATCGTCGCCTACGCCCAGCCCCCCGAAAGCCTTGCCCGGCTTGACGCCCGCGTGCGCGGCACGACCCCGTTCGAACTGACGGCGCTATCGGACCTTGTGGCGTTGACCGGCTCGCTCGTCCTCGGCTTTGCTGCCGCAGACCGGCCCGCCGATCGCGAAGCCATCTGGGATGTGTCGCGATTCGACGAGAAATGGCAGGAACGGAAGTGGGGCGCCGACGACGAGGCCCAGAAGGGCGTCGCGGCCAAGCACCGCGACTTTCTGCATGCCGGACATTTCTGGGACCTGTCGCGGCCCCGCGCCTAATGATCTTTCGCCCGGGGTGCCTCCCGCGCCTCAATCGGTCGCGACTTTCCGTTGGGGCCGTTTCGGGAATGTTTTCTTGACGGGGGGCGACCATCTGTCGAAACTGTGAAGACTGGGGACCAACCTCAAGAACAGAACGCCGGGCGAACCCGGCCACAAAGATCGCCCGCATCGGGCGGAAACTCAGGAAGAGGTAAGAATGAAAAAATCCATCCTACTCGGATCGCTGGCGGCATCGGCGCTGGCGGCGGGGGTCGCGTCTGCCGGCACGCTTGATGACGTCAAGGCGCGTGGCCAGCTGATCTGCGGCGTGAACACCGGGCTGACCGGCTTCGGCGCACCCGATGCCAGCGGCAACTACACGGGCTTTGACGTAGCGGTCTGCCAGGCCGTCGCGGCGGCCGTCCTGGGCGATTCCACCAAGGTCAAATATGTCCCGACCACCGGCGAGACGCGCTTCACCGCGCTCGCCTCGGGCGAAGTCGACATGCTGGCCCGGAACTCGACCTGGACCTTTTCGCGCGACACCGACCTGAAGCTCGATTTCGTCGCCGTCAACTACTATGACGGCCAGGGCTTCATGGTGAAGAAAGAGCTGGGCGTCACCTCGGCCAAGGATCTGAACGGCGCGACCATCTGCATCCAGACCGGCACCACGACCGAACTGAACCTGGCCGACTACTTCAAGGCCAACAACATGACCTATACCCCGGTCACCATCGCCGACGACGCCGAAGGCCAGCGCCAGTATACCGCCGGCGCTTGCGACGCCTACACGACGGACGCTTCGGGCCTTGCCGCGACGCGCGCGACCCTGGCGAACCCGGATGACAACATCATCCTGCCGGAAATCATCTCCAAGGAACCGCTCGGCCCGGTCGTGCGCCATGGCGACAACAACTGGGGCGACATCGTCCGCTGGACCTTCTACGCACTCGTGACCGCCGAAGAGAAGGGCATCACCAAAGCCAACGTCGAAGAGATGTCCGCCTCGTCGCAAGACCCCGAAGTCCGGCGTCTGCTGGGCGTCGAGGGCGACCTGGGCGCGATGATGGGCCTCGACAAGGACTGGGCCAAGCGCGCCATCTCCGTCAACGGCAACTATGGCGAGATCTTTGCCGCGAACCTTGGCGAACAGACCCCGATCAAGCTGGCCCGCGGCCTGAACGAGCTCTGGAACAAGGGCGGGCTGATGTACTCGCCGCCCTTCCGCTGAGCCCGGCTTCGTAACAGGGGCGCGCCGACAACGGCGCGCCCTTCATCATGGATATGAACGATCCGGCGGCAGGCGCGACGCGCCTGGACGAACCTGGGCAACTAGACCCGGGGCGCGTGCGCCGATCGGATGGGGGTATTTAATGACCGTCGCCGCAAGCGCGCCGCCGAAAGTCGGCTTTCGGCCGAGCATGCTCATTTACGATACACGCTTCCGGTCTGCGACGATCCAGATCGTCGTCCTTCTGTGCGTGTTCGCGGGCCTGTCCTGGCTGATCGGCAACCTTTTCGACAACCTGGCCGCCAAGGGCAAGGACCTGAGCTTTGCCTTCCTGTGGAACCGGGCGGGCTACGATATTGCCCAGCACCTGATTCCCTATACGAACGACAGCACGCATGGCCGTGCGGCGATCGTCGGGCTGCTGAACACGCTTCTGGTCGCAGGCTTCGCCTGCCTCTTCGCCACGATCCTTGGCGTGGTCGTCGGTATCCTGCGCCTGTCGAACAACTGGCTGATCGCGCGGATGATGACCGTCTATATCGAGGTCTTCCGCAACATCCCCCTGCTGCTGTGGATCCTGCTGAGCTACGTGATCCTGTCCGAGGTCATGCCCGAACCGCGCTTCTTCAAGCCGAATGCCGACGGCGTGGCGCAGGCGCACATGTGGTTCGACAGCTCGGTCGCCGTGACGAACCGCGGCACGAACATTCCCGTCATCCTCCTGGACCGGCCGTTCGGGCACCTGACCCTTGGCCCGATCGTCCTGAACCTGAGCTTCCTGGCCGTCGTCGCGGTCCTCGGCGCGGCGTTCTGGATCAACCGCATGATCCGCACGGCCGCCCATGCCCGCCAGGAAGCCATCGGCCAGCGCCCGACGACCTGGTGGGCGCAGCTTCTGATCTGGGTCGTGCCGCTGGTCCTTCTGCTTCTCGCCATGGGGTTCCACCTGGAATATCCGGTATTCAAGGGCTTCAACTTCGCCGGCGGGCTGAACGTCGCCCATGCCTTCACGGCCCTTCTGATCGCGCTCGTCCTCTATTCCGGCACCTACATCGCCGAGGCGGTGCGCGCCGGCATCCTCGCCGTCTCGCGCGGACAGAGCGAGGCGGCAGCGGCGCTGGGCCTCAGCCCCGGGCTGACCATGCGGCTCATTGTCCTGCCTCAGGCGCTACGGGTCATCATCCCGCCGCTCATCAGCCAGTACCTGAACATCACCAAGAACACGTCCCTCGGCATCGCGGTCAGCTACCTTGACCTGCGCGGCACCTTGGGCGGCATCACCATGAACCAGACCGGGCGAGAGCTGGAATGCATGCTTCTGATGATGCTGATCTACCTCTGCCTCAGCCTGATCATTTCCGGCGTGATGAACATCTTCAACGCGGCCGTAAAGCTGAAGGAGCGCTGAGATGAGCGAGACAGCCTACGTCCGCACCGACATGATCGCGCAGCAGCCGCCCCCGGCGGGCCAGCGCGGCCCAATCCTCTGGATGCGCAAGAACCTCTTTTCCGGTTGGTTCAACACCGCTCTGACGCTTGCCGGGGTCTTCGCGGTCCTGGGGATCATCTACTGGGCGCTGCCCTGGTTCCTGCACGGGGTCTGGAACGCCAAGTCGCTGGGCGAATGCCGCCAGATCGTCGCCGCCACCTGGGGCGAGAATGCCTCGGGCGCCTGCTGGGCCGTGATCCGCGAGCGCTGGAACCAGTTCCTGTTCGGCTTCTATCCGTCAGACCAGTATTGGCGACCGACGCTGACCTTCTGCCTGATGATCGCCGCCGTGCTGCCGGTCCTGTTCTTCGACAACCGCAAGGTGTCGCAATGGGTCATCGGCACCATGGCCTGTGTCGGCGCACTGGTCCTTTACGGCCTGTCCACGCCGGCCGGGATCGCCGTCCTGATCGTCGCCATCTTCTACGCGATCTTCGTGCTGGCCGCCGTCGCACCCCGCCGGCTGCTCTGGGTGACGGCGCTCTTCCCGGCGGCGGGCTTCTGGCTTCTGTGGGGCGGATCGCTCTGGGCGCCGGTGTCGGTCCTTGTGGGGCTGGGGCTCGTCATCTTCACACTGTCCTCCGTCTCGGCACGCTCGGGGCTCCTCTGGGCGGGGGTGGTGGCGTTCGCGCTCTTCGTCTGCCTGTTCCTGAACCCCATCCGCCTGGCCGAAAGCCTGACCTCGATGCTGGCCTACCTTCTGACCTTCGGCCAGTGGCGCGTCAGCCCCACCTTCTCGATCTGGATCGGCGGGACCGACATCACGGGCTGGCTGCCTCTCCATGGGCTGCTGAGTTCAGCCCTGCAATCGCTCCACCCGCTTTCGCTGCCGCATGTCGACAGCGACCGTTTCGGCGGCTTCCTTCTGGCCGAGGTCATCGGCGTGACCGCCATCGTCGTGGCGCTGCCCCTGGGCATCATCCTGGCGCTGGGCCGCAAGTCGGACATGCCGCTGGTGAAGATGCTCTGCGTTGGCTTCATCGAGTTCGTGCGGGGCGTGCCGCTGATCACCATGCTCTTCACCGCCTCGCTTCTGCTGCAATATTTCCTGCCGCCGCAGACCCAGTTCGACCTGATCCTGCGCGTCATCATCCTGGTGACGCTCTTCTCGGCCGCCTATATCGCCGAGGTCGTGCGGGGCGGCCTCGCGGCCCTGCCGCGCGGGCAGTATGAGGCGGCGGATGCGCTCGGGCTGGACTACTGGCAGGCGCAGCGCTTCATCGTCATGCCGCAAGCCCTGAAGATCTCGATCCCCGGCATCGTGTCGAGCTTCATCGGCCTCTTCAAGGACACCACGCTTGTCGCCTTCGTCGGGCTTATGGACCCCCTGAAGGGCGTCACCCAGATCGTCCGCGCCGACATCAACTGGAAGGGCATCTACTGGGAGCCCTACATCTTCGTCGGCGCCATCTTCTTCATCTTCTGCTTCGGCATGTCGCGATACTCGATGTATCTCGAACGCAGGCTGAAGCGCGACCACCGCTAGGAGCAGGGACCATGTCCGAAGCCATCAGCCGCCAGATCGACCGCAGCCAGATGACGGTCAGCGACGAAGTCGCGATCCAGATCAATGAGATGAACAAGTGGTATGGAAACTTCCACGTCCTGCGCGACATCAACCTGACCGTCAACAAGGGTGAGCGCATCGTCATCGCCGGCCCCTCGGGGTCGGGCAAGTCGACGCTGATCCGCTGCATCAACCGGCTTGAGGAACATCAGGCCGGCACGATCATCGTCGACGGCACCGAACTCACGAGCGACCTGAAGAACATCGACAAGGTGCGGTCGGAAGTCGGCATGGTGTTCCAGCACTTCAACCTCTTCCCGCACCTGACGATCCTGGAAAACTGCACGCTCGCCCCGATCTGGGTCCGCAAGACCCCCCGGCGCGAGGCGGAAGAGACGGCGATGCACTACCTGGCGAAGGTGAAGATCCCGGAACAGGCGCACAAATATCCCGGCCAGCTGTCGGGCGGCCAGCAGCAGCGCGTGGCCATCGCGCGCAGCCTGTGCATGCGCCCCCGGATCATGCTGTTTGACGAGCCGACCTCGGCGCTAGACCCCGAGATGATCAAGGAAGTGCTCGACACGATGATCGAGCTTGCCGAAGAGGGCATGACCATGATCTGCGTCACGCACGAGATGGGCTTCGCCCAGGCCGTGGCGAACCGCGTGATCTTCATGGACCAGGGCCAGATCGTCGAACAGAACACGCCCATCGAGTTCTTCAACAACCCGCAGTCGGACCGCACCAAGCTGTTCCTGAGCCAGATCCTGGGTCACTGACGCCGAAGGCTGGGCCGGGCGGGAAACGGAAACGCGACCCGCGGTTCCCCCGACCGCGTGAGAACGGATCCGCTGGATCCTTCGTGTCATGAACCGTCAAAGGCCTGCGCCTGCCCCGGTGGGCGCGGAAGCGCCCGCCGATGGCGGGGCGGGCGCCGGCCGATGGCATTGGGCCATCGACGGGGACAGGAGGAGAAGCCATCACATGGCAGGGTCAACGGCCCCTGCCACTCCGGGCGAATGCCTGGTCAGTCCCGGCCCGAAGGCACGAAGAACTCCATCACGCTGCCGGACCCGAACCCCAAGCTGCGCCAGTCGGGGATCTGGAAATCGACAACGACGGTCGCGGCGGTCGGGTAGCGGCCGAAATCCGGATGGTTCGGCGCCCGCGCGACCAGAAGGCGCGCGAACTCTCCGATGCCGGGATTGTGGCCCAGCATCATCACCGTATCCCCCGTCGCCTCGCGAAGCCTGTCCAGAAGGACATCGGGCGAGGCGAGGTAAAGCCGGTCCGTCACCACGATCCGGGGCGTGACCTCCAGGGGCGCGGCAGAGACGACGGCCCAGGTTTCGCGCGTGCGCGTGGCGTCCGAAGAGATCACCTCGTCCGGCTCATAGCCGCGCGAGTGCAGCCACTCGCCCAGCTCCAGCGCCGAACGGCGGCCGCGTCGGTTCAGGGGCCGGTCATGGTCGCTCATCGTCGGGTCGTCCCAGGCGGACTTCGCGTGGCGCGTCAGGATCAAGCGGCGGTGTCCGGCGGGGATCATGGATGGAAGAGCCTCATGTGGTAGGCGGATTGTGCAGCCAACCTGCCATAGGCGCGAGACACGGGGCAAGCGCGACGAACGACGCAGCCCTGAATAAGGCAATCCCTGCCCGACGGGCCGTCCAGGAATGCGTGGCAGGTGGGCAAATCATAGCCCTTTGCCGTCAGCGCGCGGGGCGGGCAGGCCGACAGGCAGGGTTTGTCGGCGCAAGCCTCACAAGGGCTCGGCTGCGGGGCAGGGGCGGGCGGCGCCTCGCTGATGGCGACAGCACCCCGGTAAGAGGCGAAGAGCCCCGCCCGGTCATGGACCAGAAGCGTCACGGGCGACGCCCAGGCCCGCCCGGACCGGGTGGCCCACTGGTAGAAGGGCCGATAGGGAGGTCCGCCGAAGGGATAGAGGGCCTGCCCCCCGACCCCGGCCGCCAGCGCGTCGACGACCCGCCTGGACCAGCGGTCAATTGGATCGGGCTCCCCGTCCCGCCATTCCGGCTGTCCGGTCACATGCGCCCAGAAGCCGGGCTCGTCCGGGCCAAGCAGGACCAGCGTCCGCAAGCCGGGCGCCAGCCCGTCTTCGGCCGTCAGCGCGACGGTCCCGAAGACCGCGAGCCGATGGCCCGCCACCGCTGCCTGGAGCCGGCCGAGCGTGCTCACGGCCGGCGCGGCTTGACCCGCGGCACGGTCGAGCGGATCTGGCTGCCCGCGCCATGGTCGGTGAAAAGCTCCAGCAGGCAGGCGTTCGGCGTCCGCCCGTCGACGATCGACACCGCGCGCACGCCCAGGTCCAGCGCCATGAGCGCGGTTTCCGTCTTGGGGATCATCCCGCCCGAGATGCTGCCGTCGGCGATCATCGCCCTGACCTCGTCCGGGGTGATCTGGGTCATCACCTCTCCGGCCGCGTTCTTCACGCCCGCCACATTGGTCAAGAGCAGAAGCCGGTCCGCCTGCAAGGCCCCGGCGATGGCGCCCGCCGCCGTGTCGCCATTGACGTTGAAGGTCTCGTTATCGGCCATGCCCGTCGCGACCGGCGCCACCACCGGGATGATCCCGGCATTGTAAAGGTCGCGCAGCACCTGCACGTTCATCTCGACCGGCTTGCCGACGAAGCCCAGTTCGGGATCGTCGGCGACGCAGACCATCAGGTCGTCGTCCTTGCCAGAGATGCCGACGGCGCGGCCGCCCGCATCCATGATCGCCTGAACGATGCGCTTGTTCACAAGGCCGGACAGGATCATCTCGACCACCTGCACCGTGGCCTTGTCGGTCACGCGCTTGCCGCGCACGAAGGTGGACTTGATGCCCAGCTTTTCCAGCATCTCGTTGATCATCGG
The DNA here is from genome assembly GCA_945952025.1 of uncultured Paracoccaceae bacterium. Lineage (GTDB taxonomy): Bacteria > Pseudomonadota > Alphaproteobacteria > Rhodobacterales > Rhodobacteraceae > TMP-24. The sequence continues at coordinate 29,700 of CAMFGW010000022.1, forward strand.
CCCGCCGCCATGGACGACGACCGGATTCACGCCGACCTGCCGCATCAGGACCACGTCGCGCGCGAACTCGGCCATCGCGGCGTCGTCGCCCATCGCATTGCCGCCGAACTTGACCACCACCACGGCGCCCGAAAAGCGCTGAAGGTAGGGAAGCGCCTCGGACAGGGTCCGGGCGGTGGAAATCCAGTCACGATCCATCGTCTGCTTTCTCATCGGGCCTCCGTTTCGCCCTTGTTAGACCGGAGGGGCGCGTCAGGCCAGACGGAACTCGGACCGGAGGGACCTTAGACCAGGCGCTCTTTATCCTTCGCCGCGCGCACGAAGTCGCGGAAGAGCGGGTGGGGCGCGAAGGGCTTCGACTTCAGCTCGGGGTGGAACTGCACGCCGATGAACCAGGGGTGGTCCTTGACCTCGACGATCTCGGGCAGGCGACCGTCGGGCGACATGCCGGAAAAGCGCAGGCCCTCGGCCTCGAGCCGGTCGCGGTATTTCACGTCGACCTCGTAGCGGTGGCGGTGGCGTTCCTCGATGTCGGTCGTGCCGTAGATCTCGGCGACCCTCGACCCCGGTTCCAGATGCGCCGAATAGGCGCCAAGCCGCATTGTGCCACCCTTGTCGTCACCGACTTTGCGCGCCACCGTGTGGTTGCCCTGCACCCATTCCTTCAGGTGATAGACGACCGGCTCGAAGCGCTTTTCGCCGGCCTCGTGGTCGAACTCCTCGGACCCCGCACGTGTCACGCCGGCCAGGTTCCGCGCCGCCTCGATCACCGCCATCTGCATGCCAAGACAGATGCCAAGGTAGGGGACGCCCTTTTCGCGGGCGAACTGCGCGGCCTTGATCTTGCCCTCTGTCCCCCGCTCGCCGAACCCGCCAGGCACGAGGATGGCCTGGAAGTCTTGAAGGTAGGGGGCCGGATCCTCGCGTTCGAAGATCTCGGCGTCGATCCATTCGGCCTTGACCCGCACCCGGTTCGCCAAGCCGCCATGGGTCAGCGCCTCGGCGATGGATTTGTAGGCATCCTCGAGCTGGGTGTATTTGCCGACGACTGCCACCCGCACCTCGCCCTCGGCATTGTCGAGCCGGTCCATCACATCGGTCCAGCGGCTGAGGTCGGGCTTCGGCGCCGGGCTGATCATGAAGGCGTCAAGCACCGCCTGGTCGAGCCCCGCGCGGTGATAGGCCAAGGGCGCTTCGTAGATCGACTTCAGGTCATAGGCGGGGATCACGCTGTCGGGGCGGACGTTGCAGAAAAGCGCGATCTTGGCCCGTTCCTTGTCCGGGATCGGATGTTCGGACCGGCAGACGAGCACATCGGGTTGCAGGCCGATCGAGCGCAGTTCCTTCACCGAATGCTGCGTGGGCTTGGTCTTCAGCTCGCCCGAGGCCGCCAGATAGGGCAGAAGCGTCAGGTGCATGAAGATGCACTGGCCGCGCGGGCGTTCCTGGGCGAACTGGCGGATCGCCTCGAAGAAGGGCAGGCCCTCGATGTCGCCGACGGTGCCGCCGATCTCGCACAGCATGAAATCGACCTCATCCTCGCCCTGGCGCAGGAAGTCCTTGATTTCATTGGTGACGTGCGGAATGACCTGGATGGTTTTGCCCAGATAGTCGCCCCGGCGCTCTTTTTCGAGCACGTTCGAATAGATGCGGCCGGACGAGACGCTGTCCGTCTTGCGGGCCGACACGCCGGTGAAGCGTTCGTAATGGCCAAGGTCCAGGTCGGTTTCGGCGCCATCGTCGGTCACGAAGACCTCGCCATGCTCGAACGGCGACATGGTGCCGGGATCGACGTTCAGGTAGGGGTCGAGCTTCCGGAGCCGCACCGTATAGCCCCGCGCCTGCAAAAGCGCCCCGAGCGCCGCCGAGGCGAGCCCCTTGCCAAGCGAGGAAACCACACCACCGGTGATGAATACGTAGCGCGCCATGCTGGAAAGGCCCCCGTGAGTGAAAAAGTTCAGCCGACAGCACACCCGAAAGTGCGCCGCATCACGGGATTTGACCTATAGCCGATTCTTCCGGTTCCCGCAACCGGACCGCTAGATTTTGGGGCGCGCGGCAATTGCGCGCCCTGATATGGCGGTCAGTTGGTCGCCGTCGAGGCCGGAGCGGTCGAGGCAGGAGCAGCCGAAGCAGGCGCCGTCGTCGCTGGCGCGGTCGTGGTGGCCGGGGCGGTGGTGGCCGCAGGGGCCGTGGTCGCCGCAGGCGCGGTCGGCGACGGCGGCAGAAGGTTGCCTTCCGGCGTCGGCAGCGGCGCGGCCGGCGTCGGCGGCATCGGCACCGAGGCGCCGTCAAGGACCGACGTGCCCTTCGACCTCTGCGCCGACACCCAGGTCAGCGCGACCGCGGTCGTCAGGAAAACCACCGCGAAGATCCAGGTCAGCTTGGTCAGCGCATTCGCCGCCCCCCGCGCCGTCATCGCGCCGCCACCGGACAGAAGCGACCCACCCTCGTTCCGCTGCAAGAGCACGACCCCGATCAGGAGCAGCGCGGAAATCATGAGGATGATGAGAAGGACGTTTTCCATCGGGCGGGGCCTTTCCGGGCCAGAACAGGGGACGCGCCTATCTATGCGCATGGGCCGAAGGGCGCAAGAGCGGCAGGGCCGGCAGGTTCGGGCCTCCCACCCGCACGGGACCGCGATTTTCAGGTTTCGCTGCCGGGTCCCGGCCGGTATAGGTCGCGGGGTTTGAACCGCTCGGGGATCGGAAGAATGGCCAATGTCGTCGTGGTGGGCGCCCAGTGGGGCGATGAAGGCAAGGGCAAGATCGTCGACTGGCTGAGCGAACGCGCCGATGTCATCGCGCGCTTCCAGGGCGGCCATAATGCCGGCCACACGCTGGTCATCGGCGGCACGGTCTACAAGCTGTCGGCGCTGCCCTCGGGCATCGTGCGGCCGGGCAAGCTGAGCGTGATCGGCAACGGCGTCGTGCTCGACCCCTGGGCGCTTCTGGCCGAAATCGCGCGGATTGCCGACCAGGGCGTCACCGTCACGCCCGAAAACCTGATGATCGCGGAAAACACGCCCCTGATCCTGCCGTTGCACGGCGAGCTCGACCGCGCCCGCGAAGGCCAGAATGCGGTCGCCAAGATCGGCACCACCGGCCGCGGCATTGGCCCGGCCTATGAGGACAAGGTGGGTCGCCGAGTAATCCGCGTTGCCGACCTGGCCGACGCCGAAACGCTCGAAACCCGGCTCTCGCGGCTTCTGGCCCACCATGACGCGCTGCGCTCCGGTCTGGGCCTGCCCCCGGTCGACCGCGCCGCGCTGAGCGCGCTTCTGGCCGAGGTGGCGCCGAAGATCCTGCCCTTCGCCGCCCCGGTCTGGAAGGTGATGAACGAGATGCGCCGCGCCGGGAAGCGGATCCTGTTCGAGGGCGCGCAGGGCGCGCTGCTGGACGTGGACTTCGGCACCTATCCTTACGTCACCTCCTCGACCACCATGTCCGGCATGGCCGCGACCGGCACCGGCATGGGCCCGACCTCGGTCGGGTTCGTCCTGGGGATCGTCAAGGCCTACACCACCCGCGTGGGCGAGGGGCCCTTCCCGACCGAGCTTTTCGATGCCGATGGCGAGCGTCTCGGCACGCGGGGGCACGAGTTCGGCACCGTCACCGGTCGCAAGCGCCGCTGCGGCTGGTTCGACGCGGTGTTGGTGCGCCAGACCTGCGCCATTTCCGGCGTGAACGGCATCGCGCTGACGAAGCTGGACGTGCTGGACGGGTTCAAGACGCTGAAGATCTGCACCGGCTATGACATCGACGGCCAGCGCTTCGATTACCTGCCGACCGCTGCCGCGCTGCAGGCCCGCGTGCTGCCGATCTATGAGGAACTGGAGGGCTGGAGCGAAAGCACCGCCGGCGCCCGGTCCTGGGCCGACCTGCCGGGTGCGGCGATCAAATATGTGCGCCGGGTCGAGGAACTGATCCAGTGCCCGGTCGCACTTCTGTCCACCAGCCCCGAGCGCGACGACACGATCCTGGTCACCGACCCTTTCGCGGACTGAGCGCATGACCCTGAAAAGCCGCAAGCGCTGGGCGCTTATCGTGCTGGTCGTCGGCCTGCCGGCCTGGATCGTCCTGGTGGTCACGGTCGAAAACGCACTGATCCGCGCCTGGGGCCCGCCGCCCTTCCTGTCGGAACTGGTGATCTATGTCGGCGCGGCCTTCCTTTGGGCCATGCCCTTCAAGGCGCTTTTCACCGGCATCGGCGCCGCGGGACCGGACAGCGAAAAGCGGCCCTGAGGGGCCGCTTTCCTTTCGTATCAATGGTTTGGGCGAGCCGTCACATGGCCTTGCGCGCATCGCTCATGAAGCGCGAGCTTTCGGTGACGGTGAACTGGCCACGGCTGACCTTCTGCAGCTTGCCCTGGCGCAAGAGCATCCCGAAGGACCGCATCCCGTCTTCGCGGTTGAACTCGCCGCGCGACGAGACGAACTCGACCTTGCGCAGCAGGTGCGGCCGCGTGAAGCTTTCGCGCCCCTCGACCGAGGCGGTGTAGACCGCCGCCGCTTCCAGAAGGTCGGTCAGCGACACCGCGCCCAGCTTTTCGGCGAAATCGGCGAAGCTCGAGGCGTCCTCGGGCGTCAGCTCGCCCAGGTCGTCCAGATCCTCTTCCTCGTCCTCGGCGAAGGCCGCGGTGTTGGCCCAGACGCGGCGCGGGCGGATCGCGGACAGTTCTTCCGCACCCTCGGGCCGGTCGACGCGCTGTTCCGACACCAGGACGAGCGGCGCCGGGCGCTGCTCGAGCGTCGGGCGCGGTGTCGCCGTGTCGCCCATGGTCGGGCGGCGCGGGCGGACGACCTTCGACAGATCCTCGCGGTAAAGGTCGATCGGCGTCGCCTCGGGCTCGACCGGGTCGGGCGCGTCGGCATGCATCTTGCGGTCGGCGAGCGTCGCCGCCACGGCCGCCTTCAGGTGCGAGATCGCAGAGAAGCGGCGGCGGTTTTCGGCGCCTTCGAGCTTCGTCTTGGCCTCGGCCATCAGGCGCGTGACGTCGGGATCGTCGTCCTGAGGCAGATCCTCGGCCGTTTCGGGCGTCACGTCGGACCAGCTGCCGTCCGGCGTCGCGATGTCTTCGGCAAGCGTCTCTTCGACGGCCGGGGCGGCCTCGGCGACCTCCGGCGTGCCGGTCACGGATTTCGACAGCCGCGCCATCCCGGCCCGCGCGCGTTGCAGAAGCGACAGGTGGGGTTCGGGTGCTGTGTCGGCCGATTCGGTCTCGGCCTCGGCCTCGTCCCACTCTTCGGGCTCGTCCTGGGCCGAAACCGGCGTCGGGGCCGGCGCAGAAGTCTGAGCCGGGGCGGGCGCTGCGGCCAGATGCTCGTCAACCTCGGCGCCAAGGGCCGAAAGCTGCGACAAGAGCGCGCTGTCCTCGGGCGCGGGGGCTTCGTCTTCCTCGGCAACAGGCGCCACGGGTGCAGCACCGGTCGCATCGGCCTGTTCGGCTTCTGCGCGCAGGACGGCGAAGAAATCCTCGTCGTCGGACGAAAGCGGCGCAGGCTCGGCCGTGGCCTCGACGGCGGGTTCCTCCGCGGCGGGGGCTGCCCTGGCCGGTTCCGCCTCGACCTCGGTCGCGGTCACGGCATAGGCCGACAGGTCCAGCCGGTCCGCGGCCATCGCCTCGGCAACCGGGTCGGCGACCGGATAGGAGGGTGCCGGTTCTTCCGCGATCTCTGCCTGCGGCTCGTCGGCGGCATCGAGCGAGACGGCCAGATCGTCGAGCCAGGCCTCTTCCTCTTCGGCCTCGGGCTCTGCGTCGGCCTTCGCGGCATGATGGGCCGCGATGATGGCGGCCAGCGCCGACGGCTCTTCTTGCGGCTCGTCCTCTGCCGACAGGTCGGAGGCGGCCAGCCGTTCGGCCGCTTCCTCGGTCCGCTTGGCGGCGCGCTCGGCCTCTGCCGCGTCAAGCGCGGGCAAGTCGTGCTTCATGTCGATGACGAAGCCGAAATCTTCGGCCCCTTCCGACCAGGGCGCGCGGGCCGAGGTGACGTCCTCGTCGTAGCTTTCCTCTTCGTCGGCCTGCGGCGTGGCGCGCACGCTTTCCACGACCGCGCGGATGCGCTGGAGCCGGGCGGCAACGCTCGAATCGGGCAGGTCGGCCGCGCCCGCATCATCGGCGAGCGCCACGTCGGCGGGCTGGTCCTCTTCCCAGTCCGCGGCTTCGGCCGACAGCGACAGGATATGGTCGATCACCACGGCATCGTCGGCGGCGGGGGCAGTGGCGGCCTCGGCTTCGGTCACGGGCTCAGGCTCCGCGACCGGCTCGGGCGCGGGTTCTGCGATGGCTTCCTCGACGGCGGCAACGGGCTCGGGCGCGGGTTCGGCCGCGATCTCGGGTTCAATCCCGGGCTCGGCGACAAGTTCAGACGCGGGCTCAGGTTCGGCGACAGTCTCGGCCACAACCTCGGGCGTCTCTTCGACGGCGACGGGCTCTTCCGCAACTTCTGCGACCGGCACGGCTTCGGCTTCGACCTCGGCGACGGGTTCGGGCGCGATCTCGGCCACAGGCTCGACAACAGGCTCCGCCTCTGCAACCTGGGCGACCTCGATCACCTCGGGTTCGGCGACGGCCTCCGCGATCGCGGCTTCAAGGGCCGGCTCGGCGGCGGGCTCAGCTGCGAGTTCGGCGACCGCTTCCACGACCGGCTCGGCCACGGCCTCGGTGACTGCGGCGGCAGCGCTCACGAACACACGGTTCGGGGTCGGGCGCTGGGCGGGGGAGTCTTCGGCGGCAGGCGGGGCTTCGACCGGCGCCACGGCCGGCGCCACGGCCGGTGCAGGGGACGCTTCCGGTTCAGCCTGGCGCAGCACGACGGTGCCGTCGCTCACCCGCGCCTCGACCTTGCGGCTGAGCTCGCGTTCGGCGATGCGGTGCAGCAGGGCCGCATCGGGCGTCGGCGGTTCGGCCCCGAAATAGCGGTCATCGGCGGCCAGGTCGCGGAAATACTCGGCGATGGCCTTCATCGTGGAAAACGGATCGTCGAACCCCTCGAGCGTGCAGGAGAAGGTTCCGTAGGATACCGTGAGGATCTTGGTCGCTCCGCTCATGACTTGCCTGCCTTGTTTGACTGCCTTTGGGTCCAATCGAAAAGCAGAACTGGTTCGACAGCGTGAACAGATGTAGGTGAATCAGGGGATTTTTTCAGGCAACCGCCCCCCGACCTTGCCACAATTGCCGATAATGTCATGAGCTATCCCCGGACTGTTGAACTATCTGACCCAGTAACCCTGCTCGGCGGCGGGGGTGCCGACCGGGCATGCCTGACGCTCGCCTTGACCCGCGCCCCGCGTCTGCTAGCAGCCGATGGTGGCGCCAATATGGCGCTGGCGGCGGGGCTCATGCCCGACGCTGTGATAGGCGATTTCGATTCGGTAACGGCGGAAACGCTCGCCGCCATTCCGACAGACCGCCAGATCCGGGTGCCCGAGCAGGATACCACCGATTTCGAGAAATGTCTGACCCGCATCCGGGCGCCCTTCGTGCTGGGCGTCGGCTTCCTTGGCGCGCGGCTCGACCATACTTTGGCGGTCCTCGGCACGCTGGTCCGCCACCCCGAACGCCGCTGCCTGCTGATCGGCTCCGAAGATGTGGTCTTTCCGGCGCCGCCGCGCCTTCACCTCGATCTGCCCGCCGGTAGCCGCTTTTCGCTCTTTCCCCTGCGCCCGGTCACGGGGCGAAGCGAGGGGCTGCGCTGGCCGATCGACGGGCTCGCGCTGGCGCCCGACGGGATCGTCGGCACCTCGAACGAGGTGTCGGGGCCGGTCCGGCTGGAAACGGACGGGCCGGGGATGCTGGTGATCCTGCCGCGCGGGGCGCTCGACGCCGCCCTCGCGGGGCTTGATTGGTAGGGGAGGGGCGCAGGGTGGTAGGGGCCGTTGACCCTGCCATGCGGTGGCTTTGCCTTTTGTCCCGGCCGGTGGCCCCAAAGGCCATCGGCCAGCGCCCGCCCCGCCAATGGCGGGCGCTTCCGCGCCCACCGGGGCAGGCGCCGGCCTTTGCTGGTCTGAGACGCGGGCGGTCCAGCGGAGACGTTCCCACGCGGTCGGGGGAAACGCGCTGCGTTTCCTGATCCCGCCCGGGCCCGGCCATGTAGGGCCACTCCGCCCCTATCCGCGCGCTGCGCGGGCCTCGGACCAGGCGTCGCGGGCCTGAAGCGCCCAGTAGGTCGCCTGCGCGGCGGCCTTGCCCAAAGGCCCGAAGGTCTGTGTCAGCCCCCACGGCGCAAAGAGCTGCACCCGGTCGGACTGGCCCAGAAGCGCCTCCGACACCGCGCGCGCCGCCGCATGGGTCGCGGTCAGCCCGTGGCCGCCAAAGGCGGTGGCATGCCAGAGGCCGGGCTCGACCTGTCCGACCTGCGGCATCTTGTGGCGCGCATAGGACATGAGGCCGGACCAGCTGACCTCGATCGGCAGATCGGCCAACTGCGGATAGGTCGCGATCATGCCGCGCCTGAGATAGGCGGCGACCGCATCGGGCGAGCGGTCGCGCACCGTGATGGCGCCGCCCCAAAGCAGCCGCCGGCCGCCCTCGACCAGCCGGTAATAGTCCCCCGCCCGCCGCTCGTCCCCGACGGCATCGGTCGTCGCAATGGCTGTCGCCAGAAGCTCGGGCGCGGGGGCCGAAGCCATGACATAGGTCGCGACCGGCACGAAGGATCGCTGTAGGCGCGGGTAAAGCGGCCCGGTGTAGCCGCCGGTCGTCAGGACCACGTTTCGTGCAGTGATCGTGGCCATCGGCGTCGTTACGGTCCACTCACCAAGGCCGTTCATGAGGCTCACGGCGGGCGAACCTTCGTGAATCCGCGCGCCGAAGTCTTCGGCCGTGCGCGCCAGAAGCCGGGTGTAGTTCAGGGGATGCAGGTGAACGCTGCGCGTGGACAGGAGCGCCTCGTGGTATTTTGCCGACTTCAGCCGCGCGCGGATCTGGTCGCGGTCAAGATAGGTCAGGTCGAGCCCGAAGCGCGCCGCCATGTCGGCCTGCTGGTGCTGCAACCCGCCGCGCGAGGGCGTGCGCCGGGCGTAAAGAATGCCCGGCGTCATGGTCGTGCCGGCATCGGGGTTCGCGACGCAAAGCGCGCGCATTTCGTCCAGCGCCTCGAGCGTCAGCTTTTCCAGCGCATCGGCCGTCGCGCGGCCCGCCCGGGCCTCGACCTCATCCAGCCCGACGGCATAGCCGGGCGAGGCGAAGCCGCCGTTCCGCCCCGAGGCGCCGAAGCCCACGGCCTTGGCCTCGATCAGCCGCACATCTGTCCCCGCCCGCGCCAGGTCGCGCGCGAGCGCCAGCCCCGCCATACCGCCGCCGACGATCAGCACATCGGTCTTGATCGCACCTTCCGCCACGGGGCGCGGCCGGTCGGGATGGGCCGTCCGGGCATAGTAGGTGTCGGGCAGCATGGATATGTCCTGCGCCATCCCTCAGGCCCGGATATGCCGCGCGCGCGCGCCGCGTTCGATGGCGGCGGCATGCAGGCGGTCGATGTCCAGCTCGTCGCGAATTTCCTCAAGCATCCGAAGTTCGACCTGCCCGAGCCGCCCGTCGGCTGAGGCCACATCGCAGGCCAGCGCATAGGCCGTCTCGAAAAGCCGCTCCGGCAACCCGGCGCGGACCATGGCGAAGAGCGTGTCGAGCCCGTCTTCCTCCTCCATCAGCCGGTAGACGGTCTGCGCCACCTCGCGCATGCTGTCGGTGTCATAGTCCGAAAAGACCGGCAGGTGGTTGACCTGCTGCTCGATCGCCACAAGCTCGGCCGTGCGGATGTTTTCGTCGGACATGGAGACGGTAACCATCAGCGCGACGAGCGCATCCTGGGCGGAAAAGGCGGGTAGGGTTCGGGGCATGCTGACCTCTCACTTCTCCGCGAAATTATTGACCTTGCGGGGTGGGTTCAATAGGGACCGTCGGGTGCGGCGCATGGAGCGCCGGCCCTGACGAAGGTGTGCGACCATGACGTCTCTGCGCGATGCTGCCCTGACTTCCAAGGCCTGGCCGTTCGAGGAAGCCCGCCGCGTGCTGAAACGTTATGAAAAGGTGCCGCCGGAAAAGGGCTATGTGCTCTTTGAAACCGGCTACGGCCCCTCTGGCCTGCCCCATATCGGCACCTTCGGCGAGGTTCAGCGCACGACGATGGTCAGGCGCGCGTTCGAGCTTATCAGCGACATTCCGACGCGGCTCTTCGTCTTTTCCGACGACCTGGACGGCATGCGCAAGGTGCCCGAGAACGTGCCGAACGGCGCGATGCTGAAGGAAAACCTGCAAAAGCCGCTGACCTCGGTCCCCGACCCGTTCGGCGAATACCCGAGCTTTGGCGACCACAACAACGCCATGCTGCGCCGGTTCCTGGACACGTTCGGCTTCGACTACGAATTCATCAGCGCGACCGAGTTCTACCGCTCCGGCCGCTTCGACGACACGCTCCGCCTTGCGGCCGAACGGTATGAGAAGATCATGGACATCATGCTGGCGTCCTTGCGCGAGGAACGCCAGCAGACCTATTCCTGCTTCCTGCCGATCCACCCCGAGACGGGCCGCGTCCTTTACGTGCCGATCAAGCATGTCGACAAGGTGAACCACACCGTCACCTTCGATGACGAGGCGGGCCGCGAATGGACGCTTCCGGTCACGGGGGGCCACGTCAAGCTGCAATGGAAGCCCGACTTCGGCGCGCGCTGGGCAGCGCTTGGCGTCGACTTCGAGATGTATGGCAAGGACCATTCCACCAACACGCCGATCTACGACGGCATCTGCGAGGCCCTCGGCGTCCCCGCGCCCGAGCATTTCACCTACGAGCTCTTCCTGGACGAACATGGCCAGAAGATCTCGAAGTCCAAGGGCAACGGTCTGACCATCGACGAATGGCTGACCTATGCCGCGACGGAATCGCTCGGCTACTTCATGTTCCAGAAGCCGAAGACTGCGAAGCGGCTCTGGTGGGACGTGATCCCGAAGGCGGTCGACGAATACCACCAGCAGCTTCAGGCCTTCCCGGCCCAAAGCGACGAGCAGAAGCTCGCGAACCCCGTCTGGCACATTCACGGCGGCACGCCGCCCGTGTCGGACATGGCCGTGTCCTTCGCCATGCTCCTGAACCTCGCGAGCGTGGCGGGCGCCAAGGACAAGGAGGGGCTCTGGGGCTTCATCCGCCGCTATGCGCCCGGCACCTCGCCCGAGACGAACCCGCAGCTCGACCAGGCGGCGGGCTTCGCGGTCAAGTATTTCAACGACTTCGTGGCGCCCACCCGCCAGTCCCGCGCCCCCACCGACCGCGAGCGCGGCGCGTTCGAGGACCTGCTCGAACGCCTGCGCGGCTGGGCCGGCGGGCTGGACGAGGAAGAGCTGCAGACCATGGTCTTCGCCGTCGGCACGACCCACGGGTTCGAGCCGCTGCGCGACTGGTTCAAGGCGCTTTACGAGGTGCTTCTGGGCGCAAGCCAGGGCCCCCGCTTCGGCGGCTTCATCGCGCTTTACGGCGTGCGCGAGACGGCGGACCTGATCGACCGCGCACTCAAGGGCGAGCTGGCGGCGCCGGCCGCGTGATAATGGCCGCCTGACCGCCTGCCCTCCACCGCGCGGTGCTTTTACCGCGCGCTGATCCCCCCGGCGCTATGACGCCCCGCGACGGTGGTCGCCAAAGGCCCCGCCTGCCTGCCGGGGCCTGCGCCGCCCCACGCGGGCTCGATCAGAGCAAAAAGGGGTCAAGAATGAACAAGGTCATTACCGACGGGCTGGTGCTGATGCCTCCGGCCTTCGCAGCCGGTCTGTCGAACTGGTCGCGCACGGATGGCACGGCGGGCTCGCCGACCTATCAGGGCTTTGCCGACGCGGCCCTTGTTCCCGCCGACCAGGACTTCGGCGGCTGCCTCGAAATGCAGAAGTCGACCGCGACCATGAGCCTGCGCGCCATGGCCTCCACCCCGATCCTGCCGGGCTGCTACCTGCGCATCACCGCCCGCGTGAAGGCGATGAGCGGCTCGCTGCCCTCGGTCCGCATCGCCGCCTGGGCCGGCGTCAACGCCACCACGCACCTCGCGGGCGTGACCGAGGTGGGCGCGTCGGTCGCGCTGACCGCCTATGGCCGGGTCGAGACGATCCAGGCCATCGTCGGCACCGGCAACCGCCAGGGCGTCGACATGGTCTGGGGCCTTGGCGCCACGCTTGGCCATTTCGGCATCGACCTGACCGGGGCTACCGGCGGCATCGTGCGCGTCGATGACATCGTGATCGAGGACATCACCGAGGCCTTCCTGCGCAACATGATGAACTGGGTCGACGTGCGCGACTATGGCGCCATCGGCAATGGCGTCGCCGACGACAGCGCCGCGGTCGAGGCGGCGGACGCCGATGCGCTGGCGACGGGGCGCAGCGTCTTTTTCTCGAAGGGCACCTACTACCTGGCGTCGGACGTGCAGATGGACGCGCCCGTGCGCTTCGAAGGCACCGTGACCATGCCCGCCGACAAGCGCCTGGCCCTGACGCGCGGCTACAACCTGAACGCCTATGCCGAAGCCTTCGGCAACGAGGAACTGGCCTTCAAGAAGGCCTTCCAGGCGCTTTTGAACTTCACCGACCACGAATCGCTCGACCTTTGCGGCCGGAGGATCGAGGTGACGGCGCCCATCGACATGCAGGGCGCGGTCGCGAACAAGGTCAGCTTCATGACCCGCCGCGTGATCCGCAACGGCCAGCTGAACGTCATCAACGGCCCCGCCTGGTCGCCGACGGTGGTGACCAGCATGGCGAGTTACGCTGCCGCCAGCCCGAACCTGCTGAGCAATGTGACGAACGTCGCCAACGTCCCCGTCGGCGCGCTGGTGCAGGCGACCGGCGTCGGGCGCGAGGTCTATGTGACAGCCAAGAACGTGGGCGCGCAGACCGTGACGCTCAGCCAGCCGCTCTATGGCGCGCCGGGCACGCAAAGCTACAGCTTTACCCGATTCAAGTATGTTCTGGACTTTTCGAATTTTCAGCAACTTGATAAAATGATCCTCGACGACCTGGATATCCAGTGCAACGGCGTGGCCTCGGGCGTCCTGCTGGCGCCCGCCGGCTCGACCTTCCAGATGCGGGATTGCTACATCACCGCGCCCAAGGATCGCGGCATCACCTCGCACGGCGGCGGCTGTCAGGGCATGCTGATCGACCGCTGCCAGTTCCTGTCGAATGAGGGGGCGGTCATCGCGCAAAACCGCACCTCGATCGTGATGAACACCAACCAGAACGACGTGAAGATCCGCGAAAACCGCGCAACCCAGTTCCGCCATTTCGCGGTCCTGGGCGGCAACGGCAACCTGATCGTCGGCAACCACTGGTTCCAGGGCGACAGCCAGACGCAGGGCACGCGGCTGGCCGGGATCGTGCTGGCCCAGACCAACGTCCGCACGGCCCTGACGGGGAACTACTGCGACAACAGCTTCATCGAATGGACCAACGAATACGAGGCGACGCCCAACTTCGCCAACCAGTATTCATTCGGCGGCCTGAGCCTTGTCGGCAACCAGTTCATGGCGATCGACGTGGCCCCCTGGTTCGCCTGGATCGTGGTCAAGCCCTATGGCCTTGGCCATTTCATCCAGGGGCTGAACGTGTCCGGCAACGTCTTTCGCGTGGTCAACGGCTCGGTCGACCGGATCGAGGCGGTCGATACGACCTTCGCGCCCCTCGACAAGGGCCGGATGCGCAACGTGACCTTTGCCGGCAATACCTTCAACGGGGTGACGCAGGCCTGCGAAAACCCGACGCTCGTCGAGGTCAACCAGGCGACCGCCGCGACCACGTGGAACGTCGCGCAGGGCGCCGTCCTGCCCTTCGGCGGCTGGGCGCGCAATGTCGAAAGCCTGACGCCCGAGGGCACGATCACCGGCCCCGCGAACGAGCGGCGCACGGACCTGCCCTATGTCGACGTCGAACAGGGCGCGGCGAAGAACGAGGTGAAGATCAACTGGGCCGCAGCCGCCAAGGGCCGGGTGCAGATGCGGCTCAGGATGGACAATCCGCTCTGATCGCGGGGCAGGGGGGGCGAGTCTGGGCAGACAGGGGGGCGGGGCTTCGGTCCCGCCCCTTTCCTAGTGTAACTGCCGGTGACGGACGGACGAGAAGCCGCGCGCCATGTTGCGGGGTGGCGTCAGGTGGACGCCCTTCAGCGCGATGTCGATCGCGTTTTCGACGTTGCGGACCAGCGCGATCCCAGCCTCGTCGCCCGGCAGCGTGTTCGTCACATGGGCGGCGGGGTCGGGAGTGCGCGCGGTTCCGTCGCCGTCGAACGTGGCCTCAAGAAGCCGCACCAGCCGCTCCTCCTCGATCCCCTGCGCGCCGGCCCAGTCGAGCGCGCTGCGCGTCAGGGCCGAGGTGGCGGCGGCAAAACAGTCGCGCAGCGCCTTGGCCGACGTGCCGGCGCCAAACTCGCCCATCAGCTCGACCGACCGGCCTATGGCGCCGAAGATCGGGGCGGAAAGGGCGAAATCTTCGGCCGAGGCGCCGACCAGGAAGGCGCCCTGGCCACCCTCGACCTGCCGGGTCGAGCCGACGACGGCCGCGTCGATCAGCCGGATGTGCTTTGGCACCCGCGCGCGAAGCGCCCGGACATAGCGCGGCGAGAGCGTGCCGCAGATCAGGATCGCCTCGGGCCCGTCGGGCCGCCGCGCAAAGCGCGCCTTCTCGAAGAGCAGCTCCTCGCACTCGATCAGGTCGCGCGGCAAAAGGATCAGAAGGTCAAGCTCGGGCGGCTCTGCCATGCCTGCGGGCAGGGCAAAGACCTCATAGCCCTGCCCGGCGAGCCTCAGCCCGAAGGGTGCGGCCGCGAGGCCCGATCCGGCAAGGGTGATGGAACGGGTCAATGGATGATCGTCTCTTCGCGCACGAACATGTTGGCCCAGGCGCGGTCGATCAGCTCGGGCGTCATCTGGTAGGGGATGCCCTCGAAGTTGCAGATCGCGATCATCTGGTCGATCAGGAAGACCGGCTGGTAGTTCGCATAATTGTTGTCGATGGTCGGATATTTGACCTTCAGCAGGTGCAGGAGCGCCCGCTCGTCGAGCGGCATCTTCTTCTTCTTCGCGACCAGCGCGAAGATCTTCAGGAAGTTTGCCTGGTTCGGCCCGTCGATCTTGATCTTGAAGAAGATCCGGCGCAGTGCTGCCTTGTCGAAGATGTCGTTCGGGTGGAAGTTGGTCGAGAAGATCACCAGCGTGTCGAACGGCACCTCGAACTTCTCGCCCGACTGCAGCGCCAGGATGTCGCGGCTTTCTTCCAGGGGCACGATCCAGCGGTTGACGATCTTCTGCGGCGGCTCGGACTGGCGGCCAAGGTCGTCGATGATGAAGACGCCGCCGGTGGCCTTCAGCTGAAGGGACGCCGTGTAGGTCCGCGCCGTCGGGTTGTAGGTCAGGTCCAGCATGTCGAGCGTCAGTTCACCGCCGGTGATGACCGTCGGGCGTTCGCACAGCACATAGCGGTTGTCGAAGCGGTTGGCCGACTTGCGCAGGCTCGTCGGATCATCCTCGGACGCCTGCGCGGCCGAATGGACGATCGGGTCATAGACGGTGATGACCTGGCCGGAATATTCGATGGCGCGCGGGATGAAGATCTTGTCGCCGAGCGCGTCGCGGATCCCGTTCGAGATCGAGGACTTGCCGTTCCCTGGCGGCCCGTACATCAGGATCGACCGGCCCGAGCCGACGGCGGGGCCCAACTGGTCCAGAAGGTCCTCGGGCAGGATCAGGTGGCCCATGGCGCCGGTCAGCTGGCCGCGCGTCATCGGGATGTTGCGGATCGACTGGCGCTTGACCTGCTCGCGGTACATCTCGAGCGGAACCGGCAGCGCGCCGTAATACTCGGACTGCGCCAGCGCATCGAGCGCCCGCGCCTTGCCCGCGTCGGTCAATTGGTAGCCCATCTCGCCGCCCGAGGTCGCATGCAGCGTCCCCGTCGCCTCGATCAGCCGCTGGGCGCGGGCATTGTCGATCAGTTCCTGCGTCAGGGCGAGCGGCAGCGCGATCGTGCGCGCGATGTCCGACGCCTGGTCGAGGTTCATGCGGAACATGGTCTTGATGAGGATTTCCCGCATCATCACCGCGTTCAGGCCGGTGTCCGAAAGGCTCTTCGGCGGCGCGGGCGGCTGGACGTTCGTTGGCGCCTGAGCGGCGGTCGGAGTAACCTGGACGTTCATTGGCGCCTTCCGTGCATCACCCACCCCGACGGCTTGACGGGCCTCTCGTTCGGGCGTCGCGTCATTTTCGTTCCAATGGTCAGACTGACCCGTTAATGTGGCCAAAAAAGGGTCGAACGGGCAGGAAATTGCGGCATGGATAACGGTAACGAAGCGGCCCCCGCGCCGGCGAAAAAGGGGCTGGAGATTGATTTTTCCTGGCTGAAACCCTGGCGGTTGACGCCGGTGCGGCTGGCGGTCTTCATGGCCATCGTGGCGCTGGGACTTGGCGTCCTGCCCTTCATCAAGGGCGCCTTCTACCCCGGCAAACATGAGGGCGACACCTTCCAGCTGGCCGATCTGGCCTATCGCGTGGCGCTGGGCGAATGGCCGCACCTCGATTTCATGACGCCGATCGGCTACCTGGCCATCGCGCCCATCTCGGCCTTCCTGCGCCAGGGGCTCGCCTTCGGCCATTCGCTCTTTGCCGCCCAGCTTCTGGTCGCGCTGATCCTTGTCCCCTTCGCCGCCGCGATCATCGCCCGGCGGGCGCGGTCGGACTGGTCCGGCTGGCTCTATGGCGCCGCGATCATGATCTATTGCGTGGCACTGGTTCATGGCGAGACGAACAACGCCATTTCCGCCTCGATGCATTACAACCGCTGGGCCTGGGCCGTCAGCTTCACGATCTTGCCCATTGTCATGATCCCGCCGCGTGACGGCGGCGCGCCAAACTGGGCCGAGGGGCTGGTCCTGGGCCTGGGGCTCGGGGTGCTGGTCCTGATGAAGATGACCTATTTCCTGGCGCTGGCGCCCGCGTTCGCGCTAGCGCTCGTCCTCAGGCACTGGTGGGGGACCGCCGCGATGGCGATCCTTGGCGGGCTGATCGTGGCAGGGCTGGTCACGGCTTTTGCCGGGCCGGATTTCTGGGCCGCCTATGCTGCGGATCTTCTGGCGGTCGCACGCTCGCCCGTCCGGCCCGAGCCGGGCGAGCCCATCTGGGTCGTGGCGGGTGGCCCGGCCTTCGTCGGGCTGAACTTTCTGGCGGTCGCCGGGGTCATCGTCCTGCGGCTCGCGGGTCGCAGCGTCGAGGGGATCGTGCTTCTGGTCCTGCTGCCTGGTTTTGTCTACATCACCTATCAGAACTACGGCAACGATCCTCAATGGGTGCTTTTCCCCGCGTTTCTGCTCTGGACGCTGCGTCCCGACGGGCCGGTCCTGACGCCGGGCGGCTACGACCTCAGGCCCTGGTTTGGCGGTCTGGCGCTCGTCGCCGCTGCCTTTGCCTTCCCGTCGCTCAACAATATGGCCATGAGCCCGATCCGCCACATGAGCGCGCCGACCGATAAGACCGAGCCGCTTCTGGGCCTCGTTGGCGAAACCGACGTGCGCGCGGCCGCGATCCGCATTCTCGGCGTGCAGGAAAGCGTCTCGGCCATGCGCCCGGGATCGCCCTACGCCATTTATTCGGCCCGCGCGGGCAAGCCCGAGCCGCCGAAGTTGAACGGTGAGCCCCTGCCGGACTGCGAAGTGACGATGGGCACCAAGGCCGTGCATCAACTACTGGCGCGCGACCTCGAGGCGGCGGGCTACAGCGGCAAGAAGCTCTTGCTCGTCGACCTCTTCAACGCGCTCTACCTCTATGGCGACTTCCCGGTGGCGCACGGGTCTGCACCCTGGAACTACGGCACGCTCGCTGGCGTGGACGACGCGGAATATGTGATCGTGCCGCTCTGCCCGTCGAACGGCCGGGTCCGCTCGACGGTGCTGAAGGCGCTCGCGGATGGCGGCTACACGCTCACCATCCACGAACGCCGCCCGCTTTACCTCGTCGTCCAGGCGAACAAGGCGTCGTAAAGGCTGGGGAAGGACCGGATCAGCAGGTAACCGACGAGCGTCCCGACAAGCGCGAGCCCCATCGGGAACTTCTTGTGCCCCCAGGATGCCCAGTCCGGCGTTGCGCGCCGGGCGGCGGGAATGGCGCGGAACAGGCGGTGCCCGGCGAAGGTGCCAAGCAGGCAGGCCGCGAAGAGGGGCAGGATGAAGCTCAGGTGCGCGGGGTCGAAGAAGGGTGCGGCGGCGGCGGCGAACTTGCTGTCGCCGGCGCCGACACCGGCAAAGTTCGTCAGGAAGAAGCCGATGACCAGGACCGCCAGCAGGTTCAGCCAGCGCCAGGCAAAGACATCGAGCGGCAGCGTCAACCCGCCCACCACCAGGAAGACCAGCATCAGAAGGCCATTGGCCTTGTTCGGGATGCGCATCTTCTTCAGGTCGCTCAGGCAGACCCAGAAGCAGATCGGCAGGACGCAGATCAGCATCAGGAAATAGGCTTGCGGGGGCGTGATGCCCAGCATCTGGCCGATCATTGCGACACCACCGTGCCTGCGGTCCCGTCGAGCGTCTGAAGCGCGCGGACCGCTTCCTCGAAATACTGGGGCGAGGTGTCGATGGCCTGCTGCAGAAGCGCCTTGCCGGTGTTGGTGTCGCCCTGCTTGATCGCGGTCAGCGCGGCCGTATAGAGCAGTTGCGCCCGTTCCGCCTGCGTCATGTCGACGATCGGCATGTCATACTTGCGCTGCGCCGCGCGGGCCATCACCAGGTTGTTCTTCGTGGTGAAGACCGAACTGTCGTAGGTCAGCGCCTTGGTGAAAAGCTTCTCGGCGCCGGGATAATCGCCGCGCGACAGCTTGGAATAGCCCCAGTTGTTCAGGACACCCGCAGGCTTCGTCGTCAGGCCGAAGGCGGTTTCATAGAAACTGTCGGCCTTCTTCCACTGCTTGCCGCTGTCCGCGACCATCGCCTCGAGCCGGTAGCGCTCGAACGTCTCGTAGGTCGGCGGGATCTGGTTCAGCTCGGCCCGCGCGCCCTTCCAGTCGTTGGTGCGGATCAGCGCGTCGGCCAGGTTCACGCGGTCCTCGTTCGTGCCGTCGGCGCTGTTGGCAACCTGCTTCCAGACCGGCACCGCATCGGCGGCCTTGCCCGCGCGGATGAGCGACTTGGCCAGCCCGCGCTTCAGGTCGATCCGCGTCGGATTGTCGGCCGAGGCCTTGGCAAAATAGGTCACCGACTGTTCGGGGCTCGTCGCGTTCAGCATCAGGTCATTCATGCCCGACGCATCGACGACATTGAGGTCTTTCAATGCCTTGGCCGCCTCGGCGCCCTTGTCGCGGTGCGCGCAGCCGGCCAACAGGATCACCCCCGCAAGAAGCAGGGATGTTGGAAGTGGGTGGCGCATCTTCTGCGTCCTTTTCTGCTCTGCCTCACTAGTTGGTCAGCAACAGATATTCGTTGTATCCCCGCCTGACCAACGAGAAATGCTCCTCTGGCGGGGGAGAATAGGCGGGATTGTCCAGTTTGGCGAGCGCGCGGCGCAGATTGTTGCGAATGTCGTCCGAACGGCCACTGTCCAGCGCATAGGCCGTCTTGAAGACCCGGCTCGCCTCGCCCACGTCGCCCTTCTCCATCAGGACGACGCCAAGGTTGTTCCAGGCCGGAACGAACCGCCCGTCGATCTCGATCGCCTTGCGCAGCATACGTTCGGCCTGCCCAAGCCGGCCGAGCTTCAGGTCGGCCGAGCCGATGGCCGAAAAGACATCGACCGTCGCCCCGTGTTCGGCGGCACCCCGGTAATAGGCGTCGAGCGCCAGCTGATATTCCCCCGCCGCCATCAGCCTGTGGCCGACGATCAGCCCGTCGACCGACTGTTCGTCCTTGGCCACGCCCGGCGCGTAAGGCGAGGGACCGGGCTTGCCCTTCTGCGAAAGGCCGCCTGCGGGAAAGCAGGCGGCCAGTGTCAGAAGCGATGCCACGGCCAGGCCGGGACGGGTTCGGAGCATGTGTCTACATTTTGAAATTCTGGAACATCTGCATCATATCGTAGACCGACGGACCGACAAGGATAATGAGCAGCGGCGGCACCGTGAACATCATGGTGCCGAGCGTGATCTTCGTCGGCAGCTTGTTGGCCGCCTCTTCGGCGCGCATCACCCGCTTGTCGCGCATTTCCGACGCATAGACGCGCAGGGCCTCGGCGATCGAGGTGCCGAAGGTCTGCGACTGGATCATCACGGTCACGAAAGAGGACACGTCCTGCACCCCGGCCCGATCGCCGAAGGCGCGCAGCACGGCGGTCTTTTCCTTGCCCGCCTTGACCTCCTGCGCCACGATCTCGAATTCCTCGGCCAGCGCGGGATAGCCCGCATGCAGCTCCTTCGAGACGCGGATGATGCCCTGGTCAAGCGACTGGCCCGCCTCGACGCAGACCAGAAGCATGTCGAGCGCATCGGGGAAGCCGTTCTGGATCTCGCCTTGGCGCGAGGTGACGCGCTTGTCGACCCAGTATTTCGGCAGGTAATACCCGACGGCACCCGGCACGAGGACCGACAGGATCAGCTTCGTGGTCGAGATCCCCTCGCTCATCGAGGCGAAGAGCGCATAGCCCACGCCGATCGTCAGGCAGACGAGGCCAAGCGTGAACTGGATGGCGTGGAAGGTCCGGACGGCATTGCGGCCCCGGTAGCCCGCGCGGGTCATGCGCATGCGGGCGGTCGTCATCTCTTCCTCGGTCTTCGGTTCGAGGAAGGTCGCGAACTTGTCCAGCCGGTCGCTGCCCTTGCCGCCATAGCGCAGCGACTTCTTGGCGCCCGCCTCCTTGCCCGCGGCCGACGGCTTGGCCTGGTCGCGGAACTTGGCCATCGGGTCGGCCTGCTTGCGCATCAGGATCGGCAGGACTGCGAGGATCAGAAGGAAGCCCAGCCCGCCAAGCACGATCAGCGGCCCGAGCGGTCCAAGCTTGTCGACCAGCATTTGATTGATCGCGGACATGGGTCCTTACACCTTGATATTGGTCATGATCTTCATGAACACCATGTTGGCGCCCAGAAGCGCGAAGACGACGAGAGCCATCGGAATGAAGGCGGCCGTGTTCTTCACCGTGTCGAAATAGTCGGGCTTCAGGATCTGGATGACGGCCAGCACCGCCAGGGGGAAGCCGGACAGGAACATGCCCGACCATTTGGCTTCCGAGGTGATGGCGCGCACCCGGCGGAACAGCCGGAAGCGGGCGCGGATCACCTTGGCCAGCCCGTCCAGGATCTCGGCCAGGTTGCCGCCCGACGTGCTCTGGATCGTCACGGCGACGGCCAGGAAGCGCAGGTCCTGCATGTCGACCCGTTCCGCCAGGTCCTTGAGCGATTCCGACACGTCGCGGCCATAGGCCGCTTCGTCCGCGATCATGCCGAACTCGGTGCCAAGCGGGTCCGGCACCTCGCGCGAGACGATCTGGATGGCGGAGGCGAACGGATGGCCCACGCGGAGCGAGCGCACCATCAGCTCGACCGCGTCCGGCAGCTGTTCCTCGATCAGGTTCAGCCGCTTCTTGGCCTTGCGGCTCACCCACATGAAGACGCCGCCGACCCCCATCAGGATCGCGACGGCGATCTGGACGCCAAGGCTGGCGCTGGTGGCAATCGACAGGAAGACGAAGGCGACGCCCGACAGCCCCGCCATGACGCCAACGAGCGCCTTGGGCGAAAAGGCGATGTTGGCCATCTGCGCCTTCTTGGCCAGGATCGAATAGAGCGGAATGCCGGTGGCCTTCAGGTGCTGCGTCGCTTCCTTGCGCAGCTGTTCCAGCACCTTTTCGCGCTGGCCGCCCTTTTCCAGAAGCTCAAGCCGCCGGCTGACCCGGCTGTTGAGCGAAATCGACTTGCCGAAGATGACAAGGTACAGGCCCTCGACCAGGACGAGGACGGCGACGAAGATCAGGCCGTAGATGATCGGGGTTGGGCTGATAATCATGGCTTACTCCGCTGCAACGGGTTCATAGATCGAGGACGGCAGGTCATAGCCCCACTGCTTGAAGCGGTCGGCATAGGCGGACCGGACCCCGGTGGCGGTGAAGCGGCCGATGATCTTGCCGTCCGGCGCAAGGCCAAGGCGCTCGTAGCGGAAGATCTCCTGCATCGAGATGACCTCGCCCTCCATCCCGGTGATCTCGGTGATCGAGGTCATGCGGCGCGAACCGTCCTGAAGGCGGCTGGCCTGAACGATCAGGTTGACGGCCGAGGCGATCTGCGAGCGCACGGCCTTCAGCGGCATTTCGATCCCGGCCATGGCGACCATGTTTTCCAGACGGCTGACACCGTCGCGGGCGCTGTTGGCGTGGATCGTGGTCATCGACCCGTCGTGGCCGGTGTTCATGGCCTGAAGCATGTCGATGACTTCCTCACCGCGCGTTTCACCGACGATGATGCGGTCCGGGCGCATACGCAGCGCGTTCCGCAGACAGTCGCGCTGGGTGACGGCGCCCTTGCCTTCGACGTTGGCAGGCCGGCTTTCCATGCGGCCGACATGGGTCTGCTGCAGCTGAAGTTCCGCCGTATCCTCGATCGTCAGGATCCGCTCGGTATTGTCGATGAAGGACGACAGCGCATTGAGCGTCGTCGTCTTGCCCGAACCCGTACCGCCCGACACGATGACGTTCAGGCGCGTGGCAACAGCGGCCTGAAGATAGGCCGCCATCTCCTCGGTGAAGGCGCCGAAACGCACCAGGTCGTCGACGCCCAGCTTGTCCTTCTTGAACTTACGAATGGAAACGAGCGAGCCGTCGACCGCGACCGGCGGCACCATGCAGTTGAAGCGCGACCCGTCGGCAAGGCGCGCGTCGCAATAGGGGTTCGATTCGTCGACGCGCCGGCCCACGGCCGACACGATCTTGTCGATGATCCTGAGGAGGTGGCGTTCGTCCTTGAAGGTGATGTCGGTCAGCGTCAGCTTGCCCGACCGTTCGACGAAGATCTGGCGCGGCCCGTTGACCAGGATGTCGTTGACCGTCTCGTCCTTCAAGAGGGGCTCGAGCGGGCCAAGGCCCATGACCTCGTCATAAAGTTCCTGGACCAGAGCTGTCTCTTATACACATCTGACGCTGCCGACGATATGCAGTGTGTA
>CAMFGW010000023.1 GCA_945952025.1 uncultured Paracoccaceae bacterium
CAGGCTGTAGCTTAACTTACCCGGAAAACTGTCCAAGGATCGGGGAGTAGCTCAAACTGCTGCGGGTTGCGCTTGAAGTCTTCGATGCGGTCGCTCTTGAGCAAGATATCGACGATGCTGCCGCGCGTGAGCTGCGTCTTGTCCTGGAGCTCGGTGATGATGTCAGGCAGCTCAATATCGTCTTCGTTGATCGTGGTATAGGCGCTCTTGGCACCGTCTTCCTTGGCGGAGACGCCGCCCTTACCGATTTCCAGACCGGCCTTGCGGAAGCGCGCACGGGTTTTGGTGATCGGCTCAGAATTGCGGATGTTTTCCGCGCAGTCCTCGATCAGCTTGGCGTTGTCGAATTCAACGCGGTAGGTGGTCTTGTGCTTGATGCGTTCCCACAGAGCCTTGAATTCCAGGCTTTGCAGGACCGCTTCGCGGGTCTTGATGACCTTGCGGTCGTCGGCGTTCTTGATGTCGAGGCGACCGGCGAGCTTTTTGAGGATGGCGTTGATTTCGCCAGCTTGGGCGGCGAACTCTTCGGGCAGTGCCAGGGTGCCAGCTTTCAACGCCGTGCGTAGGCTGTCCTGAACCCGTCCCTTCGCATCGATCAGTTCGGCGGCCTTGAGGTGTTCCCAAAGCTTTGTGGACGCGGTCGCGCCAAGCGGCTTGGTTTCGCCGTCTTCGGACTGGACCATGATCGCGGAAAACTGATGCGGCTCGACGATGCCGAACTTGATGCCGGTATCCTGCTCGATTTCGCTCTGGAGGTTCTTCGCAAAATCCTCGTAGCTTTCCGTCGCGATGACGGTGAGCGTGTTGACCTCGTGGCCGCGCAGGCGCTGGCCGCTCTGATCAACGCAAAGGCGAAGTCCGCGACCGATGGTCTGCCGACGCTCGCGTTCGGTGCCCATGTCGCGCAAGGTGCAAATCTGGAAGACGTTGGGGTTGTCCCAGCCTTCGCGAAGCGCAGAGTGCGAGAAGATGAATTTCAGCTTCGTGTCGAAGCTGAGCAGCTTCTCTTTGTCCTTCATGATGAGGTTGTAAGCCCGCTCGGCGTTGTCGCGGTTGGATTGGTTGTTTTCAGCCGTGTCGGTCCAGCCACCCTTCTTGTCGATGGAGAAATAGCCGTTGTGGAGCCCCTCGACATCCTGGTCGGCGTCGATCTGGGAAAACAGCGTGTTGTAGGCCGGGCTCTTAGCGAGCTTCTTGTATTCCTCTTCAAACATGGTGGCGTACTTGCCCTTGTGGGCATTCCCGGAATCGTCGTACTGGCGGTAGTGCTCGACGCTATCGATGAAGAAGAGGCTCAGAACCTTGATCGGGCGGCCCGTCTCTTTGAAGCGCAGCTCCTTGTCGAGGTGCTCCTTTATAGTGCGGCGGATCATCAGCCGCTTCTGCTCATCGGGATCGACGCCACCGTGCGACATGCCGGGCTTGAGCACCTTATCGAGGCCTGGCCCCTTGAGTTCGATGATCTGCTCGGGGCCAACGGTGATCGTGCCGATCTGCATGTTTTCGTAGAGTGAGCGGTTGGTGAGCTGCTCCAAGTCGTCACCGTCTTCGACCGTCACGATCTTACGCTTCACGTCCTTACCGCTGGCAATGTCGAGCTCGACCTTAGCGGTAATGGAGCCCTTCTGGTTGTGGGTCGAAATCAGCTTCACATATGGCTTGTTGTGCCCGCCCTCGATCTCCAGCGATGCAACCTCGATCTGCTTCACCAAGCCGCGCTCATATGCGTCTACGGCGTCGAGCCGGTAGACCATGTGGTGCTTCACGACATGGGTTGCCGAGTACCGCAGCGTGCAAAGCGGATTCATGGCCTTCAGCGCAGTTTTACCGGCCCCCTGGAGGCCTCCATCGACGCTCTGCGGCTCATCGACGATGATGATGGGGTTGGTTGCCTTTATCAGGTCAATCGGCTTCTCGCCGCCAGTCTTCTCATTCTCTTTGTAGAGGTTGTTCACGTCCTTCTTGTTGATTGCACCAACGGAGGTGACCATGATCTGGATAGTCGGGCTGGTCGCAAAATTGCGAACCTCACCCGGCTTCGAGGAATCATAGAGGAAATACTCGTACCCCTTGGCCATTGCGTAGAGGTTCTCGAAGTGGTCGCGTGTGATTTCCAGCGTCTTGTAGACACCTTCCTTGATGGCGACGGACGGCACCACGATAACAAACTTCGTGAAACCGTACTCGCGGTTCAGCTCGAAGATGGTCCGGAGGTAGACGTAGGTCTTCCCGGTTCCCGTCTCCATCTCGACGGTGAAGTCGCCCGATTGCAGGACTTTGTCCTGCGCCAAGCCATTGCGCAACTGTACGTCGGCCAGGTTCTCGAGTAACTCTTCATCGATCAGCTGAAGTCGATTGCCCACGCCAAGATCGCTCTCGATAAGCCCGAGGGTAGCCTGCGGCCCCGTCTGCGGACGATAGGTCACGGTGAATTCTGACCGGGACACTTCCTGGCCCTTAAACAGCTCAACAACCGAAGCAATCGCTGCTTGTTGGTAATCGAGGTTGTCTTCGAAATGTAGTTTCATCGGAGGCATACTCGACAAGATTAAAGGCTGCGGACGTGGCTGATGCCATTCTGCTCCAGGATCGCCGCCATGTTGGTTTTGGCGATGTCATCCGCGAAAGCACTGTCGCGGAAGAAGACGTGTGAGTCAGCTTCGGGTTCAAGCTCTTTGTGCCAATCGAGGATCGCCTGACCAACTTGCTCAACATCAGTTGATCCAATTGCGTCTTCAAGGCAGGCAAAAAGCACTCCGAATCCAACAGAATAGATCGCCTTGCCTGAGACAACTCGCTTCTCGATTTGGGCTGTGAGCTCAATTCCGCGCTTAAGCAAAAGCTCCGTCAAAATATCCAAATCAGTTCGACCATCAACAAGGTGATCGCTATGAGATAGCAAGGTCTTCTCAAGGTCGTGCCGGTCAGGGTTCCAAGCTACGATGTTTGAGTTGCTCAGTGAAAAAGAGCGAAATCCGACATCAACATTCTTCCCGTTTTCCTGATCTTTAATTGCCTTGCCCGCCCTAACAATTCTTTCACGGGAAATGTCCGCGATGTTTTCAAATCCTAGCTCAGCACATACGGAGTTTTCTGCCACAGTCTCTGGCAGCTGAACGCAAATGAATTTACGACTGGCCCCAGTTTGCGCATTCGAGTTCATGACTGCGTGTGCCGTTGATGCGGAGCCCGCGAAAAAGTCCAGAACAAAAAAATCCTTGTCGTTGTGGCACAGGTCGATGATTGCCTCTATGAGCTCAATTGGTTTCGGCGTATCAAACGGAACACTTCCATCGAAAAGGGCCTTTATCTGAGCGTTTGCGCCTCGCGTCGTGCCAAACCTTTCTCCAGCCCAAACGTTTTCAGGAGTTCTTCCATCTTGTTCGCTCAGGTATATCTTGCGGATTATCCTAGATTCATCCTTAGAGAAGATTATTTCACCTGTTGCGATTTTCGCCATAACAGCGTCCTTGCTCCAACGCCAACCATTGTCCGGCGGCGAAATCACCTTCCCTGAGGGCGATACAATGTCGTATTTCAAGGTCGGCCTGAAACTAGGGCTTCTGACGTCGCCCGGGCGCCAGTCACCTTTGGGATCATTGTCAGGATTTGAATAATTTTGGTTATCCGCTTCAATTCTGGGGAATCGGAATGGTTTGGTTTGGTCTGATTTTCTATACACAATCAAAGTATTTTTATTTCTAGAGAAATACGGCTCATCGTTCTTGCTCTGTTGTGTATGCTTCCAGGCAACTTCCGCTAGGAAGTTTTCCTCTCCGAAAACTTCATCGCATATGAGTCTTAGGTTTGCCCCTTCATTCTCGTCAATTGAAATAAAAATATATCCATCCGCTGTGAGCAGACTCCTCGCCACCCGCAGTCTTGGGAGCATCATATTCATCCAGGCAGTGTGGCGGCGGCCAGTAGTTTCGGTACTGCTGGAGAACTTCATCCCGTCATCAGATATTTGCCCAGTATACTTTAGGTATGTATCCAGATTCTCTTGAAATCTGTCTGGGTATATAAACTCACCTCCAGTATTGTAGGGAGGATCAATGTATATGACCTTGATGCTATTGGCATAGCTCTTTTGCAAAAGCTTCAGGACCTCAAGGTTATCCCCCTCAATGAAAAGGTTCTGGGTCGTATCCCAATCTACACTCTGATCGGGGCGCGGCAAAAGCGTTCCAGCACTCGGGGTCAGTGCAATTTGACGGGCGGCCTTCTTGCCAAACCAGTTGAGGCCATACTTCTCCTCGCCCTCATCCAGCACTTTTGCGTCGCCAAGTAACTGCCGAAGAACGTCAAAATTGACTCCGCCTTCAGTAAAAGCGTCGGGGAACAATGCCTTAAGTTGGGCAATGTTTTCCTCAAGGATGTTGGCGCTCTGGCCGTCTTCCGGGGTGATTTTTTGCATGTCCTACTTCTTACTTTATTTTTTAATCTTCAGGCGCGCTTCAAGATTGAGTATAGCATCTTTCCGTTCCCTGATCTTGCCGTTCAGGGTGACCTTGCCTCCCATCTGATGCTCGCGCTTCAGCGCCGTGCGCAACGCTGCAATCTCGCGTTCGAGTCTGTCAATCTCACCGAGAATGGCAGCATACTCTTTCGATTCCGTAATATGTGCTGCAGTGAACCCTCCGGTCCGGTCCGAGGCAATCAGTGCGACGACTTGTGCCTGGAAAGCTTCATAGAGAGCATAAAAGTTCGTCGAAGGCAGGCGATGGAGTTGGATCGCCTCTAGGAACCCCTTTTGTGCTGTTGAAGGCTTTTGCGGATCGATCCATTGCGTTTGCCAGCGCTCAGCTATGACGAGCTTCGACTTGTCCGCCTGATTGATCCGCTTTTCCCCAACGCTGATGACAATCTTGCCATCGTACTCGAAGGCCAGGATCAACGGATACGGGATGGCCCGGTGCATGAATGCTGCGATGCGATTGAGCCGGGCGGGGTTAGAAAGCTCAACCGAGAGGACGGCGATCTCCAGGTATTCGCGCTCGCTGTCCTGGAATGGGGCGATGTTGATCGTGTCCGATTTGAGCGTGTACTGCCAGCGGATACGGTCGACGTCCTCGCTCATCGCCTTCTTGTCGGTTTGGTCCAGCTCAGCGTGGTCTAGGAACATCTTTTTGTAGACCGGCTTGTCGAGCAAGCAGGCCTCAGGGATGCTTAGGCTGGAAAGGAAGGCGTCGATCATGGGGTGGCTTGGATAATGAGGAAGCTGACAACTTCAAAATCATCCCCACCCTTGAGGTGATCCTTTGTGAGTGCGGTTCCGCCACGGGCGAAGAGGCTTTCGACGCCCTTTTCCTCGGTCTTGCCGACAATGCTCTCGATGGCGCGATCCATGAGGGCGCAATAGCCGCTCATGTCGCGACCGTTCTTCGTCTTGGCATTGAGCGCAGAGATGCTGGCAGGATCAATCGCGGTCGCCGCGGAGGCAAGCTTCTTGTACACGTCCAGGCTCTTTTTGGCCTGAAGGTGGTTGAAGACGATAGCGCCCGTCTCGGCGACATATACGAGGTAGTATGGGGCCAAAGCGTAGTTGTCTTCGTTCTGCACCTTCCCCTTTAGGTCACGCAGGCAGAAAATCGCGCCCGGCACGGCCTCATCGATGTTGGGTGCGACAACCGCGTGAAGTCCGGTTGGAGAGCCTTCCAGGCGCTTCAGATTGTCCTTCATGAAGCCGGACAAATCCATGCGGAAGTCGTTCAGCGTCATGTCGGTGATGGAGACGCTGCCGTCCATGTCCTCAAGGTCGATGACGGCGTCCTGGAGCTGCTGCATCTGCTTGCGGCGGTATTCCAGGTCATTCATCTGCTTGTTTTCGTCATACTCGATGACGTTCTCTTCGCCGGTTGCCGAAATGTCCAAGAGCACCATGCGACCGCTCACGCGGGCTTCGAGGTTGATGTACTCGTCCAGCTCCATGTTGGGCCAGAAGTTGGTGAGCTGGATCGCCGCGTTCTTTGAGCCCAAGCGATCCACCCGCCCGAAGCGCTGAATGATGCGCACCGGGTTCCAGTGGATGTCGTAGTTGACCAGCATGTCGCAGTCCTGGAGGTTTTGGCCTTCCGAGATGCAGTCCGTTGCGATCAGAATGTCGATGTCGGTTGTGGCATCGAGGTCGATCTTGTCGCGCTCTTTCGAGACGGGCGAGAAGTTGGTCAGGATGCTGTTGAGGTCGCGCGGTAAGCCGTCGATGGTGCAGCGATTGGTACCGCTGCCCGTCACAAGGGCGCTGTGAAGCCCGTGTTCCTTCAGCGCCCAGGTATGAACGTGCTTGAAGAGATATTCCGCCGTGTCGGAGAAGGCAGTGAAAACGATGACCTTTTTGTTGCCAGGGTTGATCGGCGTTCTGAGTTTGGCGGCAATGATATCCTTCAGCTTCTGAAGCTTGGCATCATCCGCCGCCGCAATCTTCCGCGCCTCGTCGAGCAGGTAGCCCAAGAGGATGCGGTCCGCTTCGAGGTCCTGGCGCATCCGGATGAGGTCCAGGTCCTGGATCAGCACTTTGACCTTGCGGCCAATCATAAGGTCTTCGAGCTCAGGAGAATCGGCCTCAATGTCCTCGATGAGCAATTCCTCGATTTCCGTCGCCTCATGAGTATCGATCTTTGCGAGGAAGTTGCCGACCTGGGCGTGAATCTTCTCCACGGTGAGCGCGAAGGAATGAATCGAGCTCTCCATGCGCTTGAGCATGTTGACCCGCATGAGGTGGATCAGGCTCCGTTCCCGGTCCACCTGCTTGAGGGTCGATTTGCCGCCTTTGACCTGTTGGTCGTACTTGCGACTGTAATCATCCTGCTTGTCGGCGCGGACGTAATCCAGGGGCGCATAGGCCGCCAAAGAGAGCTTCTTGATCGACCGGTTGATGTCTTTGAGTGGCGGAAAGTGGCCGTCCTTGTCGATGTCCGACTTCACATTCTGCGGCTTCAGACGCTCGGGAAATTTCCCGATTTCCGCCGTGTCGTAGTATTTCTCGATATGCCGCCTCGAGCGCGCGATGGTGAGCAGGTCTAGCAGCTTGAAATAGCCGAAATTCAGGCTTTCGAGCAGGCCTTCGGTGGTGCGGCTTTCAGCCGGGAGCTTCAGCCAGGTGTTGAACTGCGTCTGCGCCCGGCGGAGTGTCACCTCAATGCTTTGGATGCCCGCATTGGCAAGCGCCTTGTCCTGCCCTTCGGTAATGAAGGCGACTTGGTTCTTGAGGTCGTTCAGCCGATTGTTCACCGGCGTTGCAGAGAGCATCAGGACTTTGGTTTTGACGCCCTTCCGGATCACCTCATCCATCAGCCGTTGATAGCGAGTGATCTTGTCCTTGCTCGGATTGTTGTTCCGGAAATTGTGCGATTCATCGATGACAATGAGGTCGTAGTTGCCCCAGTTGATCGTCTCCAGATTGATCTCGCCGGAGCGGCCCGTTTCGCGGCTCAAGTCGGTGTGGTTCAGGACATCATAGTTAAAGCGATCAGCCGCAAGCAGGTTGCGCTTGTCGTTGATCGTGTAGACCGTCCAGTTTTCCCGGAGCTTCTTGGGCGCGAGCACCAGGACGCGGTCATTGCGCAGCTCGTAGTATTTGATGACAGCCAGCGCCTCGAACGTCTTACCCAAGCCGACGCTGTCGGCGATGATGCAGCCGTTGTAGCGCTCAAGCTTATCGATAGCGCCGAGAACGCCGTCTTTCTGGAACTTGTAGAGCTTGTTCCAAACCAACGTGTCCTTGAACCCGGTCTTCGACCGGATGATGCTTTCCTCATCGATTTCCTCGATGAAGTCCCGGAAAATATTGAAGAGTGTGATGAAGTAGAGAAGGTTGGCGGGCTTGTCTGCGGCGAGGAAATCGAGGCTTTCAAGCACGGCGTCTTTGGCGTTGAGGACGGCCGTTGGATCATTCCAGATCGTCTCAAACCAATTGAGCAACTGCTTCGTTGCCTCCGGGTCTTTTGCCACGGTGTTCATTGCGAAGCTGCTGGAGCGTACAACGCCAAGGCCAGCGGAGGTGAAGTCCGAAGTCCCGGCGACGGCAACCGCCTCGCCAGCTGGCGGCTGAATGTGAAAAATGTTCTGCGCGATAGGCGCTCCCGCGAGCTGCCTGACCTGGACCTTCTTCCGAACCCAATCCGCGCACTCGGCGGCGATGCGCTGGAGGCTCAGCTCATTCTTCAGGCCAATCTCTTCATTGGTCCCGGCCAGTGGCAGCGGAAGAGCGGCATCGGGTCGCGCCAAAAGAATACGCAAGTCCTGAACCTTGCCGAGCTCCGACTTTAGTGCGGAATAGCCAAAAACGGAAAACCAGGCGGTCAAAACCAACATTTTCGAGTCTGGGCTCAAGGCCGCTCGAAGCTCGTCAACAACCTTGCCGTGAATTTTGTTATCTAAGAGCATATGGACTTTCGCCTTGTCTGACGTCCCGTTGTATGTGGTTGTTTTTCTATGGGAATCCATATCCGCGCTAGCTCCATCATCATTCCACAGATCGAAGCTACACGCAAAGGTTGGGTGACCGGATTCTGCAGACCCGGCCACCCGCGCTCCCACAAGGGGAGTGTCGTCAGGTATCGCGGCGCATGATCCGCTCTTCGAGCCATTCCAGCACTTCACTTTCGACCCATCCGACCCGGTTCGGCCCGAGGTTGACCCGCTTGGGGAATGCTCCGGCCTTCTCCAGCCTCGCGACGTGTTGCGGCGAGTACAGGACCAACTCCTTGAGCTGGCGCTTTGAAAGTATCCTCATCACGATCTCTCCATGGTGAAGAGCATCGCGATGCCCAGGTTACGACGTTCCTAGGTTTGCGCAGAATAGTGCGATATTTCTTGCCGTGCCATAGTGTTGTAGCGCGGTGCGATGGAAGTAACACAAAAGCGGAAAGCACTTTGATTGAACCCTGGCACGGTTTTCGACTAGAATCCGTCGTATGACATGGAGGTACAAATGAGCAGTATTGACTTGAACTCTCTGAACTTGGCTGAACTGAAACAGCTTTCGAAGGACGTGGCAAAAGCGATCTCAGGCTTTGAGGATCGAAAGAAGTCTGAGGCTCGCGCTGCCCTCGAAGCTCAAGCTAAGGAGCTCGGGTTCACCCTGGGTGAGCTACTCGGAGTTGGCGGCGGAAAGACCCGCTCACCTGCCACTGCGAAGTACCGGCATCCCGAGAATGCGTCGATCACCTGGTCTGGCCGTGGGAGGAAGCCCCACTGGTTCTCCGACGCAATCGCGAAGGGTGTCTCGCCGGAATCGCTTACGGTGTAGACCCGCGCCTTTAGGTCTCTTCCGGGCGCGGGCGTGCCGCGCCTGGACATCCGAGTTCATCGATCAATTAAAGGTGGCCCAAAAGGTGGGCTAGGTTTCTGGCGCTCAGGAAGAGCATTATCTTTCAGACACTTAGGAGATCAAGTGGTGCCCAGAGCCGGAATCGAACCAGCGACACGCGGATTTTCAATCCGCTGCTCTACCAACTGAGCTATCTGGGCGCCGTGCGGCCCCTGGGGGCGCGGCTTTGGGCGTTCTAGTCGGGCGGGGGCGGGCTGTCCAGAGGGGCGGGCGAAAAAAACCGCCGCTCAGTGCGGGCGTTCGGGCGGCATCGGCGACAGGGCGGGGGGCGTTTCCTCGGCCTCGTCCAGGGGCGGGCCGGGGATGACGTAGCTGCCGTTCAGCCAGCGCGCGAGGTCGATGTCGGCGCAGCGGCGCGAGCAGAAGGGGCGGTGGGCCGGGTCGGTCGGCTTGTGGCAGATGGGGCAGGGCATGGCGTCGGGTTCCGGGGCAGCGGCGGGTCGGACGGTCAAGGACATGCCACGGGAACCGGGCGGGATGCAACCGCCGGCCGGTCAGCCTGTGAGGTCAGCCCGTGAGGTCAGGCCGTGAGGGGCGGCCGGTCGCGCTTGCGCTGGATCTCGTAGTTGCCAAGCGGCGTCCAGCCGGCGAGCACCGTCTCTGCCGCCTCGCCCCGGAAGGCGGACTTCAGCTGCTGGTCAAGCGTCGCGCGGTCCTTCTTGGCGACCGGGGCGAAATCGACCACGATCTGGCCGCCGAGGCCCCTGAGGCGCAGCTGGCGGGGAAGCTCTCGCGCGGCGGCGATGTTGGCCTTCAGGCCCGCCGCAGGGCTCGTGTCCGCGCCGGTGTTCACGTCGACGGCGACGAGCGCCCGGGTCGGTTCGATGACCATCGAGGCGCCGCCGGGCAGGGGGACATGGGGCGTCAGAACGGCGGCGATCGCCTCGGGCACGCCATGGTCGGCGAGCGCGTCGGGCCCGTCCTCGACCGTGTCTGGGGCGGGGTCCGTCCAGTCGCGCCAGGCCTCTTCGTGGGGCGTTGCGGCGTCGAGCAGCAGTTCGGGCGCGCCGGACAGGTCGGCGGTCACCGCCTGGGCCAGGGCGCGCATTTCGGCGATGTCGGCTTCGACCGCGTCGGGGTCCGCGCCTTCGGCGGCCGAGCGCAGGATCAGGCCGAAGGGCGAACCCTCCATGGCCGCTTCGGCGATCCGGGTCAGGTCGGCGCGCGCCTCTTCGTCGCGGATACGGCGCGAGATGTTGAGGCCCGGCGCATCGGGCGTCACGATCGCAAGCCGCGACTTGAAGAGAAGCCGGCGGCTGACCGGGATGGCCTTGGCGCCCTCGGGCCGGCCGATGACCTGGACGATCAGGGTCTGGCCGGGGGCAAGGCCGCCCACGTCGCGCAGGAACCCCTTGGCGCCGTCGGGCAGGCGGATGAAGACGCCGCCGATGCCCTTCATCTGGCGGTCGACCGTGCCGCGCAGGATGGCGCCGGGGGCGAAGCCCGGCGTGTCGTCCGGGGGCGCGATCAGAAGGTCCTGAAGCTTGCCGTCGACCATCAGCGCCGCGACCTCGCGCCCGTCCATGGTTCCAAGGACGATCACGCGGCCCTTCATTGTGGTGCCTCGGTCACGGGCAGGCCGGCGGCGGCCAGAAGGGTGGCGGTTTCGGCCAGCGGCAGGCCGACGACGCCGGTGAAGGACCCCTTGATCCAGGGGATGAGCGCGCCGAAGCGGCCCTGAATAGCATAGCCGCCGGCCTTGCCCTGCCATTCGCCGGAGGCCAGGTAGGCGTTCACCTCGGCGTTCGACAGGGGTTTGACCTTGACCTCGCTGTCCACCAGCCTTTCCCACAGGCGCGGGCCGCGCCTGACGGTGACGGCGGTCAGGACGTGGTGGCGGCGGCCCGACAGCGCCCAGAGGAAATCGGCGGCCTCGGCCGCGTCGGCGGGTTTGCCGAGGATCCGGCGCCCGACGGCGACGGTCGTGTCGGCGCACAGGACGACATCGTCCTCGCCCGCAGCGACCGCCATCGCCTTCGCACGGGCAATGCGCGCGACATAGGCGCGGGGCACCTCGCCCTTCTGGGGCGTTTCGTCGATGTCGGGGGGCAGGACGGCGGCGGGCGTCAGGCCGATCTGGGCCAGAAGCTCGCGGCGGCGCGGGCTGGCCGAGCCAAGGACCAGCCGCACCATCTTACTTGAAGCGGTAATTGATCCGCCCCTTCGTCAGGTCGTAGGGCGTCATCGTCACCTGCACCTTGTCCCCTGCGAGGACGCGGATGCGGTTCTTGCGCATCTTGCCTGCCATCGTGGCGATGATCTCATGGCCGTTTTCGAGCTCGACCTTGAATGTCGCATTGGGCAGGAGTTCGCGCACGACACCAGGAAATTCAAGCTCGTCATCCTTGGCCATGGTCGCTCCTTCAGCGATGACCCGGCCCCATCCGGGCGGGCGCGCACTAAATGCGCCGTGAAACCGGGCTTTACAAGCCTCGAATCAGCCCGATTGGCCGCCGGCGCGGACGATTTGCAGCTTTTCGGCGCCGCATGCCTGTTCTGGCCAGTGTGCCAGGTTCAGGACGCCCCCGTCGCGGCGCACCTCGGCCACCAGCGAAAGCGAGACGTCGGCGTAGGTCCAGCCGGGCTGGCCGAGCGCGCCCTCGGCCAGGATGCCCTCGGGCGGGAAGCCCCTGTCGGGCGGCCCGTAGACCGAGGCGCGGCCGGTATAATCGCCCATTCCAGCGCACCAGTTGGCGGGTCCGACCAGGGGGGCGTGGACGGCGATCATCTGGTTTTCCAGGGCCCGCGCCATGGCGCCGATGCGGACGCGGGTGAAGCCTTCAAGCGCGCGGGTGGCCGAGGGGGCGAGCAGGATCTCGCACCCCGCTTCGGCGAGGCGGTGGGCCAGCAGCGGAAATTCGCTGTCATAGCAGATCGAGATGCCGATCTTGCCGATATGCGTCTCGAAAAGGGTTAGCCCGTGGCCGGGCGCCACGTTCCACGCCTCGCGCTCGACGCGGGTCATCATCACCTTGTCCTGATGGCCAAGGGTGCCGGTCGGTCCATAAAGCGTGGCGCGGTTGACCGGACGGTCGGCGTGAAGGTCGGCATCGAACACCGGGCCGGAGGCGCCGAGGATGACGAGGCCGTGCCGCTCGGCTAGGCTGGCGTGCAGCCGGTCCGAGGCGGGGCGGTGGCGGGCGACCTCGTGGAAGGCGGCTTCCTTGTCGGCGGCCACGGCCTTGCCGCCAAGCGAGGCAAGCTCCATCGCGGCATATTCGGGAAAGACCAGCAGATCGGCGCCGTTGGCGGCGGCCTCGGTCACCCAGGCGGTGATCTTGGCCTCGTAGTCCGCAAGGCGGTCGAACCAGGTCAGCGGGTAGGCGGCGGCGGCGATCCTCATGGGCGGCAGGTCCCTTCGCGGGTCAAAGCTTGCGGAACCAGACCTGCAGGGTCTTCACCGTTTCTGCGGGCGCGCCGATGTCGCGCCAGGAAAAGGTGGCGTGGACGCCGGGCAGGGGGGCGTAGCCGCGCCCGGCCCAGAAGGCGTCGTTGGTGCGCGCCTCGGCCGGGCGCATCGGATGGTCGTCGGGGCGCTTGACCGAACAGAAGGCCATGTAGTGCCGCCCAAGTTCGCGCGCCTTGCCTTCGCGGGCGTCGAAGAAGGCATGGCCGATGCCCCGGCCGCGATATTCCGGCAGAAGGACCGATTCCGCGCAGTAGTAGACATCGGTCAGTTCATGGCCGAGCGCCTTCAGGGGCGCGCCCAGTTCCTCGGCGTGGTCCTCCATCGGTGCTGCGGTCGAGACGCCGACAAGGCGCGGGCCGTCCCAGGCGCCGACGACGAGCGCATCGGGGCTGTCGAGGTAGGCCTGAAGATAGGGGCGCTCGTATTCCAGGTCGCCGTCATAAAGGTAGGGCCAGTCGCGAAAGACCGCGATCCTGAGCCGCGCCACATCGTCGAGGGCGGCGGCAAACTCGGGCTTGGTCAGGGTGCGGACGGTGACGCTCATGCGACTTGCGCCAGCCAGTCCTGAAGGTTGTAGTAGGTGGTCACGCGGGTGATGCGGCCCTCCTTCAGCGTGAAGAAGCCACCGGCCGGCAGGACATAGGTCTGGCCCCGCGCCTCGGGCAGGCCGGGGTCGGTCCTGAGGTAGGTGCCGTTCACGGTGAATTCCGCAGCCCCGCGCGTGCCCGCGTCATTGGCGAAGACCACCATGTCCGTCAGCGTCTCGTGGTAGGTTTCGCTCATGTGGCGGCAGAAGTCGGCGAAGGCGGCCTTGCCAAGGCGGACCGAGCCTTCGTTTACATGATGGGCGAAATCGTCGTGGAGCGTGTCGAGCATGGCCGGAATGTCGCCCCGGTTGAAGGCGGCGTAGTAGTTCTCGATCGTCGTCTTGGTCATCGGCTTCGGTCCCAGATGTCGGCGGGATTTACTTTGGCCCGTTCTGCCGGGTCATTCGCCACCGGGCAAGACCGAAAGCCGGCCAATTGCGACAGGTGCCGGGACAGGTCACCCGAAAGGGGGGGGCCGGCGATCGCCGGATGACAAGCCGCGCCGCGCCGCCTAAGCAGGTTTTGATCGTGCCAAGGTAGGGGCCGCCGTTGCGATGACAGACGTGGCGAAAGAGGAGTGGCGGCCCGGCGCACCCGCGGTGACCCTGGTCAAGGGCGCGCTGATGAATGGTGCTGACGACAGCCCCTACAGCTGGCCCCTGCAGGCCTGTGGCGTCTTTTCACCGGATGGCGAGCGTCTTGCCGCGTCCGAAACATGGTCCTTCGCCGGGCGCCTTTCGGTCGATTGCCGCGTGCCGTCCCGCGCTGAGGCGCGGCGCCGTCCCGGCCGGTGGCTTTTCGGCGGGGTCGTCTTCAACCATTTCGGCCATGCATTCATCTATTCGGCGTCGCGCCTTTGGGGGGTCGATCACCTCAGGGCCGAAGGCGTCGCGCTGGACGGGGTTCTGTTTTTCCAAAGGGCGCGCCGCCTGCCCGAAGATCCGCCGCACCTCGGCAAGCGGCTGGCCGAGGTTCTGGTGCCCTACGATCCCGGCATTCCGGTCGATACGGTTGCCGGCGTCGAAGTGGTGGAAGAGCTTTACCTGCCGACCCAGGGCATTTCGACCGACCCCGCGCTTTTTCTGGGCACGCCCGGCCACCATGCCTACATGCGCCGTCGCGGTCGGTCGGGCGCGCCGGCCACGCCCGATCAGGATATCTATATCTCGCGGACCGGGACGGGGCCTTACAAGGGCAATCATATCCTTGAGAATCTGATCGAACGGCAGATGGCCGAGGCCGGCTACCGGATTTTCCAGCCCGAAAAGGCGACACTGGCCGAGCAGATCGCCGTCTATCAAAGCGCGCGCCGCATCGTCGGCGTCGACGGGTCGGCCTTTCATGTGGCGGCCACCGCCATCGCGCCCGAGTGCAAGGTGGCGATCATTGCGCGTCGGGCCTACTACGCCGATGCGATGGCCGATCAGGTCCATGCGTTTTCGGGGGCCGAGGTCACGGTCATCAACGCTTATACCGACGTCTATTCGACCGATCCCTCCAGCGGCACGCCGATCCAGTGGTACAGGACCCTGGTCATGACCGACTTCGACCTTCTGGGGCGGACGCTTGCGGACCACGGATTTCTTGATCGCGCGCCGAACTGGCAGCTGCCGCGGGCCGAACGGATCGCGGCGCGAATCGGGCGGTGGAGCGCGCGGCTGGGCGCGACGCTCGTCCCGGTGCCGGATGAGTTGCGCGGGGCTGAGCCGGGGCTCGGCTATGTGCGTGTCAGCAAGGCGGAGAAGGCCGGCTAGGAAGCGGCCCGGGGGCGGCGCGCCGCCGCCCCGGCCCCCTGGTCTTGGTCAGTTTGTCGGGCAGGCGCAGTCCATGAAGGCGCCCTTGATCGTGGTGTCGACCGGCTGGAGCCGGAAGGGACCGATCCGGTAGACGGTGGTGACATAGCTGTCGGTCTTGCCGTCGGCATAGGTCGCATCGACCGGGGTTTCCACCCGCTCGACCGGCACGGCATAGGGCTGACCGCCGTTGATCCAGGGGCTCGTCAATTCGACCTTGCCATTCTTCCAGGCCCATTTGCCGTCGTAGGGCCGCTTGTTGAAGTCGAAGGCGAAGGTGCCGTCCTTGCGCAGGACGAAGGTGCCGTTGGCCAGGACCGCATCCTTGCCGTCGGTGCCCGGTCCGACGAGTTCAGCCCAGTTGGCAACGTAGGTCGGCGTGCCCACGCACAGTTTCTCGCGCTTGATCTCGGCGCCGGTCGCGGGGTCCCACTTCTCTTCGGCCAGAAGGTCGATGACGGTGGCCTCGTCCTTCACCACCTCGGCCTTTTCCTTGTCATAGTGGGCGACCTTCTTGGCGGTCTCGGTCCGGTCCCCGGACTGGTTGAATTCCCCGGTCAGGTAGGGGTCGCAGATTTCGAGCTTCGGCAACTTCGGCGTCTCGGCGCCCGTGGGCAGGCCAAGGAACGGCACGGTCAGCGCGGCGAAGGCGGTGGCGGTAAGAAGCGTCCTGATCGACATGATACGCACAATCCTATGGGCAACGGTCTGGTTCTTCCTAGCACAGGTCCGGCGAGGGGCGAACGGCGCAAGGGGGAATGTTTCCGTGAGCGCGACAATTTCGCAGCGCGGGCGGCTCAGGGGGCGGTGGTGAGCGGCAGTGGCGGCCCGAACCGGTCCAGCATCCGCCCCTCGATCTGGTCGCGGGCCTGGCGGTAGGCGGCCAGCTTGGCGTCGCGCGTCTCGCCGATGCCGGTCGGGTCGAGGATCGGCCAATATTCCACGTCCAGGTGAAAGAAGCGGGTATATTCAAGGGCAAGGCGCTGGCTTGCCGGCGAGAGCGCCACCACCAGGTCGAACCCGGACAGATCGTCCCCCCATTCGGCCATCTCCTCGAACGAGCGCGAGCGGTGGCGCGACAGTTCGATCCCGATCTCCTGGCAGACGGCGATGGTGAAGCCGTCGATCTCCATGTCGTTCTTCACGCCGGCCGACTGGACATAGGCCGCGCGGCCATAGAAGCGCTTCATCATCCCCTCGGCCATGGGCGAACGGACGGCATTGTGGTCACAGCAGAAGAGCACCGAACTCGGAAAGGCTGACGCCACCCTCAGCCCCCGGATTGCAGGACGCAGATCAGCGTGAAAAGGCGCCGGGCGGTGGCGCCGTCGAGTTCCGCCTTGCCCTCGAGCCGTTCCTGAAGGACGCGCGCGCCTTCGTTGTGGATGCCGCGCCGGGCCATGTCGATCGCCTCGATCTGGGCGGGGGGCAGGCGTTTGACCGCCTCGAAATAGCTTTGGCAGATCTGGAAATAGTCCTTCACCACCTGGCGGAAGGGGCCGAGCGACAGGTGGAACTCGGCCAGCCGGACCGCCGACTCGGTTCCGATGTCGAAGACGAGCCGTCCGTCGCGGATCGAGAGCGCGAGCCGGAAGGGACCGGGTGCTGCCACGCCGTTCTTTGCCGGCAGGGCGAAGGCATTGTCCTCAAGCAGGTCGAAGATGGCGACCGCGCGCTCCTGCTCGATCTCGGGCGTGGGGGCGGGCAGGCCGGTGTCGTCGATCTCGATGGCGCAAAGGCGGGTCATTCAGGGACTTTCGCGGGGTCGTCTAGATGCGGGCCGGCGAAAACAAGCCTCAAAAAGGCCCTGCGTCAAGGTTCCCGTTCATTCAGCCGCGCCAGCCGCGCCGTGACCGACAGGCCGTGCGCCTGCAACCCCTCGGACGCCGCGAGCCGTTCTGCCGCGGGGCCGATGGCGGCAAGCGCGCCGGGCGACATGCGGGCGAGCGTCGTGCGTTTGAGGAAGTCCATGACCGACAGGCCCGAGGAAAAGCGGGCCGAACGCGCGGTCGGCAGCACATGGTTCGGGCCGCCGACGTAGTCGCCGATGGCTTCCGGCGTCCAGGCGCCAAGGAAGATCGCGCCGGCATGGCGGGTGCGTTGGGCCAGCGCCTCGGGGTCGGGAACGCAGAGTTCCAGGTGTTCGGGGGCGATGCGGTTCGACAGGTCCGCCGCCTCGGCCAGGTCGCGGGTCAGGATGATGGCGCCGTGGTCGCGCCAGGAGGCCGCCGCGATGGCCCGGCGGGGCAGGGTGGCCAGCCGCCGCTCGACCGCGTCGGCCACGGCGCGGGCCAGGTCCGCGTCGGGCGTCATCAGGATCGCCTGGGCGCTTTCGTCATGCTCGGCCTGGCTCAGCAGGTCGAGCGCCAGCCAGTCGGGGTCGTTCGGGCCGTCGGCGATGACCAGGATTTCCGACGGGCCCGCGATCATGTCGATGCCGACGCGCCCGAAGACCCGGCGCTTGGCGGCGGCGACATAGGCGTTGCCGGGGCCGGTGATCTTGTCGACGGGCCTGATCGTCCCGGTCCCGTAGGCGAGCGCGGCAATCGCCTGCGCGCCGCCGATCCGGTAGACGGTATTCACCCCCGACAGCCGCGCGGCCAGAAGGACGAGCGGGTTCACCGTGCCGTCCGGCGTCGGGCAGGTGATGACCAGCCGCTCGACCCCCGCCACGCGCGCGGGGATGGCGTTCATCAGGACCGACGAGGGGTAGCTCGCCAGGCCGCCGGGGACGTAGAGCCCCGCCGCATCGACCGGCGTCCAGCGCCAGCCGAGCGTGGCGCCGGCGGGGTCGGTCCAGCTTGCGTCCGGGGGAAGCTGGCGGTCGTGGTGGGCGCGGATGCGGTCGGCGGCGAGTTCCAGGGCGGTGCGGTCCTCTGGCGCCACGGTGGCGATGGCCGCGTCGATTTCGGCCTCCGTAAAGGCGAAGCGGTCCGGGGTCAGGCGGATGCGGTCGAAACGCTCGGTCATCTCGGCGATGGCGGCGTCGCCCCGCGCCTGCACGTCGGCAAGGATCGCCGCGACGGTGGTGTCGACGTCCGGCGCCTCTTCGCGCTTGGTCAGAAGGAAGGCGGCGAAGGCTTTCTCGAAGCCCGGCTCGGTCGTCGTCAGGAAATACGGCATGGGCCCCCCTTGTCCGCTGCCGGGTTAGCGCGGACAGGGCCGCGCGATCAAGAGCGGGAACCAGCCGCCATAAGACGCGGCATGAGGGCGATGAGCGCCAGAACCAGCGCCGCCATGGCCATGAAGGCCGCGCGCAGGCCCATGAGTTCGGACAGAAGGCCAAGCGCGGGCGGGCCGAAGAAGAAGCCCATGTAGCCGATTGCGGTCGCGCGTGCGATCGCGCCGGCCCGCCGTTCGGGCGCGGCCAGCCGCCCGACCAGCGCGAAGATGGTAGGCGCAAGGACGGCGCTGCCCAGCCCGGTGATGATCAACCCGGCGTAGGCCACGCCGGGCGTCGGCGCCAGCGACAGAAGCGTGAGACCCCCGGCCGCGACCAGCGTCCCGCTGCCTATCAGCGGTTTCGGCCCCAGGCGGGTGATGACCGACTGTCCGGCAAGGCGCCCTGCGCCCATGGTCAGGGCCAGGACGGCCGGGCCGAAGCTGCCCTCGCCGCGCGCGGCGCCAAGCGTGCGCTCGATATGAAGCGCCGACCAGTTTTCGGCAGCATTTTCGGCCATGAAGGCGATCAGCACCATCAGCCCGCCCCAGACCGGCACCATGCCGAGCGCGGTCCGGTTGCCCTTCTCGCGGGCGAAGCCGTTGATGTCCGGCCCCCGCTCGATGGCGGCGATAGCCCCGATCGCGACCGTGAGCGCCGCAACGGTCAGGATCGGTCCCGGCCCCCAGCCGGCGCCCCGCGCAAGGCCGGTCAGCACGGCGGCCACGCCGTAGGCCAGCGAATAGGCGGCGTGGGCCAGGTTCATCAGCTCAAGCCCCCGGTCGGCCTCGAGCGCGCTGACGCGGGCGTTCATCGTCACGTCCAGAAAGGCGTTGGTGACGCCGACGGCCAGCATGGCCAGCGCGAAGGCCAGGGGCGTCGTCTGCCAGCCCGGCGCGACATAGGCGAGCGCAAGGCCGAGGGCCGCCAGCGGCAGGACATGGCTGCCGAAGCGGGGGGCAATCCGCGGTGCCACCAGCATGGTGAGGACCGCGGACAGGGGCGTGGCCAGAAGAAGCCGCCCGAAGACCGCATCGCTGGCGCCAAGCGCGCCCTTGATGTCGGGGATCAGTGCGGCATAGGTGCCCCAGAGCACCCCCATGGCCGCAAAGGCGATGAGGGGCGCGCGCGCAATCGCGATGGACCGTCCGTCGATCATCCCGCTTCCTTTCCCGAGCGGCCTTCATGACCGGCCCGCCGGCGGGACGCTTTGCCCGCGCCGACAGGTGCTGCCGTTTTCGGCACTTGCGGTTTTCGGCTTTCCTTCGGGGCGATTCCCGGTTAAGGCACCGCCCTCGGGCATGCACCCTTGGAGGATGCCCTCAATCTGGAGAGAACCTATGGCTGGCAAGATCACCGATCTTAACGCCAAGGCACGGACGGGGACAGGCAAGGGGGCCGCTCGTCAATCCCGTCGCAACGGGAACGTGCCTGGCATCATCTACGGCGACGGGCGTGACCCGCAGCCGATCGAGATGGAATTCTACTACCTCCTCAACCACCTGCGGGCGGGGCGCTTCAAGCAGCGGCTCTTCAACCTGAAGGTGGATGGCAAGGATGACGCACATGTCATCTGCCGCAACGTCCAGCGCGATGTCGTGAAGGACCTGCCGACGCACGTCGACTTCATGCGCATCCACGACGAAAGCCGCATCAACCTCTTCATCCACGTCACCTTCGAGAACCACGACAAGGCGCCGGGGATCAAGCGGGGCGGCACGCTGACCATCGTGCGGCCGGAAGTCGAGCTCGAGGTGCTGGCGGGTGACATTCCCGACCATATCACCGTCGATCTGACGGGCCGTGACATCGGCGATGTCATCCATATCGAGGACGTGACGCTGCCGGCGGGCGCCAAGCCCACCATCGCGCGCAACTTCGTCATCGCGAACCTCGCGGCGCCCTCGGGCCTCGTGTCGTCCGAAGCCGAGGCCGCAGCCGAGGCGTAAGCGACGCCAAAGGCTCAGGAACGGGGCGCCTTGGCGCCCCTTTTCGTTTGCGGCCCGCACTTTGACCCGGCGCGGGCTTCGCCGGGCTGACGGGTGATTCCCGTTGACCCAAGTTGCCTGGGTGGGCAGACTCCTGCCCGGCAATGTCAATGGAGGCCGGTCATGTCGGTTCAACAATATGCTGGCTCGTGCCAGTGCGGCGCGGTGGCGTATGAAGCCGATCTTGACCTTTCGGCTACGATAACCTGCAACTGCTCTCGCTGCCGGAGGCTGGGTTCGGTCCTTGCCTTCGCGCCCAAGGCGGCCTTCACGCTCAGGTCGGGCGAACAGAACCTGACCGAGTACATGTTCAATCAGCACACCATCCATCACCTGTTCTGCAAGACCTGCGGCATCCAGGCCTTTGGCTTCGGAACGGGTCGGGACGGAATCGAGATGGTGGCCGTGAACGCCAATTGCCTGGATGGCGTCGATGCGCGGGCGCTGAACTCCAAGGCGGTCGACGGCGCAAGTTTCTAGGGCTTGGTG
The DNA here is from genome assembly GCA_945952025.1 of uncultured Paracoccaceae bacterium. Lineage (GTDB taxonomy): Bacteria > Pseudomonadota > Alphaproteobacteria > Rhodobacterales > Rhodobacteraceae > TMP-24. Next base: position 20,758 of record CAMFGW010000023.1, read on the forward strand.
CCGCCGATCCTCGGCTCGGTTCCCGCGCGCAGGCGGGCGATGTTGGCGCCATGGCGCCAGAAGACCAGGGCCGCCATGACGAGGATCAGCAAGACCAGGTCGCCATGGCCTAAGGCCCAGGCAAGGGGCGCGGCGGCGGCGGCTGCGGCCAGCGCAGACAGGGACGAGATGCGGGTCATGATGGCCGTCGCGAGCCAGGTCAGGCAGGCCGCCAGCCCGACCGGCCAGGCCAGAGCCAGAAGCGTGCCAAGGAAGGTCGCCACACCCTTGCCGCCCTTGAAGTTCAGCCAGACCGGGTAAAGGTGGCCCAGAAACGAGGCCAGCGCCGCGACCTGCGCGGCATCCGGGCCGACGCAGGCGCGGGCGACCAGAACGGCTACGGCGCCCTTGCCGCCGTCCAGGATCAGCGTGGCCAATGCCGCCGCCTTGTTGCCGGTCCGAAGAACGTTCGTGGCGCCGATGTTGCCCGAGCCGATCTTGCGCAGATCGCCCAGGCCCATCGCCTTGGTCACGAGGACGCCGAAGGGGATCGAGCCTATGAGGTAGCCCAGGACCGCCGTGACCAGAAGCGCCAGCGCGCTCGCCTCAAAGACCGGCATCGAACCCCTCCTGAAAGACCACGCGGCCCGCAACCAGCGTCGCCCGCACCTTGCCCTGCATCCGCGCGCCGTCAAAGGGGGTGTTCTTCGACTTCGACTTCAGGCTGAAGCGGTCCAGGACGAAGGGCGCGTCGGGGTCGAAAATGACCAGATCGGCTGGCGCGCCCGCCGCGAGCCGCCCCTGCGGCAGGCCGAGCCGGCGCGCGGGGTTGAGAGCCATGGCGCGGAAAAGCTGCGGCAGGGTCAGGTCGCCGGCGTGATAGAGCCGAAGGGCGGCAGGCAGGAAGGTTTCCAGCGCGACGGCGCCCGAGGCCGCTTCCTCATAGGGAAGGCGTTTCGATTCCTCGTCTTGCGGCGTGTGCATCGAGGAAATCACGTCGATCAGGCCCGAGGCCACGGCCTCGATGATCGCCTGACGGTCGTCTTCGGACCTGAGCGGCGGCTTGACCTTGAAGAAGGTGCGGTAGTCGCCGACGTCGAACTCGTTCAGCGTCAGGTGGTGGATCGAGGTGCCCGCCGTCACGTCGAAGCCGTTCCGCTTGGCGCGCTCAAGCGGCGGCAGGGCGCGGGCGGTGGTGATCTGGTCGAAGTGGTATCTGGCACCCGTCATCTCGACCAGGCCCATGTCGCGGTCAAAGCCGATGCGTTCGGCCATGGGCGACACGCCGGGCAGGCCGCGCAGGCTGGAAAACTTGCCCGAGGTGGTGGCGGCGCCCTGCGACAGGCCGGGTTCCTGCGGGTGGCCGATGACCAGCGCGCCGAGCGAGCGCGCGTAGCTGAGCGCACGCGACAGGACCTTGGTGTTCGCGACCACATGGTCGCAGTCGGTGAAGGCGATGGCGCCCGCGTCCAGCAAGAAACCGATCTCGGTCATCTCGCGCCCCTCGCGGCCCTTGGTCAGGGCGGCCATGTGGCGGATGCGGACCGGCGCGTCCTCGGCGGCGCGGCGGGTGACGAACTCCAGGACTTCGGGCGTGTCGATGGCGGGGTTGGTGTCGGGCCGGGCGATGATCGTGGTGACCCCGCCCGCCGCGGCGGCGAGCCCGGCCGAGCGGAAGGATTCCTTGTGCCGCTCGCCCGGCTCGCCGATCTTGACCCCCAGGTCGACGATACCGGGGGCGAGGCAAAGGCCGCCGCAGTCGATGACGCGGGCGCCCTTCTGGGTGGGGCCGTTGACGGCGGTGATGAGGCCGTCAGCGATGGTCAGCGAGCCGGGGGCGCAGGTGAGCGCCTCGGGGTCGATCAGGCGGGTGGTGGTGAGGTAGATCATGCGTTAGCTCGAAATCGACTTTGTAAGTGCACCAAGGATGCCACCAATAAGCTCACCGGCGTTTGAGTAGCCGTGCCCATCGCTGGCATTTTTTACGGCTGACCCAATGCTTTCTCCGCTTCCGAATTTCTTACCAAGCAGCGCGAAGCCATCAGAAGTCAGTACCACTCGCACCGAAATATCAACCGGTTGTCCGGCAATTTCTGGCATTGCCGATGTGCGAACAAGGCCCTCGGCTCGTAGCCACCTGATGGCTTCGACAAACGCCGTAACGTCACTTGGGGTCGGATTCGCGAAGAAGGTTCCTGTTGAAACCTCCTCGGACAGAACGCCGTTTTCAGCGAAGCGGGTAATCATGCGAGCGACGAGATGCTCGCTTTCCTCAAGTCTATTCGTGCGTTGATTGCTCTCCATCACACGCCCACCGCCCTTGCTCCCCGCTCGGCCCGCAAATTCCGCGCCAGCAGGTCCATGCAGGCCATCCTGACCGCCACCCCCATCTCGACCTGTTCCTGGATGACGGACCGGTTGATGTCGTCGGCCAGGTCGCCGTCGATCTCGACCCCGCGGTTCATGGGCCCCGGGTGCATGACGATGGCATCCTCTTTCGCAAAGGACAGCTTCTCTGCGTCCAGTCCGAAGCGGTGGTAATATTCGCGTTCCGACGGGATGAAGCCGCCGTCCATCCGCTCCTTCTGAAGGCGCAGCATCATGACCACGTCGGCGTCCTTCAGCCCCTCGCGCATGTCGTCGTACAGCTCGCAGCCGAAGTCGGCGACGCCCGAGGGCATGAGCGTGGGCGGCGCGATCAGGCGGACGCGGTTTTCCATCTTGCCCAATAGGATCAGGTTCGACCGCGCCACGCGGCTGTGGGCGATGTCGCCGCAGATCGCCACGGTCAGGCGCTGGATGCGGCCCTTGGCGCGGCGGATGGTCAGGGCGTCGAGCAGAGCCTGCGTCGGATGTTCGTGCCGCCCGTCGCCCGCGTTCAGGACCGCGCAGTTCACCTTGGACGCCAGAAGGTTCACGGCGCCCGAGGACGGATGGCGCACCACCAGAAGGTCGGGGTGCATGGCGTTCAGCGTCAGCGCCGTGTCGATCAGCGTCTCGCCCTTCTTCACGCTCGATTGCGCGACGGACATGTTCATCACGTCCGCGCCAAGCCGCTTGCCCGCCAGCTCGAACGAGGCCTGGGTGCGGGTCGAGGCTTCAAAGAACATGTTGATCTGGGTCAGGCCCTGCAGCGCATCGCCTGACTTCACCGTGCGGCGGTTCAGGTCGACGTAGGTTTCGGCCAGGTCGAGGACGGCGCGAATCTCTTCGGGTTCCAGATGCTCGATGCCAAGAAGGTGGCGGGCGCGGAATGTCATGGCGGCGGTCCCCTTTGGCCAACCGCTTAGCGCAAAGGGGGGCCGCGGGGCAACCGGCTCGGCTTCCTTCTGTCGCACGCCTCCGTTAGGGTCGCGCCATGAGTCCGGACCTGCCCCCGATGGATACCGCAACCGCGCTGGCGCTTCTGGCCTGGCAGGTCGAGATGGGGGCGGACGAGCCGATCCTTGACGCGCCGGTCGACCGGTATGAGGCGGTGGCACCTGTTGCGCCTGCCGCTGCCGCCGTCGCTGCCGGGGACCCGGCGCCCGTCGTGGTTGCCCCTGCGGCCGATCCGGTGGTGGCGGCCGAAGGGCTGGCGGCCCGGGCAGATACGCTCGCTGCGCTCGCCGATCTTCAGGCCGGGTTCGAGCAGTGCGACCTGAAGAAGGGCGCGCGGAACTTCGTCTTTGCCGACGGGCGGGCGGATGCGCGCGTCATGGTGATCGGCGAGGCGCCGGGACGGGACGAGGATCTGGAGGGGCGGCCCTTCGTCGGGCGGGCGGGCCAGCTTCTGGACCGGATGTTCGCGGCGATCGGCCTGTCCAGGACCGCCGACACGGCCGAAAAGGGGCTCTACATCACCAACGTCCTGCCCTGGCGGCCGCCGGGCAACCGCGACCCCGACCCGGCCGAGATCGCGATGATGCTGCCGTTTTTGGCGCGCCATGTCGAACTGGCCGCGCCCGATCTGGTCGTCCTGATGGGCAACACGCCCTGCGCCGCGGCCCTGGGCCAGCGCGGCATCCTCAGGATGCGGGGGCGCTGGGTCGAGGCCTTCGGGCGGCCCGCGCTGCCGATGACCCACCCGGCCTACCTCTTGCGCAACCCGGCGGCCAAGCGCGAGGCCTGGGCCGACCTTCTGTCCATCCGCCGCCGTCTGGAGGCCGCACCATGAGCCGCATCGACGAAAGCCGCCCCTTCCTGCCCCTGGGGCTGGCCGTCCTGACCGTATCCGACACGCGCGCCATGGCCGACGACAGGTCGGGCGATACGCTGGTCGAGCGGCTGACGGCTGCGGGCCACAGGCTCGCCGCCCGGGCGATCTGCCGCGACGAACGGGCCGATATCGCGGCGCAGCTCCGCGCCTGGGTCGCGGACCCGGGGATCGACGTGATCCTGTCGACGGGGGGGACCGGGCTCACGGGCCGCGACGTGACCGTCGAGGCGCACCGGGATGTCTATGAAAAGGAGATCGAGGCCTTCGGCACGGTCTTCACGATGGTTTCCATGCAGAAGATCGGCACCAGCGCCGTGCAAAGCCGCGCGACGGGGGGCGTGGCGGGGGGGACCTACCTTTTCGCGCTGCCCGGCAGCCCCGGCGCCTGCCGCGATGCCTGGGACGAGATCCTGCGCTGGCAACTCGACTTCCGGCACCGCCCCTGCAACTTCGCCGAGATCCTGCCCCGGCTCGATGAGCATCTGCGGCGGAAGTAGCCCTATCCGGTGCAGCCGTCCAACTGGTGAACGCCGCCCGCCCCGTCGAAGATGGTGAAGTGCACGGCCGAGCGGTCGAGCGCGAAGGGCTGGGCGGTGGGCGGCACCAGATCCACAATCTGGTGCAGGCGGCCCCCGGCACTGTCGGTTTTGACCGGCGCGACCCAGACGGCGGGGTCGCCCGTCTCGATCACCGCGAAGGCGTCGGGCGACAGGCCCTTGGGCGCGGGAATGTCGGCCGTCAGGCGCAGGCCGTCGCGGGTCGGCTCGGTCGCGCAGCGGGCGGCGCCGTAGCCTGCGCCGCGGGCGTCGTCGGGTTCGGCCCTGAGGGCCGCCCTGATCGCCGCCGTCCCTGACCGGGCGGACGAAAGGTCGCCCGTGACGGTGAGGTGGGCGGGCACGCAGATGTCGCGGCAGACGCCAAGGTCGACCGTCGCGCTCAGGGACCGCACGTCGCCCTGGAAGGCGATCGGCAGGATCAGCGTGTCATGGTAGACGAAGGTGCGGATGCCGTTCAGGTCGAAGGGCGCCGGGCGCGGCCAGTGGTAGGTGACGCCGGTCAGGCCGGCTGAGGCGCGCCAGTCGAAGGCGGGGGGGATGCCCGCTTCGCCGGGGCTGCGCCAGTAGGTCTTCCAGCCGGGCGCCAGGGTCAGTTTCAGCGCGCCCATGGTGCCGCCCTCGATCGGCCAGCCGCCGATCAGTTCCGCCGTCACGAGGTTTGCGGGCGGGTTTTCGGCCAGCGCGGGGGCCGCGAGGCACAGGGGCAGAAGGGCGAGGGCGCTGAGGGTGGGCCGCATGGCGCCACCATAGGGAAGTGCCTGGCGAAGGAAAGCCCACGCGCGGTCACGACAGCGTCAGCCAAACGGGGTGCGGGGCCCTTGCAAAGCGGCGCGCCGGGGCCGATCTTGGGGGCGGGCGGCGCTTTTGACACTCTCGGGCCGCCAGGAGACATCCGATGGATCTGGCAGGCAAGCTTCTGATCGCCATGCCCGGCATGGGCGACCCGCGGTTCGAGCAGAGCGTCGTATTCATGTGCGCCCATTCCGAAACCGGGGCCATGGGGCTCATCGTCAACAAACCCGCGACAGAGATGCGCTTTTCCCAGCTTCTTCAGCAGCTTGGCATCACGCCACATGCGGACGCGCGTGACATCCGCGTGCAGATCGGCGGCCCGGTCGAGCATGGGCGCGGGTTCGTCCTGCACACGCCCGACTATCCGAGCGAGCCGGGGATGCAGATGGCGGACGGGCGGTTTGCCATGACCGCGACGCTCGACATCCTGCAGGCGCTGGCCGACGGCGCGGGGCCGGAACGGTCGTTCCTGGCGCTCGGCTATGCGGGCTGGGGGCCGGGGCAGCTTGAGGCGGAGATCGCGCACAACGGCTGGCTGACCTGCGAGGCGTCAGAGGACCTGGTATTCGACGAGCGCAACGCGACCAAGTGGCAGCGGGCGCTGGCGACGATCGGCGTGTCGCCGCAAGCCCTGTCGGCGGCGGCGGGGCGGGCCTGAGGGTCATGGTCCGGGTGGCAGGGGCCGTTGACTCTGCCATGCGGTGGCTTTGCCTTTTGTCCCGGCCGGTGGCCCCAAGGCTATCGGCCAGCGCCCGCCCCGCCCATGGCGGGCGCCATGCGCCCACCGGGGCAGGCACTGGCCTTGGTTGATCTGTGACATGCGCGGTCCAGCGGTGACGTTTCCACACGGGCGGGGAAACGGGGTCGCGTTTCCTTTCCCGCCCGGCCCGGCGGCTGGGCGTCCGTCAGCCCGGCCTAGACCCGAGGCGCCGCCGCGCGGGCCAACCTGTCGTTGATCGCCCGGCCAAGGCCCCGGTCGGGTATGGGGGCGACGGCGATGGCGCCCGTCGGGCCGGCTATCCGGTCGGCTTCGCGCAGAAGGTGAAAGAGCGCCGCCGCCGCCTCGGCCAGATCGCCCGAGGGCGAGAGCGACAGATCGCCGCTGCCCGGACCGAACCCCAGAAAGACCTCGCCCGGCTCTGGCGCCACGGCGTTCAGCCTGAGGCGCGCGGCGGGGGCGTAGTGGCTGGCCAGCTGGCCGGGCGCGGTGGGCCGGTCGGGGTCACTGTCGGGTAGGGCCAGGGCGGTGCCCAGGACCACCTCGATATCCTCGACCGTCAGGCCGCCCGCGCGCAGAAGGCTCGGGCGGGGGCTCAGTGCCAGGATCGTCGATTCGACGCCAACGGGGCAGGGTCCGCCATCGAGGACGGCGGCGATGCGGCCCGACAGGCCGGCCAACACATGGTCGGCGCGCGTCGGGCTCACCTTGCCCGAGAGGTTGGCCGAGGGCGCGGCGAGGGGGCCGCCGAAAGCCGCAATCAGCTGCCGGGCGAGGGTGTGCGCGGGCAGGCGGATCGCGACGGTCGGCAATCCGGCGGTGACCAGGGGCGACAGTCCCGCATCGGGGCGCAAGGGCAGCACCAGCGTCAGGGGACCGGGCCAGAAGGCCTGCGCGAGCCGCTCGGCCCCTGGCCCAACCAGCGCGAGCCTGCGGGCGGCGTCGAGGTCGGCCACATGCACGATCAGGGGATTGAAGCTCGGTCGGCCCTTGGCCGCATAGATCGCGGCCACGGCCTCGCTGTTGCGGGCGTCGCCCCCAAGGCCATAGACCGTCTCTGTCGGGAAGGCGACGAGTGCGCCCGAACGCAGCAGCGCCGCCGCGCGGTCAAGGCCGCTTTCATCTGGCGAAAGGCGGTCGGTCATGGCCCTCTCGGTGACGTGACGTTGCGGGTTGTGGCGGCGTGACCTTGCGGCAATGATGCCGCTCGGGCGGCCGGCGCCGGGGTGTTCCCATACGCTTGCCGCGCGGATTTGTGAAGAACCGCGTGATCCGGGGGGTGCGGCATGGCCTATCGTTCAGCGCAGGAGGATCTGCGCTTCATCCTGGCGAACGTCGTGCCCCTGGCCCCGGTCACCGCGACCGACCGCTTTGCCGAGGCGACGCCCGAAACGGCAGATGCGGCCCTGTCAGAGGCGGCGCGGCTTTGCGACCAGGTGATCGCGCCGGTCAATGCCGCGGGCGACCAGACCCCCGCGCAGCTGGAAAACGGGGTCGTGCGCACCTCGCCTGGCTTTCGGGCGGCGCTGGGCGAGTGGGTGTCGGGCGGCTGGGTCGGCATTGCCGCCGGGACGGATCATGGCGGCATGGGCCTGCCGCAGCTTCTGAACATGGCGGTACAGGACATGTTCGCCGGCGCGTCGCTGGCCCTGCAGCTCAATCCCCTGCTGACGCAGGGCCAGATCGAGGCGCTCGAGGCGCACGCGAGCGATGCGCTGAAGGCGCTTTACCTGCCGAAGCTGATTTCCGGTGAATGGTCGGGGACGATGAACCTGACCGAGCCGCATGCGGGTTCGGACGTGGGGGCGCTGCGCGCGCGGGCGGAACCGGCGGGCGACGGCACCTACCGCGTGACGGGGCAGAAGATCTTCATCACCTGGGGCGACAGCGACTGTTTTGAAAACGTCTGCCACCTGGTCCTGGCGCGGCTGCCGGACGGGGCGGCGGGGACCAAGGGCATCTCGCTCTTCCTCGTGCCGAAGTTCCTGCCGGACGCCGATGGCCGGCCGGGACAGGCGAATGCGCTGAAGGTGGTGAGCCTCGAGCACAAGCTTGGCATCCACGGCTCGCCGACCTGCGTCATGGCCTACGAGGGGGCGACGGGCTGGATGGTGGGCGAGCCGAACGGCGGCATGGCCGCGATGTTCACCATGATGAACAACGCCCGCCTTGCCGTCGGCGTGCAGGGCGTGGGCGTGGCCGAGGCGGCGTTGCAGAAGGCCGCGGCCTATGCGGCCGAGCGGGTGCAGATGGGGCCGATCATCGGTCATGCCGACGTGCGGCGGATGCTGGCGACGGGGCGGGCCGAGGTCTTTGCGGCCCGCGCGATCGCGCTGGCCTGTGCGCAGGCGCTCGACCTTGCGCGGGCGAGCGGCAGTGGCGACTGGGCGGCGCGCGCGGCGTTTCTGACGCCCATCGCCAAGGGCTTCGGCACCGACACCGGCGTCCGGGTCGCGGACATGGGCGTGCAGGTCCACGGCGGCATGGGCTATATCGAAGAGACCGGCGCCGCCCAGTATCTGCGCGACGTGCGGATCACGCCGATCTACGAGGGGACGAACGGCATCCAGGCCTTGGACCTTGTCGGCCGCAAGATGGCGGACGGGGGCGAGGCGGCGCTGCGGCTCATCGACGAGGTCTGCGATCAGGCCGAAGCGGCGCGGGGGGCGTTTCCGGACCTGTCGTGCCCGGTCTGGAACGCGGCCCAGAACCTGCGAGAGGCGACCGAGGCGCTGGCGGCGCAGGGGGCGCAGGACCGCTTTGCCGGTGCGGTGCCCTATGCACGGGCCTTCGCGCGCGTCCTGGGTGCGCATTTCCACCTGAAGGCGGCGCTGGCCTCCGGCGCGGACAGCCCGCGCGCGCGGCTGGCAGCGGTCTATGTCGGGCGATTGCTGCCCGAACATCGGGCGCTTCTGGCAGAGGCACGGGTGGGTGCGGCGGACCTTTACGCACTGTCGGACGGGGATTTCGGCGCGTGACCGCCAGCCCCGTGCAGTTCCCCTTCGCGGTGCCGCCCGATCCCGGGCAGGTGATCGAGGCAGCGCCCGGCGTCCTTTGGGCGCGGCTGCCTCTTCCCGGGGCGCTCGATCATGTGAACGTCTATGCGCTCGACGACGGCGACGGCTGGGCCCTGGTCGACACCGGCATGGCGGGCGGCAAGACGGAAGCGCTGTGGGAGGCGCTTCTGGCGGGCCCGCTGGGCGGCCGGCCGGTCCGGCGCGTCATCGTCACCCACCACCACCCCGACCATGTGGGCCTTGCCGGCTGGTTTCAGGCGCGGGGCGCGAGCCTCTGGATGCCGCGCACGGGGTGGCTTTTTGCGCGGATGCTGACGCTCGACGTGCAGGACCGCCCGCGGCCCGAGACGCTGGCCTTCTGGCGGGCGGCGGGGATGGCGGCGGGCGAACTGGACCGGCGGGCGGCCGAGCGGCCCTTCAACTTCGCCGACGCCGTGGCGCCGATGCCCCTGGGTTTCACCCGGATCGACGAGGGGCAGGTCATCCGGGCTGGCGGGCGGGACTGGGCCGTGCGCTTCGGGCAGGGCCACGCGCCGGACCAGGCGACCTTCTGGAGCCTGTCGGACGGGCTGATCCTTGGCGGCGACCAGCTTCTGCCCGGCATCTCGCCCAACCTTGGCGTCTACGCGACCGAACCCGGCGCCGATCCGGTCGGTGACTGGCTGGCAAGCTGCCGGACCTTCGCGGGTCTTGCGCGCGAGGATCATCTGGTCCTGCCGGGGCACCAGCGCCCCTTCACGGGCCTGCCTGCGCGGCTCACTGCCCTGATCGACGAAGCCCTGGGCGCGCTCGACCGGCTGGAACAGGCGCTGGGCCGGCCGATGACGGCGGTCGACTGCTTCCCCACGCTCTACCGCCGCACGCTCAAACCCGGCGAGGTCGGTTTGGCCCTTGTCGAGGCGGTCGCCAACCTCAATCATCTGGAACGGACCGGCCGCGCCGTGCGGCACCGGGGAACGGACGGGGTGGACCTGTGGCGACGCGTGGAAAGTCTGCGGGCGGGGTGACTGGGGGCGAGATGACTGCGGCCGGGATGACTACAGGCGGGATGTCGGGCCAGATCAGAAGCTCGGTCGAGGTCGCGGAAGAGGCGGCGCTCGATTGTGCGAGGGGGGTCGCGAAGGCCAGCGACGATCTGTGCGGCACGGCGGAAACCGAGCCCCTGCCCGAACCGATGGCCACGCAGGGCAGCAAGAGCCCGGCGCAATGGGCCTACGAGCGATTGATCCTTTATATCAAGAACTTCGAGGAACAGCTTAACGAGGCCGAAGAAGTGGCGATGGGCTTCGTCGGCGGCGATGCGGGCGTCCTGAAGATCGAGGGGATCGGCTTCTTCGCCCCGGACCTCTTGACCTTCTACGGCCGCGACGAGACCGGCGCGCGGACCCAGCTTGTCCAGCATGTGAGCCAGCTGTCGGTCCTCTTGCGCGCCGAACCCAAGGCCGCCGACATGCCAGAGCCGCGCCGCATCGGCTTCAGGCTGGCCGAAGGGCTGGGCGGTGCCAAGGGCGACACTGCACCCCCGCCCGACGTCGCCGCCAAGGGGTGACAGTCCCCGGCGAATAGGCTAAATCCGGCACAACAGGATCAGGAGGGCTTCATGGCCGACTACAAACCGGGCTCGATGGACATTCGTGCGCAGGAAAAGACCTTTGCGGGGTTCGTCCAATTCATGAAGTGGTCCGCGATCGTCATCGCGCTCGTCCTCATCTTCCTCGCGCTCGCGAACGCCTGATTCCGGCACCATGAAACGCGTTCTTCTGGCACTCTTCCTGCCGCTACTGCTTGCGGCGTGCGGCAAAAGCGTGTGGGCCCCGGACGAGGCGGTGGCGCGGGCGCGCTATGTCTCGAACGAGCCGCCGTCGATCTCGCTCTTCACGGTCATCCGCACGCCGGGGGTCGAGGGGGCGCATTCCGGCATCCTCATCAACGGCAGCCAGCGGGTGCTGTTCGATCCGGCCGGCAACTTCTCGAACCCCGCTGTGCCGGAACGCAACGACGTGCTGTTCGGCATTACGCCGACGATGCTGAACTATTACGTCGACTTCCACGCGCGTGAGCATTTCGACGTGATTGAACAGAAGGTTCCGGTCAGCGCTGCGGTTGCCGAAATGGTCATGCAGCGCGCGATGGACAACGGTCCGGCGTCGAGTGCGCTGTGCGGGCGGAACGTGTCGAACGTGCTGGCGGGGGTGCCGGGGTTCGAAAGCGTGAAATCCACCTTCTTCCCGCGCACCATCCTGCGCGATTTCGCGGTGATGCCCGGCGTGGTGACCACGCGCTACATCCAGACGCCGACCGGGATCCAGGCGACCGTCCTGACGCCGGAAGAGGCGCAATACTACCAGTGACAGCCCCGCCGCCGATCGCCGGGCTGATTCTGGCCGGGGGCGAGGGGCGGCGGATGGGCGGCGCGGACAAGGCGCTTCTGCCCTTCGCGGGCGGCACGCTCTTGTCCGCAGTTCAGGCGCGCCTTGCGCCACAGGTCGGGCGGCTGGCGCTGTCGGCCAATGGCGATCCGGCGCGGTTTGCGGGCTTCGGGCTGCCGGTTCTGGCGGACCTGTCGCCCGAAAGGCTCGGGCCCATGGCTGGCCTGGCGCGCGGGCTCGCATGGGCGGCCGGGGCGGGGGCCGACTGGCTCGTGACGGTGGCGGTCGATGCGCCCTTCCTGCCCCCTGACCTTGTCATGCGGCTGTCTGCGCCGGGCGGGCTGGCGATTGCCGCCTCTGGCGGGCGCATCCATCCGACCTTCGGCCTTTGGCCGGTAGGGCTCGGCCCCACGGTCGACGCGGCGCTTGCCGGGGGCGTGCGGCGGATCGGCCAGTGGGCCCTGGCGCAGGGGGCGGTGGCGGTGGAGTTCGCGGTGGAGGGGGCGGACCCGTTCCAGAACCTCAACAGCCCGGACGATCTGGCCCGCGCGGAGGCGCGTGCCGGGCGGAAACCCTAGTCGAAGGTCCCCGCGACCCGGCCCAGCAGCATGAAGGCGCGGGCGGTGCGGGTTTCGGCGAAGGCCGCAAGTTCGGCGTCCGACGCCTCGGGGGCGAAGGCGGTCAGGCCGCGGTCGAACTGGCGCAGGAAATGGTGTGCCGCATCGCGAAAGATCGTGTCGCTGCGCATCCGCGCGGCGCTGAGCGCGAGGCTCGAGCGGTCGCGCACGCCGCCAAGGCCCGCGACGGCACGCCCGCGCTCGCCCTCGGCAAAGCGGCGCCAGACTTCCGGCCGGGCGCGGTCGGGTTCGAGGTCGTCCATGTAGATGCCGTCCTGGCCCAGAAGCGTCAGCACGTCCTGCGCGGCGCGGATCAGCTTTGTCGCGCTGCGGTCATCGAGCGCGCGGCGGAGCGCTGCGACGGTTTCATGGTCGTCGTGGCTGTCGGGGAAGTTCAGCGCCCGGATCAGGTCGGCGTGCGACAGGCGCGGGGCCGTCGCTTCGGCGCCGGGGCCCAGGGCAAGGCTCGACTGGGGATCGGGGCTGGTCAGCAGGGTCGCCTCGTCCGCCTGCGGTTCGGGCGCAGGTGCCGTTTCGCGGCGGCTGGTGAAGGGCAGGGGCTGGTCAGAAGGCCGTCTGGGATCTGGGCGCGGCTCAAGCGTCGCGCGGGGTCCCGGCAGGCCCTGGGCGGCACGCATCGCCTCGACCACGTCCTGCAGGCGCCTGGTTTCGGCCTTCAGCGCGCGGACGGTGCGGCTCGCGGCGGCCGCGACCCAGATCAGCGCCAGCGGCAGGACGACCGCGACCAGCCGCAGGACGGCGGTCAAGGGGCTGGATGCGGCCGAGCCGTTGCCGGTGCCATTGCCGGTGCCGAAAAGGAAGAAGCCGCCCGCCAGCACCAGCCACAGAAGGCTGAGGACGATGGCCAGCACGTCGGCCATCGTCGGGCCGCCCCGGCCCTGGCCCGCCCGCGGGAAGCGGCGCAGGTTCTGGTCCTGGTCCTGTCGGTTCTCCGGCTCGCCCGGTTGGGGCGGGGCGCCCGGATCTGTCGAGGGATCGGTCATTGTGCCCCCCGGCCCTGGTCAGACGTAGACGACCCTGGAAATCTCGTAGCTCTTGTCCCCGCCGGGCGTGCGCACTTCGGCGGTGTCGCCCTCGTCCTTGCCGATCAGGGCACGTGCGAGGGGCGAGCGGATGTTCAGCAGCCCGCGTTCGATGTCGGCCTCGGCCTCGCCCACGATCTGGTAGGTCTTTTCCTCGTCCGTGTCCTCGTCGATCACGGTGACGGTTGCGCCGAACTTGACGGCGCCCGACAGTTTCGACGGGTCGATGACATCGGCGCGCGACAGGATCGCCTCAAGTTCCTTGATGCGGCCCTCGACGAAGCTCTGGCGTTCGCGCGCGGCATGGTATTCGGCGTTTTCCGACAGGTCGCCATGTTCCCGCGCCTCGGCGATGGCGCGGATGACCGAGGGGCGCTCGACAGACTTCAAGGCCTTCAGCTCGGTGTCGAGCGCGGTGTGCCCCGCAGGGGTCATCGGGATTTTTTCCATGGCTCTGTCGCGTCACTATACACAATGGTCCGAACGCTTAAACCGGGGATGGAGCGCCCCTGTCAAGGGCAGGTGGCCCAGGCGGGTCGGGCAGGGGCGGGGGTCCGCCATATCGGCCACAGGGGGCTTCCGTCGAACCCCGGCCTATCCGGACACAAGGAAATTGCCCGGGCGCCCGGCGGGGCCGATTGTCACACGCGCCCATCTGGTCTAAGGCGGCGGGAGCCGCGCGGGGGTGGCGCGGGAGCGATGCGGAGGCAGGAATGAGCGGGATCGTGCGCGAGGCGATGGAATATGACGTGGTGATCGTCGGCGCGGGCCCGGCGGGCCTGTCGGCGGCGATCCGGCTAAAACAGATCGACCCCGACCTGACCGTCGTCGTCCTGGAAAAGGGGTCCGAGGTCGGCGCGCACATCCTGTCGGGCGCGGTCCTTGATCCCGTCGGCCTTGATGCGCTTCTGCCCGACTGGCGGACGATGGGCGCGCCCATCAAGACCGAGGTGAAAGAGGACAACTTCTACGTCCTTGGCCCGAACGGCCAGATGCGCATCCCGAACTGGCCGATGCCGCCCCTGATGTCGAACCATGGCAAGTACATCGTCTCGATGGCCAATGTCTGCCGCTGGATGGCGACGGTGGCCGAGGGGCTGGGCGTCGAGATCTTCCCGGGCATGTCGTGCTCGGAACTGGTTTACGGCGCGAACGGCGAGGTCCGGGGCGTGGTCGCGGGCGAGATGGGCAAGAACCCCGACGGCACGCCGGGCCCGGCCTACGAGCCGGGGATGGAGCTTCTGGGCAAGTATGTATTCCTGTCCGAAGGCGTGCGCGGCTCGCTCTCGAAAGAGGTGATGGCGCGTTACGACCTGTCGAAGGGGCACGATCCGCAGAAGTTCGGCATCGGCATGAAGGAAATCTGGGAGATCGACCCCAAGAAGCACAGCGAGGGCACGGTCACGCACACGATGGGCTGGCCCCTTGGCAGCAATGCGGGCGGCGGCAGCTTCATCTATCACCTTGAAAACAATCAGGTCTATGTGGGGTTCGTGGTCCATCTGAACTACAGGAACCCCCACCTTTATCCCTACATGGAATTCCAGCGCTTCAAGCACCATCCGGTGGTCGCGGACCTGCTGAAGGGCGGCAAGCGCATCGCCTACGGCGCCCGCGCGATCTCCGAGGGCGGCTGGCAGTCGATCCCGAAGATGGTCGCGCCGGGGGTGGCGCTTCTGGGCTGTTCGGCGGGCCTCGTGAACGTGCCGCGCATCAAGGGCAACCACAATGCCATGCTGTCGGGGATCGCGGCGGCCGATGCGGCGGCGGCGGCGATCAAGGCGGGCCGTCAGGGCGACGAGCTGGGCGACTATGAAAAGAACGTGCGTGATGGTGCGATCGGCAAGGACCTGAAACGCGTGCGCAACGTCAAGCCGATGTGGTCGCGCTGGGGGATGATGGCGTCGCTGGCGTTCGGCGGCTTCGACATGTGGACGAACAACCTTCTTGGCCTGTCGCTCTTCGGAACGCTGAAGCATGGTAAGACCGACGCCGCCTCGACCGGCAAGGCGAAGGATTATGCCAAGATCGCCTATCCGCGCCCCGATGGCGTCCTGTCGTTCGACCGGCTGACGAACGTCGCCTTCTCGGCCACAAACCATGCCGAAAGCCAGCCTTGCCACCTGAAGCTGAAGGATCCCTCGATCCCGATCGCGGTCAACCTGCCGGAATATGACGAGCCCGCGCAGCGCTATTGCCCGGCCGGCGTCTACGAGGTGATCGAGGTCGACGGCAGCCCGCGGTTCCAGATCAACTTCCAGAACTGCGTCCACTGCAAGACCTGCGACATCAAGGACCCGAGCCAGAACATCGTCTGGACGACGCCCCAGGGCGGCGACGGGCCGAACTACCCGAACATGTGATCGGGGTCCCGGTCGGGGCCCGTCACAATGCGCCTGCCTGCCCGGTCGCGGCGATTGCCTTGACCGGGCGGCGCGACTAGGGTCGGGCGGCAGCAATGGGGACTTCGGACGTGGCCAGTTACAGACGACTTCTACCTCTCGTCCTGTTGTTCGTCCTGGCCGCCGGGGCGTCCGAGGGGGCGTCCGGGGGGGCCGACGCGCCCGCGGCGCCGGCCGGCGCCTACATTGCCGGGCGCTATGCGATCGTCACCTCGGACTATCAGGCGGCGGCCGACTACCTGACGCAGGCGCTTGCCGGCGATCCGACGAACAGCGACATCGCGGGCTCGGCGCTTCTGTCCTACATCGCCCTTGGCGACTGGGACCGCGCCCGGGCGATCGCTGCGACGCTCAGCCTGACCAAGCAGACGAACAGCCTCGTGGACCTTGTGACGCTCGCCGGGCTGGTGCAGGACGAAAAATATGCCGACGCGGTCGCCGCGCTTGACAAGGGGCGGACGGCGGGGCCGCTGGTCGACGGGATCTTCCGGGGCTGGGCCCTGGTCGGTGCGGGCCAGATGGGCGACGCGCTCAAGGCCTTCGACAAGGTGGCCGAGGACAAGGGGCTGAGGCCCTTCGCGCTGCAGCAAAAGGCGCTGGCGCTCGCGTCGGTCGGAGATTTCGAGGCGGCTGACAAGATCCTGTCCAGCGACGATGCGAAGGCCTTCGCCCAGTCGCGCCGGGGCCTGATTGCCCATGCCCAGATCCTGAGCCAGCTTGAACGCGACAAGGATGCGCTCAAGCTTCTGGACGACATGGCGGGCCCCACGCCCCAGGACCGCGAGCTTGCGTCCATTCGCAAGGCGCTGGTCGAGGGCAAGACGGTGCCCTTCACGCTGATCCGTTCGGCCAAGGACGGGCTGGCGGAACTGTTCCTGGCGGTCGGCTCGATCCTGTCGACCGAGCCCGCGCCGAAGGACCTGCCGCCGGACCAGGCGCGCCCGCAGACGGCCGACGTGCTGATGTTTGCCCGCACCGCGAAATACCTGCGCCCCGACCTGGCCGACGCCGACCTGCTGATCGCCGCGACGGTGCAGGAGCAGAAGCAGAACGCCCTTGCGATTTCGGTCCTGCGCCAGATCGACCCGGCCGGACCCATGGGGATCGAGGCGCAATACGGGCTGGCGAATGCGCTCGTAAGCGACGGCCAGCTTGATGAGGCGATCCAGGTCCTGAAGGCGCTCACCGCCGCCGTTCCCGACCGGCCGGACACCTGGGCCGCCCTTGGCGATGTCCAGCGGCGGGCGGAACGCTATGCCGACGGGGCGGACGCCTACAGCCGCGCGCTGGCCACGATCGGCGCGCCCAAGACCGAACAGTGGGTGCTCTTTTACGCGCGCGGCATCTGCTATGAGCGGATGAAGGACTGGACCAAGGCCGAGGCCGATTTCCGCAAGGCGCTCGAGTTGTCGCCCGACCAGCCGGACGTGCTGAACTACCTGGGCTATTCGCTTCTGGAAAAGACCACGAACTATACCGAAGCGCTTCAGATGATCGCCAAGGCGGCGAAGGCTGTGCCGGACAGCGGCGCCATCGCCGACAGCCTGGGCTGGGCCTATTACCGGACCGGCGACTATCCCAAGGCCGAAGTCGAGATGGAGCGCGCCATCAACCTCATGCCGAACGATCCGGTGGTGAACGACCATCTGGGCGACGTCTACTGGATGGTCGGGCGCAAGACCGAGGCCGTCTTCCAGTGGCGCCGCGCGCAGTCCTTCAAGCCCGATCCGGAGGATGCCGCGCGCATCCGCCGCAAGCTCGAGGTCGGGCTGGACGCGGTCCTGAAGGAAGAGGCGGCCAAGGGCGGAAACGGGACCGCGGGTTCGACGACGAATGGCAACGGCTGATCCGGGGGCTGACCCGGGGGCTGACCTCGGGCAGGTCGCCGAGGAGGCGCCGGCCAAGGTCAACCTTGCGCTGCATGTGACCGGGCGGCGGCCGGACGGCTATCATCTTCTGGACAGCCTCGTGGTCTTTGCGGGCGTGGGCGACCGGCTGACGATGGCGCGCGCCAAGGCGGCGAGCCTGACGATCCTGGGGGCGCCGGGCCTGACGGCGGGGCCGGACAACCTGGTGCTGCGGGCGGCTTCCGCGCTGGGCCTGCCCGCCGCGATGGTCCTGGAAAAGCGCCTGCCGGTCGCCTCTGGCATCGGCGGGGGGTCGGCGGATGCGGCGGCGGCACTTCGGGGGCTCTCGCGGCTTTGGGGGCGCCCGTTGCCTGACCCGGAGGTCACGCTGAGGCTCGGCGCCGATGTGCCGGTCTGTCTTTCGGGACGCCCCGCGCGGATGCGGGGTGTGGGAGAGCGGCTCGACCCGCTGCCGTCGCTGCCGCCCCTGTGGCTGGTGCTGGCCAATCCGGGCGTTCCGGTCGCGACACAGGCGGTCTTTGCAGCACTCGACCGGCGTGACGGGGCGCCCCTGCCGGACCTGCCGGGCGGTTGGGCGGACGCGGCGGCCTTCGCGGAGTGGCTTTCCGCGACCCGCAATGACCTGGAGCCAGCGGCCATCCGCGTCGCGCCGGTCATTGCCGAGGTGCTTTCCGCGCTCGCCGCCCAGCCGGGGGCGCTTGTCGCCCGCATGTCCGGCTCTGGCGCCACCTGCCTTGCGCTTTTTGCGGCCAAAGCCCCGGCGGCGGCGGCGCGCGCGGCGCTTGAACGAGCCAATCCCGGCTGGTGGGTGGTGGACGCGCCGGTCCTGCCAGCCTGATCCTTCGGCCTGACCCTTCGGCCTGACCGTTCGGTTAGGCCGGACGCCGTATTCCATTGCATACCCCCTTGCCGCAGGCCCCGCGCTCGGCTAACCAAGGGGCGTCAGATCGGGAGAATCCGGTGGTGGGCAACCCCGCCGGTGCCGAAGGAGCAACCGCCCCGGTAAACTCTCAGGCGCAAGGACCGGCCTGGCAACGAAACTCTGGAGAGTGGCCCCGTAGGGCCCGCCGAAGGGATAACGATCTCAGGCGTCAGGACAGAGGGGGCATCGGGAAGGGCGGGCGAAGCCTGTCGCAATCGGTGCCGGACACCAAGACCGGCGACATGAGGGGAGGGCGGCCATGGCCGACCTGAAGACGACGGTCTTTCACGACCTGCATCGTGAACTGGGCGCCAAGATGGTGCCCTTCGCGGGCTATGACATGCCGGTCCAGTATCCGATGGGCGTGCTCAAGGAACATCTGCACACGCGCTCGGACGCGGGGCTCTTCGACGTGAGCCACATGGGACAGGTCATCCTGCGCCCGCGCTCGGGCCGCATCGAGGATGCGGCGCTCGCGCTTGAAACGCTGGTGCCGGTCGACGTGCTGGGCCTTCCGCAGGGCCGCCAGCGCTATGCGATGTTTACCAATGACGCCGGCGGGATCGAGGATGACCTCATGGTCGCCAACCGGGGCGATCACCTGTTCGTCGTGGTCAACGCCTCGCGCAAGGAAGCCGACATCGCCCATATGCAGGCGCACCTGTCGGACCGGGTCGAGGTGGTGCCGGTGACGGACCGCGCGCTTCTGGCGCTGCAGGGCCCGAAGGCCGAGGCGGCGCTTCAGGCGCTGGTGCCGGGCGTTCAGGCGATGAAGTTCATGGATGTGGCCATCATGCCCTGGAAGGGCGTCGACCTCTGGATTTCGCGCTCGGGCTACACCGGCGAGGACGGGTTCGAGATTTCGGTGCCGAACGGGCAGGCGGTCGCCTTCGCGCGCGCACTCCTCGCGCAGCCGGGGGTCGCGCCCATCGGGCTTGGCGCCCGCGACAGCCTCCGGCTCGAAGCCGGCATGTGCCTTTACGGCCATGACATCGACGAAGCGACAAGCCCGGTCGAGGCGAACCTGACCTGGGCCATCCAGAAGGCCCGCCGGACGGGCGGTGCGCGGGCCGGGGGCTTTCCCGGCGCCGGGCGCATCCTTGGCGAGTTTACCGACGGTGCCCCCCGCCGCCGCGTCGGCCTGCGCCCCGAGGGCCGGGCGCCGATGCGCGAGGGCACGGTGATCTTTGCGGGGGCTGAGGGCGGCGAGCCCATCGGGACCATCACCTCGGGCGGGTTCGGACCTTCGATCGAAGGGCCGATGGCCATGGCCTACCTGCCAAGCAATCTGACCGAAGGCGCGCTGGTCTGGGCCGAGGTGCGCAGCAAGCGCCTGCCTGCGGTCATCGCGCCCATGCCTTTCCAGCCTACATCCTACAAACGCTGACATCCTGAGGGAGCTACCCATGGTCATGAAATACACCGAAGAGCATGAATGGCTGCGCGTCGATGGTGACGTGGTCGTCGTCGGCATCACCGAACATGCCGCCGAACAGCTGGGCGACGTGGTCTTCGTCGAACTGCCCGAGGTCGAGACGCAGGTCGCCAAGGGCGACGATTGCGCCGTGATCGAAAGCGTCAAGGCCGCGTCGGACATCCTGGCGCCCATCGACGGCGAGATCGTCGCGATCAACGAAAAGCTGGTCGACGACCCGGCACTCGTGAACAAGGACCCGCTCGGCGCCGCCTGGTTCTTCAAGATGAAGGTCGATGACCTATCGGTCCTCGACTCCTATATGGACGAAGACGCCTACAAGGATCTGATCGGCTGAGTTTCACCCGACGTCGGAGTGACCTGGCGCGGGCGAGCCGTAACGGCCCGCGCGACCCGACGCTCTATTTCCGGAGCTTCCCATGACCTACACGCCCACCGACTACCGCCCCTATGACTTCGCGAACCGCCGCCATATCGGCCCCTCGCCGGCCGAGATGGAGGAGATGTTCAAGGTCCTGGGGGTGAAGGATCTGGACGAACTGATCGACCAGACCATTCCGAAGCACCTGCGTCAGGCAAAGCCCCTGGACTTCGGCAAGCCGAAGTCCGAGCGCGAGCTTTTGTGGTTCATGCGGCAGGTGGCCAAGAAGAACAAGGTCTACTCGAGCATGATCGGGCAGGGCTTCTACGGCACGGTCACGCCGCCCGCGATCCAGCGCAACATCCTGGAAAATCCGGCCTGGTATACGGCCTACACCCCCTACCAGCCCGAGATATCGCAAGGCAGGCTCGAAGCCCTGCTGAATTACCAGACCATGGTCTGCGACCTGACGGGGCTCGAGATCGCCAGCGCCTCGTTGCTGGACGAATCGACCGCCGCGGCCGAGGCGATGACCATGGCGCGGCGCATCTCGAAGGCGAAGCCCATGGCCTTCTTCGTGGACGCGGAATGCCATCCCCAGAACATCGCGGTGATGCGGACGCGGGCGGAACCGCTTGGCATCCAGATCGTCGTCGGCGATCCGATCGACATGGACGCGAGCCAGTATTTCGGCGCGATCTTCCAGTATCCGGGCACGCATGGCTACCTGATGGATTTCACCAAGCAGATCGCAGCCCTGCATGAGGTCGGCGCGATCGCGACGGTGATTGCCGATCCGCTGGCGCTGACCCTCCTGAAGGAACCGGGCGCCATGGGGGCTGACATCGCCGTCGGATCGACCCAGCGCTTCGGCGTGCCCATGGGCTTCGGCGGTCCGGCGGCGGCCTACATGGCCTGCAAGGACAAGCACAAGCGCGAGATGCCGGGTCGTATTGTCGGCGTGTCGGTCGACGCGCAGGGCGGGCGGGCCTATCGCCTGTCGCTCCAGACCCGCGAGCAGCATATCCGGCGCGAGAAGGCCACCTCGAACGTCTGCACGGCGCAGGCGCTTCTGGCCAACATGGCGTCGTTCTATGCCGTCTTCCACGGGCCTGAAGGGCTGAAGGCCATCGCCCAGCGCATCCACCGCAAGACGGTGCGCGTGGCCAAGGGGCTGGAAGCGGCGGGCTTCAAGGTCACGCCCAAGAGCTTCTTCGACACGATCACGGTCGAGGTCGGGCCGATGCAGCAGGTCATCATGAAGGCCGCGCGGCGCGAGCGGATCAACCTGCGCGCGGTCGGCACCACCCAGATAGGCATCAGCCTTGACGAAACCACCCGCAGCGAGACGGTCGAACGGCTGTGGCGCGCCTTCGGCATCGACCGCAAGGACCGCGACCTGACGCCCGACTACCGCATCCCCGACCGGCTGATCCGCCAGTCGGACTATCTGACCCACCCGGTCTTCCACATGAACCGGGCGGAAACCGAGATGATGCGCTACATGCGGCGGCTCGCCGACCGCGACCTCGCACTCGACCGGGCGATGATCCCGCTCGGCTCCTGCACCATGAAGCTCAATGCCGCGGCAGAGATGATGCCGATCAGCTGGCCCGAGTTCTCGAACATCCATCCCTTCGCGCCGCACGATCAGGTCGAGGGCTATGCCGAGCTGGTCCATGACCTGTCGGCAAAACTGTGCGAGATCACGGGCTATGACGCGATGAGCCTTCAGCCCAACTCGGGCGCGCAGGGCGAATATGCCGGGCTACTGACCATCATGGCCTATCACCGGGCCGAGGGGCAGGGCGCGCGCAACATCTGCCTGATCCCGGTGTCGGCGCATGGCACCAACCCCGCCTCGGCCCATATGGTCGGGATGGAGGTCGTCGTCGTGAAATCGCGCGAGAACGGCGACATCGACGTCGAGGATTTCCGGGCGAAAGCGGCGGCGGCGGGCGACAAGCTTGCGGCCTGCATGATTACCTATCCCTCGACCCATGGCGTCTTCGAGGACACGGTGCGCGAGGTCTGCCAGATCACGCATGACCATGGCGGCCAGGTCTATATCGACGGGGCCAACATGAATGCGATGGTGGGGCTCGTGCGGCCCGGCGATCTGGGCGGCGACGTGAGCCACCTCAACCTCCACAAGACCTTTGCCATTCCCCATGGCGGCGGCGGTCCCGGCATGGGCCCGATCGGGGTGAAGAAGCACCTCTCCCCCCATCTGCCCGCGAACCCCGAGACGGGGGCCGAGGGCGCGGTGTCGTCGGCGCCCTATGGCTCGGGCTCGGTCCTGCCGATTTCCTGGGCCTATATCCTGATGATGGGCGGCGCGGGTCTGACGCAGGCCACCAAGGTTGCGATCCTGAACGCGAACTATATCGCGACGCGGCTGAAGGATGCCTTCCCGGTCCTCTTCAAGGGCGAACAGGGGCGTGTTGCGCACGAGTGCATCATCGACCCGCGTGCCTTTGCCGAAAGCGCGCATGTCACGGTCGACGACATCGCCAAGCGGCTGATCGACAATGGTTTCCACGCGCCGACCATGAGCTGGCCGGTGGCCGGGACGCTGATGATCGAGCCGACGGAAAGCGAGACCAAGGCCGAGCTTGACAGGTTCATCACCGCCATGCTGTCGATCCGCGAGGAAATCGCCGCGATCGAGGGGGGGCAGATGGATCCGCAGAACAACCCGCTGAAGCACGCGCCCCACACGGTCAGCGCGCTGATTGGCGACTGGGACCGGCCCTACAGCCGCGAACAGGGCTGCTTCCCGCCGGGCGCCTTCCGGGTGGACAAGTACTGGCCGCCGGTCGGCCGGGTCGACAATGTCTATGGCGACCGCAACCTCGTCTGCACTTGCCCGCCCGTCGAAGCCTATGCCGAAGCCGCCGAGTGAGCGCGAGCTGACCGGGCAGGATGCGGCCACGACGACGACGCCCGGCCGGGAGTTCCTGGCCGGGCTTTACGCTGCCCTGCCGATCGCGCTTGGCTACCTGCCGATCGCCTTCGCCTTCGGTGTCGGTGCGCGCGGCGTGGGCCTGAGCGTGGTCGAGGCCTTCGGGCTGTCGCTCATCATCTACTCCGGGGGGGCGCAGTTCCTGGCGCTGGCGCTGATCGGGGCGGGGGCGCCACTGCTGGTGCAGATCTTCACGCTGGTCGCGATGGGGCTCCGGCACCTGCTTTACGGCCCGGCGCTTCTGCGCGGGGCAGGGGGCGATGCCGCGCGGCGCCATGCCTGGGCCTGGGCCTGGGGCCTGACGGACGAGGTCTTCGGCGCGGCCCTGGGCCGGCTCGCGCGCGGGGGGCGGTTTTCCGAGGCCTTCATGTTCGGGCTCGGCCTTGGCGCCTATGCCGCCTGGGTCAGCGGCACGGTCGCGGGGGCGGTCGCGGGCAGCGAGGCCTTGCAGGGTTGGCCCTCGTTCGCGGCGGGCCTCGGTTTCATGCTGCCCGCGCTTTTCCTCGCACTTCTCCTGTCGATCCTGTCACGGGCGCAGCTTCCGGTTCTGGCCGTGGCGGGTGCGGCGACGGTCGTGGTGACGCTTCTCTGGTCGGGGACGGCCGGGCTTCTGGCCGGGATGATCGCCGGGGCCGTCGCGGGGGTGTTGCAGGGGACCCTCTTGGCACGAAAGGGCGACAATGCGGCCTGAAATCCTGATCATGGCGCTGGTCGTCGGACTGGCGAACTGGTGCTTCCGCGCGCTCCCTTTGCGCGCGCGCCTGCATGAGCTGCCCCCGGATTCGCCGCTTGCGCGCTTCCTGGGCGCGACGGGGCCGGCGGCCATCGGCACGCTCTTCGTGGCGTCGGTCCTGCCCTATGCCCGGTCCGCCGACAGCCCGCGCGCCATCTGCCTGCTGGCCGGAGTGGGTGCCGTGATCGCGGCCTTCGCTGCCTGCCGGTCGGTCGTGGTGGCGACGCTTTCCGGGGCGGTGGCCTACGGGGTGGCCTTCTGGCTTTTGAGTCCGGTCGCCTGACGGTGCTTGAAAGCCGGGGTCCGGCGCCCTTTCTTAAGGCAAAGCGAAAGGGGCGAGCGCCATGAGCGACGGAAATGTGCGTCTGACCTGCCTGACCTGCGGGCAGGCAAACCGGGTGCCGGGGGCGAAGCTCGGGTCAGGCCCGAAATGCGGCGTCTGCGGCAAGCCCCTGGTCGGTGGCCGGGTGTCAGAGATGGACATCGCCACCCATGACAAGGCGACCGTCCATGACGGGCTGCCGCTTCTGGTCGATTACTGGGCGCCCTGGTGCGGCCCCTGCCGCCAGATGGCGCCCGAGTTCGCCAAGGCCGCCGAGCGGTTGGCCGGCAAGGCGCGCTTCGGCAAGGTCAACACCGAAGAGTTCCCGGCCCTGTCCCAGCGGCTCGACATCCGCGGCATCCCCCTTCTGATCCTGTGGAAGAACGGCTGGCCCGTCGCGCGCCTTCCGGGCGCCCGCCCCGCTGCCGACATCGCGGCTTTCGTCGAGGGCCACCTGGGCAAGTAGCGCGCGCGGGGGCCGCACGGGCCTTGACAAGACCCGTGCCGTCGGCCAAAGACCGGCCTGCGGCGGGGCAGTAGCTCAGTTGGGAGAGCGTATCGTTCGCAATGATAAGGTCAGGGGTTCGATCCCCCTCTGCTCCACCAAATTTTTCCTTCTGGATCAGTAATTTGCACGGGTGGTGCTTTTTGAGCCGCCCGAACATCCGAATGCGGAAATCCGGACGATCAGCCAGGATAGGCCGTCACTCACCTCTGCTTCGGCGATTTTGGCGGGTCGAATCCAGGGCCCTGCGGGGTTCCCGCCACGGGGCGCCTAGTCTTCGGCCTTCTCCGGCTCGATCAGGTCGGGGCCTTGCGGCTTCCAGCTGTTCACCGACTTGCCGACCCTGTGCATCGTCCGCTTTTCCGGCGGCTGGCGGGGGATCGTCTCGATCGCCTCGCCGTCCAGCCAGCGCTTCGCGCCTTCGGCGTCGACGATGACCGGCTGGCGGTCGTGGATGGCGGCGATCTGCCCCTCGGCCTCTTCGGTCAGGATGGCGACGGTCTGGCCCTTGAAGTCGGGAAGCGCTGTCTCGCTCCAGAGGCCGAGGGCGAAAAAGCCGGGCTCGTTTCCGGCGGGCTTCACGTAGTAGGGCTGTTTCGTCGCCGTTCGCGTCGACCATTCGTAATAACCCGCCATCGGAATCAGGCAGCGGCCCGAGCGGTAGGCATCCCGGAAGCTCGGCGCATCCGCCACCGTCTCGACCCGGGCGTTGATGGTCGTGGCTTTCCATTCCTTCAGGGGCTGTCTCTTATACACATCTCCGAGCCCACGAGACGGACTCCTATCTCG
>CAMFGW010000024.1 GCA_945952025.1 uncultured Paracoccaceae bacterium
CGCTTCTGGAAACCGGCAGCGCCGCGCACCGCTTCGTGACGCTGGCCGAGGTCGAGGAAGAGGCGCTGCGCGAGGCCATCGTTGCGCGTCTTGAAGAGTGGCTTTCGGCCCACAGGACGGCTCTTGGCGGCGGGGCGGCGCAGGGATGAGCCTTCTGGCCGGTATTGCCGCGACCTGGGCCAGCCCGCGCGCGGCCATGGCGGCGCGGGTGGGGCAGGGCCAGCGCGAGGACAGGGCCATCGCGGCACTCATGGGGGCAGCGATCACCTTTCTGATCGCGCGCACCCCGGCCATTGCCCGCGCGGCAGAGCTTGACCCCTCTGTCCCCTTTCAGGCGCGGCTTGGCGGCAGCATGCTGGCGCTTCTCTTCCTGATGCCGCTTCTGGCCTATGCGCTGGCCTGGGTCCTGCACCTGGTCGCGGGCCGGGGCGCGAGAGAGGGCGCACGCGGGCAGGGCTGGCGGGCGCGCGCGACGCTCTTCTGGATGCTCCTTGCCATCGGCCCGGCCGTTCTGGCGCAGGGGCTGATCGAGGGGCTGGCTGGACCGGGCGCCCTCAGCGCAGCGACGGGGCTTCTGGTATTCCTGATCTTTGTCTGGTTTCTTTGGGCCGGGCTTCGCGGCGCCTACGGAACGGCCGCCAACGGAACGAGGCAAGGATGAACGCGGCGCTACTGACGGATCTTTGGGTCGGGACGCTGCGCGACCCGCGCGGCGTGGCGCGCTGGCTTCTGGGCCTGAACCTGCCGATGAGCACGCGCTGGCTTGCCCTTCTGGCCGTGGCCGCCGTGGGTGCGATCCTCGTCTCGCTGACCGGCTTCGTGGCGCCCGCCGGCACGCCTTCGGACGCGCGGCTTCTTCTGGAAGCGCCGATGCCGGGGTTTGCCTTCCAGATCCTCTCGACTCTCGTCCTTTCCCTGACCATGGCCATGACCGGCCGCTGGTTCGGATCGGCCGTGCCCTTCGCCGATGCCATGCTTCTGGCGACCTGGATCGAGGCGATGACGCTTCCGCCCACGCTTCTAGAGGTGGTGCTGATGCTGATCGCGGCGCCGGCGGTCTTCATCGTCGCCGTCGCGACGCTGATCGGCTTCTTCTTCGTCCTTGTGAACATGACGGCCGAACTGCACCGGAGCCCCGGCGCCGGCAAGGTCGCGCTGGCGGGCCTTGCGACGCTTTTCGTCTTTTCCCTGATCCTGGCGATCCTGATGATGGTCCTCGGGATCGACCCGCCGATGGGGGCCGCCTGATGTTCGACCTGGACCGCATCCGCGCCGATTTCCCCATCCTGTCGCGGCAGGTGAACGGGCGCCCGCTCGTCTATCTGGACAATGGCGCCTCGGCCCAGAAACCCCGCGCGGTGATCGAGGCGGTGACCCGCGCCTATGCCGACGAATATGCCAACGTCCACCGGGGCCTGCACTTCCTGTCGAACCTCGCGACCGACAAGTATGAGGGCGTGCGCGCCGTCATCGCCCGCTTCCTGGGCGTTCCGGACCCCGAAGAGATCGTCTTCACCACCGGCTCGACCATGGGCATCAACATGGTGTCCTACGCCTGGGCCGCGCCGCGCCTTCAGCCGGGCGACGAGATCCTGCTGTCGGTCCTCGAACACCACGCCAACATCGTTCCCTGGCATTTCCTGCGCGAACGGCAGGGCGTCACCCTTCGCTGGGTCGAGCCGGAGCCGGACGGCGGCCTTGATCCGCAGAAGGTCATCGACGCGATGGGCCCGCGCACAAGGCTGATCGCCATCACCCAGATGTCGAACGTCACCGGCGCCCATGTCGACGTGGCTACGATTGGCCGCGCCGCGCGCGAACGCGGCATCCCGGTCCTGGTCGACGGATCGCAATCGGCGGTCCACATGCCGATCTCGATCCCCGACCTTCATTGCGACTTCTTCGCCATCACCGGCCACAAGCTTTATGGCCCCTCGGGGTCGGGCGCGATCTGGGTCCGGCGCGACCGGATGGAAGAGATGCGCCCCTTCATGGGCGGCGGCGACATGATCCGCACCGTGACCCGGGACGCCGTGACCTATGCCGACCCGCCGATGAAGTTCGAGGCGGGAACCCCCGGCATCGTGCCGCAGATCGGGCTTGGCGTGGCGCTCGACTACCTGATGGGGATCGGCATGGACCGGATCGCGGCGCACGAGGCGGCGATCCGCGATCATGCCGCCCGGCGGCTCGGCGCGCTGCCCTGGCTCCGCCAGCAGGGCACGACGAAGGACAAGGGCGCGATCTTCTCCTTCACCATGGAGGGCGGCGCCCATCCGCACGACCTGTCCACCGTGCTGGACAAGCGCGGCATCGCGGTGCGGGCCGGAACCCACTGCGCCATGCCGCTGATGGAGTTCTTCGGCCTGACCGCCTCCTGCCGCGCGACCTTCGCGCTTTACAACCGGCTCGAGGATGTCGACGCGCTGGTCGAGGGGCTGGAGTTCTGCCACGAGCTTTTCGGGTGAGCGCGGCGCCCCCGACCTTCGACCTGACGCTGGTCTGCGGGCGCCGGCCGGAGCTTCTGGAAGCCACGCTCGCCTCGTTCGCGGGCGCCTTCTTCGACCGCGTGTCCCTGACCGGCGTCTACGCCAACATCGACCCGTTCGGCGGCACGGACGAAGATGGCGATGCCTGCGCCGCCCTGATCCGCGCGCGCTTCCCGGGTGCGGTCATCTTCCGGCCGGACGTGGCGGGCTTTGCCGCCGCCGTGATCCGCCTCTGGCAGGCGACGAGTGCCGACATCGTCTTTCACCTCGAGGATGACTGGCTTGCCCTCGCGCCCATCGACCCCGCACGCATCGCTGCGGAGTTGCAGGGCGAGGTGCAGGCGCTCACGCTGATGACCGCGACGAAGAACACCCGCAACCAGCCCTTCCAGACCGCGCGCCGCCGGGTGCGGCAGGCGGACGGGACCGAGGTGGACCTGTTCGTCAACGCCTTCTCGACCTCGCCCGGCTTTTTCCGGGGGCCGTTCCAGCGGCAGGCGGCCGCCCTCATGCGGCCCGGGTTCGACCCCGAAAAGCAGTTCTTCCGCCAGCTGAACCCCGAGCTAGAGGCCTTCGCGCTGCCCTGGAAATGCAAGTTCCTGTTCGGCCCGGACCGCGCCCAGCCCTTCCTGATCGAGGATACGGGCCGCGCCTGGCGCGAGCGCCAGCGGCTTGGCAAGTGGCTGGTGAAGGGCCAAAGCATCTGGGGGCCGCTCGGCGACCCCCAGTAAGATAGCGCGGAAATGTCCGGGCCCGCTCAGAAGCTGAACTTCATCGCCAGAAGCCCGGCCATGTCCTCGACCCCCGAACGGTTGCCGAAATTGTCGGCATGGACCACCTGCATCAGAAGCTCGGCCTCGTCCCCGACGGGCTTCTGGTAGGTCAGCGACAGGTTCACCTGCCGGTCGGTCGGCGCGAGGTCCAGCCCGACCTTCTGCCACACGCCCGGCGTCATGCCCGGCAGAACCATCGTGGCACCGCCGGAAGAGACGGCGATCGGCAGGCTGACGCCCATGGTCAGCCGGTCGCCCTCGTCGAACAGGTCGCGCTGGCCAAGGTTGAGGTGGACCGCGTTGAAGACGGCGGTCGAGACATCCTTCAGCGCCGCTTGCGAGCCAAGGCTCGCGATCCCGACCTCGCCCCCGACCGACAGGAAGGCGCCGCGCCCCATGTCCTGTGTCACGCCGACCTCGAGCGAGGCCATCTGCGTGCCCAGGCCCTGGTCGGTCGCGCCGAAGCCCATGATGCTGCCATCGTCGCGCGCAAGCTTCAAGCCCAGCCCGAACTCGGTATCACCGTCCTTGACCAGCCGCTTCAGGTCGATGCCGTAGCTGGCCGTCTGCGCCCCGGCGGAGGGCAGCAGGATCTGCGCCATGAACTCGCCGTTCGGGTCGATCGAGGCGATGGTCGTGCCCTGGAAGCTGCTGAAGGGCTGGTCCGACAGTCCCATGGACCCAAGGCGGAGCCGCCGCAGATCGGTGGTCATGCCGCTGGCCATCAGCGAGCGCGCCAGGGGCGAGGGCGCCGTCGTCGCGACCAGCGCCTGCCCGGGCATGCGGAACTGGCCATTCAGTGCGTCGGTCACGCCGACCGAGACGTTGGTCAGGCTGCGCGCCACCGCATCGCCCATCGCCGCCCCGGTCTGGATGATCGGCGCATTGGTCGACTGCACCGCGCCGCCTTCCAGCTGCATCGAGGTGCCGCCGATCGGCAGAAGGGCGGCCTTGATGTCCAGGAAGCCGTGGCCGTAGGTCTGGTTGTAGCCGTGGGTGTAACCCGTGGTGCCGATCGGAGTGAAGCCTGTCGGCGTGAAGAAGTCGTTGTTCGCGGACGCGATCAGCCGCAGCCGCAGGTCATGCGGGCTGAGCGAGGGGAAGGCCTCGGCCAGAAGCGCCAGCGCGCCCGACACCTGCGGCGCGGCAAAGGACGAGCCGGTGCCGAACCTGTAGCCCGTGGTGGTGGTCCCGTCCGCCGCCTTCCAGGCGCCGTCCGCCACAAGGCACCAGGCCGCCGCGTCAAGGCAGGACGACGACACCATCTGCGCGCCGACGATGGCGGTGCCGCTCGAATCCCAGGTCGGAACCGCGTTCCCGACCGCGAGCCAGCCCGATTCCAGTTGCGGCAGGATGACCGGAAGCCCGTCCATCAGCGTGCTTTGCGTCTTGGTATTGTCGTTCGACACTGCAAAGACCACGACGCCCCGCGAAGCATATTGGGCCAGCGCGCCCAGGTAGACCTGATCCGCCCCCGAGCTGAAATAGGTGTTGTAGTCCGCGCCAGAGGGCGTCGTGTTGTCGAAACCCCACGAGTTGTTGTAGGCGACCGCATTCAGCTGGATCGCCTTCTGCGTGATCGCCGTCAGGCTCTGCGCGGTCGAGAAGTCGCCGAAGGCGAGGCTCGCCCCCGGCGCGATGCCGATGAAGCTTGTGGATCTGCCGCCGATGATCGAGGCGACCATGGTGCCGTGACGGTCGAAGCTCGGGTCGCTCGGATTGGTGCCGAGCCCCAGGTTCGACGTGACCGTGATCTGCTTGCCGGCAAGTGCGACATGCGAGGTCATGAGCCGCGTGTCGGCCATCGCCACCGTCTGCCCGCTGCCGGTCAACCCCACGGCATGGGCATAGACCGCGCCCGACGACAGCAGCGGGAAGCTGTTGTAGTAGGGCGGGATCGGATTGTTGTTCACGTCGACGAAATACCAGCCGGTCGTCTGCTGCAGCTGGTAGCGCGCCGTGGCCAGAAGGTTCGCCACCTGCGGCGCGTAGGGCGCAAAGCTCTGGACATAGTAGCTGCCAAGGACGCCCGACCCGCCGGGCGTGATCGCGGCACCCGTGGTCGTGCCGCCGCCGCCCTGGCAGGCGGCCAGCGCCAGAATCGACAGGGCGGACAGCACCTTCAGCTTGGGTGCGGTGCGGCGGAACCGGACGCCAGGAACCATCATATTCTCCTTCGGGCAGCAAACATCGGGCCGCGTCGACCTGAGAACGACCTAGCGTCCAATAGCGCGCGCGCAGGATCAGCGGTCAACGGATTCGTGAGCGAAAGTGAAAGAGATGTGAGGCGGATAGGTGGCGACGGCCCCGCTTTGACCGATTGCTTCCATCCGTCACCGCTCTGTCACAGAAGTTTCAGGAATGCCGCCGCTGTAAACATCCGCAGATTTTTCTTGGCGCGCGGTAAACTGGTGATACGATCTGGCCATCCCGCCAATGGCGGGCATGACGGGGGACGGGACAATGGTCGACCAGGGGCGGACAACGCCCCGGCGCCTGCATGATGCAAGAGGCGCGCCACGACCGGCGAAGGACCCCCTCAAGGACCGGGACAGAACAAGGCAGGACGGCCCGGCGCCTGCGGGGAGGGAAGCATGAGCGACAACCAACACCACAATCTGACCGAGGACGAAAAGGTCCTCCACGGCATGGGCTACGCCCAGGAACTGGCCCGGCGCATGTCGGGCTTTTCGAACTTCGCCATCTCGTTTTCGATCATCTGCATCCTGGCGGGCGGGATCACCTCGTTCCCGCTGGCCATGGCGACGGGTGGCGGGTTCGAAGCGGGAATCGGCTGGCTGGTCGGCGGCTTCTTCGCGCTGATCGTCGCGGCCGCGCTTGGCCAGATCGCCTCGGCCTATCCGACGGCGGGCGGCCTCTATCACTGGTCCTCGATCCTTGGCGGCCGCTTCTGGGGCTGGCTGACGGCCTGGATCAACCTCCTGGGCCTGATCTTCGTCGTCGCTTCGGTCAACGTGGGCGTGTGGCTTCTGTTCCGCGACCTGGTGCTTGCGGGCGTGTTCCATGTCGATGTCAGCAGCCTGACGATGATGGCAACCGAGCCGCTGCCCGAGGGCATGACCCTTGACCAGGTCAACGCCAGCAACTGGCATGCCTATTACATGCAGATC
The DNA here is from genome assembly GCA_945952025.1 of uncultured Paracoccaceae bacterium. Classification (GTDB taxonomy): domain Bacteria; phylum Pseudomonadota; class Alphaproteobacteria; order Rhodobacterales; family Rhodobacteraceae; genus TMP-24. Next base: position 6,394 of record CAMFGW010000024.1, read on the forward strand.
GTCGCCGTCGTCCTGATTACCGGGACGCAGGCGCTGTTCAACCACATGGGCATCCGTATCACCACGATCCTGACCGACTTCTCGGGCTATCTGATCTTTGTCGTGGCTGTGATCCTGACGCTGACCTTCTTGGCCTGGGGCGCGACCTTCGACGTTTCGCGTATCTTCACCTTCGTCAACAACACGGGCGAGGCGGGCGGCTCCTACGTGCCCGAACCGCGCGGGGCGCTGGTGGCCTTCCTGATCGGCCTTCTCTATCCGCTTTACACGATCACGGGCTTCGACGCCTCGGCCCACACGTCCGAGGAAACCCGGGATGCGCGTTCGGCGGTGCCGCGGGGGATGCTGCATTCGGTTTTCTGGTCGCTGGTCTTCGGCTTCGTCATGGTCACCTCGTTCGTCATGGCTTCGCCTGACCTCGCGCAGACTGCCAAGGATGGCGGCGCGGCCTGGTTCAACCTCTTCAACAACCTGCCGGCACCGGTCTGGCTGAAAGGCCTGCTTGCGATCCTGATCGTGCTGTCGAACTTCCTTTGCGCGCTGGCTGGCCTGACCTCGACCTCGCGGATGATCTACGCCTTCGCGCGGGATGGCGGGCTCCCCTTCTCTGAAAAGCTTGCGACCGTTCATCCGGGCTTCCGCACGCCGGTGGCTGCGATCTGGACGGGGGCGGTGCTGGCGGTGGCGGCGACGCTCTACTCGCCGGCTTTCGCGGCGCTGGCAGCGGGCTGCGCGCTGTTCCTATATGTGTCCTACGCGATGCCGGTTGCGGCCGGCCTCTTCGCCGAGGGCAAGACCTGGAACGAGTTCGGCCCCTTCCGCCTGGGTGTCTGGTCCAAGCCGTTCGCGGTGATCGTGATCCTGGGCGTGCTGATCCTGATGTATGTCGGCATCCAGCCGCCGTTCGACATCCTGATCAACTACGCCGTGGGCACGCTGGTGATCCTCGGGATCTTCTGGTTCGCCATCGAGCGTCGCCGCTTCCAGGGCCCGCCGATCGGCGAAGAGGCGATCCGCCGACGTCAGGCCGCGATTGCGGCCCGCGAGGCGGCACTGAACAAGTAACCCGGCACGCAAATGCCGGGACTGGGGCGGCCTTCGGGCCGCCCCTTTCACGAGGGAACCATGGTGCAGGAATTCGACGTTGCGGTGATCGGCGGCGGGGTGGTCGGTCTGGCCATCCTGCGCCGCCTTGCCATGTCGGGCCTCGGCACCGTCCTTCTGGAACGCGGCGCCGACATCCTGTCGGGCGCCTCGAAGGGCAACAGCGCCCTTCTGCACACCGGCTTCGATGCGCCGGCGGGCTCGCTCGAGCTGGCCTGCGTTCAGCGCGGTGCGCACGAATACCGGGCGATTCGCGACCGGCTGAACCTGCCGCTGGTGGCGAGCGGGGCCTATGTCGTAGCCTGGGACGAGGCGCAGGAGGCGCGCCTGCCGGACCTTCTGGCCGAGGCCCGCGCGAACGGCGTCACCGACACGCACCTGATCGGCGGCGTTGCCCTGCGCATGGCCGAGCCGCGCCTCGCGCCGGGTGCCCGCGCAGCCCTTCATGTGCCGGGCGAGGCGGTGATCGACCCCTGGTCCGCGCCCCTGGCTTACGGGCGGCAGGCGCTCGCCCATGGTGCCACGATCCTTTCCCGGGCCGAGGTGACGGGGGCAGCCGAAGGCCCCGGCGGCTGGACCCTGACCACCAGGCGGGGCGAGGTCCGGGCCCGCGCCGTCGTGAACGCCGCCGGTCTTTTCGGCGACCGGGTTGAGGCGCTGATCCGCCCATCGCCCTTCACCATCAAGCCCCGGAAGGGCCAGTTCGTCGTCTTTGACGTGCCCGGCCATACGCTTGTGAACGCCATCCTGCTGCCGGTGCCGAGCGAGCGCACGAAGGGCGTTGTCCTTTTCCCCACCATCTTCGGCAACCTTGCCATCGGCCCGACTGCCGAGGAAACCGACGAGCGCGAGGGTGCGACCTGCGACCGCGCGACACTGGAAGGCCTGCGCGCACGGGCGGTCGAGATGGTGCCGGCCCTGGCCCAGGCGGGCGTCAAGACCATCTACGCGGGCCTGCGTCCCGCGACCGAGGCCAAGCACTACCGAGTCGAGGCCGTGCCCGGCCGCGCCTGGATCACCGTGGGCGGCATCCGCTCGACTGGTCTCTCGGCCGCACTCGGCCTCGCCGAACATGTGGCGGACCTCTACGCCTCGCACATCGCCCCCTTGCCGGGCCAGCCGCCCGAGCCTGTCTGGACCCCGGTTCCGAACCTGGCCGAAGCGCGTGATCGCCCGTGGGAGCAGGGCGGCGAGATCGTCTGCCATTGCGAGCGCGTGACGCGGGACGAGATCCGGGCGGCGCTCGACGGACCGCTTGCGGCGGGCGACCTGGGCGGGCTGAAGCGGCGGACGCGGGCGATGATGGGGCGCTGCCAGGGCTTCAACTGCGGCGCCGAGGTGCGGGCGATGGCCGCGGCGGCGGGATTGCCCGACGCGTGCGGGGGGGAGGGCCGGGATGGGGCAGCCTGACGTCCTGGTCATCGGCGGCGGCCCGGCGGGGCTAGCCTGCGCGACAGCACTCGCCAAGGCCGGTATGCGCCAGGTGCTGGTGGCCGAGCGCGAGGCCGAGGCGGGCGGCGTGCCCCGCCACGCCGGACATTGGGGCTTCGGCTGGGAAAGCCACGGGCGCCTGATGCGCGGCCCGGCCTATGCCGCGCGGCTTCTGGTCGAGGCGCAGGCCGCCGGCGTCACGGTCGCGACCGGAACCACCGTGGCCCGGATCGAGGGCCCCGGCCGCGTGGTGCTGCACGACAAAACCGGCCTGCACGAGGTCGTGGCGGGTCGCGTCGTCCTGGCCACCGGCGCGCGCGAGGGGACGCGGGCCGAACGGCTGATCGGCGGCGCGCGCCATCCCCAGATCATGACGACCGGCACCTTGCAGCAGATGGTCTACCTCAAGGGCATGGTGCCCTTCCGCCGCCCGCTGATCCTGGGCGCCGAATGGGTGTCCTATTCCGCCATCCTGACCTGCCGCCACGCCGGCATCCGGCCCGTGGCGCTTCTGGACGAGGGGCAGGGCGGCACCGACGCCGCCCCCCGCTGGTTCGCGCCCGCCACTCGCCTGGCCTTCGCCATCCCGACCCTGCGCCGCACATCGGACCCCGTGATCCTTGGCCGCGGCCGGGTCGAGGCGGTGCGCTTCACCCGCGACGGACGGCAGGAGGAACTGGCCTGCGACGGCGTCATCATCTCTGGCCGCTTCCGGCCCGAGGCGTCGCTCCTCGCCGGGCTGGCCTGTCCGCCGGGCGTCATTCTGGCAGGCAACGTCACCGGCCCCTTGAAGACGGCGGGGGGGGCCGCGATGGCCGGGCGCGGCGCGGCGCGGCAGATATTGGGGGACACATGAAGGTTCTGGCCATCGACCAGTCGACGAGCGCGACCAAGGCTTTCACCTATGACAGCGACGGCCGGTTCGAGCCGGTCGGCACCCTCGACCACGCCCAGCACTACCCCGCACCGGGGCGGGTCGAGCATGATGCCGAAGAGATACTGGTCAACATCCTGACCCTCATCGACAGCGCCGGGCCCGTCGACGCCATCGGCATCGACAACCAGGGCGAGACAGTGGTGGCCTGGGACGCGGCGACGGGGCGCGCCCTTGGCCCGGCGATCGTCTGGCAGGACGACCGGACGCGCGACGTGACCGAGGCCCTGAAGGGGCAGGGGGCCGAGGCGCTGACGCAAGAACGCGCGGGCCTGCCGCTCGACCCCTATTTCTCGGCCACGAAGCTCGCCTGGATGCTGGAACACCGGCCAGAGGTCGCGGCAGCCGCGCGCGAGGGGCGGCTGAGGCTCGGCACCTCGGACGCCTTCTTCCTTGACCGGCTGACGGGCGACTTTGCGACCGATGTCACCACGGCCTCGCGCACCTCGCTCATGGCCATGTCGACGCTCGACTGGGACGACGACCTCCTGCGCCTTTTCGCCGTGCCGCGCGGGCTTCTGCCCGAGGTGCGCGCGACGACCGGCCCCTTCGGCAGCCACAAGGGCGTTCCGGTCACGGCGAGCCTCGTCGACCAGCAGGCCGCCCTTTTTGGCCACGGCGCCGACCGGCCGGGGGCCACGAAGATCACCTTCGGCACCGGCGCCTTCGCGCTGGCGATCACCGGCGCCGGTCGACCCGAGGGTGCCGGCGGCCTGTCGGCGACGGTCGCCTGGGCGATGGGCGAAGGCCCCGCGACCTTCGCGCTGGAAGGCGGGGTCTACAATGCCGGCTCGGCGGTGAAATGGGCACGCTCCATCGGCCTTTTTTCGGACTTTTCGGAATTGAACGAAACCCGCGAAGCGACCGCCCTGTCGCGGGGCCTGTGCTTCATCCCCGCCCTTTCTGGCCTTGCCGCGCCCCATTGGGACCGCGGCGCGGCGGGGCTCTGGATCGGCATGGGGCTGGACACCACGCGCGCCGACCTGATGCAGGCGGTGCTGGAGGGCGTGGCGCTGCGCGCGGCCGAGGTCGTGGGCGCCATGGGGCAAGCGGTGGCCCTGACGGGGCCGGTGTCGATCGACGGCGGCATGAGCGCCAATCCGGCCTTCGGCCAGTTCCTGGCCAATGCGCTTGGCCGCGAGGTGGTGGTGGCCGGGGCGGCCGAACTGACCGCACTTGGCACCGCGCGGATGGCGATGACAGGGGCAGGGGTCCGGGACCTGCCGCCGCTTCCGCCGCCAGCGCAGAGCTTCGCGCCGGACCAGCCCCTGTCGGCTGCCGACCATGTCCGCTTTGCCGATGCGGTTGCGCGCGCACGGGGTTGGCGGTGAGGTCTGGCCTTCGGCAAAAGGGCGTGCCACTCTGCCCGCGAACGCTGACGGAGCACCAATGACATCGGCCCGCGACATGAACGCGCTTCTGGCCTTCTGGCTGGACGAGGTCGGGCCTAAGGGCTGGTTCGAGGTCAACCCCGCCGTCGACACCGCCATCCGCGACCGCTGGGGCGCCCTTTGGCAAGAGGCACGCGAGGGGCAGTTCACCGGCTGGGGCGACGGCCCCCGCGAGACGCTGGCCTTCCTGATCCTTCTCGACCAGTTCTCCCGCAACATGTTCCGGGGTGACGGCCGGTCCTTCGCGACCGATGCGCTCGCCCGCGACGTGGCACGCCGCGCCGTCGCACGGAACCTGGACCTAGAGGTGGCGGGCGACGCACGGTCGTTCTTCTACCTGCCCTTCGAACATTCCGAGGCGCTGGCCGACCAGGACTGGGCTGTCGACCTGATCGCCGCCCGCTTCGACGATCCCGACGGCTCACAGATCTTTCACGCCCGCGCCCACCGGGCCGCCATCGCACGCTTCGGCCGCTTTCCCTGGCGGAACGCGGCGCTCGGCCGGCCCAGCACGCCGGACGAACAGGCCCTTCTCGACCGGGGCGGCTACGGCGCCATGGTCAAGGACATGGAGACCCCGCCAGCCGCGGGCAGCAAGACCCGGCTGGCCTGAGGAACGGACGAAAGGACAGTAAGGATGGCACAGAATTTCGACGTGATCGTGATCGGCTCTGGCCCCGGCGGCTATGTGGCGGCGATCCGGGCGGCACAGCTTGGCAAGAAGGTCGCCATCGTCGAGCGCGAGAATCTGGGCGGCATCTGCCTGAACTGGGGCTGCATCCCGACGAAGGCCCTGCTGCGCTCGGCCGAGGTCTTTCACCTGATGGAACGCGCGGGCGACTTCGGGTTGAGCGCGGGGACGCCGGGGTTCGATCTGGACAAGGTGGTGGCACGCTCGCGCGGGGTCGCCAAGCAGCTGTCAAGCGGCGTCGCCCACCTGATGAAGAAGAACAAGATCACCGTCTTCATGGGTGTGGCGAGCCTGCCGAAGGCCGGGACCGTCTCGGTCAAGACCGACAAGGGGGTAGAGGAACTGGCAGCACCCGCCATCATCCTCGCGACCGGCGCCCGCGCCCGCGCCCTGCCGGGGCTGGAAGCGGACGGTGACCGCGTCTGGTCCTACCGAGAGGCGCTGGTGCCGAAACGCATGCCGAAGGACCTGCTGGTCATCGGATCGGGCGCCATCGGCATCGAATTCGCCAGCTTTTACAATGCGCTCGGCGCCAAGACCACGGTGGTCGAGGTCATGGACCGCGTCCTGCCTGTCGAGGATGCCGAAATCAGCGCCTTCGCCAGGAAGCGGTTCGTCAAGCTGGGCATGACGATCCTGGAAGGCACGACCGTCAAGTCGCTCGACCGCAAGGCCGACAGCGTGGTCGCAACGTTCGAGAAGGACGGCAAGGCCACGACCGCCACCTTCGACACGGTGATCGTCGCCGTCGGGATCGTCGGCAATGTCGAGGGGCTGGGGCTGGAAGCCCTGGGGGTCAAGATCGACCGCACCCATGTCGTGACCGACGACTATTGCCGGACCGGCGTGCCGGGCCTTTACGCGATCGGCGACGTGGCGGGGGCGCCCTGGCTGGCGCACAAGGCCAGCCACGAAGGCGTCATGGTCGCCGAACTGATTGCCGGGCAGAAGCCCCACCCGATCAAGCCGGGCTCCATCGCCGGCTGCACCTACTGCCAGCCCCAGGTCGCCTCAGTGGGCCTGACCGAGGCCAAGGCGAAGGAGGCTGGGCACGAGGTCCGCGTCGGCCGCTTCCCCTTCATCGGCAACGGCAAGGCCATCGCCCTGGGCGAACCCGAGGGGCTGGTCAAGACCGTGTTCGACGCCAAGACCGGCGAGCTTCTGGGCGCGCACATGGTCGGCGCAGAGGTGACCGAGCTGATCCAGGGCTACGTGATCGGCCGCACGCTGGAGACGACCGAGGCAGAGCTGATCGAGACGGTCTTCCCGCACCCGACGCTGTCGGAGGCGATGCACGAATCCGTCCTCGATGCCTATGGGCGGGTGATCCATATCTAGGCCATGACCGAAGACGGCACCCATTGGGGCCGCATTGCCGCCCTGTGGTTTGCGGGGCTGGCGGCGGCGGCGCAGTTCGCGAAGGTCGGCGTGGTCTTCGACGGGCTGCCTGCTGTCTGGCCCGTGGGGCCGGTGGCGCTTGGTCTGATCGTGTCGGTCGTGGGCATCGTAGGCATCGTCTTCGGCACCTCGGCCGGGGTGGCGGTGGCGCGGATCGGCGCTCGGCGCATGATCCTGGCCGGACTGTCGGCCGGGTCCGTTCTTTCGCTGGCCGAGACCTTCCTGCCGTCCTACATCCCGATGATCGTCCTGCGCATCGCCGAGGGGTTCAGCCACCTGGCCATAGTCGTCGCGGGGCCTGTCCTGATCGCGCAGGCGGCGCAGGCGAAGGACCAGCCGGCGGCCATGACGCTCTGGTCCACCTTCTTCGCTGTCGCCTTTTCCCTCGCGGCTTGGGTCGAGCGGCCCTTCGTCGACCTCCACGGCCTCGGCGCCGCCTTCCTGGTCCATGCGGGGCTGATGGCGGGCGCTGCGGTCCTCTTGGCCCCGATGCTGCCCCGCGTGCCGGGTGGCGGCCCACGGGCTGTGCGCGAGGCGGTGCTGATCGCCCACGCCCGCATCTACCGTTCGCCCTTCATCGCCGCCCCGGCCCTGGGCTTCGTCTTCTACACGCTGCAATTCGTGGCCTTCCTCACGCTCCTGCCCGAACTGGTCGGCGCGGGCTGGCAGGTGCTGACGGCGACGCTGATGCCACTGGCTTCGATCGGCCTGTCGCTGACACTCGGCGTCACGCTCACGCGCCGGGTGGGGCCGGTGCGGGTCGTGCAACTGGGCCTAGGCGGCGGCGCCCTGTCAGCCGCCGCGGTGGCGGCACTGGCCGGGACCGGCGCGCCCGCCTTCGCCGCGGCGCTGGCACTGTCGGCAGCCCTTGGCCTGGTGCAGGGCGCCTCATTCGCCTCGGTCACGGCGCTGAACCGCTCGGATGCGGCGCGGGCCGAGGCGGCCGGCGCCATCGCGCAGCTCGGCAATGTCGGAACGACTCTCGGCACCCCCCTTCTGGTCGGGCTGCTGGCCTGGGGCGGTCCGACGATGCTGCCCCTCTACGCCGTGCCGCTCGGGGTGGCCGGGATCGCGGTCTGCGCCTGGCTTGCCGCGCGTCGCCACGGGGCGGGCGACCAGCAGCCCTAGCGGGCTTTCCTTGACGGGCCGCGCCGCCTCTGGCATCCCCGGTGGAACCCCAGAGGATAAAATGAACCTGTTTTCCGAACTCCGCAGCCTGGTGATCCGCGAACTCGATGCCATGGCGGCCGAGGGCGCGCTGCCCAAGGGCCTTGACCTGAGCGCCGTCACCGTCGAGCCGCCGCGCGATCCCGCGCATGGCGACATGGCGACGAACGCCGCGATGGTGCTGGCGAAACCCGCAGGCCTCGCCCCCCGCGCCATCGCCGACGCGCTTGCCGCGCGGCTTGCGCGTGACCCGCGCGTGACCTCGGCCGAAGTCGCGGGCCCGGGCTTTCTGAACCTGCGCCTCGCCACAGCCGTCTGGCAGGGGCTGGTCGGGCAGGTCCTGGCCATGGGCGCGGGCTATGGCCGGTCGGACCTGGGTGCAGGGATCAAGGTCAACGTGGAATTCGTCTCGGCCAACCCCACCGGCCCGATGCATGTGGGCCATGTCCGCGGCGCGGTCTTTGGCGATGCGCTGGCCGAACTTCTGTCCTTCGCCGGCCATGAGGTCACGCGCGAATATTACATCAACGACGGCGGCGCGCAGGTCGATGTGCTGGCGCGTTCGGCCTTCGAGCGCTACCGCGAGGCGAACGGGCTCGACCCCGAAATCCGCGAGGGACTCTACCCCGGCGACTACCTGATCCCGGTCGGCGAGGCGCTGAAGGCCCGCTATGGCGCTTCGCTTCTGGACCAGCCGGAAGCGGCCTGGCTTGCCGACGTGCGCCGCTTCGCGACCGAAGCGATGATGGGCATGATCCGCGAGGATCTGGCGGCCCTCGGCGTCACCATGGACCTTTATTCCAGCGAGAAGGCCTTCTACGGCACCGGCCGGATCGAGGCGGCGCTCGACCGGCTGCGGGCGGCGGGTCTTGTCTATCAGGGCACGCTCGAGCCGCCGAAGGGCAAGCTGCCGGACGACTGGGAGGAGCGCGAGCAGACTCTCTTCCGCTCGACCGCCTTCGGCGACGACCAGGACCGCCCGGTGCAGAAGTCGGACGGCGCCTGGACCTATTTCGCGCCCGACATCGCCTATCACTATGACAAGGTTGAACGCGGCTTCGACGTGCTGATCGACGTCTGGGGTGCGGACCATGGCGGTTATGTCAAGCGCATGAAGGCGGCCGTCACGGCCCTGTCCGATGGACGCGTGCCGCTGGACATCAAGCTGATCCAGCTTGTGAAGCTGATGAAGAACGGCGAGCCCTTCAAGATGTCGAAGCGGGCGGGCACGTTCGTCACTCTGCGCGATGTGGTCGAACAGGCGGGCGCGGATGTGACGCGCTTCGTCATGCTGACCCGCAAGAACGACGCGCCGCTCGAATTCGACTTCGACAAGGTGCTGGAACAGTCGAAGGACAATCCGGTCTTCTACGTCCAGTATGCCCATGCCCGCGTGGCGTCCGTCCTGCGCCGGGCGGCCGAGGCCGGGATCGCCGCCGACGACGCGACGCTGAGGCGCGCGGACCTGACGCGCCTGACCCACGAGGCCGAACTGACATTGGCCAAAAAGATCGGCGAATGGCCGCGCCTGGTCGAGATCGCGGCGCGGGGGCACGAGCCGCACCGGGTGGCCTTCTACCTTTATGAACTGGCCTCCGACCTCCATTCCTTGTGGAACCGGGGCAATGACGACACCAGCCTTCGCTTCGTGCAGGAAGGCGACGCTGCCACCAGCCAGTCGAAAATTGCACTGGCACGGGCGGCGGGCGTTGTCATTTCGGCCGGTCTTGGTATTCTGGGCGTCACTCCGGCGGACGAGCTGCGCTAGACAGCCGCCGACGGGGTCGAGCAGACCCTTCAGGCGGGATGACAGGCATGGCAGTTTGGGACATGGACGACCTGCGCGGCCTTGCGGGCGGCGGGTCAGGCGCATTGCCGGAAAAGCTGGTGCGGGTGGGCGGCATGGTCCTGTCGGCCGGGCTGATCGCGGGCCTCGTGATCTGGGGCACGCGGCTGGCGCTCCATCAGGCGCACGGCCTGACGGTCCTGAAAGCCCCGCCCGGTCCCGCGCGCACCGCCCCCGTCGACCCCGGTGGCGAGCTTGCCCGCCACATGGGGCTGGCCGTCAACGACGTGACCGCCGACGGGACGGCGGCGCCGACCGCAGCCTCGGTGACGCTCGCGCCTGATCCGGCCAAGCTGGACGCGACCGACGGCGTGTCGGACAGGCTGACGATTTCCGGCGGCTCGACGCTCGAGACGCCCGACCTGCCGGTCGCACCCCCGAACCGCGAGGTGCTGCCGTCCGAGACGCTCGCCGCCATGAAGCCCGCGCCGGGGCAGCTGAGCGAGCCCTTGCCCGACAATATCGCCGATCCGGTCGATGACCCCGACGCGGTCGCGGCGGATGCTGCGGTCGCAGCCGCGCTCGGCATCGAACTGCCGGCGGCGTCCTCCACCACGGCCGCAACCACGCCAGCCGCCGACACCGCCGCCCTGACCGCCGAAGGGGCGCCCGTCGCGTCGGTCGTGCCGCGCGCGCGCCCCGCAGGGTCCGCGAAAACCGCCGCTGTGGCAGAAAGCGGCGATGTGACGGACGCCGCACTCGCCCAGGCGCTCGCAACTCCCGTCGCGCCCACCGGGCCGCTTGATCTTGACCCCGCGACCATCGCCAAGGGCACCTTCCTGGCCCAGATCGGCGATTTCGACACGGCCGAGGCGGCGCAGGCCGAATGGGGCAGGGCGGCGGGCGATTTTTCGGCCCTCTTCCGCGACAAGCGCCGCGTCATCGCCGAGGCGCAGGTCAGCGGCCGCCCGCTTTACCGGCTGCGCGTCGCCGGGTTCGAGGGGCGCGACGACGCCCGCCGCTTCTGCGCGCTTTTTGCCTCGCGTGGGCGCTGCGTTCCGGTCGAGGTGCGCTGATGGCCAATCCCGGCGCCTGCATCCTCGGGGTCGAGGGCCATCGGCTCGGGCCGGACGAGGCCGCCTTCCTGCGCGAGTCCGATCCCTTCGGCCTGATCCTCTTTGCCCGCAATATCGACAGCCCCGACCAGGTCCGGCGCCTGACCGGCGACCTGCGTGCGGCCCTTGGGCGTGACGCGCCGATCCTGATCGACCAGGAAGGGGGCCGGGTCCAGCGCATGGGGCCGCCCCACTGGCGGCAATGGGTGCCCCCGCTCGATGAAGGCGCGGGCCTGCCGGACGAAAAGCGCGCCCGCGCCATCTGGCTGCGCTACCGCCTGATTGCGGCCGAACTGGCCGCCGTCGGCATCGACGCCGATTGCGCGCCTTCGGGCGACATCGCGACCGCGGGCACGCACCCGTTCCTGAAGAACCGCTGCTTCGGCACCGGCCCCGCCACGGTGATCCCCGCCATGCGCGCCGCCGCCGACGGGCTTCTGGCGGGGGGCGTCCTGCCGGTGATGAAGCACATGCCCGGCCATGGCCGCGCGCAGGTCGACAGCCACCTGATCCCGCCCATCGTGACCGAGCCGCTCGACCTTCTGGATGCGACCGACTTCGCGACCTTCCGCGCCTTGTCGGACCTGCCCATGGGCATGACCGGCCATGTCGTCCTGACCGCGCTCGACCCCGAACACCCCGCCACCCAGTCGCCCGTCGTCATCGCCGCGATCCGCGAGCGGATCGGCTACGACGGGCTCTTGATGACCGACGATCTGGGCATGCAGGCGCTGGCCGGCACGCCCTATGACCGCGCAGGACGCGCGATCGCGGCGGGCTGCGACATTGCGCTTCACTGCAACGGCAACCGTGCCGAACTGGCCCAGTCGGTCGAGGCTGCGGGCCGGCTCACCCCCGCCGGTCAGGCCCGCGCCGACCGGGCGCTCGCGCGCCGCCGCCCGCCCGAGCCCGTTGACCTTGCCGCCCTGATCGCAGAGTTTGAGGGCCTGACCGCCTGAGGGAGGGCCCCATGAGCGACGCCGGCCCTTCTGTCACTCCCTCAACGTCCCCCGCTACCCCTGACGGTTGGCCAGACGGCCCGCAAAGCGTGGCAGAGCGGCTGGCGGCAGAGGCGCTGATCGTCGATGTAGACGGGTTCGAGGGGCCACTCGACCTGCTTTTGAACCTGTCGCGCACGCAAAAGGTCGACCTTCGCCGCATCTCGGTCCTCGACCTCGCGCAGCAGTATCTGGCCTTCGTCGACCGCGCCAAGGCGCTTCGGATCGAACTGGCCGCCGACTATCTGGTCATGGCGGCCTGGCTCGCCTTCCTGAAATCGCGGCTTCTCCTGCCGCTCGACCCGAGCGAAGAGGGCCCGTCGGGTGAGGAGCTGGCGGCGCACCTGGCCTTCCAGCTCGAACGGCTGGAAGCCATGCGCGAAGCGGCGGCGCGGCTCATGGCGCGCGACCAGCTGTGCCGCGACATCTTTGCGCGCGGCGTGCCAGAGGATGTGACCCGCATCCGCCGCACCCGCTTCACCGCGACGCTTCTGGACCTGATGCAGGCCTATGCCCGCATTCGCACCCGCGACGAGTTCCGCCCCTATGCCTTCGACCGCGCCCATATCCTGACCATGGAACAGGCGCTCGACCTGATGCGGGGGATGATCGGCTTTGCCGGGGACTGGACCGACATCATGGGCTATCTGCCTGACGGCTGGGGTCGCGACCCGGCCCGGCGCCGCTCTGCGACGGCCGCGACCTTCGCCGCTTCGCTCGAACTGGCGAAGCAGGGCCATGTGGAACTGAAGCAGGCCGAAACCTTCGCCCCGATCCTCCTGCGCCGGAAGACGCCATGACCGAAGAGCTTCCCGAAGAGCTTCCCGACGAACTTCCATCCGATACGGCCCCGAGCCTCTTCGCAGCCCCGCCGATGGGCGAGCAGGAGCGCATGGTTGAAGCGATCCTCTTCGCCTCGGCCGACCCGGTGACGGTCGCGGACCTCGCCGACCGGATGCCGCATGGCGCGGACCCGGCCGAAGCGCTCTCGCACCTGCGCCGCCGCTACGAGGGCAGGGGCGTCCACCTGACCCGGGTCGGCGACGCCTACGCCTTCCGCACCGCGCCGGACCTTGGGTTCCTCATGCAGAAGGAAGTGGTCGAGACGCGCAAGCTGTCGCGCGCGGCGATCGAGACGCTGGCGATCATCGCCTACCACCAGCCCGCCACACGGGCCGAGATCGAAGAGATCCGGGGCGTCGCCGTCAGCCGGGGCACCATCGACCAGCTTCTGGAGATGGAATGGATCCGCCTCGGCCGCCGCCGCATGTCGCCGGGCCGGCCCGTCACCTTCGTCGTGACCCAGACCTTCCTGGACCATTTCGGCCTTGAATCCGCGCGCGACCTGCCGGGCGTCAAGGAACTGCGCGCCGCGGGCCTTCTGGACAACCGCCCCCCGCCCGGCGCCACCCCCGACGAGGACGAGGAAGCGACCGGGCAAAGCGAGATGTTCGAGGAGTGACTACCTCGCCGTCCAGTCGGGGGTGTATTCGATGACCTCGCGGTCCGGGAACGCGGCATGCAGCGTCTCTACATCGATCTTGCCCTCCTGATTGAGGAAGATGGGCCCCCTCAGCCAGGGGTCGTCGAGGAAGATCGCGTTGCCCGGATCGCCGTTCCTGGCGACGACCACGATGGCGCCGCCCGGAGCGTCCGTCCTGAAGCGACCGCCCGCGAGATCTGCGCGGACCGCGGGATTGAAGCTGCCGTATTCGTGGTACTTCGTCGCGCCGCGCCAGGGCAGAAAGACCGCAAGGCCGAACACGCAGCAGAAGACCAGGATGGCATCGATGCGCAGGAAGGCCAGATGGTCCTTGTCCGGGAAGCGTTCACGGATGGCCTGATAGCCGCGCGCCGACAGGTAGAAAAGCGGGAAGGCCGCCAGGAACCAGTAGCGCGGGCCGATGTAGTAGCTGTCGGCGAACCAGTAAAAGCAGGTGGCGCCAACGACGACCAGGATGACCGCCAGCATGAGCCGGTCTTCCTTCTGGGGCGTTTGCCACAGGAAGAAGGCCAGGACCAGGGCAAGCGAGCCAATGGGCCAGCCCATCAGGTCGAATTGCAGACTCACCGCCATGTTCAGCGTATTGATCAGCGCCTCGAGCGGCGAGTGACCGGGCCAGAGGTCAAGCGCGCCCCAACCGCCCTTCGGTCCGACGTCCGGGCCGAACCCATAGCTGTTGGCGCCCGGAGCCCATATCCTGTCCAGATAGGCGGTCAGGGGCTGGGTCAGCGCATGCCCCGCGATGATATGGTTGTAGACAAGGACAAGGCCGCCAATCGCCACGCAGCCAACCGCATAGGGCAGGGACCGCCGCACCCGCTGGGACAAAGCGCCCCCCGAGCCGAAGAGCAGCCATAGGCCGGTCAGGCCGCCGACGATCAGCCCCTCGAGCGGCCGGGTGCAGAATAGCACGCCCATCGCCCCGCCTGCCATCAGCAGCCGCAGATCGCGCCGGCGCGACTGTTCAGCGGCGCGCAGGATCAACCACCAGGCCAGCAGCATCAGGAACAGGGTGAGCGTATGGGCCATGAACGAGCCCGCCATCGCCACAAGCCACGGCGACGTGCCCATCATCAACGCGACGATGTCGGCCCGGTCGCGCCCCGCGAGCCGTTCGGTCACTGCAAAGGCCAGAAGGACGGACAAGGCGGCAAGGATCGGATTGACGAGCCAGGGAACGCCGAGCTTCACGCCGAGGGCAAGAACCGCGGGCCAGCCCGGCGAGGTCACGGAGAACCAGCGGCCGTTCTGCACCTCGAGCAGATAGTACTCAAGGCCCGGCTGCAGGATGGTGGGCGGCGCCGGAACCGTCAGCGCCCCGCCCGCGAAGGTCCGGGCCTGGAACAGGTAGGCCAGCTCATCCTCGACATGGGGCATCGTCTCGAACGCGACGAGCGACATGAGCAGGCTCGCGACCAGCGTCAAGGCAGCGGGGACCAGGGGCGACAGCCGGTGCAGCCCGTGGACCGGGCTCTTGACCTGGGTCATGGCCGCCATCACCAGAAGGTGCACGGGAACCAGGATGAACGCGACGGCAATATGAACGCCATAGGCGCCGATGGCGTGGCGGGCCAGAAAGCCGGTGATCGGAACCGAGAAGATCGCGGTCAGAAGCGTGAACATGCCCAGCCGCCCGAGCCCGAGCCGCTCGCGCGCTTCGGCCAGGACCGCGCCCGGCCCGGCTTGGATCAAGACCCCCAACGCCGCCAGCGCCTCGACGGCGATGACGCCGTACATGGCCCATTCCTTCCAGTTCTGCGGCTTCAGATGCAGGGCCGGAAACCACAGGGGGTCGGTCAGGTAAAGCTGCGCCGCACCGCCGGCGGTCAGAAGGAAGGCCAGAATGCCGAAGGCGATGGCTCCTCGCCGGAAGCATTCGCCAAGAACAATTGCCGCGACGGCGCCGACCGAGAAGAACCAGCGGTCGATGAGCGCTGTCCCCCTCCCGAAGGTCGCGTCGGACGCGGCGACAGCGAGCGCCAGGACCACCACACCGACCAGAATGGCGGCCGAGCCGATATTACGCACTTTCGTCATCGACAACGTCCCCTCAAACCGATTTCAACGCCCGGCCCTTCGGCACAGGCTCGGGCGTGGCCGCCGGGGCCTCGGCCTCAATGTTTACCCGCTCGCGCTCGACCACCATCGGACCGCCGCGCACCTGCGCATGGATCGCCGTGACATATTCCCCCAGCATCCCGATGAAGAGAAGCTGCACCCCGGACAGGAAGAAAAGCGCCACGATGATCGTCGTCGTCCCGCGCGGCGCGACCGACAGGCCCAGGGCCCAGGCCACGACCGACAGGAAGGCGAAAAGGATCGACAGGACGGCGATCCCGGTGCCCGCAAAGGTGCAGGCGCGCATCGGCGCCTTGGTGAAGGAAAAGATCGCGTTCAGCGCCTGGTCGATCAGCATCATCAGGTTGTGCTTGCTGACGCCGCGCTTCCGCGCCCGCCAGGTGTAGGGCACGATGATGCGCTTGAAGCCGACGCTGGCGATGATGCCGCGGATATAGGGATAATGGTCGTCGTGGCGCAGGACCGCGTCCATGACCTTGCGGTCGACCAGCTGGAACTCACCCACGTCGGGCGACAGTTCGAAGTCCGACAGGGCGTTCACCAGCCGGTAGAAGATCTTGCGCGTCGAGCGCAGCACAAAGGTTTCCTCGCGCGTCGAGCGGGCGCCCGCCACGATCTCGTAGCCCTGTTCCCAAAGCCGCACGAAGTCCGGGATCAGCTCTGGCGGGTCCTGCAGGTCCACCGGCAGCATGACCAGGACCGCATCCCCCGTCGCATAGCGCAACCCGTTGAAGGTCGAGCGGAAAACCCCGAAGTTCCGCGCATTGACCACGATCTTCACCCGCGGGTCGCGCGTGGCGATGCCCTTCAGGATCTCGACCGTGCGGTCGGACGAGCCATTGTCGATGAAAAGATGCTCATAGCCATAGCCCGGCAGGTCGTGCTCGAAGATCGCGCGCACCGTCTCGTAGCAGGTCTCGGCGTTGTCCTCCTCGTTATAGCAGGGAGAGACGACGGAAATGGTCTTCATCAGGGCCTTTCTCGGGCCGGAACGCGTCGGGGAAAATGGCCCGCGCAGCCCGCGAGTCGGTCGGGGAACAATCCGCTACAGGTTACACGAGAGCCGCCCGCCACTGGACCAGATTCGGTCCATTTCCTCAGGATTGGTGCGGAAAAAAACCGTTGGATCGGCCTTTTCCGGCGATTGTCTTGTGGCTGGCGACATCACTCGGGCGTCGGCGTTCGCAAAACGTCAGGGTTTATTCGCATTTGGGCAAACGCCCGCCGCCCGTTCGCGTATGATCGCGGGACAATCGCCAAGCCCAGGGGTCCACCATGCCGCTCGCCATGTCCAAAGAGGTCTTCATCACCTGCGCCGTCACCGGATCGGGTGGCACCCAGGATCGCAGCCCGCATGTGCCGCGCTCGCCCGAACAGATCGCCAATTCGGCGATCGACGCGGCCAAGGCCGGCGCCGCCATCGTCCATTGCCACGTCCGCGACCCCGAAACCGGCAAGCCCTCGCGCGATGTGAAGCTTTACCGCGAAGTGACCGAGCGCATCCGCGACGCCTCGGTCGACGTGGTCCTGAACCTGACCGCCGGCATGGGCGGCGACATCGTCTTCGGCGACGTGGAAAAGCCGCTGCCGGTCAACCCGCAGGGCACCGACATGGTGGGTGCGACCGAGCGCATGGCCCATGTCGCGAACTGCCTGCCCGAGATCTGCACGCTCGACTGCGGCACGATGAACTTCAACGAAGCCGACTACGTGATGACCAACACGCCCGGCATGCTGCGCGCGATGGGCGGCATGATGACAGCACTTGGCGTCAAGCCCGAGATCGAGGCCTTCGACACCGGCCACCTTTGGTTCGCCAAGGAACTGGTGAAAGAGGGCGTCCTGGCGTCCCCCGCGCTGGTGCAGCTGTGTATGGGCGTTCCGTGGGGGGCGCCCAATGACCTCAACACCTTCATGGCCATGGTCAACAACGTGCCCGCCGACTGGAACTGGTCGGCCTTCTCGCTCGGCCGCGACCAGATGGCTTACGTGGCAGCGGCTGTCCTTGCCGGCGGCAACGTCCGCGTGGGGCTTGAGGACAACCTCTGGCTTGGCAAGGGCCAGCTTGCGACCAACGCCCAACTGGTCGAGCGCGCGGTGACCATCATCGAGAACCTGGGCGCGCGGGTCATCACCCCGGCCGAGGTGCGGACGCGGCTTGGGCTGACCAAGCGGGCGCCGCGCTGATCCGAGGAAGGCATGGCGGCCAGGCATTCGACAATTGCTTTCAGGATCGCAGCGCCAGTAGCTGCGGCTCTGGCCATGGCGGCAATTGTCGAGGGCTGTCGCCCATACCCCGACTACGACACGCCACCCCTCACAAATGAGGAGAAGGCGTTGGCTGCGAAGTGTGAGGTCGGCGGCGGTCATTTCGAACGCTTCGGCTTTTCGCGCGCCGCCATATGCAAGATGCCAGTATTGCCTGCGGCGGATGCTGGAAAATCCTGCAGTGACGGAAGCCAATGCGAGACAGGAACCTGCCTTGCGAAAACAAGAAGCTGCGCACCGTTGCTGAACAGTATGTACTGCGAGCCGGTGCTTGAGAATGGCAAATCAATCACGGTCATGTGCCCGGACTAGCACGCTGTGCACATCCGAAAGACATAGGAAGGAAATCTGATGACGCGTAAGGCAGCAATCATCGGCGGGGGTGTGATCGGCGGCGGATGGGCCGCGCGGTTCCTCCTGAACGGATGGAACGTGTCGGTCTTCGATCCCGACCCCGAGGCCGAACGCAAGATCGGCGAGGTCATGGCAAACGCCCGGCGCGCGCTGCCTGCCCTGTCGGACGTGCCGATGCCGCCCGAAGGCAAGATGACCTTCCACGACAGCATCACGGACGCCGTGCAGGGCGCCGAATACATTCAGGAATCCGTGTCTGAACGCCTTGACCTGAAGCACCGGGTCTTCTCGCAGATCCAGCAGGTGGCGCACGGGGTGCCGATCGGCTCTTCGACCTCGGGCTTCAAGCCGTCGGAGCTGCAGGAAGGCGCGGCCGACCCCTCGGTCATCTTCGTTGCCCACCCGTTCAACCCGGTCTACCTGCTTCCCCTGGCCGAGGTTGTGCCGAGCGCGAAATCCAGCCCGCAAGTCATTGAACACGCAAAGCAAATCCTGCGCGAAATCGGGATGTTCCCGCTCCATGTCCGCAAGGAGATCGACGCCCACATCGCCGACCGCTTCCTCGAAGCCGTCTGGCGCGAGGCGCTCTGGCTCGTGAAGGACGGCGTGGCCACAACCGAGGAAATCGACGAGGCGATCCGCATGGGCTTCGGCCTTCGCTGGGGCCAGATGGGCCTGTTCGAGACCTACCGCGTCGCCGGCGGCGAGGCGGGCATGAAGCACTTCATGGCCCAGTTCGGTCCGGCGCTGAAATGGCCCTGGACCAAGCTGATGGACGTGCCCGAGTTCAACGACGAGCTTGTGGACCTGATCGCCGGCCAGTCCGACGCCCAGTCCGGCCACCATACGATCCGCGAGCTGGAACGCATCCGCGACGGCAACCTGGTCGGCTTCCTGCGCGTCCTGAAGGACCGCGACTGGGGCGCGGGCAGGGTGCTGAAGGACCACGACAAGCTTCTTGCCGCAAAACTCCCGTCGCCGCCCAAGGCAAAGCCGATGGTCATGGCGCAGATGCAGGTGCTGCCAAGCTGGATCGACTATAACGGCCATATGACCGAGAGCCGGTATCTCTTCGCCGGATCAGAGACTTGCGACAACTTCCTCAGGTTGATCGGCGCCGGGATGGACTATGTGGCGGCTGGCCATTCCTACTATACCGCCGAAAGCCACATCCGGCATCTGGGCGAGGCCAAGCTGGGCGACCGCCTGACCGGCTCGATCCAGGTGCTGGCCATCGACGACAAGCGCCTTCACACCTTCATGTGGATCAAGAAAGGCGAGGAGGTCATTGCCACGATTGAACAAATGCTGCTTCACGTCGATATGAAGGCCGGCAAGTCGGCCCCGGCCGCGCCCGAGGTTCTGGCCAAGCTCCGCCCGCTTGCCGAAGCGCACGCCAAGCTGCCGCGCCCCGAAGGCGCGGGCCGCTTCACCGGCCAACGGAAATAGGGGGACGCCATGGATTTCGGACTGACCGACGAACAACGGATGATCGTCGAGACGACGCGCAGCTTCGTCGAGAACGAGCTCTATCCCCACGAGCTCGCGGTCGAGAGGAGCGGCAACCTGCCGATCGAGCTGATCCGCGAGATTCAGAAAAAGGCAATGGAAGCGGGCCTTTACGCCGCGAACATGCCGGCAGAGGTTGGCGGCGCCGGCCTCGATACGCTCTCCTGGCTCCTCTACGAAAAGGAACTCGGCCGGGCCAACTATGCGCTCCACTGGACCTGCGTCGCGCGGCCATCGAACATCCTTCTGGCCGGCAATGAGGAACAGCGCGAACGCTACCTCATGCCCTGCATCCGGGGCGAGACCTGGGATTGCCTTGCCATGACCGAACCGGGCGCAGGGTCCGACCTGCGCGGCATGAAGGCCAGCGCGCGGCAGGATGGCGACGACTGGATCCTGAACGGCACCAAGCATTTCATCAGCCACGCCGACCTTGCCGGCTTCACCATCGCCTTCATGGCGACCGGCGAAGAGGACACCCCCCGCGGCCCGAAGAAGAAGATCACCGCCTTCTTCGTCGACAAGGGCACTAAGGGCTTCAACGTCCGCGACGGCTACCGCAACGTCAGCCACCGCGGCTACACCAACGCGGTCCTCGAGTTCGACGATTGCCGGGTGAACAAGCGCCAGATCCTCGGCGAGCCCCACAAGGGGTTCGAGGTGGCCAACAGCTGGCTCGGCGCCACCCGCCTTCAGGTCGCCTCGACCTGCCTTGGCCGCGCAGAACGCGCGCTGAACCACGCGATCAACTATGCGGCGGAGCGTGAACAGTTCGGCCAGAAGATCGGCAAGTTCCAGGGAATATCCTTCAAACTCGCAGACATGGCGATGGAACTTAAAGCGGCCGAGCTTCTGACCCGCGAGGCCGCCTGGAAATACGACCAGGGTTCGGTGACCGAAGCGGACATGTCGATGGCCAAGCTGAAGGCGACCGAGGTGCTGGCCATGGTCGCCGACGAGGCGATCCAGATCCACGGTGGTATGGGCCTGATGGACGAACTGCCGCTGGAGCGTATCTGGCGCGACGCGCGGGTCGAGCGCATCTGGGAAGGCACCAGCGAAATCCAGCGCCACATCATCAGCCGCGAACTGCTGCGGGCGGTCGGAGGCTAGACGGCTCGCCCGGGGGCTGTCTGCCCCCGGACCCCCGAGGATATTTTCAAACAGATGAAGTAAGCGAATGTTAACGAATTTCGACGACCTTGGGGTGGCGGAACAGGCGGGGACGCCGATGGCCGCAACAGGTGAAGGCTCCCTGTCCCATTGGCTTGGGGCAGGGCGTCACCGTGCCCGTTTCATCTGTTTCGAAATATCCTCGGGGGTCCGGGGGCAGACAGCCCCCGGCGTCGCCGCCTTGCCCGGAGGAGCGCTATGAGCCACGACCTCTCCCGCCTCTTCCGGCCGAAATCCATCGCGCTCTTCGGTGGCGGCTGGGTCACGAACGTCGTCGCTCAGCTTCTGAAGTCCGGCTATCGGGGGCAGATCTGGCCGGTGAACCCCAAGCGGCCGGATATCCTTGGCGTTCCCTGTTTCAAGACCATCGCAGAACTGCCCGGCGCGCCGGACGCGGCCTTCGTCGGCGTCAACCGCGAGGCGACGATTGACGTGATCGCGGCGCTGTCGGCGATGGGGGCGGGGGGCGCTACCTGTTTCGCCTCCGGCTTTGCCGAGAGCGAGGCCGAGGGCACCGGCGGCGCCGATCTGCAGGCGCGGCTGGTGGCGGCGGCAGGCGACATGCCGATTGTCGGGCCCAACTGCTACGGTTTCCTGAACTATCTCGACACTGTCACCTTCTGGCCCGACCAGCACGGCGGCGTCCCTGTCGCGAGCGGTGTCGCCATCGTCGGCCAGTCGTCGAACATGGCCATCAACATGACCATGCAGCGCCGCGGCCTGCCTATCGCCTATGTGCTGACCGCCGGGAACCAGGCGCAGACTTCGCTGTCGGACCTGGGGATGATGGCGCTGGCCGATGACCGGGTCACCGCTCTGGGGCTGCATATCGAGGGTTTCGGCGACATCCGCGCCTTCGAGGCGCTGGCCGCCGACGCGCGGGCGCGCGGCAAATCGGTCGTGGTGCTGAAATCGGGTCACTCCGAGGCCGCGCAGGCCGCGACCATGACGCATACCGCTTCGCTCGCCGGCGGGGCCGCCGCCTCGACGGCCCTGATCGAGCGCCTGGGAATGATCGAGGTCCGCAGCCTTGCGACATTTCTGGAAACCCTGAAACTGCTCCACTCCGGCGGCCCGCTCCGCGATGCCGGCATCGGCTCGGTCAGCTGTTCGGGCGGCGAGGCGAGCCTGATGGCCGACAGCGCGCTCGGGCTGTCCATCGAATGGCCGGCCTTCACGCCAGAAGGCAAGGCCCGGCTGAATGCCATCCTCGGGCCGATCGTCACGGTCGCCAATCCCTTGGATTATCACACGTTCATCTGGGGCGATATCGAACGGATGACGGATTGTTTCGCCGCCGTCCTGCAGGAAGACCGGGCGTTGACCGCCTTCGTCCTTGACGTGCCGCGGGCCGACCGCTGCGATCCGTCCGGCTATCGCTATGCGGTCGACGCGATCATCGGCGCCGCCCGGCGGACGGGCAAGCGCACCGCCGTTCTGGTCAGCCTGCCCGAGAACATGACCGAGGAACTTGCGGCCGAGTTCGCGGCGGCCGGGGTCGTGACGCTCTTCGGCCTGGACGAGGGGCTGGCCGCCATCGACGCCGCGATCCGTGCCGGGCGGCTGGCGCAAAGACCCGCGCCGGCGCCGGTCCTCCTCAGGCCCGAACCCAAAGGCGACGAGACGCTGTCCGAGGCAGAGGCCAAGGCGGCGCTTGCTGCGCATGGCCTTGACGTGCCGCAGGCGGTCACCGCGGCCTCGCCCGAGGCGCTGGCGGGCGCTGTCGCGGGCTTGCGCCTGCCCCTTGCCGTCAAGGGCCTGGGCATCGCCCACAAGACCGAAGCGGGCGCGGTACGGCTGAACATCCGCACCCCGGCCGAGGCGGCGGACGCCGCTCGCGCCATGTCGGCCGCGACCGGCTTTCTGGCCGAAGAGATGGTGACGGGCGCCGTCGCCGAGCTTCTGGTCGGTGTCACCCGCGACCCGACCGGGCTGATGATGCTGACGCTGGGGTCCGGCGGGGTGATGACCGAGCTTCTGGCCGACACCGCCTCGATCCTCCTGCCAGCGACGGACGCCGACATCGGCGCGGCGCTCGACCGGCTGAAGGTGGCCAAGCTCATCGCCGGCTGGCGGGGCGCAAGGGCCGCGGACCGGCAGGCGGTCATCCGGGCCGTTCAGGCGGTCGCGGCCTATGCGGCGGCCGAGCCGGGGTTGCAGGAACTCGACGTCAATCCGCTGATCGCCACGCCAGAACGCGCGGTGGCGGTCGATGCGCTGATCAGGAAGGGAAGATCATGACGACCATGCAGATGCGGACCGAGGGGCCGATCCGGACCCGGCGCGAGGGCGCCATCCTGGAGGTGACGCTCGACCGGCCCAAGGCCAATGCGATCGACCTGAAGACGAGCCGCATCATGGGCCTGACCTTCCGCGAGTTCCGCGACGACGACAGCCTGCGCATCTGCATCCTGAGGGCCGAGGGCGACAAGTTCTTCTGCCCCGGCTGGGACCTGAAGGCGGCGGCCGACGGCGATGCGGTCGACGGCGACTATGGCGTCGGCGGCTTTGGCGGGCTGCAGGAACTGCCGAACCTCAACAAGCCGGTCATCGCAGCCGTCAACGGCATCTGCTGCGGCGGCGGGCTGGAACTCGCCTTGTCGGCCGACCTGATCCTTTGTTCGGACAATGCCACCTTCGCCCTGCCGGAAATCCGCTCGGGCACCGTGGCCGACGCCGCCTCGATCAAGCTGCCGAAGCGCATTCCCTACCATGTCGCCATGGACCTGCTGCTGACGGGCCGCTGGTTTGACGCCGAAGAGGCGCTGCGGTGGGGAATCGTCAAGGAGGTCACGACGAAGGCCGACCTTCTGTCCAAGGCCTGGGACCTGGCGCGACTTCTGGAAAGCGGGCCACCGCTTGTCTATGCCGCGATCAAGGAAGTGGTGCGCGAGGCCGAGGCGCTGCGCTTCCAGGACGCGCTGAACCGCATCACCAAGCGCCAGATGGCGACGGTCGACCGGCTCTATTCGTCCGAGGACCAGCTGGAAGGCGCGCGCGCCTTCGCCGAAAAGCGCGATCCGGTCTGGAAGGGGCGCTGAGGGGGACGGCTGGGGGGCAGGCCGAAAGGCCGGGGCGCTGACCGGCGCCCCCGGTCCTTGTCGCAGTCCCCGTCCTAATCCTCGTCGTCGTCGCCGAAGCGGCTGTCGTCGTCGGATTCGTCCTCGCCCTCGGGGATATATTTCCCCGAAAGGCTGATCGAATGGTCATCGTGGCCTTCGTCCATGACCACGTCGGCCGGCAGCTCGCCCTCGAGCCACTCGCGCACCTCGTCGCGCGCGTCGCCCGGCTCTTGCCCGGTCAGTTCGGCGATATAAAGGATGAAGGCCGCATGGTCGCCGTCGATATCGTCGAGCGCCCCTTCATCGGCGTCGGGCCATCGGTCGAGGATCGCCTCGGAAAAGGCGGGCCAGTTGTCCTTCACATGATGCCACTTCATTCGTTCCGTCCTCCTTCCCCCAGATTGCCCTGAACCGGGGCGCGGGGAAAGAGGAACGCGACAAGGACCAGCGCGACCGGCACCGCCAGAAGCTCGGCCGCGATGAAGCCGGGCGCGTCGGCCGGGCTGATCCCGGTCGCCGTGTCGGAAAAGACCCGGCCGAGCGTCACCGCCGGATTGGCAAAGCTGGTCGAGGCGGTGAACCAGAAGGCGGCAGCGATCCAGGCGCCGACCAGTGCGGGCAACTGGCGGGGGGCATGCGCCTCTGCCCCGGCGATGGTCAGCAGAAGACCGAAGGTCGCCACCCCTTCGGCCAGCATGAGCCGACCGCCGGCGCGGTGGGTCTGGGCGACCTGCCATAGGTCGAGGTCGAACATGGCATGGGCGAGCGGCACCGCGAGCGCGGTCCCGACCAGCTGCGCGGCGATATGGTGCGGGACCAGCCGCCAGCGCATCGCCCCCCGCGCCGCCAGATAGAGGCTGACCGCCGGATTGAGGTGAGCGCCCGAAACCGGCCCCAGGATGGTGATGAGGAGGTAAAGCACGAGCCCCGTGGCGATGGCATTGGCCAGAAGCCCGAGGCCGGGCAGGGCGGGCGCCAGGTTCGTGCCCATGATGCCGGTTCCGATCCCGCAAAGGACGAGGATCAGCGTGCCGAGCGCCTCGGCCAGAAGGATGCGGGGCAGGTCGGGCCTCAACTATCTTCCCCTATCCCCGAGATGGCGGTGAAGAGCGTCGCGCGGTCCATCGTCGCCACCTCGCCTTCGGCAAGGACGGCCGCCAGCGCCGCCGCGCGGGCCTGCATGATCCGCCAAACCGCCGCAAAGGCCCGGGGCTGGTCGGCGGCGGGCGCTGCGGCAGGGTCGTCGGCGCCCCAGTGGGCGCGCAGCGGTTGGCCGGGCCAGAGGGGGCAGGCCTCGCCGGCAGCACGCGCGCAGGTGGTCAGCACCAGGTCGATGGCCGGCCGGTCCGCCCCGGGAACCGCCGCGAACTCGTCCCAGCTTTTCGACCGAAGGTCCGCCGTCGGCAGCCCCTCGCGTGCCAGAAGGGCCAACGCCTCGGGATGGACCCGACCGGCGGGGCGTGACCCGGCGGAAAAGACCCGATGGCCGCGCCCGTCAAGTGCCTGGCCCAAGGCGGCCTCCAGCAGGATCGACCGCGCGGAATTGCCGGTGCAAAGGACAAGGATGTTCATGGGCTGCAACCGTTCGCACGGGGAAAGGACGGACGCCAGCCTAGGGGCGGCGCATGACACGCGTGTGACAGGCGCCGGCCAGAGGACCAGGCACCGGCGTCCGGCCTGCGATCAGCCGCCCATCCAGTTCTGGACCGTGTGGGCCGAACCCGTCACGTCGCGGCCGATGCCGCCCACGGTGTTGCAGCCCGCCAGCAAAGCGAGTGCCGCAAGGAGAAGAAGCCTAGTTTTCATACCACCATACTCCCGGCATGAAGCCCGGCCAGTCGCCATAAAGTGGCAGCCTGTCCGGGTGATGAAGATGTCTGGAATGCGCGATCCGCGCAACCTTCGAATACCAGATCGGCACCACATAGCGCCCCGCCGTCAGGATGCGGTCAAGGGCCTGCGTGGCATCGGTGAAGGCCGCCTGGTCGGGCGCGTTGACCATCGTGGCGATCATCGCCTCGGCCGCGGGCGAATTCATGCCCATCAGGTTGCGGCTGCCGGGCTCGGTCACGCCCTTCGATCCCCAGTAGAGCGTCTGCTCGTTGCCGGGGCTGAGCGTCAGGGCGCGCGTGAACCAGGTCATGTCGAACGCATAGCGGTTCTGGCGGTCCGTCATCTCGACCTGGTCGACGGTGCGGACGGTCGGGGTGACGCCGATCTTCTTCAGCGCCTCGACATAGATGTCGGTCACGGCCTTGGCGTCCGAGGCCCCGTTCTGCAGCACGATCTCGAAGGTGAAGGGCCGGCCGGCGGCGTCCTTCATGACCCCGTCCTGGATGGTCCAACCCGCCTCTTCAAACCGTGCCATGGCGCGGCGGAGGCTCGCGCGGTCGGTCGCCTTGTCGGGGGTGCCGGGCGGCGGCGCCCAGCCTTCGAGCGTGCCGGGAACCAGGTCCCCGGCGAAGGGTCGCAGAAGCTCCGCCACCCCGCCCGTCGCGGGACCGGGCCCGGCAGCAAGGGACGAGTTCGCGAAATAGGAGGTGATCTGCGGCTCGATCCCGCCGTTCAGCGTCTTGTCCACGAAGGCGAAGTTGAAGGCCTCGATCATCCCGTCGCGCACGCGCCAGTCGGCAAAGAGCGGGTTGCGGGTGTTCATCACCAGACCTGTCATGCCCGAGGGCCGCTGGTGCGGGATCTCTTCCTTTACCACCTCGCCCGAGCTGAGCGCCGGGAAGTCGTAGGCCGTCTGCCACTTGCCGGCATTGTCCTCGCGGTAGAGGTCGATCGAACCCGAGGTGAAGGCCTGGAACAGCACGTTCTGCGCGCCGTAGTAGTCATAGCGGATCGTGGCGAAATTGTTCTGGCCCCGGTTCACTGCCAGCTTCTGCCCCCAATAGTCGGGGTTCTTGCGGTAGGTGATCGACTTGCCCGGCTTCACGTCGGCGATGAGGTAGGGGCCCGAGCCGACCGGCGCCGTCATCGTCGGATCGTCGAAGGCCTTGCCGTCCCACTGGGCCTTCTTCAGAACCGGGCGCAGCCCCATCAGCAGCGGCAGCTCGCGGTCGGGCGTGTTGAAGGTGATGCGCAGCGTCCGTGGCCCGGTCTGTTCCGTCTTCGCCACCTTCTTCCAGGCGGTCTGGTAGCGGGGGTGGCCCAGCGTGCCGATCGTCTCGAACGACCAGAGCACATCTTCGACCGTGACCGGGCTGCCGTCCGAGAACCTCGCCTCTGGCCGGAGCGTGAATTCGACCCAGGACCGGTCGGGCGCCGTCTCGACCGATTCGGCCAGAAGCCCGTAGAGCGTGAAGGGCTCATCGAGCGAGCGCGACATCAGTGTTTCCACCGTGTGAACAGCGATGCCGGTTGCCGCATTGCCCTTCAGGATGAAGGGGTTCAGACTGTCGAAGCTGCCCGCGACGCCCATCACCAGATCGCCGCCCTGCGGCGCGTCGGGATTGGCATAGGGAAGCGACACAAAATCGGGTGGTAGGGCCGGCTCGCCATACATAGCTATGCCGTGGCTCGGCGTGGCCAGCGCGGCGGATGTGGATAAGCCAAGGGACAGAACCAGCGCTGCGGCCTTGCCCAGTCGCGCGCCAAAACTCGATGTCCTGCGATCCATCCTGCCCCTCGGCGGCCCTTGGCCGTCTTCTTCTTTGCGGCCGGACCCTACCGCGAGGGGCGGGCCAATTCAAACTTTTCCCTTGGCCGTGCGCCCGCTTACGGCTATAAAGTTCCTACTGCTCGATAGGTTTCTTGCCTGTATGAAACCTGCCTCAATAACTGAACGCCCGCCTTGCGCGGGCGTTTTTTTCTGTCCGGCCGTCACATTCCTGCGATTGAGGGCCGATTCGCGCCCCTCGCCCAGCGCGCGTGCTGCGGCGCGGCAATTTTCCGGTTTCCTCGGCCGAAGGGCCTGCTATCCTTGCGGTGGTCCGCATTTGGGGTAAGGCAGCCATGTCAGCAGAACGGTCACTTTCAGGGCGCCAGGCCATCGTCACCGGATCGAACTCGGGGATAGGCCTTGGCGTGGCGCGGGCACTGGCGGCCGCGGGCGCGGACCTGGTGCTGAACTCCTTCACTGACCGGCCCGAAGATCACGCGCTGGCCGAAGCCATGGCGGCCGAGTTTTCGGTCAAGGCGCGCTATATCCGGGCCGACATGTCGGTCGGTGCGGAATGCCGCGCGCTCATCACCCAGGCGGGCGGCTGCGACATCCTGGTCAACAATGCCGGCATCCAGCATGTCGCGCCGATCGAGGACTTCCCGACCGACAAGTGGGAAGCGATCCTCGCCATCAACCTGACCTCGGCCTTCCACACCACCGCTGCCGCCCTGCCGGCCATGCGCGCGAAGGGCTGGGGCCGCATCGTCAACATCGCCTCGGCCCATGGGCTGACCGCCTCGCCCTACAAGTCGGCCTATATCGCGGCCAAGCACGGGCTCGTCGGCCTGTCGAAGACCGTGGCGCTCGAGGCGGCGGGGCAGGGCGTCACCTGCAACGCGATCTGCCCGGGCTATGTGCTGACGCCCCTAGTCGAGGCGCAGATCCCCGACCAGATGAAGGCGCACGACATGGACCGCGAGACGGTGATCCGCGAGGTCATGCTTCTGCGCCAGCCCTCGCGCCAGTTCGCGACGGTCGAACAGATCGGCGGCACGACGGTTTTCCTGTGCTCGGCCGCTGCCGACCAGATCACCGGCACCACCCTGTCCGTCGACGGCGGCTGGACGGCGCTCTAGTCGTCCTGCGCCAGCGGGTGATGGGCGAAGACCAGGTCCTTCAGCCGATCCTCGACCACATGGGTATAGATCTCGGTCGTGGCGATGTCGGCATGGCCCAGAAGCGTCTGGATCACCCTGAGGTCGGCGCCGCCCTCCAGCAGGTGGGTCGCAAAGGCGTGGCGCAGCTTGTGCGGGCTGACGGCTTCAAGCGGCAGGCCCGCGCGGGCGGCGATGTCCTTCAGCATCCGGTGAAAGACGATGCGCGACAGGTGCCCGGCCTTGCCCCCGGCCGGGAAGAGGAAGCGCGAGGGGGGCGCCTTGCGGTCCCTGACCGCCGCCTCTTCCCCGGCGTCGCGCAGCGACAGCCAGGCGGCGAGTGCGGCGCGTGACGGCGCGGACAGGGGCACCAGCCGCTCCTTGCCGCCCTTGCCGCGCACCAGCATCATCTCGGGGTCGCCCCGCGCCGCCGTGACGGGCAGGCTCACAAGCTCGGTCACGCGCAGGCCGGTGGCATAGAGCAGCTCGACAAGGCAAAGGGCGCGTGCCCGGTCGGCATGCGTGGTCCCCGTCCCGGCCGCCGCCGCGAGAAGACGCGAGACGGCATCCTGCGCCAGCGTCGCGGGCAGGCGGCTGGCGCGGGCCGGGCCGCTGAGGCGCAGCGCCGGATCGTCGGTGCGCCAGCCCTCCAGGTAGGCAAAGCGCGTCATCTGGCGGATGGCGGCCAGCCGGCGCGCGCGGGTCGCGGCCGACAGGCCCCGCGCCTCGCAGTGGGTCAGGTAATCCTCGACCATCTCGCGCGTCATGGTCGCGAAGCTGCCCCCGCGCCGCGACAGCCAGGCCGACAGGTCCTTCAGGTCGCGCCCATAGGCCAGAAGCGTGTTGCGCGCCGCCCCAGCATCGGCCGCCTGCGCCTCGAGGAAGGTGGCGATCCAGCGGCTGTCGTCGGGAGCCACCATCCTAGAGCCGCTGGTCCAGGATCAGGAGTTCCAGCGCGATGCGGCGCGCAGGCGCGTCGAGCCCCGCCGCACGCAGTGCCGTCAGGGCCGCGCCCGTGTCGCGCTGGTCGCCCGCAGCACTCGCCGACAGAAGCGCCAGCGCCTTGAGGACCGCCGCACCCGTCTGGTTGCCGGACAGAAGCGGCGCGAAGCGCTCGTCCGGCACGGGTGGCCCGGTGAAGGCCGCGCTGACCGCCTGGGCCACCGGATTGGCCGGCGGCGCGGGCAGGGGGGCCGATGCCGCGAGCGCCGCCACGAACTGGCTGTCGTGATCGAGCGGTGCCGGTGCCGGGCGACCCGGCCCGAGGGGCAGCGCGGCCTTGGCGATGGGCGGGGGCGGCGTGACCGTCAGCCGGGCGGCCGCGATCTCGGCCCCCTCGTCGGACAGAAGGCCGATCCGCAGCGCCAGCCGGTCGTCGGCACCGCTCAGCCCGGCATTGGCAAGCGGCCGCCCGAAGAGCCGCGCGAAGGGCACCTCGAGCCGCTTTTCGGCCAGCGCCGCCCAGGCCGCCTGCATCCTGGAGCCGATCACCGTTTTGTCCTTGCGCGTGAGCGCGGCCTCAAGCGCCTGCACCGCCGCCGCCCGGTCCCAGACCCCGCCAGAGGCGGCGGGCTTCTGTTCGGTATAAAGGCCCAGAAGCCGGTTCGGCGGAATGGCCCCGGTCCGCGCCAGCCGCTCGCCCGCGTCGAGCCGCGTCTTCCAGCCGGTGTTCGACCTCAGGTCCGACTGGGCGAAGGCCAAGGACAGTGTCGTGGTCGGAATGGGCTCGCCGATCCCCTCGAACATGCGAAAGACCAGGGGCGAGGGGTGGCTCGGCGGCGCCAGGGGCGGCTCGTCCTCGAACAGCTCTGGGTCAAGGAAGCGGGCGGTCAGGTCGCCCTCGGCCTTGTCGATCTGGCCAAGGCCCGTCCCTGCGCGCAGCGTCAGGGCCGCCGCCGGCCAGTCGCCCAGCCGCGCAAGGCAAAAGACCCGCGCGGTCAGCGTCGGCGCGATCTGCGGCGCCTTGGCCATGGCGGCGCAGGCGCGGTCCTCCTGCCCGACCAGAAGGGCGATGTCGAACCAGCGCTGGAACTCGGCCGGGGTCGGCTGCGGCAGCTCTTCCAGCATGGAAAGTGCGGGATCGAGCGCGCCGAACTCGCTCAACTTGTCGATCCGCGCCAGGAAGATCGCGCGGGTCGGGTCACGGTCGGCGACCGGGGTGAACTCGGACACGAGGATGCTTTCGGCCAGCCCCTGGATCGCGGGCAGCGTGTCCGAGCGGATCTCGCCCAACTGCCGAGCCAGGTCCTTCGAGGGCGTGACCCCCCAGAAATCGGCCTTCAGCCCGGCCCGGTCGGCGGGCACGAGGCCCGGCGCCGCCGTATTGTCGGACCCGAGCGGGCTGGCCGTGATCGTGCCCGGCAGCCAGCCGCCCTGGGGCGCGGCACCGGCGTCCGAGGGCGCCTTGACCTTGCCGCTCGGCGCCGGGGTCGAGACGGACTGCGACAGCCAGTCGATGGCCGACAGCGGCACCTCGGCTGCGGCCGGCGACGCGGCCGTCAGCGCCGCGATCAGCGCGGCGGCAGGCGAAAGGGGGGCGCGCTCAGGGCGCGTCATTCGTGGTCGCGCCAGAGGTGGCGGGCGGGCTCGACAGGATGGTGACGGCCGGTTCGGTCGGCGCGACGGCCAGCGACACCGGCTGCACCACCTGGACCCGCGCAGGCTCCATCGGTCCCAGATAGGCATAGGCGCTGAGCGCGATCACCGCGAGGACCGCGAAATAGACCAGCCCTTTCAGGATGCGGAACATGGGGGCCTCCTTCGTTCTGGGCAAATTCCATCGGCGCCCGACGCGCGGTCGAACGCTGCCTTGGTCCAGCCCTATCACCCCGGGCCGGTCAGGGCCAGTGCGCGTGACCGGTGCGTACGCCAGTGGATACAGGTGTCCGCTCATGCGAAAACGACTGGTGCCGGCCGCCGGATCGCGGCATTGAGGCCGGGAGGCGGCAGTGGGGAATGCCGAGGGGAATGCAGTGGGGGAAGGCGTGGCAGGCGGACAGTCAAGGGCAGGAAGCGCACGGCCGACCGCCTTGCGGCGCAGCGTGGTCCTGGTCGGCATGATGGGCGCAGGCAAGACCGCGGTCGGCACCGCGCTCGCCCGGCACCTTGCGGTCCCCTTCCTCGACGCGGACGAGGAACTGGTCCGCGCCGCCCAGATGTCGATCGCCGAGATCTTCGCCCGCGACGGCGAACCCTTCTTCCGCGCCCGTGAGACCGAGGTGCTGGGCCGCCTCCTGTCCGGGCCGCCCGCGGTCCTGTCGACCGGCGGCGGCGCCTTCCTGTCAGAGGTGAACCGCCATCTGATCGCCGAAAGGGGCGTGTCGGTCTGGCTGAAGGCAGACCTTGACCTTTTGTGGCAGCGCGTCCGCCACAAGACCACGCGCCCCCTGCTGCGCACCGCAAACCCGCGCGCGACGCTGGCCGAGCTTTACGCGGCGCGGGTGCCGCTTTATGCGCTCGCCGATATCGCGGTCGAGGCAGAGCCCGACCTGTCGGTCGAGGCGATGGCCGAAAAGGTCAAGGGCGCGCTAGGCCGGCATGGCGATCTGGGTGAAGAGGGTGGGGCATGACGGAAGCGGTCGAAACGGTCAACGTGGCGCTTGGCGCGCGCGCCTATGACGTGCGGATCGGCGCGGGGCTTCTGGACCGCGCCGGGGCCGAGGTCGCGCCCCTTCTGCGCCGCCCGCGCCTTGCCATCGTCACCGACGACAATGTGGGGCGCCTGCACCTTGCCCCCCTGGTCGCCGCCCTGACCGCCCAGATCCCCGGCCTGACCGTCAGCACGCTGACCCTGCCCGCGGGCGAGGCGACGAAGGGCTGGCCCGAGTTTTCGCGCACCGTCGAATGGCTTCTGGCCGAACGGATCGAACGGCGCGACATCGTCGTGGCGCTTGGCGGCGGCGTGATTGGCGATCTGGTCGGCTTCGCCGCCGCCGTGCTCAGGCGGGGCGTGCGCTTCGTCCAGATCCCGACCTCGCTTCTGGCGCAGGTCGACAGTTCCGTGGGCGGCAAGACCGGCATCAACTCGACCCACGGCAAGAACCTGGTCGGCGCCTTCCACCAGCCCGCGCTGGTCCTTGCCGACATTGCCGTCCTTGACACGCTGCCGTCCCGCGACTTCCTCGCGGGCTATGGCGAGGTGGCGAAATACGGCCTTCTGGGCGACGCGGCCTTCTTCGACTGGCTCGAGCGCGAGGGGCCGGCGCTGGCCGGGGGCGACCGGGCAGGGCGGTTGAAGGCCGTCGCGCGGTCGGTCGAGATGAAGGCCGGCATCGTCGCCCGCGACGAAACCGAGGAGGGTGAGCGCGCGCTTCTGAACCTGGGCCATACCTTCTGCCATGCGCTCGAGGCGGCGACGGGCTATTCCGACCGGCTGCTGCATGGCGAGGGCGTGGCGATCGGCTGTGCGCTCGCCTTCGAACTCAGCGCCCGGCTGGGGCTCTGCGCGCAGGAAGAGCCCTCACGCGTCCGCGCCCACCTGAGGGCCATGGGGATGAAGGTCGACCTTAGCGACATTCCGGGCGAGCTGCCCGACGCGGACGAGCTCTTGCAGCTGATGGCGCAGGACAAGAAGGTGCAGGACGGGCGGCTGCGCTTCATCCTGGCCCGCGGCATCGGCCAGGCCTTTGTCGCCGACGACGTGCCGGGCGGGGTGGTGCGGGGCCTTCTGGCCGACGCGTTGGCCGGTCGGTAGGGGCGGGCGGAAAGCCCTTCGTTTTTACCAATTGATAAAAAAACGGACTCGTGGCAGCCTTCCCAGATTGGCAGGGCCGACATCCCCTGCCTGCCTTGAGGGAGGGTCCGCATGAAACAGCACACGCCGCTGACGCCCGGCATCGTGGCCGGTCGCCTGACGCCACAGGAATATGAAGCCAACTTCGGCGACATTTCGCCCCGGCTCGCGCCGCACGAGGCGAGCGTGGCCGCCAACCGCTGCTATTTCTGCTACGACGCGCCCTGCGTCACGGCCTGCCCGACCTCGATCGACATCCCGCTTTTCATCCGCCAGATCGCGACCGGCACGCCCGAGGCGGCGGCCAGGACGATCCTGTCGCAGAACATCCTGGGCGGCATGTGCGCCCGCGTCTGCCCGACCGAGAACCTGTGCGAAGGCGCCTGCGTGCGCGAAACCGCCGAGGGCGACCCGGTGACCATCGGCCGTCTGCAACGCTACGCGACCGATACGCTGATGGCGGATGGCACCCACCCCTTCACCCGCGCCAAGCCGACCGGCAAGCGCGTCGCCGTCGTGGGCGGCGGCCCGGCGGGCCTGTCCTGCGCCCACCGTCTGGCGCTTCTGGGCCATTCGGTCACAATCTACGAGGCGCGCGCGAAACTCGGCGGCCTGAACGAATATGGCATCGCCAGCTACAAGGCGCCGGAGGACTTCGCGCAGCGCGAGATCGACTGGCTCCTGCAGATCGGCGGAATCGAGGTCCGCACCAACACGAAAGTCGAGAGCCTGTCGAAGCTCAGGGACTATGACGCGATTTTCCTGGGCGTCGGCCTTGCCGGCACGAACAGCCTTGGGCTGGATAAGATGAAGAACGTCCGCGATGCCGTCGAGTTCATTGCGGAACTCCGCCAGCAACCCGACCGCGCGAAACTGGCCGTCGGCCGCAATGTCGTTGTGATCGGCGGCGGCATGACCGCCGTGGACGCGGCGGTGCAGTCGAAACTTCTGGGGGCAGAGAATGTCACCATCGTCTACCGCCGCACGCGGGGCGACATGGGCGCGTCGGACGTGGAAAAGGCCCATGCCGAAACCCACGGCGTCCGCATCGTGACCGGCGCCGTGCCGGCGGCCATGGGGGCGGAGGCCCGCTTCACCTATGCCGCCGATGCCAGCCAAAGCCTTGCGCTGGCCGCCGATCAGGTCCTGTCGGCGATCGGCCAGACGCTCGCGCAGGTGCCGGTCGGCGAAAAGGACGGCCTGCGGCACGAGGGCCGCAAGCTCGCGCCCAAGCCCGCGCCCGATGTCTGGGCGGGCGGCGACTGCGCCGCGGGCGGCGACGACCTGACCGTGACGGCCGTGGCCGAGGGCCGCGATGCGGCCGAAAGCATCCACAAAGCCCTGATGGGAGCCTGAGCCATGGCCAACCTTCAATCGACCTTCGTCGGCATCAAATCCCCGAACCCCTTCTGGCTCGCCTCGGCGCCGCCGACCGACAAGAAATACAATGTCGAGCGCGCCTATGAGGCCGGCTGGGGCGGTGTCGTCTGGAAGACGCTCGGCTCGGAAGGGCCACCGGTCGTCAACGTCAACGGCCCGCGCTACGGCGCAATCTGGGGGCCGGACCGCCGGCTTCTGGGCCTGAACAACATCGAGCTGATCACCGACCGTCCGCTTCAGGTGAACCTTCAGGAAATCAAGGAGGTCAAGCGCAAGTGGCGTGACCGGGCGCTGGTCATCTCGCTCATGGTGCCCTGCGACGAGGAAAGCTGGAAGGACATCCTCAAGCGCATCGAGGATACGGAAGCCGACGGGGTGGAACTGAACTTCGGCTGCCCGCACGGCATGGCCGAACGCGGCATGGGCTCCGCCGTGGGCCAGGTCCCCGAATATATCGAGATGGTGACGCGATGGGTGAAGCAATATAGCCGCATGCCATGCATCGTGAAGCTGACCCCGAACATCACCGACGTCCGCCGCCCGGCCGAGGCCGCCAAGCGCGGCGGCGCGGATGCCGTGAGCCTCATCAACACCATCAACTCGATCACCAGCGTCAACCTCGACAGCTTCGCGCCCGAACCGACGATCGACGGCAAGGGCACCCATGGCGGCTATTGCGGCCCGGCGGTGAAGCCCATCGCGCTGAACATGGTGGCCGAGATTGCGCGCAGCCCCGAGACGCGCGGCATTCCCATTTCCGGCATCGGCGGCGTGACCACCTGGCGCGACGCGGCCGAGTTCATGGCGCTAGGCGCCGGCAACGTGCAGGTCTGCACGGCGGCCATGACCTACGGCTTCAAGGTCGTGCAGGAGATGATCTCGGGCCTGTCGCAATATCTGGACGAAAAGGGCCTCGCCTCGACCGCCGATCTGGTCGGCCGCGCGGTGCCGAACGTCACCGACTGGCAATATCTGAACCTGAACTACGTGACCAAGGCCGTCATCGACCAGGAGGCCTGCATCAAGTGCGGCCGCTGCTATGCCGCCTGCGAGGATACGAGCCATCAGGCCATCGCCATGTCCGCCGACCGCACCTTCACGGTGAAAGAGGACGAATGCGTGGCCTGCAACCTGTGCGTCGATGTCTGTCCGGTGGAAAGCTGCATCACCATGCGCGAACTTGGCCTGGGCGAGTTGGACCAGCGCACCGGCCGCAAGGTCGCGAGCTTTGCCAACTGGACGACGCACCCCAACAACCCGTCCGCGAAGGCGGCCGAGTAGGGGCGCCTCACAGGTGCAGGTCGACACGGGGCGGCGGACCCGTCCCGGAAGCTGGCCTGGCGGCTGACACCGGATGGCCGGGGTAGGGCGCCTGCACTGGTGCCTGCATTGTCGCCCGCTCTGGCGCCGGACTGGTCCCGGCCGCTTCGGCAAGGCCGTGCGGCGCATGATCCTGTGACCTGTCTGCCTTGGCGCCAAGCCCTTCACCAACTGGCGGCCGGATCGCCTCTGCCCGGTCCCGCGTCGCGCGGCGTTGGGCTTCGGCTTCCAGCACGTTGATTGGGAAGGCAGGCGGCGGCCCGACCTTATTTGTCGACAGCGCGATGCGCGCCAGTTCAGAACCGACCGGCGGCTCGGGCGTGGCCTCTGCTGATCGGGGTGGACGGGTTGCCACGTCCGTGTCGCTACCGCCCGGCAAGGTCGCCCGGCGCGGCAAGGGACGATCCCGCCCATCGTTTCGCGCCAGATCGGCGCCGTCCTGCGCGGCACCGCCGCCGCCCGGCTGCCCGACCGGCGCAAGGGACAAGACGGCCCGGACCGGCCCCGTGACCGAGGCGATTGGCTGGCCTGTGATCGGCCGGATGACGAAATCGCTCATACCCAAGGACTCCCTGACGGAGCCCCCACCGTCCCCAGTCTGCGCCCCGGGGATTTAAGATCGGGTAAAGATCCGGGGCCTAGGTGGCGGGCAGGTGCAGCGTTCCGCTCAGCATCGTCACAGCACCCCCGGTGACGCCCACCCGGCCCGGCCCGACCTCGCAATCAAGCCGCGCACCCCGCGCCGACGCCTGAAACCCGGCAAGCACTGTCCGCCCCAGCTCGGCCGCCCAGTAGGGCGCGAGCGTGGCATGGATCGACCCCGTCGCCGGATCCTCGGGGATCCCGGCCTGGGGCGCGAAATAGCGCGAGGTGAAGTCGACCGGCGCGCCGTTGCCATCCTCGCCGCCTGGCGCGGTCAGCACCAGCCCGCCCGCCGGCAACAGCGCCACCGCCGACAGGTCCGGCGCCGCCGCACGCACCGCAGCCGCATCCGGCAGGACGGCAAACAGGTTCTCGAAATTCGCGAAGACCGCGCGCGCCTCGGGAAACAGCGCCCGTACCGCAGCCTGGGCCGCCTCCGGCGCCTCGGCCGGATCGAAGCGCGGCAGGTCGAGCCGGTAGCGCGCCTCCGCGACCTGCGTCACGACCAGTGGCCCGACCTCTTCGGTCGTCAGCCTCACCGGCCCCCGGACCCCGTGCCGCACCATCAGCACATGGACGGCGGCGAGCGTGGCATGGCCGCAAAAAGCCGCCTCGACCGTGGGCGTGAACCAGCGGATGTGCCAGCCGTCGCCGGACGGCACCACGAAGGCGGTTTCCGACAGGTTCTGCTCGGCCGCGATCCGCTGCATCAGGGGCACCGGCAGGGCCGCGTCGGTCACGACGACGGCGGCGGGGTTTCCGGTAAAGGGGCGGTCGGCGAAGGCGTCCACCTGGATCAGTGCAAGGTCGGTCATGTCATCCACGAAGGCAGGAACAAAAATGGGCCGGGCACTTGGCCCGGCCCAGGAAGAGGCATCGCCCTGGGGTGGCGAAGCCAAACCGTCGGGCCCCGATCAGTCCGCGTCGCGGTCCGAATAGCCGCGCTCTGCCTCGGCAAGGGCGGCGGCGCGGGTCAGGCCGATGTCGTCAAGAAGACGGTCGTCGAGCACTGCAAGATCACGCCGCGACCGGGCGACCGCGAGGCGTTGCAGCAGCTGTGCCCAGACACTCGGGCGCTGGACGCGGGCCGCTGTGGGCAACGCGAGGCTCCGGGACGGGGGCATACGGGACGACATGATCCTCTCCTTGTATCAACACAATGCAAATCATCTTGCAATAGAAGGCTACAATGGCCTAAAGTCAGCTACCAGCCAAACATTGTCACGGTCACAATTCTGCCTGCCCTTGTATAGCTGCCGTTGTATGCCGACCCATCACCCCGTTCATTGTGCCGCCCGTTTCCTCGTCCGCTGCCCCGCCCGTCGCATGAAGGAACGTCCGATGACCAAAGCCTGGCACCCCGACATTTCCGCCTTCGACGGGCCGAAATACCTGGCGCTGGCCCGGGCGCTGCGCGAGTCGGTGCGGGACGGCCATCTGACCGAGGGCACGCGCCTGCCGCCGGTGCGGGAACTGGCCTGGGCCCTGTCGGTGACGCCCGGGACCGTGGCCCGCGCCTACCAGATCGTCACGCAGGAAGGGCTGTTGGAGGCGACGGTCGGGCGCGGAACCTTCGTTGCGACCCGCATGCCGCGCCTCGGTCCGACGCAGCCGATGTTCGTCGACCCGCCGCCTGTGGATGCGCTGAGCCGCCCCTTGACCGACCTGCGCTCGCCCTGCCTGCCAGAGGTCGGCCAGGCGGCGGCGCTGTCGGCGATCCTCGTGGACCTGGCGGGGCGGCTTGGACCGGAACAATTGCACTATCCATCGTCACAAAGCGACCTGCCTCTGCGTCGCGCCTATGCCGCCTGGCTGGCCGACCAGGCGCTCGGCCCTTTCGGGCCCGAGGATATTGTGCTGACGCTCGGCGGACAAAATGCGCTCATTGTCGCGCTGCAATGTTGCCTCAGGGGCGAACGGCCGCACATTTTCTGCGAGGAGCTGTCCTATTCCGGCTTTCGCCGCGCCGCGCGGCTGAACCGGGCAGAGGTCGATCCGGTGGCGATCGACGATCAGGGCATGATCCCGGCGGCCCTTGATGCCGCCTGCCGCCGCACGGGCGGCCGCATCATCTGCCTGACGCCCGAGGCGCAGAACCCGACCGCCGCCGCCATGGGCCTTGAGCGGCGGATCGAACTCGTGCGGGTCGCGCGCGCGCATGATCTGCAGATCCTTGAAGACAATTGCTATTCCGTGCCGCGCGCCGCCGAACCCTCGCTCAGGGCGCTGGCGCCAGAGCGGACCTGGCACCTGACCAGCCTGTCGAAAAGCATCTCGGCCGGGCTGCGCTTTGGCGGCATCATCTGCCCGACGGGGCTGGGCGAGGCCGGCCGGATGGCGGCGCAGCACCAGTATTTCGGCCTGCCGCGGCCGATCACCGACATCATGCTGGCGCTCCTGCAATCGGGCGAGGCCACGCGGCTTCGCGACCGGGTGCAGGAAGAGATGGCTCGCAGGCTCGAGGTAGCGCTGAACATTCTGGGCCGCTTTCCTTTGCGCTGGCAGAGGGGGCTGAGCTTCCTCTGGCTGCCCCTGCCGCGCGGCTGGCGGGGGTCGACCTTCACCCGGCAGGCCGAGGCGGCCGGCGTCCTGATCCGGTCGGCGGACGAATATGCCGCCGTCGACGGCCGGGCACCGAGCGCGGTGCGCATCGCCTTGTCCGGGGTCCTGCCGGACGAAGAGTTCCGGGCGGCCCTGACCACGCTCGCCCGCCTGCTGGATTCTCCGCCGGACGAGATCGCGGTCTGAGATCGGCCGGCTCGACATTTGGGGGCCGGGCCGGGCGGGAAAGGGAACCGCGACCCGCGTTTCCCCCGACCGTGTGGGAACGGTGCCGCTGGACCGCGCGTGTCACAGATCAACGAAGGCCGGCGCCTGCCCCGGTGGGCGCAT
>CAMFGW010000025.1 GCA_945952025.1 uncultured Paracoccaceae bacterium
CGGCTAGTAGACCAGGGATCCTACCGCATCAGGCCCGATGCGCGCCAGTTCGCCCTTGCCGAAGCCCTGCGGACAGGCCGATCCTTCGAGCCAGAGCCCATCTATGACCGCATTGCAAGCGATGGCCCGCGCTCTGAGGTCGGCCGTGGTCCGGGCGCGGCCGCCGGGGCCGGGCAGGGCGGCGATCAGGGCCTCCAGCGCGTCGCGGTAGGCCAGGTAGTTCGCGGCGTGGATCTCGGCCATCTCGGGGTCGCGGCGCACGCGCTGGACGAACCCGGTCCAGAGGCCGAAGGCCGTGTCGGTCAGCGCCTCTGGCAGGAGGGTCGCCACGACGAAGACCGCAAGCCGCATGGCCGGGTCGGCCCCTTCGGCGGCGCCGGAGGCGGCAAAGGATACCTCGTTCATCCGCTTCATGTGCGTGTCATAGGCGGTCCGCGTCAGCGCGTCCTTCGACAGGAAATAGTGGCGGATCAGGCCCTGCGTCACGCCCGCGCGCTCGGCAATCGCCCGCACCGTGGCCCGGTCGGCACCTTCGCTCGCGATGACATCGAGTGCCGCGCTCACCAGTTGCTCGCGCCGCCGCTCCTCGCCCTCGCGACGGAATTTCCGTCTTTCCGGCACCTTCCGCGCATCCTCTGCCTGGCCGCTGAAATTATACGCTTGCATAATTGAATTTGCCTGCCCTTAAATGCAATGAAAAACATGGGGATTGGCCACACGATGAAAGATCTGGGCCGCACGGCCAACAAGGATCGCCCCGAAGCGATCCGCATCGACGATCTGCACAAGAGTTTCGGCCCGCTCGAGGTTTTGAAGGGTGTGTCGCTGCGCGCCTGCGAGGGCGACGTGGTGGCGGTCATCGGCGGTTCGGGGTCGGGCAAGTCGACCATGCTGCGCTGCATCAACTTCCTTGAGACGCCGACGTCCGGCAAGATCGTCATCGGTGGCGAAGAGGTGAAGATGCGCCCGCAAGGGGGCGCCGCCGACCGCAAGCAACTCGAACGGCTGCGCCAGTCGCTGGGCATGGTGTTCCAGAGCTTCAACCTCTGGACTCACAAGACGGTCCTGGAAAACCTGATCGAAGTGCCGGTGCATGTCCTTGGCGTTCCCAAGGCCGAGGCCATTGCGCGGGCCGAGGTTCTTCTGGCGCGGGTCGGTCTGTCGGAAAAGGCGGGGGTCTACCCGGCCTTCATGTCCGGCGGCCAGCAGCAGCGCGCCGCCATCGCCCGCGCGCTCTGCATCGAGCCGCGCGCCATGCTTTTCGACGAACCGACCTCGGCGCTCGACCC
Source organism: uncultured Paracoccaceae bacterium (assembly GCA_945952025.1). Taxonomy (GTDB): domain Bacteria; phylum Pseudomonadota; class Alphaproteobacteria; order Rhodobacterales; family Rhodobacteraceae; genus TMP-24. The sequence goes on from CAMFGW010000025.1 coordinate 1,290, forward strand.
TGAACTGGTGGGCGAGGTGCTGAACGTCATTCGCGGTCTGGCCGACGAGGGCCGCACGATGATCATCGTGACGCACGAGATGAAGTTCGCCCGCGAGGTCGCGAACCACGTCGTCTACCTTTACAACGGCCTGATCGAGGAAGAGGGTCCGCCCGAGGAGTTGTTCGGGGCACCGAAGTCCGAACGGCTCAAGCAATTCCTGAAGACCGTGGGTTAACCCGGCCAACAATCGGACATTGAGATCAAACAGAGAGGAAGACCATGAAGAAGATACTGCTCGCAGCGATTGCGGCGATAGCCCTTGGCGGGGTGGCGAATGCCGAAGCCGTGAAGATCGGCATCGACACCTCGCCCTATCCGCCCTTTGCCTCGCCCGACCCGGATGGAAACTGGAGCGGCTGGGAAATCGACATCATCCACGCCGTCTGCAAGGCGGCCGAACTTGAGTGCGTCATCACGCCGACCGCCTGGGACGGCATGATCCCCTCGCTGACCGGCGGCCAGATCGACGCGATCATGGCCTCGATGTCGATCACCGAGGAACGCAAGAAGGTCATCGACTTCTCGGACAAGTACTACAACACGCCGACGTCGCTTCTGGTGCCCAAGGGCTCGACCCTGAAGCCCACGCCTGACGCGCTGAAGGGCAAGGCGATCTCGGCCCAGGTTTCGACCATCCAGGAAGCATACATCAAGGCGCACTTCCCGGATTCTGACCTCAAGACCTACCAGACGGTCGACGAGGGCTTCCAGGACGTGGCCGCTGGCCGGGTCGATGCCTCGCTCGCCGATTCGATCGCGATCGACGGGTTCCTGGCGACCGACGCCGGCAAGGCCTGCTGCGAGAATGCGGGCCCGGTTGCGGACGATCCCACCATCCTTGGCGCTGGCGTGGGCGTCGGGCTGCGCAAGGGCGATCCGCTCAAAGAGAAGTTCAACGCAGCGATCAAGAAGATCCGTGAAGACGGCACCTATGACGCGATCACGAAGAAGTACTTCTCTTCCTCGATCTACGGCGGGTAAGGCCTGAACATGCTCACGCCGGTCGTACTGAGTGGCGCCGTCTCCTCCTTCGACCTGCTGGCCTGGTCGTCCCCCGGTTGGGGGGCGACACTCGTCGCAGGGCTCTGGAACACCTGCCTCATCGCCTTTGGAGCCTACGCGCTCGGGCTCTTGATTGGCGTGGCCGGGGCCTTCGGCAAGCTCTATGGCGGCCCGGTGACGCGTGACTTCCTTGGCGTCTATACGACGCTGGTGCGCGCGGTGCCCGAGCTGGTGCTCTTGCTCATCATGAATTTCGCGGTGCGCGACCTCATCAACCAGGCGATGCTGGCCATGGGCTACGGCCGGGTCGAACTGTCGGGCGTGGCGATCGGCATCATCATCCTGGGCGTCGTCCAGGGCGCCTATTCGACCGAAGTCCTGCGCGGCGCCATCCTGTCGGTGCCGGCTGGCCAGATCGAAGCGGCGCGCGCCATGGGCATGTCGCCGACGCTGCTGGCGCGGCGGATCACGCTGCCCCTGATGGCCGCGGCCGCCGTGCCGGGTCTTGCGAACCTGTGGCTGACCGTGACCAAGGATACGGCCCTTCTGTCCGTGCTCGGCTTCATTGAACTCACCAAGGCCACGAGCCTTGCGGCGCAGACGACGAAGGCCTTCTTCACCTTCTATCTTGCAGCCGGTGTGCTTTACCTCGCGCTGTCGCTGGTGTCGGTCGTGATCTTCGGCCGGATCGAACGCTGGGCCCGCAAGGGCCAACGCACCTTGGAAGGGGGGGCGCACTGATGCTCGAGTTCTTTCGTCCCCTCCACCGTCAGGTCTTGGCCGTCATCGCCGTTCTGACGATCTGGGCCTGTGCCCACTACCTGAACTGGGACTGGCTGACGCAATATCGGGGCGAGATCATCAGCGGCATCTGGATCACCATCTGGATGACGATCGCCTCGATGGTGCTGGGCATGGTCCTGGCGACGATGCTGGGGTTGGCGCAGGCAGCGGGCCCAAGATGGCTCGCCCTGCCCGCGCGCACCTATTGCACCATCATCCGCGGCACGCCGCTTCTTCTGCAGCTTTACCTGCTGTATTATGGGCTTGGCTGGTACTTCTCGGGCCAGCCCGAAATCCGGCAAAGCATCTTCTGGCCGATCCTGAAGGCCGCGCCGCCCTATGGCCTTCTGGCACTGACGCTGTCGGTCGCGGGCTATGAGGGCGAAGTGATGCGCGGCGCCTTCAAGGGCGTGCCGCATGGCCAGCTTGAGGCCGCGCGCGCCATGGGCGTGCCGCGCTTCACCGCCTTCCGCCGCATCTGGCTGCCGCAGGCACTGCACCGCGCGCTTCCGACCATCGGCGGCGAGACGGTGCTGCAGATGAAGTCGACGCCGCTTTTGGCGATGATCACCATCATGGACCTTTACGGGGTGTTGAACCGGGTCCGGCGCGACACGCTTCTGACCTACGAGCCGCTTCTGCTGCTGGCCCTGATCTACATGATCCTGGCGGGGCTTCTGGTCCTGTTCTTCCGCTGGCTGGAAAACCGCCTGCCGCAGCGCACGGCCTGAGGGGGGTCATTCCCCCCTGGGGAAGCGCTTCGACTCTTCCAGCACGTTCAGGTCCATGTGGTTGCGCATGTAGCGTTCGGACGCGGCGCGCAGGGGCTGGTAGTCCCAGGGGAAATAGGCGCCGTTGCGCAGGGCCCCGTAGACCACCCAGCGGCGGGCCTGGCTTTCGCGGACGGCACTGTCGAAGCGCGCCAGATCCCAGCGGGCGTCGGCAAGGGCGCGCAGGTGTTTCAGCGCCTTGGCCGCCGACGGATCGTCCGCGCGGTTCACCCGCTCGGCCGGGTCGTCGTCCAGGTTGAAGAGCTGCTCGGGGTCGGCCGGACAGCGCACGTATTTCCAGGGCCCGTCGCGCAGCGCGACAAGGGGGGCGATCGAGCCTTCGGCGGCGTATTCCATCGGCACCGGCCCCCTTGGCGCGCCATCCGCGACCGGCAGCAGGCTGACGCCGGCGGTCCAGGGCGCCACCTCCTCCATCGACACACCAGCCAGCGCCGCGAGCGTCGGCGTCACATCGAGCGTCGAGACGGGCACCTCGACCAGCCCCGGTGCGAGGTGCGAGGCCGAGATCATCAGCGGCACCCGGGCCGAGCCTTCGAAGAAGTTCATCTTGAACCACAGCCCCCGCTCTCCCAGCATGTCGCCATGGTCCGAGGTGAAGAGGATCACCGCCTCCTGCCGCGTGTCGGCCAGGACCTGCAGGATCGCGCCGATCCGGTCGTCGACGTAGGAGATGTTGGCGAAATAGGCCCGGCGGGCGCGCTGGATCTGGTCCGCGGTCAGGTCGGTCTTCTGCCCCTCGCTCGCGTCGATCAGCCGTTTGGAATGGGGGTCCTGGTCGGCGTAGGCGATGGGATCGGGCGCGGCCGTCTGGGCGCAATCCTCATACAGGTCCCAGAACCGCCGCCGCGCGACGTAAGGATCGTGCGGATGGGTGAAGCTGACCGTCAGGCACCAGGGCCGCTCGTCGGCACCCCGCGACAGGTCATAGAGCTTCTGCATGGCCTGATGGGCCACGTCGTCGTCATATTCATACTGGTTGGTGATTTCCGCCACCCCCGCGCCCGTCACGGAGCCCAGGTTGTGATACCACCAATCGATCCGCTCGCCGGGTTTCCTGTAGTCCGGGGTCCAGCCGAAATCGGCCGGGTAGATGTCGGTCGTCAGCCTCTCTTCGAACCCATGCAGCTGGTCGGGGCCGACGAAATGCATCTTGCCCGACAGCGCCGTCTGATAGCCCGCGCGGCGCAGGTGGTGGGCGTAGGTCGGGATGTCCGAGGCGAATTCCGCCGCATTGTCATAGACTTGCGTCGAGGAAGGCAACTGCCCCGACATGAACGAGGCCCGGCCCGGCGCGCAGAGGGGCGAGGCGGTATAGGCGTTGGCAAAGCGCACGGACCGTTCGGCAAGCGCCTTCAGGTGCGGCGTGTGCAGGAAGGGCGCCGGGCCGTCGGGGAACAGGGTCCCGTTCAGCTGGTCCACCATCAGGATCAGGATGTTCGGTCGAGTGTTGGCCATGGGCACCTCCGCCGTCAAAGGAAAAACCGGTCGCGACCCCGGCGCCCGTCCGCAAACGACGTATGACATGCCGCTTCTGACCTTGACGACTTGCCGGCTGGCACATCCAATCGCGCGCACCGACGCTTTGGGGGACGGACGCGATGAGAACGGTCACAGAGTTTCCCCACAAGGTGAGGGAAGAGCCGGATCTGGGCATCGTCCTGTCGGACGGCACGCGCCTGTCGGCCCGGGTCTGGCGGCCCGAAGGCCCCGGCCCCTTCCCGGCGATCCTCGAATTCCTGCCCTACCGCAAGCGCGACGGAACCGTGGTGCGCGATGCGCTGACCCATCCCTATCTGGCCGGGCACGGCTATGTCTGCCTGCGCGTCGACATGCGCGGCAACGGCGACAGCCACGGGCTGATGGACGACGAATACAGCCCGCAGGAACTGGCCGACGCGGTCGAGGTCATCGACTGGATCGCCCGGCAGGGCTGGTCGTCGGGGCGGGTGGGGATGATGGGCATCTCCTGGGGCGGGTTCAACTCGCTGCAGGTCGCGGCGCTTCGCCCGCCGGCGCTGATGGCGATCATCACGCTTTGCTCGACCGTCGACCGCTATGCCGACGACATCCACTGGAAGGGCGGCTGCCTTCTGAACGAGAACCTGGGCTGGGGCGCCACCATGTGGGCCTATTCCTCGCGCCCGCCGGACCCTGCGCTGCGCCCCGACTGGCGCGAGCTGTGGATGGCACGGCTCGAGGCCGAGCCCTTCCTGCCGGCGGTCTGGCTTGGCCATCCCCATCGCGACGCCTACTGGAAGCACGGCTCGGTCCGCGAGGATTATCCCGCGATCGAGGCCGCCGTTCTGGCCGTCGGCGGCTGGGGTGACAGCTACAAGAACGCGGTGCCGCAGCTGGTCGAGCATATCTCTGCGCCGGTGAAGGGGATCGTCGGCCCCTGGGTCCACAAGTACCCCCATTTCGCCGTGCCCGAACCCCGCATCGGCTTTTTGCAGGAGGCGCTGCGCTGGTGGGATCGCTGGCTCAAGGACCAGCCCACGGGGGTCGAGGATGACCCGGCCTATCGCGCCTACCTGATGGACGGCGTGCGTCCGGCGCGCTGGTATGAGACGCGCCCCGGCCGCTGGATCGCTGAGCCTTCCTGGCCCTCGCCCAACATCGCCGAACGGACGCTGGCGCTCGGGGCGGACATGGGCGGTGCCCTGCCGAGGCTCATCGACAGCCCGCAGGATTGCGGGGCGGACGGCGGCGAATATTGCGCGATCTGGCTCGGGCCAGAGCTTCCGGGCGACCAGCGGCGCGACGATGCGCTGTCTGCCTGCTGGGACACCGGTCCCCTGGCAGAGACGGACGTGGTCGGCGCGCCGGTCCTGACGCTGCGACTCACGCCCAGGACGCAGGCGGCGCAGCTGGCCGTGCGGCTGAACCACATCCACCCCGACGGTGCCGCCACCCGCGTCACCTGGGGTGTGCTGAACCTCGCGTTCAGGAACGGGTTCAAGGCGCCGGAGCCCCTGGTGCCGGGGCAGGAGGTCGAGGTGGCGATCCCGCTCGACCAGATCGCCTACCGTGTGCCCGAGGGACATTCCCTGCGCGTCTCCGTCTCGACGAGCTACTGGCCGATGGTCTGGCCGCTGGCCGGTGCGGGCGGCGTCACTGTCACGGGCGGCGCGCTTTCCCTGCCGGTGCGGACCCACCGCGCGGCGGGGGACGAGGTGACCTTTGGCCCGCCCGAATCCGCCCCGGCGCTTCGCCAGCGGGTGATCCGCGAGGGCAGCCATGTCCGGCGGACCGAGGTCGACCAGCGCACCGGCGTCACGTCTCTGGTGATCGAGGACGATTTCGGAGAGGCGGAAAACCTGGACCATGGCGGCATAGACGGGTCGGTGGCCCGCGAACGCTGGGACATCCACCCCGACGACCCCCTCTCGGCGCGTGGCTCGGCACACTGGACCGAGGTCGTCGAACGCGACGGCATCCGGCTCAGGACCGAGGCGCGCTGCGGGATGTGGTCGGACGGCGAGAGCTTCCATCTGACCGCGACGCTTCAAGCCTTCGAGGGTGACGCCCTGGTATTCGAGACGGAGAAAAACTTCACGGTTCCGCGTGCGGGGCACTGAGGGTTGGATCACGATAAGCGGCCGGCAAATAATTCGATTGAAATTGCCGGCCAATCGTCAATCATTGACACTACAATCAACAAAGGCCGACCCGGAAGGGCGGACCTCCAAGGGAGAGACCCAATGACCGACAAGCTTTCGCGGCTGATTGCCTTCATCGACGGTGGTGGCCTCAGCCGGCGCGGGTTCCTGCAATCGGGCGCGGCTTTCGGTGCCGTCGCGGCCGTCGGCACGACGATGTTCGGCAGCTACGCCTATGCGGGCGAGCCGAAGCAGGGGGGCGTGTTGAAGCTCGGCCTGAGCGGCGGCCAGACGACCGACTCGCTTGACCCGGCGCTGGCCACGAACCCGGTGACATTCCAGTTGGGGCGACTCTGGGGTGACACGGTCGTGTCGATCACGCCCGACAAGAAGGTCGAGATGCGGCTTCTCGACAAGATCGAGGGCAATGCCGACGGCAGCGAATGGATGATGACGGTCAAGAAGGGCGTGAAGTTCCACGACGGCTCGGACATGACGGCCGACGACGTGGTCGCGACCTTCAAGCGCCATTCCGACGAAAATGCGAAGTCCGGCGCGCTCGGTGTCATGAAGGGCATCAAGGAGATCAAGCAGGACGGCGACAAGATCACGCTGAAGATGACTGGCCCGAACGCGGACCTGCCCTATCTTCTGGCCGACTACCACCTTGCCATCCAGCCCAAGGGCGGCGTCGACAAGCCGGCGGCGGCCATCGGCACCGGGCCTTACAAGCTGTCCAAGGAAGAGGCGGGCGTCCGCTATGTCTTCGAGAAAAACAAGGACGATTGGGACAAGACGCGCGGCCATTTCGACGGTGTCGAGATCGTCGTCATCAACGACTCGACTGCGCGCAACTCGGCGCTACAGTCGGGGCAGGTCCATGCGATCAACCGTGTCGAGCCGAAGGTTGCCAAGCTTCTGGGCAAGGCGCCCGGCGTCAAGGTGACGCAGGTCGCCGGTCCGGGGCACTATGTGTTCATCATGCACTGCGACACGGCGCCCTTCGACAACAACGACCTGCGCCTTGCGCTGAAGTACTCGATCAATCGCGAGGAAATGGTCAACAAGATCCTCGACGGGTTCGGCTCGATCGGCAACGACATCCCGATCAACAAGTCCTACCCGCTCTTCGACGAGAAGCTGGAACAGCGCCCGTTCGATCTGGCCAAGGCGACCGAGCACTACAAGAAATCCGGCCATGACGGCAGCCCGATCGAGCTTCTGGTGGCCGACGGCGCCTTCCCCGGCGCGGTCGATGCCGCGACCCTGTGGCAGGCTTCGTGCCAGAAGGCCGGCATTCCGCTGACCGTGAAGAAGGTGCCGGACGACGGCTACTGGTCGGACGTCTGGAACGTGAAGCCCTTCTGCGCAAGCTACTGGGGCGGGCGTCCGGTGCAGGACCAGATGTATTCGACGGCCTATCTGTCGACCGCAGACTGGAACGACACGCGGTTCAAGAACGAAGAGTTCGACAAGCTTGTCATCGAGGCGCGGGGCGAGACCGACCAGGCCAAGCGCAAGGAGCTTTACGCCAAGATCGCCACGATCCTGTGGGAAAACGGCGGCGTCATCGTTCCGATGTTCAACGACTTCATCGATGCCCATTCCGACAAGCTGGATGGCTGGATCGAGGATCCGAACTTCGAACTGATCGGTGGCTACATCGCCTCGAGGACCTGGTTCGCCTGACGAACAGCGCGACGCGCACGCGACAAACCTTCGCCCGGACATGCGCCGGGCGAGGGCGCTCGCGCGGGCCTGCCAGCCTGCGGGACGAAATCTTGTGGCGGCGGGCGCAAATTTCTTGCGGCATCATTTTTCCGATGATGAACTAAGGTAACGTGGCGGCCCCTTCCCGAAGCGGGGTATGCCGCGCATGGGGTGCAACCCCGCAAGGCGGGCGCAAGACCTGCCGTCATCGCTATAATTTTGGGGGGACCGGATTTGCATCCGATCGTGAGGTTAGTGCTACAGAGGGTCGGGCTGGGGCTGGTCCTTCTGCTGGCGGTTTCGGTGTTGATCTTCCTGGGCACCGAGGCGCTGCCCGGTGACGTTGCGCAGGCCATCCTCGGCCAGTCGGCGACGCCTGAGTCGCTGGCGAACCTGCGCGAGCAGCTTGGGCTGAATGTTCCCGCGACGACGCGCTATTTCAACTGGCTCTGGGGCATCCTGCATGGTGACCTCGGCACCTCGCTGACCAATGGCAGCGACATCGCGGCCGACATCGGCAAGCGGCTGGGCAATACGCTTTTCCTGGCCTTCTGGGCGGCCGTCATCGCCGTGCCTCTTGCGATTGGCCTCGGCCTTGTGGCCGTGCGTTATCGCAACCGGTGGCCTGACAGGCTGATTTCGGGCATGACGCTGGCGACCATCTCGCTGCCAGAGTTCGTGGTGGGTTATATCGTCATGTATCTGCTGACCGTAAAGGTGCAGCTCTTTTCGCCGATCGCCACAATTTCCGACGGCATGACCCTTGGCGAAAAGCTATATACGATCGCCCTGCCAGTCCTGGTGCTGGTTCTGGTCGTCCTTGCCCACATGATGCGGATGACGCGGGCGGCGATCCTGAACGTCATGCAGTCGGCCTATATCGAGACGGCCGAGCTGAAGGGCCTGCGCCCCTTCAAGATCATCGCGCGGCACGCCTTCCCGAACGCCATCGCGCCGGTCGTGAACGTGGTGATGCTGAACCTCGCCTATCTGGTCGTGGGTGTCGTCGTGGTCGAGGTGGTGTTCGTCTATCCGGGCATGGGGCAGTATCTGGTTGACCATGTGTCCAAGCGTGACGTTCCGGTGGTGCAGGCCTGCGGCCTGATCTTCGCGGCCGTCTACATCGGGCTGAACATTCTCGCGGATGTCATCTCGATCCTTGCCAACCCGCGTCTGAGGCACCCGAAATGAGCCGTATTCCCCTGTCGGCCCTGATCGGGCTTTTCCTGACCGGCACGTTTTTCTTCGTCGCGATCTTCGCGCAATGGCTGGGGCCCTATGGCCTGAACGAGATCGCGGGCGATGTGTGGGAGGAACCGTCAAGGACCTTCCTCTTGGGCACCGATACGGTCGGGCGCGACCTTCTGTCCCGCATGATCTACGGGGCGCAGGTCACGATCTTCATCGCCACGATGGCGACGATCCTGAGCTTCGTCACCGGCTCGATCCTTGGTTTTTCCGCAGCGGTCATCGGCGGCTGGTATGACCAAGTCCTGTCGCGGCTCGTGGACCTGTTCATGTCGATCCCCTCGCTGATCCTCGCGCTGGTCATCCTGTCGGTGATGCAGGTGTCGATCCCGGTCCTGATCATCGTCATGGGCCTTCTGGATTCAACGCGCGTCTACCGGCTGGCGCGGGCGGTCGCGGTCGACATCGCGGTGATGGACTATGTCGAGGCGGCGAAGCTCAGGGGTGAGGGGACGGGTTGGATCATCTTCCGCGAGATCCTGCCCAACGCTCTGTCGCCCCTGGTCGCCGAGCTGGGTCTGCGGTTCATCTTCGCCGTGCTCTTCGTCTCGACGCTCTCGTTCCTCGGGCTCGGCGTGCAGCCGCCGCTCGCGGACTGGGGCGGGATCGTGAAGGAGAACAAGGATGGGCTGGTCTACGGGATCTCTGCCGCCCTGCTGCCCGCCTTCGCCATCGCGGCGCTGGCCATTTCCGTCAATCTTGTCGCCGACTGGGTGCTCAATCGCACGACCAGCCTGAAAGGGGGACGCGGTGCTTGATATCGCCGGAAAACCGCTGCTCGACATCCGCAACCTCAAGATCGGCGCCACGGTCTATCCACCGGGCGAGCGTCCGCGTGACGTGACGCTGGTTCACGGCGTGTCGCTCACCGTCGAAAAAGGCAAAGTCCTTGGCCTGATCGGAGAGTCCGGTGCCGGCAAGTCGACCATCGGGCTGGCCTCGATGGCCTACGGGCGCGGCGGTGTGCGGATCACCGGGGGCGAGGTCTTCGTCAACGGCCGCGACATCCTGAAGGGCGGCACCGCCGGCCTGCGGGCGCTGCGTGGGCGCGAGGTCACCTATGTCTCGCAGTCGGCGGCGGCGAGCTTCAATCCCGCCAAGCGGCTGATGGAGCAGGTGATCGAATCCTGCCTGACGCACGGCGTCATGCCCAAGGCAGAGGCAGAGAAGCGGGCGGTCACGCTTTTCCGCAAGCTGGGCCTGCCGAACCCGGAAACCTTCGGCGACCGCTACCCCCATCAGGTCTCGGGCGGCCAGTTGCAGCGGGCGATGACGGCGATGGCGCTTTGCCCCAAGCCCGACCTCGTGGTCTTTGACGAGCCGACGACGGCGCTCGACGTGACGACGCAGATCGACGTGCTGATGGCGATCAAGGAGGCGATCCGCGACACGGGCGTCGCAGCCCTTTACATCACGCACGACCTTGCCGTCGTGGCGCAGGTGTCCGACGACATCATGGTCCTGCGGAACGGCAAGACGGTGGAGTGGGGCACGACCGACCAGATCATCAACGCTCCGCGCGAGCCCTATACGCAGGCGCTGGTCTCTGTCCGGTCGCACGAACATCCCGAAAAGCCGCCCGCCGCCGAGCCGGTCCTGACGGTCGAGGCGGTGACGGCGCGCTATCGGTCGGTGCCGATCGACGTCCTGAAGAACGTCTCGGTCGAGATCGCGCCCGGCCGGACGCTGGCGGTGGTGGGCGAAAGCGGCTCGGGCAAATCCACGCTCGCCCGTGCCATCACCGGGCTTCTGCCGCCTACGCGCGGGCGCATCCGCTTCGCCGGGCGCCAGCTTTCGAACGACCTGGCCGGGCGGACGAAGGACGACCTGCGGGAAATGCAGATGATCTACCAGATGGCCGACGTGGCAATGAACCCGCGCCAGACGGTCGGCACGATCATCGGGCGGCCGCTCGAGTTCTATTTCGGGCTCAGGGGCGCCGAGCGCGACAAGCGCGTGCAAGAGCTTCTGGACCAGATCGAGATGGGTAAGGGCTTTGCCGACCGCTATCCGGCGGAACTGTCGGGCGGCCAGAAGCAGCGGGTCTGCATCGCGCGCTCGCTGGCCGCGAAGCCCAAGCTCATCATCTGCGACGAGGTCACGTCAGCGCTGGACCCCTTGGTGGCCGAGGGCATCCTGAAGCTGCTTCTGGACCTGCAGGCGCAGGAGAATGTGGCCTACCTCTTCATCACCCACGACCTTGCGACGGTCCGCGCCATCGCCGACAGCATCGCGGTCATGTACAAGGGCGAGGTGGTGCGCTACGGGCCGAAGTCCGACGTGCTGGCGCCGCCCTTCGACAATTATACCGACCTTCTGCTGTCGTCGGTGCCCGAGATGCGGCTCGGCTGGCTGGAAGAGGTCATCGCGCATCGCAAGATGGAAAGCGCAGGGAATTAAGTGGCAGGAAAACTTCTGCTCATCATCCTCGATGGCGTGCCCTACGCCAACTGGCGGCGGCTTTTCGGCAACCTCGAAGGCTGGGTCGCCTCGGGCGAGGCGCTGGTCTGGAAGATGCGGTCGGTCCTGCCGTCGACGTCGGCCTGCTGCTACGCCTCGATCCACACCGGCCTGCCGCCGCAGGTGCACGGGATCTGGGACAATGCCGACACGCGCAGGCTGAGCTTCCCCGACATCTTTTCCGAAGCGACGAAGGCGGGGCGGAAAACCGGCGCGGTGACGCACAGCTACTGGTCGGAGTTCTTCAACCGCGCGCCTTTCGACGTGGTGCGCGACGTGGAGTATGACGAGCCGGAGGGCCCGATCACCCATGGCCGCTTCCACACGATGAAGGGCTACAACCACGACAACCAGATGACGCCCGCCGACTATGACCTGTTCGGCACGCTGACCCGGCTGGCCGAGGTCAAGGGCATCGACTACGGCATCCTGCACACCTGCACGCTCGACAGCATGGGGCACCGTTTCTACCACGACTGCGAGGCGATGGATGACGCCTGCTTCCGCATGGACGGCACGCTGGCGCCCTTCATCAAGCGCTGGCGCGAGGCGGGGTATGAGGTGATCGTGACCGCCGACCACGGCCAGGACGCGCGCGGCCATCATGGCGGCACTGGGCCGGAGCAGCAGGATTTCGCGCTTTACTATTTCGGTCCCGCCAAGGGGCCGGCGCCGGACGTGCTTCTGGACCAGCTGTCGCTCGCGCCAACGGTCCTGTCGCGCCTTGGCGTGCCGGTTCCGGCGACGATGAAGGCCGCGCCCTTCCTGAAATAGGCGCGACCCTTTGGCTCAGGTCCCGTAGTCGGACCCTTCGGCATCAAGGATGGCGCGCAGTTCGGCAAGGTGCGCGGCGGCGAAGTCGGTATAGCCTTCCCAGTCCTGCGCGGTCTTTTCCGCGATCGCGTCCGGCATGATCCGCAGGGGCCGCCCGGTCTGTAGCGCGCGGATGTAGGTTTCCGCCGCGCGCTCGAAGTAGTAGAGCCGGTTGAAGGCCTCGGCGACCGTCTGGCCGATGACGAGGACGCCGTGGTTGCCCATGATCATGGCGATGACCTTCGGGCTGGCCAAGAGCGTCGCGCAGCGCTCGCCCTCGCCCTCGAAGGCGAAGCCGTTGTAGTCTTCGTCGATCACCGTCCTTGGGCCGAAAAACATCGCGCTGTTCTGGTCGATGGGCGGCAGGCGGCTGTCCTGAAGGCTGGCCAGCACCGTCGCGTGGACCGAATGGACATGCATGACGCAGCGTGCGTGCGGGCAGGCGCGGTGGATGGCGCCGTGCAGGCCCCAGGCCGTCGGGTCGGGCGCGTCGGGCCGGTCCATGGTGCGGGGGTCGTTCGCGTCGATCTCGATCAGCTCAGAGGCGCGGACGGTCGCGAAATGCCGGGCGTTCGGGTTGATGAGGAAGCGGCTGCCGTCCTCGTTCAGGGCGAGCGAGAAATGGTTGCCGACCGCCTCGTGCAGGTTCATCCGGGCGGTCCAGCGCAGGGCTGCGGCCAGGTCGGCGCGGTCGGGGTCGTTGCGGCGCAGGTCTTTCATCACAGGGCTCCCCTCCAGGGTATCTGGCCTTGGGCAAGGGCGGTCAGGCCCTTGGCGATGGCATCGAACGAGGTCCGCGCGCGGCCGACGGAATGGCGCGCGCGCAGGTGGCCGTGGACCAGGCCCTTGTCGGTGACGCTGAGCGCCGGGACGCCCGCCGCGCGCAGGCGCTGGGCGTAAAGCTCGCCCTCGGAAGCAAGGGGGTCGGCTTCCGCCACATGGATCAGCGTTGGCGGCAGGCCGCGGAAGTCGGTGTCCTGCAAGGGTGCCGCGGTCGGGTCGGCCTTGGGGTGGCCGCCGGGCCCGAAGCGGATGTCGTGGTAGAAGGCCACGTCGGACGCGCTCAGCATCGGGGCATGGGCGTGGGCGGTCATCGAGGCCGTGTCGGGCGGCCCGCCAAGGCCCGGATAGACCAGGACGACGCCCCCAATCTGCGGCCCGTGCCGCCGGGCCGCCTGGGCCACGGCCGCGGCCAAGTTGCCGCCGGCGCTGTCGCCCGCCAGGAGGAGCCGCCCCGGCCAGCGCGCGGCAACCGCCCGGGTGGCGGCAAGCGCATCGTCGAACTGTGCGGGGTGCTTGTGTTCGGGGGCCAGCCGATAGTCGGCAGAGATAAGGCGGCAGCCGGTCAGCGCGGAAAGCTCGGCACAGATCGCATCGTGGCTTTCAAGGCCGCCGACGACGAAGCCGCCGCCGTGGAAATACAGGATCGTCGCCGGGCCGGGCTTTGCCGGCTCGTAGATGCGGCAGGGCACGCCGCCCATGGGGGCATCCTGGACCGTCAGGCCCGGCGGATGGGGCGCATCGAAGGCCTGGCACATCCGGTCATAGACCGCGCGCTGCTCGGCGATCGTCTTGGTCGCGGTGTCGGGCGGATAGAAGCTGTCGCTCCGGGCGATGAAGGCCCGGGTCTCGTCGTCAAGCAGGGTCTGGTAGTCGGTCATGGCGGGCCTCCGGGGGGTATCCTCACCCCCGGCCGCCGCCCCGTCCAGACCTTTCGCGCCGGATGGGCGGCTGAATGCGACCCCTGCGGGCTGCGGGGGCCCTTGCTCAGCCCAGGTCGATCAGCACCCGGCCATCGGCGACCGTGACCTTGTAGGTCCGCAGGTTGACGCAGACCGGCGCACGCATCGCCTCGCCCGTGCGGTAGTCGAACTGGCCGTTGTGCTTGGGGCACTCGATCAGGTGGTCCATCACCAGCCCGCCGGCCAGGTGGACCTTCTCGTGCGTGCAAAGGCCGTCGGTACAGAAGAATTCGTCGTCGGGGCTGCGGTAGATCGCATAGCTGTGGCCGCCATGGTCAAAGCGCATCACGTCTTCCAGGTCGATGTCTTCGGTGGCGCAGGCGTCGATGAGGGGCATGGCGGTCCTTTCGGGGGCTGGGTTTCAGAACGCAGGTCAGGCTTCGGGCTGGTGGAATTCGCCCCGGTAGGGACGGGCGGTCGGCGGCAGGGTGCGCAGGATGAAGTAATCCTCATGGCGGAACTGGCGCAACAGGGCGGGCATCATCTCGCGGTAGGCCGCCAGGATCGAGGGGCTGGCGGGCGGCAGGTCGTCGCCGATGCGGGCGTGCAGGTCGGGCAGGCGGTGGTAGGGGACCATGGGGAACATATGGTGTTCGACGTGGTAGTTCATGTTCCAGTAGATGAAGCTGCTGACCGGGTTCATCAGGACGGTGCGCGAGTTCAGCCGGTGGTCGGTCACGTTGTCGGCAAGCCCGCCGTGCTGCAGAAGCCCGGTCATCACATGGTGCCAGGCGCCGTAGAGCCGGGGCAGGCCGATGGCTATCAAGGGCAGGACTGATCCGGTGGCGATGGCGGCAAGGATCGTCGCGGCATAGATCGCGACCCAGATGCGTGCGGTGCGGATGACCTTCGGCTGTTCGCTTTCGGGAATGAAGCTCGCCTCTTCGGGGGCGAGCCGGCCAGAGGCGTTCAGGATCATGCGCCTCCAGCCTGCGAGCGCATCGGGCAGGCCGATGATGTTCAGCGCCACCCGCGCGGCCGCAGGGGGGCGCATCAGCGCGATTTCCGGGTCGCGGCCGACGATCACCGTGTCGGTATGGTGGCGGGCGTGGCTCCAGCGCCAGGTGACGGGGTTGCGC
This sequence comes from uncultured Paracoccaceae bacterium, assembly GCA_945952025.1. Classification (GTDB taxonomy): domain Bacteria; phylum Pseudomonadota; class Alphaproteobacteria; order Rhodobacterales; family Rhodobacteraceae; genus TMP-24. Next base: position 16,559 of record CAMFGW010000025.1, read on the forward strand.
ACGATCATGAAGCTGGCGATCTGGTAGACCGCGTTGTTCATCCAGGGCGTGCGGAAGGCCGTGCCGTGGCCGCATTCGTGCCAGCGCGAATCGGAGGCAGAGCCGTAAAGGACCCCGTAAGCCAGCCAGAAGGGCGCCGAGACCCAGGAGGGCCAGAGCCAGATGCCGAAGCCCAGGCACAGGGCCATGACCCCGTAAAGCAGGATCGTGTCGCGGATCGCCGGGCCGTCGGTGCGGGTCATCAGTTCCTTCATCTCTTTTCGCGGCACGTCGGAATGATACCAGTCGGCCGCAGCCAGGCCGGATTCGACGGCGCGGGCGGCATCGGGGCCAAGCAGGCTGTAATCGCGGGGCATCGCGGGCTCTCTCTGGTCAGCGGGGCAGGGGATGGGCCGAAGGATAGGGCGCGGGGCGGCCCGCTGCCTACCGGGTGGGCTGGCGGGGGCTTGTCAATCCATCAAATTCCATCAAACATGGGGTGGAAACTGATGGAATTGCCCGCAATCCGGGCAAAGGTCTGACGGAGGCGCGCATGGCCAGACGACCGACGATCGACGATCTGGCTGTTGCGGCGGGGGTCAGCGTGGCGACCGTCGACCGGGTGCTGAACGGGCGGCCGAATGTGCGCGAGGGGACGGCGCGGCGGGTCTACGAGGCGGCGCAGGCCATCGGCTACCATGCCGCCGGGCTGATCGGCCAGCGCCTGCCGGGCGGCCTGCCGGTCCTTCGGCTGGGGTTCGTCCTGCACAAGGAAAAGCAGGCCTTCTACCAGAATTTCGCCGCCGAGATCCGTGCCGCCGTCCGCGCGCTGCCCGGCGTCCGAGCCGAGGCGCGGGTAGATTTCGTGCCATCGCAGTCGCCCGCCGACTTCACGCGCGCCTTGCGCGCCATGTCCGGCTGGGCCGGGGCGGTGGCCGCGAGCTGCGTCACCCACCACGAGATCACCGAGGCGGTGAGCGAGCTGAAGGCGGCCGGCATCCCGACCTTCGCCCTTCTGAACGATTTCGCGCAAGGGATCCGCCAGCATTATGTGGGGCTGAACAATATCCGCGTCGGGCGCATCGCGGCGGCGATGCTGGGGACGGCGGTGCATCGGCCGGGCAAGCTTGCGGTCTTCGTCGGCGGCTACCGCTGGCACGGGCATGAGCTGCGCGAGACGGGCTTTCGCAGCTACATCCGCGAGATGGCGCCGCAGTTCACCGTGCTTGATACGCTGGTGAACCTGGAAACTCGGCAACTGACCTACGAGGCGACGCTCGACCTGCTGCAACGCCACCCGGATCTGGCCGGGATCTACCTGGCGGGCGGCGGGATGGAGGGGGCGATTGCCGCGCTCCGCGAGGCGCGGGGGCCCGGAGAGGTGGCGCTGGTCGTCAATGAGCTGACGCCCGAAAGCCGCGCGGCACTTCAGGACCGCTATGTGGTCCTGGTGATCTCGACGCCCCTCGCCGCGCTCTGCCGCGACCTGACGGTCCTGATGCGCGACACGGTCCTGAAGGGCGCGTCCGACGTGCCGGGGCAGCTTTTCCTGACGCCGGACATCTACATCGCCGAAACGGTGTGATTGATGGAAAGCCTTCAATCGCCGCTCGGCCGGTTCCTGCCGTCTTTGAGGGAATCGTGGGGCGGGGCGTTGACGGGGGGCGGCGCGGCGCTTCAGTCTTGAGGGGTTGCCGCGCGAAGGGTGCCCGTCCGGGCCAGCCCCGACCGGCCAAGCCAAGCGCCGGGGAACCGATGGTCGCCTTCGCCCTCAACCACATGACGGTTGCCCGTGCGCCCTTCGCGGCCCTTCTCGACATGGCGGCTACGCTCGGCATGGTCGGCGTCGAATGCCGCAACGACCTGCCGCAGCCCCTTTTCGACGGGCTGGCGCCCGAGGCGGCGCGCGAGCGGCTGGCAGCGAAGGGGCTCAGGCTTCTGGCGCTGGCCGAGGTCAAGCGCTTCAACGACTGGTCGGCCGACAAGGCCGCCGAAGCGCTTTCGCTGATGAAGATCGCGCTGGCGGCGGGGGCCGAGGCGGTGAGCCTGATCCCCCGGAACGACAACCAGGGCATGGGCAACGGCGAGCGGCAGGCGAACCTGCGGGTGGCGCTGCGCGAGTTGAAGCCCATGCTCGAGGACCACGGGCTGGTCGGGCTGGTCGAGCCCCTGGGCTTTGCGACCTGCCCCATGCGCGAAAAGTCAGAGGCGGTCGAGGCGATCGAGGCCTTGGGCGCGAAGGGCCGCTTCCGGCTGGTCCATGACACGTTCCATCACTTCCTGGCCGGCGGCGGGCCGATTATTGCAGACCATACCGGCCTTGTGCATATCTCGGGCGTGATCGAGCCGGCGATTGCGGCCCACCAGATGACCGACGCGCACCGGCTTCTGGTCGACGGCCGCGACCGGCTTGGCAACCTTGACCAGATCGCGGCCCTGCGCGCGGCGGGCTACGGCGGCCCGCTGTCGTTCGAGGCTTTCGCGCCCGAAACCCATGCCGCACCCGACCCGGTCGCGGCACTCGCCGCCTCGATGCAGGCCATCCAGTCCGCCTTGGCGCGGGCGGCGGCCTGACGGGCAGCCCGACAGAGATCGCCCCCCGCCACAAGCCGGGGGCCTTTTCCGGAAAAAAACAGGGCGCGCCGGACGCCCGATGGGAGGAGTAACAGATGAAGACGTTTCTGATTGCGGGCTTTGCGGCCCTGATGGGCACCTCGGCGCTGGCGGATGATATCGGCGTGTCGATGGCCAAGTTCGACGACAACTTCCTGACCGTGCTGAGGAACGGCATGATCGAGAAGGCCAAGGGCATGGAGGGCGTGAACCTGCAGGTCGAGGACGCGCAGAATGACGTGGCCAAGCAGCTGGATCAGATCAACAATTTCATCGCTTCGGGCGTGAAGGCGATCATCGTGAACCCGGTCGACACCTCGGCCACGCAGGCCATGTCGGACGCGGCCGCCAAGGCGAACATCCCGCTGGTCTATGTCAACCGCCAGCCGATCAACGTCGACACGCTGCCCGACAACCAGGCCTTCGTCGCCTCGAACGAGCAGGAATCGGGCACGCTCGAAACCAAGGAGGTCTGCAAGCTTCTGAAGGATGCGGGCAAGACCGAGGCCAGCGCCTATGTCATCATGGGCGAGCTGTCGAACCAGGCGGCCGTCCAGCGCACGCAGGACATCATGGACGTGATCGGCGGGCCGGACTGCGGCGTGAAGATCAACATCCTCGACAAGCAGACCTCGAACTGGAACCGGGACGAGGCGCAGAACCTGATGACCAACTGGCTGTCGACCGGCACCAAGTTCGATGCGGTCATCGCCAACAATGACGAAAGCGCCATCGGCGCCATCCAGGCGATGAAGGCCGCCGGGACCGACATGAAGGCGGTCGTCGTCGGCGGCATCGACGCCACGCAGGACGCGCTTGCGGCCATGCAGGCAGGCGATCTGGACGTGACCGTCTTCCAGGATGCGGCGGGGCAGGGGGCCGGTGCGCTCGACGCCGCGCTGAAGCTCGCCAAGGGCGAGAAGGTCGACCACAAGGTCTACATTCCGTTCCAGCTGGTGACACCCGCGAACGTCGCAGACTTCCTGAAGAAGAACTGAGCGGGGACTTGTGAGCGGCGGGCGGTCCGGCCACAGGTCCGGGCCGCCTTTTTCGAGCCCCGGGGGAACAGACATGTCAGAGGCGATTTCGACGGGCGGCGCGCTCGAACGGCAGGCGCGCAGGCCCAGGGCGGCCGAGTGGAACGTCCTGATGGCGCTTGTCGGCATCACGGCGATCTTCGAGGTGCTGGGCTGGATCCTGTACGGCCAGAGCTTCGTCTGGAACGCCCAGCGGCTTTACATCATCATCCTTCAGGTCTCGATCGTCGGCATCATCGCCGTCGGCGTGACGCAGGTCATCCTGACCGGCGGGATCGACCTGTCGTCGGGCTCGATCGTGGGCGCAACCGCGATGATCGCCATGTCCTTCGCCCAGGCGGGGATGAGGAACGGGCAGGACTTCACCCAGGCCGTCTTCTGGGCCGAGGGCTGGGTCGACCTGCCGGTGATCGTGCCGCTGGTCGTCGCCCTTGCCTGCGGGCTTCTGGCCGGCGTCGTCAACGGGGCGCTCATCGCCTATACGAAGATCCCGCCCTTCATCGCCACGCTCGGCATGATGGTGTCGGCTAGGGGCGTGGCGAACTGGTGGACCAAGGGCCAGCCGGTGTCGAACCCGACCGAGGCCTATACCTTCTTCGGCAACGGGTTGAGAGGCTTCATGCCGGTCGTGACCTTCCTTGTGCTGGCGGCCCTTTTCCAGTTGGCGCTGACCTATACGAAATACGGCAAGCACACCTACGCCATCGGCTCGAACGCCGAAGCCGCGCGGATTTCCGGCATCAACGTCGAGCGCCATCTGGTCCTGGTCTATGCCATCGCCGGGGTGCTCGCGGCCATCGCGGCGGTCGTCGTGACGTCAAAAAACCTCACGGCGCAGGCGTCGATGGGGGTGATGTACGAACTCGACGCCATCGCCATGGCCGTCATCGGCGGCATCAGCCTGTCAGGCGGGCGCGGCTCGATCATCGGCACCGTGCTGGGCGCGCTGATCTTCGGCGTCATAATCTCTGGCTTCACGTTCCTGAAGATCGACGCCTTCTACCAGCAGATGATCAAGGGCGTCATCATCGTCGGCGCCGTGATCCTGGACCAGGCGCGGCAACGCAAGCGCGGAAGGGGATAGAGATGACCGACATCGTCCTTGAAACACGCGGCCTGTCGAAGAACTACGGCGGGGTCCATGCGCTGATCGACGCCAACTTCGCCCTGAGGCAGGGCGAGCATGTGGCCATCGTCGGCGACAATGGCGCGGGCAAGTCGACCTTCGTGCGCCAGATCACCGCAGTCGAGAAGCATACGGCGGGCGAGATCCATTTCGGCGGACGCGCCGTCGAATTCGCCGATCCGCTCGAGGCGCGCGAGGCGGGGATCGAGACGGTGTTCCAGAACCTCGCGCTGGCCGACGATCTGGACGTGCCGTCGAACCTTTACCTCGGGCGGGAAATCATCCGGCTGAACCTCGGCCCCTTTTCGATCCTCGACCGCCGCGCCATGCGGGCCCGCACGGTCGAGGCGCTGCGCACGACCGGCGTCAAGATCCCCGACGTGACCAACGCGATCCGCAACATGTCGGGCGGCCAGCGCCAGTGCGTCGCCATCGCCCGCGCAGCCGCTTTCGCCTCGAAGCTCATCATCATGGACGAGCCGACGGCGGCGCTGGGAGTTCAGGAAACCGCGCAGGTCGAAAACATCATCCGCGGCCTGAAAGAGCGCGGCGTGCCCCTGATCCTCATCAGCCACAACCTGCGCCAGGTCTTCGACCTGGTCGACCGGATCGTCGTCTTCCGGCGCGGCCGCATCGCCGCCTCGCTGAACCGGGACGAGACGGACGGCAACGATATTGTCAGCTACATCACCGGCGTGAAGGGCCAGAGCGATGCCTTCGCCTGACGCCGGATCAAGGAGACGGAAATGACGGTCAGATTCGGACTTCTGGGCGCGGGGCGCATCGGCCGCGTCCATGCGCGTGCCATCGGCGCGGACCCGCGCGCGCGGCTCGTGGCCGTCGCGGATGCCATGCCCGAAGCGGCGGCAGAGGTCGCGAAGGCCTACGGGGCCGAGGTGCGCAGGATCGAGGCGATCGAGGCGGCAGGCGACATCGACGCCGTCGTCATCTGCACGCCGACGACCACGCACGCCGACCTGATCGAACGCTTCGCCCGCGCGGGCAAGGCGGTCTTCTGCGAAAAGCCGATCGACCTGTCGCTGCCGCGCGTCCGCGACTGCCTGAAGGTGGTCGAGGGCGCCAAGGCCAAGCTGATGGTCGGCTTCAACCGCCGCTTCGACCCCCATTTCCGCGCGGTCCGGCAGGCCATCGACGAGGGCCGCATCGGCAAGGTCGAGATGGTCACCATCACCTCGCGCGACCCCGGTCCGCCGCCCCTGAGCTACATCGCCACCTCGGGCGGCATCTTCCGCGACATGACGATCCACGATTTCGACATGGCGCGTTTCCTTCTGGGCGAAGAGGTCGAGACGGTGCAGGCCTCGGCCTCGGTCCTTGTCGATCCGGCTATCGGCAAGGCGGGGGATTACGATTCCGTTTCGGTCATCCTGACCACTCCGTCGGGGCGGCAGGCCGTGATTTCCAACTCGCGGCGCGCCTCCTACGGCTATGACCAGCGGATCGAGGTGCATGGCGAAAAGGGGGCCGTGACGGCCGAAAACCAGCGGCCGGTGTCGATCGAGGTCGCGACCGCGGGCGGCTACACTCGCCCGCCTTTGCACGACTTCTTCATGACGCGCTATGTCGATGCCTATGCCGCCGAAATCGCCGCCTTCGTCGCTGGTGTTGCGGATGGCGCGCCGCTGACGCCCTCGGGTGCCGACGGGCTCGCGGCGCTGGCGCTGGCTGAAGCCGCACTTGCGTCCGTGGAAAGCGGGCGGGCGGTAAGGGTCGCGGATATTCTCGCCCGATGAAGACGCTCGACCTTATCACCATCGGCCGCGCGTCGGTCGACCTTTACGGCACGCAGGTCGGCGGGCGGCTCGAGGATATGGGGTCGTTCCAGAAGTATATCGGCGGCTCGCCCACGAACATCGCCGCCGGCACGGCGCGGCTCGGCCTGAAATCCGCGCTCATCACCCGTGTGGGCGACGAGCACATGGGCCGCTTCATCCGCGAGGAACTGGCGCGCGAGGGGGTGGACGTGCGGGGCGTCAGGACCGACCCAGAGCGGCTGACCGCGCTCGTCCTCCTCGGCATCCGCGACGAGGACCGCTTCCCGCTGATCTTCTACCGCGAGAACTGCGCCGACATGGCGCTCTGCGAAGATGACATCGACGAGGGCTTCGTCGCCTCGGCCCGCGCGCTGGTGGCGACCGGCACGCACCTGAGCCACCCCAGGACCGAGGCCGCCGTCCTGAAGGCGCTGCGCCTTGCGCGTGCCCATGGGGGGTGGACCGCGCTCGACATCGACTACCGCCCGAACCTCTGGGGGCTGGCCGGGCACGGGGCGGGCGAGAGCCGCTTCATCGAAAGTGCTGCAGTGACGGCACGGTTGCAGCAGCACTTGAACTTGTTCGATCTTATCGTTGGAACAGAAGAAGAATTTCACATCGCGGGTGGCACGACCGACACGCTTTCCGCCCTGCGTGCCGTCCGGGCGCAGACGCCTGCGACGCTCGTCTGCAAGCGCGGGGCGCTCGGGGCCGTCGCTTTTGACGGCCCGATCCCCGACCGGATCGAGGATGGCCAGACCGGCCCCGGTTTCCCGATCGAGGTCTTCAACGTCCTTGGCGCGGGTGACGGCTTCTTTTCGGGCCTTCTGAAGGGCTGGCTCGACGGTGCCGACTGGCCGACCGCGCTGACCTATGCCAATGCCTGCGGTGCCTTCGCGGTCAGCCGCCATGGCTGCACGCCCGCCTACCCGAGCCTTCAGGAACTGACCTTCTTCCTCAGGCGCGGCCTGCGCGAAAGGGCGCTGCGCAAGGATGGGGAACTGGAACAGATCCACTGGTCGACCAACCGCACCGGCGACTGGCCGACCTTGCGCGCCTTCGCCTTCGACCACCGGATGCAGCTCGAGGACCTGCTGGGGGCGACTGTCGAAAAGATCAGCCGTTTCAAGGAATTGTGCCTCAAGGCTGCGGTGCGCGTGGCCGACGGCCGGCCCGGCTTCGGCATCCTCTGCGACAGCCGGCTCGGGCGCGGCGCGCTTTATCAGGCGGCGGACAGCGGGCTCTGGATCGGGCGGCCGGTCGAATGGCCAGGCTCGCGGCCCCTGACGCTGGAACCCGAGATCGGCGCGGACTATGGCGGGCTGATGGAATGGCCGCTTGGCCATGTGGTGAAGGTCCTGTGCTTCTGCCACCCCGACGATTCGGCCGACATGCGGGCAGAACAAGAGGCCGTGGTGACGCCGCTTTTCGCAGCGTCGCGTCGCAACAGATTGGAATTCCTTCTGGAAATCATTCCGTCGAAGGTCGGTCCCGTCGATGACGGCACGGTCGCCGCCCTGATCCGGCGCTTCTACGAGATCGGCATCCGGCCCGACTGGTGGAAGCTGGAACCGATGCGCTCGGCCACCGCCTGGGACCAGACCGTGCGGGCGATCACCGACAATGATGCGAACACTCGGGGTATCCTGGTTCTTGGCCTCGGCAAGGACGAGGCCGAGTTGGAGGCGTCTTTCGCCGAGGCCGCGCGCCAGCCGCTGGTGAAGGGCTTTGCCGTCGGCCGCACCATCTTCGCCGGACCGGCGGCGGACTGGATGGCGGGGCGGATCGACGATGACACGGCGGTCGCGCGCATGGCCGCCAACTTCGCGCGCATGTGCGGGATCTGGGACGCGGCGAGGGGAGAGATCTGATGGGCAAGGTCCGGCTGACGGCGGCGCAGGCGCTGGTGAACTGGCTTGCGGTGCAGGAAGGGCCCGACGGCGGCCGCTTCATCGAGGGCATGTGGGCGATCTTCGGCCATGGCAATGTCGCGGGGATGGGCGAGGCGCTCTACGCCGCGCGCGACCGGCTGCCGACCTGGCGGGGGCACAACGAACAGACCATGGCCCATGCCGCCATCGCCTTCGCCAAGGCGAAGAAGCGGCGGCAGGCGATGGCGGTCACGACCTCGATCGGGCCGGGGGCGCTGAACCTGGTGACGGCGGCGGCGCTCGCGCATGTGAACCGGTTGCCGGTCCTCATGATCCCGGGCGATGTGTTCGCGAACCGGGGGCCGGACCCGGTCCTGCAGCAGATCGAGGACTTCGGCGACGGCACGGTCAGCGCGAACGACTGCTTCCGCCCGGTGAGCCGCTATTTCGACCGGATCACGCGGCCCGAACAGCTTCTGACCGCCCTGCCGCGCGCCATGCGCGTCCTGACCGACCCGGCGGACTGCGGCCCGGTGACGCTCGCCTTCTGCCAGGATGTGCAGGCCGAGGCGCTCGACTGGCCGGAGACGTTCTTTGAGCCGCGCCAATGGCTTGCCAGGCGACCCTCACCTGACGAGGCCGAACTTCGTGCGGCGCTCGACGCCCTGTCGAAGGCCAAGTCGCCGGTGATCGTCGCCGGTGGCGGGGTGATCTATTCGGGGGCCGAGGCGGCGCTTGCGGCCTTTGCCGCACGGACCGGCATTCCGGTCGTCGAGACGCAGGGCGGCAAGTCGGCGCTGCCCTTCGATCATCCGCAGAACTTCGGGCCGGTGGGCGTCACGGGGGGGGCTGCGGCCAATGCGGTCTGCGCGGCGGCCGATCTGGTCATCGGGCTTGGCACCCGGTTTCAGGATTTCACCACGGGGTCGTGGGCGCTTTTCCGCAACCCCGACCGGCGCATCCTGTCGGTCAACGTGCAGCCCTATGATGCGGCCAAGCACGGGGCGATGGGGCTGGTTTCCGACGCGAATGTCGCGCTGGAAGCCTTTGACAAGGCTATCGGATTGCGGAACTGGCCGGCCCACGGTGCGCTCCGCTCGGATTGGGCGCGCGAGACGGGGGCGGTCAAGGCCGCGCCAGAGGGCAACGGGCTTCCGACAGACGCGCAGGTCATCGGCGCCGTGCAGCGGACGGCCTTGCCCGCGACTATCGTCATGGGTGCGGCCGGGACCATGCCGGGAGAATTGCACAAGATCTGGGATGCCGCGCAGGGCGGCTATCACATGGAATACGGCTTTTCCTGCATGGGCTACGAGATTGCCGGCGCCATGGGCATCAAGATGGCGCGCCCGGCGGCGGACGTGGTCTGCATGGTCGGCGACGGCAGCTACATGATGGCCAACAGCGAGCTGGCGACGGCGGTGATGATGGGGATCGGCTTCACCGTCGTCGTGACCGACAACCGTGGCTATGGCTGCATCAACCGGCTGCAACAGGCGACCGGAAGTGCGCCCTTCAACAACCTTCTGGATGACAGCCGCCATGTCACCCCCTCCGCGATCGACTTCGCGGCCCATGCGGCGAGCATGGGAGCGAAAGCCATAAAAGTCTGCGGAATTGCAGAGTTGGAAGCGGAACTTAAGGATGCCAAGGGTGCCCGCGCGCCGGTCGTCCTGGTGATCGACAGCGACCCCGCGCCCTCGACGGCGGCGGGCGGGTTCTGGTGGGACGTGGCGGTGCCAGAGGTGTCGGACCGCGCCGAGGTCCGCGCCGCCCGCGAGACATATGAAACCGCGCTTCGCCAGCAGCGAGCGGATTGAGAGGCGTCATGATCCTGTTCGGAACCAACCCCATCGCCTGGTCGAACGACGACGACCGGAGGATCGGTGCCCACCTGACGCTCGAGGACTGTCTGTCGGATTGCGAGAAGGTCGGCTTTGACGGCATTGAAAAGGGCCATAAGTTCCCGACAGAGCCACAGGCTCTCCGTGCCGTGCTCGACCCCCACGGGTTGCGTTTCGTGTCGGGCTGGCATTCGACCAACCTTCTGGCAAACGACGTGGAAACCGAAAAGGCCGCGATGCAGCCGGCGCTCGACCTGCTGAGGGCGATGGGCAGCGACGTCATCATCGTCTGCGAAACCTCGAACGCCATCCATGGCGACGACGGCAAGGCGGTCAACGACCGGCCGCGTCTGACCGAGGCGCAGTGGAAGCCCTTCGCGGAAGGGATCGAGGCGCTGGCGGCCTTTGCGGCCGCGCAGGGCGTCCGGCTCGCCTACCATCACCACATGGGCACTGTCATCGAAAGCGAGGCAGAGATCGACCGCCTCATGGCGCTGACGGGCCCGGCGACGCACCTGTTGCTCGACACCGGCCACGCGACCTTCGGCGGTGGCGATCCGCTGGCGCTGGCCCATCGCCACATGGGCCGCGTCGCCCATATCCACGCCAAGAACATCCGGCCCGAGGTCATGGCGCGCGTCCGAGCCGAGGGGCTGTCCTTTCTGGAAGGCGTGCGGCAGGGTGTCTTCACCGTGCCGGGCGATCCGGCGGGCATGGTCGACTTCACGCCCGTCTTGCGCGTGGCGGCGCAGCATGGCTACAGGGGCTGGCTGGTGATCGAGGCGGAACAGGACCCGATGAGGGCCAATCCGCTGAAATATCAGATGATGGGCCTTGCGTGCCTGAAGCATTTCGCCTGGCAAGCCGGGCTGGTCTGAAAGGAACTTCGATGACGCTGCTGTGGAAACCGAAGGGCACGCGGGGCAAGGTCCATGAGCTGACGCCCGAAAATGCGGGCTGGGGCTACGTGGGTTTCACGCTCTACCGGCTCGAACCCGGCGACACGGCGGCAGAGGCGACGGGTCCGGTCGAGGGCGGCCGCGAGGCGATCCTCGTCATCGTCGAGGGCAAGGTGGCCCTCTCGGCCGGCGGCAAGGACTTCGGTGTCATGGGCGAGCGGATGAGCCCCTTTGAGAAGACCCCGCCGCATTGCATCTACGTCCCGACCGGCAGCCATTGGGAAGCGCTGGCCAAGACCCGCGCGACGCTCGCCGTCTGCACGGCGCCGGGGCACGGCGGCCACCCGATGACCCGGCTCGGGCCGGAAGGCATCACGCTCGACCCGCGCGGCAAGGGGACGAACGCGCGGTCGGTGAACTTCATCGCCATGGAAAACCGGGACGTGGCCGACAGCCTGCTGGTGACCGAGGTCTTCACGCCCGAGGGGCACTGGTCGTCCTATCCGCCGCACCGGCATGACGAGGATGACTTTCCGCGCATGACCTACCTGGAAGAGACCTACTACCACCGCCTGAACCCCGCCCAGGGCTTCGGCATCCAGCGGGTCTATACCGAGGACGGCGCGCTCGACGAGACGATGAGTGTCGCGGACCACGATCTGGTCCTGGTGCCGAAGGGCCATCACCCCTGCGCGGCACCCCATGGCTACGAGATGTATTACCTCAACGTCATGGCCGGTCCGCGCCGGGCCTGGCGGTTCCAGAACGACCCGGCGCACGACTGGATCGCCAAGCGCGACGCCGGCTGAGGGCACACGCGACGCTTGCCAGCCCGGCCCCCGCTCGCCTAGCCTGACGCCGGAACGCGCGGGGGGACGCGCGGGGGAGGGGACGCATGAACACGATCGAGCGCGAGGCGGCAGCCCTGCCAGAGCCGAACATCATCGGCATGGACGCGATCCCGAGGGCGCTGAAAGGCGGCCTCCGCGACTTCCTGCGGGCGCCCGGTTACGGGCTTTTCTTCAGCCTCTTCTACGTCCTGGGCGGCCTCGTCATCTGGCAGGTCTATGTCGCCTCGGGCCAGGAATGGTGGGTGATGCCCTTTGTCGTGGGCTTCCCCCTGCTGGCCCCCTTCGCCGCCATCGGCCTTTACGAGGTCAGCCGCCGGATCGAGGCCGGCGAGCCCCTGGTCTTTGGCGAGATCGTGGGCACGGTCTTTGCGCAGCGCCACCGGCAGGTGCCGTCGATGGCCATGGTGGTGCTTTTGCTCTTCATGTTCTGGGTCTTTGTCGCCCACACGATCTTCGCGCTCTTCATGGGTCTTTCGGCCATGACCAACGTGTCGCAATCGCTCGGGTTCCTGATGACCGGGAACGGCCCGATGATGCTGGCGATCGGGACCCTGATCGGTGCGGGTTTTGCGGGCGTCCTATTCTCCTGCACCGTCGTCGGGTTGCCGCTGCTCTTGGAGCGCGAGGTCGACTTCATCTCGGCGATCATCGTGAGTTTCCGGGCGGTTTTTGCCAACCTGCCGGTGATGATCGTCTGGGGGATCGTCATCGCGGCGCTGCTGGCGGTCGGCATGGTGCCGATGTTCGTCGGCCTGTTCGTCGTCCTGCCGATCCTCGGCCATGCAAGCTGGCACATGTACCGCGAGCTGATGGGTTAGGCGAGCCTCAGCACCGGGTCGGCGGCGAAGATGCCGCCCTCGGGCAGGAAATCGGCGTCGGGGATCAGTGCGCCCTCTGCTGCCAAACGCTCGACCGTTGCGCGGGTCTGGGGCCAGCCGGGATCGTCGAAGATGACGCGCGCGCCGGGGGCAAGGAGCGGCCGCAGGGCGCGGAAGTCCGCCTCGTAGAGCGACCGCGCGCCGTCGATGCGCAGAAGGTCGATGGGTTCGGCCGATGGGTCAGCGGCGTAGGCGGGCAGCACGTCTGCGCTCGAGCCCCTCATCAGCCGCATCCGCCCGGGAAAGCGCTGCCTCAGCCAGTCCATCGCCACGGGGCCGTAGATGTCGGCCCTGGGATTTCCCGCGCCGACCGTGCCGCAGAGGTCCACCCCCGCCACGCGCAGATCGGGGTTGGCCCACATCATCAACAGGATGCCATGGCCCCCGTTCACACCCACCTCGAAGTGCGAGCGCGCCCGCCGGGCCAGCGCCACCAGCCGCGCGCGTTTCTGCGCATTGCGGGTCATGAAGCGCGCGGTCAGCGGGCTTTCGCCCTGCATGTGGCGATAGAAGGGGTTGCCGGTGATCTGCGGGGTGACGCCTGCCGCCGTCAGGCTGTCGATCAGCGCGCCGTTGAGGCCCGCCAGGTCGGCCAAGAAGGCCGGATCGGCCAGCAGGTCCGCGTCGACGGGGGTCACCCGAAGACCATGCGCGGGAAGTAGAAGCTGACCACCCAGTGCGGCATGTCGACGATTTCAGAGATCTTCAGGTCGCCCGCCACGGAACAGAGCATGTAGGCCTCGACCGGGCTGATCTTCTCGCGCGTGGCGATCAGGTCGACCATGGCGGCGACGGCGTCGCGTGCGGCGGCCATCAGGTCGGGTCCGATGCCGGTCGTCGCGTCGTAGCCCGCCGCGTCGGCATGGCGCGTGACGGGGCCGGGGGTCTGGAAGCGGGGTCCGCGCAGGTTCGCGCCCTTCACCAGGTCGAGCGTCAGGGTCACGTCCATCGGGCTTTCGATCGCGGTGCCGCAGACCTCGCCATCGCCTTGCGCCGCATGGGTGTCGCCGACGCTGAAAAGGGCGCCCGCCACCTCGACCGGCAGCCAGAGCGTGGTGCCGGCGGCCAGGTCGCGGATGTCGAGGTTGCCGCCCACCCGGCGCGGGGGGACGACCGAATGAAGGCCCGGTTCGGCCGGGGCCACGCCGATGGTGCCGGCGAAGGGCTTGAGCGGAATCCGCGCGTTCGTGCCCCAGAGCGCGGGGGCGAGCGTTGCCGGATCATAGGACCAGAGCGTCAGGGCCGGGTCGGTGAACTGGTCGGCCAGAAGCCCGAAGCCCGGGATGTTCGCCGTCCAGCCAAAGCCTTTGCCCGCGTCGGCGCGGGGCTCAAACCCTTCGATGGTGATCTTCAGCGCGTCGCCCGGCTCGGCCCCTTCGACCCAGATCGGGCCGGAGACGGGGTTCACCTTGCCGAAGTCGAGCGCGGTCACGTCGGCGACCGACGAGCGCGGCCCGAGCTGGCCTGCGGAACTGTCGAGGCAGTGAAAGAGGATCGTCGCGCCCGGCTCGGCGCGCTGGGCAGGCGGCAGGGCATTGTCCCAGCCGAAATGGTGCTGCGCAGCGTGGATCGTGTAGTTGCAGGCCTTGCACATGGCGTCTCTCCGTTTGGCGCTCGCCATCCTAGCGCGCGGGGAAAAGGGGTCCAGAGGGTTTTGGCCTGCAAGCCGGTAGGTTCGAAAAGTGAAAGAGTTTTCAGTTATTTCGGCGTCAAATGCCGTGAAGTAGTTCGTTCTATGCATTGACCGGCGGCTTGAACCGCCGGAGCCTGAGCGCGTTCGTCACCACGAAAACGCTCGACAGCGCCATGGCGCCCGCCGCCAGCATGGGCGAGAGCGTGATGCCGAAGCCGGGGGCGAGCACGCCGGCGGCGACCGGGATCAGCGCTGCATTGTAGGCGAAGGCCCAGAAGAGATTCTGGTGGATGTTGCGCATCGTGGCGCGCGAAAGGGCGATGGCGCCCGGCACGCCGGTCAGGCGGCCAGAGGTCAGGACCAGATCCGCCGCCTCGATCGACACGTCTGTGCCGGTGCCAAGGGCAATGCCCACGTCGGCGGCGGCGAGCGCGGGGGCGTCGTTGATCCCGTCGCCGACGAAGGCCAGCGTGCCCCCCGCCTCGCGCAGCCCGTCGAAGGCCGCGACCTTGCCGTCGGGCAGGACTTCGGCGGCGATCCGGGTGATGCGCAGGTCGGTGCCGATGGCGCGGGCGGCGGCGGCGTTGTCGCCCGTCACCATGGCGACGCCGACGCCCAGACCCCCAAGTGCTGCGAGCGCTGCGGGCGTGTCGGCCTTCACGCGGTCTGCGACCGCGATCAGCCCGGCGAGGCGGTCGCCCGCAGACACCAGGACCGGCGTCCTGCCAAGGTTAGCGAGCCGCCCGGCCTCGGCCATGAGCGGGGCCGGATCGACGCCCCGCTCGCGCAGGAAGCGGGCCGATCCGACGGCGACTTCGGTTTCCCCCACCCCTGCCACCGCGCCGCGACCGGGCACGATGCGGAAGCTGGTGGCCCCGGGGGGCGCCAGTTCGCGGTCGGCGGCGGCGGTCAGGATCGCGCGGGCGAGCGGGTGTTCGGACTGCGCCTCGACCCCGGCGGCCAGGGTCAGGAGCCCGGCCTCGTCAAAGCCTTGCGCAGGGATCAGGTCGGTCAGGGCCGGGCGCCCCTCGGTCAAGGTGCCGGTCTTGTCGAAGGCGACCGTCGTGACGCCCGCCAGCCGTTGCAGCGCATCGCCCTTGCGGAAAAGCAGGCCAAGCTCGGCCCCGCGCCCGGTCCCGACCATGATCGCGGTCGGGACGGCCAGGCCCATGGCGCAGGGGCAGGCGATGATGAGGACGGCGACGGCATGGACCATCGCCGCCCCAAAGGCGGGCGCGGGGGCGAAGATCATCCAGGCCGCGAAGGTCACGATGGCGGCCGCGATCACTGCCGGCACGAAGCGCAGCGTGATGCGGTCGACGAGCGCCTGCACCGGCAGCTTGGCGCCCTGCGCGGCCTCGACCAGCCGGACGATGCGGGCCAGCATGGTGGCCTCGCCCACCGCCGTCGCGCGGAAGGTGAAGGCGCCGGTGGTGTTGACGGTGCCGCCGGTCACGCGCGCGCCGGCGGATTTGGCGACGGGCATCGGCTCGCCGGTCAGCATGGATTCGTCGACCCAGCTTTCGCCTGCGGTCACGGTGCCGTCGACGGGTAGCCGCTCGCCCGGGCGCACTTCGACCTCCATCCCCGGCAGGACCTCTGCCAGGGGCAGTTCGACCACGTTACCGTTGCGGCGGACGCGGGCGGTGGCGGGGGTCAGCGCCAATAGGGCGCGGATCGCCTCGGACGCGCGGCCGCGGGCGCGGTGTTCGAGAAGCCGGCCGAAAAGGACCAGCGCCACGATGACCGTTGCCGCCTCGAAATAGACCGCCGCCGACCCTGCAGGCAGCAGGACGGGGGCGAAGGTCGCGACCATGGAATAGGCCCAGGCGGACCCCGCGCCCAGGGCCACGAGGCTGTTCATGTCGGGCGCGCCCTGCCAGAGCGCGGGCAGGCCCTTGGCGAAGAAGCGCCGCCCCGGCCCGACCAGCGCCAGCGTGGCGAGGATGGCCTGCAGCGTCCAGTTCACCTGCTGGGGCAGGGCGGCCATGATGGCGTGGTGGAAGGGTGGGATGAGGTGGCCGCCCATCTCGACGATGAAGATCGGAAGTGCGAGCGCCACGGCCAGGATCGTGTCGCGGCGAAGCGCGCGGCCGTCGGCCTCTGCCCGGATGGCGCGGTCCGGGTCGGCGCCCGCGATCGCGGCATGGGCGTCATAACCCACTCGGGCCAGCGCCGCGATAAGGTCAGCCGGATCGGCGGTGCCCGTGACCTGCGCCCGTTCCGTCGCCAGGTTGACCGACGCGCCGGTGACGCCGTCGACGGCCAGAAGCGCGCGTTCCGCCCGCCCGACGCAGGAGGCGCAGGTCATGCCCCCGATCGTCAGGTCGGTGGTCCCTTCCGGCACCTCGTAGCCGGTGCGGGTGATCGCGGCGATCAGGTCGGCGCGCGGGACGGGGGCCGAGAGGGTCACCTCGGCCCGTTCGGCGGCCAGGTTGACCGAGGCTTGCGCAACCCCCGGCACGGCCGAAAGCGCGCGTTCGACCCGCCCGACGCAGGAGGCGCAGGTCATGCCCAGGACCGGAAGCGCTATGGGCGCGAGGCTAGTTTCGGCCGGCCGTTGGCTGGTTTCGGGGGATTTTTCGGCGATATCCATGGTCTGCTCCGGCGCGGGGGTGGGGCAGTCAGGCGCCCGGCCCCTGGGCTTGCTTCACGTCTAACGTCGGTTCGCGGGGCGGAAAAGGCAAGGGCAGGGCGCGCAAGCCCCGGGTTCGCGCCCCTGATACAGGACCGACACAAGCCCGTGACGGTCCGTAACCTGCCGCCTGACGCCCCTTGACCTTTCGGCCCGGCATGGTCAACTCGGGGGTGTGGGACAGGCGCGACGGCCCGGGAAGGTCCGGGCGCGGGTTGGCCCGAAGGAAAGGAGCCTCGCGATGAAGTTTCAGGTGGAAAACATGACCTGTGGCGGATGTGCGCGCAGCGTTGCGGCGACGATCCGCCAGATCGACCCGGCGGCCGAAGTGACGGCCGATCCGGCGACCGGCGCGGTCGAGGTCGCCTCGGCCCGCGTGACGGTAGAGGCGGCGCGCGCAGCACTCGATGCGGCCGGTTTTCCGATGGTGGCGGGCGGGCGCTGACGGCTGGCCGGTCCGGGCGCGATTTGGCGCCCGAACCGACGGAGGATCTTTGCGCCATCTTTACATTTTCCGCCGAATGGGGAATGTGCGCGCAAGTGGCCGGGCCTCGGCCAAAAAGGGTTGCAAACAGACCCTCAACGGGGCCGAAGAAAGATGCGCGGGGGGCCGCAGCATCTGGCGCTGTCCGGTTCAGGGCAGGGCGGATGACGGACGATGCGACGGGACGGAACGGTCAGTATGGCACAGGCAGAACTTTCACGGCGCGCTCTTCTGGGGCGCGGGGCGGCACTGGGGTTCTTCATGGGCACCACGTCGCTTGCAGGGGCAGCGCTTGCCGACACGGCGGCGGCACCCGCAGCGGGGCAGGTCGTGGCGCCCCAGCCGCAGCCCTTCGACTTCGACATCCTCAGCGCGATGATGGAGGCGAACGCCAAGGGCACGAGCCCCGCGCCGCAGCCCCTGCCGGACTTTCTGGCAAAGCTGACCTACGACGAATACAAGATGATCCAGTTCGCGCCCGATCGTGCGCGCTGGGCGGGTCCGGGCATGGACTGGCATCTGGTGCCGTTCCATGTGGGCTGGCTCTTCAAGGAGCCGGTCCTGGTCTATGAGGTCGCGGACGGCAAGGCGCAGCCGATGCCCTTCACCACGTCGGACTTCGAATACAGGAACCAGCTTTCGGCCAAGGTGCCGCACGATTTCACCCTGCCGGGCGTGGCGGGGGTCAAGCTTTACTATCCGCTGAACCGGCCGGATGTGTTCGACGAGGTGATTTCCTTCGTCGGTGCGAGCTATTTCCGGGCACTTGGCCGCGACAACCTTTACGGCCTGTCCGCACGCGGGCTCGCGATCAACACCGGCCTGTCGACGGCCGAGGAATTCCCCAAGTTCACCGCCTTCTGGATGGAACGGCCGGCGCCGGGCCAGACTTCGGTCACGGCCTATGCCGCGCTCGACAGCGAAAGTGTGACGGGGGCCTACCGCTTCGTCATCACGCCGGGCGCCGAGACGGTGGTCGAGGTGACGGCGCGGCTCTTCTTCCGGGCTGCGGTCGAGGAGCTGGGCGTCGCGCCCCTGACCTCGATGTTCCTTTTCTCGGACGTGAACCGCGAGCGGTTCGACGATTACCGCAACCAGGTCCATGACAGCGACGGCCTCTTGATCGAGCGCGCGAGCGGCGACGTCCTCTGGCGGGCGCTGAACAATCCGCTGCAGCTCGCAAGCTCGTACTTCAGCGAGGCGCAGCCGAAGCGGTTCGGGCTCATGCAGCGCGAACGGACCTTTGCGGCCTACGAGGATGCCGAGGCGCATTACGAGCGCCGCCCGTCCGTCGTGGTCGAACCGGTCGGCGACTGGGGGCAGGGCTCGATCCGCCTGGTCGAGATTCCCTCGAACCTCGAGACGCACGACAATATCGTCGCCTACTGGGTGCCGGCGCGCCCCGTGGCGCCGGGCGACAAGATCGAGCTCAGCTACCGGATGCACTGGGGCATGCTCGACCAGCCCGCGGACGGCGACCTGGCCTATGTGCTGGCCACGCGCGAGGGGATCGGCGGCCCGGCGGGCCTGGAAACCCCGCCCGACAGCCGCAAGTTCGTCGTGGATTTCAAGGGCGGCCTTCTGGCCCGCGTCCCCACGGACAGCGAGGATGTGAAGCCCGTCCTGACGGTCACGAACGGCAAGGCCGACATCGTGACGCTGCACAAGATCGACGGCCAGGATGTCTGGCGGCTGGTGATGGACATCTCCTCCGAGCCGGGCGCGGTGGTCGAGCTGTCGGCCCATGTCGCGGGTTACGGCAAGAAACTGAGTGAAGTCTGGATGTCGCAATGGGTGCGGTCATGAGCACAAAGGTCCCCCCCGACCGTCGCGGTGCCACGACGGGAATGCCGGCGAGAATGCCGGCGGAAAATCCGGCGGAAGTTCCAGCTGACAGGGCGATGGACGCGCTGGCGGCGGGCCGCTTGCCCGACGCGCCGCACGCCATGCCCGAACAGGCGATCGAGCCGCGCTCCGTCTCGCGGATGCGCTCGCGTCTTCGGGCGCGGCTTCGGATGCTGATGAGCAGCCAGCGCGGCTCGGCCGAGGTCTGACCCGGTGCCCGGTCCGCTCAGGGGCCTGCCTGACGCGCCCCTATGGGTCCTGGTCCTTCGGACGGTCGCGGCCCTGTCGGCGGCGCTGACGGGCCTTTGGGCGTCGGCCATGTTCCTGCAATACAGTGCCGTCAACGGCCTGACGCCCCTGGCCGTCGTCAGTGCGGTTTTCCTTTTCTTTTCAACATCATGGCTTGCATGGGGCGCGGCCTTGGGCCTGATCGGCCTGAAGCCTGCGCCCGCATTCGACCGCTCGGCGCTCGGCCCGATCAAGGGGCGCACGGTCGTCCTGGTGCCGGTCTACAACGAGGATCCGACGACCACCTTCGCCCGGATCGCGGCCATGATGGCCTCGGTCGACAAGGCGCTGCTGGAGGCGGGCGAGCCTGACGTCCCGGTCCATTTCGCCATCCTGTCGGACACCCGCGACGCCCGCGTGGCCGAGGCGGAGGAGAGCTGGTTTACCCATCTGATGGCGGCAACCGCGGGTGAGGGGCGGCTTTTCTACCGCCGCCGCATCACGAACGAGGGGCGCAAGGCCGGCAATATCGAGGAATTCTTCGCCCGCTCGGGCGGGGCCTACGACTATGCCATGATCCTGGACGCCGACAGCCTGATGGAGGGCGCGACGGTCATCGAGATGGTGCGGCGCATGGAAGCCGCGCCGGGCCTTGGCCTTTTGCAGTCCCTGCCGACCGTGGTGCGCGCCTCTTCGGTCTTCGGGCGCGCCATGCAGTTCGCCGCCGCCTTCTTCTCGCCGGTCTTTTCGCGGGGGCTGGCGCGGTTGCAGGGCCATACCGGGCCTTTCTGGGGGCACAATGCGCTCGTCCGGGTCGATGCCTTCACCGAATGCTGCGGCCTGCCGGTCCTGTCCGGCCCGCCCCCCTTCGGCGGCCATATCCTGAGCCATGACTATGTCGAGGCGGCCCTTCTGGCGCGCGGCGGCTGGGAAGTGCGGCTCGATACCGACCTGTCGGGCTCCTACGAGGAAGGCCCCGAAAGCGTCGTCGAACATGCCAAGCGCGACCGGCGCTGGTGCCAGGGCAACCTGCAGCACATCCGGGTCCTGATGGCGCCGGGTCTCAGGGCCTGGAGCCGCTTCGTCTTCCTGCAGGGCGTCTTCACCTATGTCGCACCTGTCCTTTGGGCTCTCTTCCTCATCACCGTGATCGCCGACCGGGTGACCCAGCCGCCGCCCAACTATTTCCCCGACCCCTACCAGCTTTTCCCGGTCTTCCCGAGCGACGGAACCGCCAAGGCGATCGGGCTGACCATCGGCATCTTCGGCCTGCTGATCATGCCGAAGCTCCTGACCACGGCAGAGGCCTGGGTGATGGAGCGGATGCCGTCCTTCGGGGGGGTGGGCACGGTCCTGCGCTCGGTCCTGTCGGACTTCATCCTGATGAGCCTCCTGGCGCCGGTGATGATGGCCTATCAGACCCGCTCGGTCGTCCAGGTCCTGATGGGGCGCGACGGGGGCTGGCCGCCGAACCGGCGGGGCGGCGCAGAGCTGACGCTGGGCGAGGCCTGGGCCGGGTCGAAGTTCATCGTTCTCTTCGGGCTCGCGGGGCTGGTCATTGCGCATTTCCTCACGAGCCATATCTTCTACTGGGTGCTGCCGGTGGTCCTGCCGATGATCGGCTCGCCCCTCCTGATCGCGCGCACCTCGCAGCCTGCGCGGCCGGGCAGGCGCGGCAGGCGGCTTTTCACCACGCCGCAGGACATGCGCAATCCGGCCATCCTTGCGCTGCATGACGCCATCCTGGCCGACTGGCGCGGCGAGGGCGCGACCCCTGCCGGGACCGCGTCGGGGCGCGTTGGCGCCCCACCTGCCGTAGCGTCAGGCCCTTAGCGCCCATTATCTTCGCCGTTCCGGCCCTTTTTGCCCCCTTGCGGGGCGGTGCGGGCTTCGGACAGAGTAAATGAAATCGCCGCGTGACCCCGGAAGGGGCGCACGGCATGACCTGAAAGACCACAAAGCATGTGTCCAGCGCCCGTAACGGCCAAGTCGAACGCCAAGCGCGGCTTCATCATTCCGATCGGCGGGGGCGAGGACCGGGTCAAGGAACGCCGTATCCATCGCCGCTTCGTCGAACTGTCTGGTGACAGCGCCGCCGACATCGTCGTGATCCCGACCGCGTCGGAACTGGAAAGCACGGGGCCGGACTACAACCGCATCTTCCGCGACCTGGGTGCAGCGCGGGTCGACTTCCTGCCGATCACCCGGCGGGCCGATTGCGACCATCCCAAATACCTCGAGATGCTGGACCGCGCTTCGGGCGTCTTCCTGACCGGCGGCAACCAACTGCGCCTGTCGACCATCCTTGGCGGCACCGGCATCGCCCAGAAGATCCGGCGGCGGAACGCGGCAGGGGTGGCGGTCGCGGGCACCTCGGCCGGCGCCTCGATCATGTCGGAACACATGATCGCCGGGGGCGACAGCAACTCGGCCCCGGTCGAAGGCGCGGTCAGCCTCGCGCCCGGCCTTGGCCTGACGAACGCCGTCATCATCGACCAGCATTTCACCCAGCGGAACCGGCTTGGCCGCCTGCTGGCCGCCTCGTCCTACAACCCCTTCCTGATCGGGCTCGGCATCGACGAGGACACCGCCGCCTTCATCGGGCCGGACGGGGTCTTCGAGGTGGTGGGGTCCGGCACGGTCACGGTCGTGGACGCATCGGGCCTCGCGCATTCCTCGATGTGGGACGCGAAGCCCGGCCAGGCGCTCACGCTTCTGGGCCTGAAGGTCGACGTGATGGGCGAGGGCTGCCGCTACGACCTGATCGGCCGGCAGGCCTATCCGCCGGATGACCAGGCCGCCTTTTGCGCGCTGCCGAACGCCTCGGGGCCGGACCAGCCCAAACCACAGTAACAGCGATACCAGCAAGGAGACCTGCCCATGAAGATCGTCTCGACCAACGTGTTCGTCGGTCCGAATGTCTGGGCGGGCTTTCCCGTCATCCGGCATGTCCTTGACCTGGGCGTGCTCGAGGACTGGCCGTCGGCGCGGCTGGGCGACGGCTTCATCGACGGCCTGGTCGAGGCGCTGCCCGGCCTGCGCGAGCATGGCTGTTCCTACCGCGAGGCGGGCGGGCTTCTGCGCCGCATGCGGGAAGGCGACGGCACCTGGCTTGGCCATGTGGCCGAGCATGTGGCGCTGGAAATCCAGGGCGTCGCCGGGTCCGACGTGACCTTCGGGCGGACGCGGGGCACGGGTGTGCCGGGCCAGTACAACCTCGTCTACGAATACCGCCAGCGCGACGTGGGGCTGGAGGCCGGGCGGCTGGCCATCCGGCTTCTGATGCACCTTCTGCCGGAAAGGGTGAAGGCGCGCGTCACCGACTACAGCTTCGACCCTGAATTCGACTTCCCCGCCGAGTTGAAGAGCTTCGTCCTGATGGCGCAGCGGAAAGAGTTCGGTCCCTCGACCGCCTCGCTCGTCAAGGCGGCGGAAGAACGTGACGTGCCCTGGATCCGGCTCAACAACAATTCGCTCGTGCAGTTCGGCCACGGCAAGTTCCAGCAACGCATCCAGGCGACGATCACCAGCCAGACGACCCATATCGCCGTCGAGATATCTTCCGACAAGGAAGACACGCACAACATGCTGAACGACCTCGGCCTGCCGGTGCCGCAGCAGCGGCTGGTCTATTCGCCCGAAGAGGCGATCCGGGCCGCGCGGCGGATCGGGGTGCCGGTCGTGCTGAAGCCCTTGGACGGCAACCACGGGCGGGGCGTGTCGATCAACCTGACCGAGGATGCCCAGATCGTCACCGCCTATGCCGAGGCCAAGGCCCAGTCCCGCAGCCGCGGCATCCTGGTCGAGCAGTTCGTGACCGGGATGGACCACCGGATGCTGGTCGTGAACGGCGAGCTGGTCGCGGTCGCCAAGCGCGTGCCGGGCCATGTGACGGGCGACGGCAAGCATACGATCGCCGAGCTGGTGGACATCGTGAACAGCGATCCCCGGCGCGGAATCGGGCACGAGAAGGTGCTGACCAACCTGGAACTCGACGCCCAGGCCGAACGGCTGATGGTCGAGGCGGGGCATACGGCGGCGACGGTGCTGCCGGCGGGCGAGGTCTTCTACCTGCGCTCGACCGCCAACCTGTCGACCGGGGGCACGGCCATCGACATGACCGATGTCTGCCACCCCGACAACCGCGACATGGCCGAACGCACGATCAAGGCCGTGGGTCTTGACGTGGGGGGCGTGGACTTCCTGACGCCGGACATCACGCGCAGCTACAAGGACATCGGCGGCGCCATCGTCGAGGTGAACGCGGCGCCGGGCTTCCGGATGCATGTGGCTCCGTCCGAGGGTCAGCCGCGCGACGTGGCGGGCAAGGTCATCGACATGCTCTTCCCGCCGGGCACCCAGTCGCGCATCCCGATCGCCGCTATCACCGGCACGAACGGCAAGACGACGACCAGCCGGATGCTGGCCCATATCCTCAAATCCTCTGGCAAGATCGTCGGCATGACCTCGACCGACGGGGTCTATGTCGACGGCAAGCTGACGGTGAAGGGCGACATGACCGGCCCCGCTTCGGCGCAGATGGTGCTGCGCGACCCGTCCGTGGACTTCGCGGTGATGGAGACGGCGCGGGGCGGGCTGGTGCGGTCGGGCCTTGGCTATCAAAGCTGCGACGTGGCGGCCTGCCTGAATGTCAGCGCCGACCATCTGGGGCTTGGGGGCATCGACACGCTCGAACAGCTTGCGGTCGTCAAGCGGGTGGTGGTCGAGGCGGCGGACGATACGGTCGTCCTCAATGCCGACGACATGCTCTGCCTGCAGATGGCTGACTTCTGCCATGCGACGAACATCTGCTATGTGACGATGAATTCCGACCACCCGCTGGTGAAGGAGCATATCCGCGCCGGTGGCCGGGCCGTCGTCCTGGAAAAGGCGATGAACGGCGACATGATCACCATCTATGCCAAGGGCCTGCACCTGCCGGTCCTCTGGTCGCATCTGGTTCCGGCGACGATGGAAGGCCGGGCCATGCACAATGTGCAGAACGCCATGTTCGCGACCGCCATGGCCTACAGCTTCGGGCTGGACCTCGACAATATCCGCCACGGGCTCCGGACCTTCGACACCTCCTTCTTCCAGGCGCCGGGGCGGATGAACGTGTTCGAGGAACATCCCTTCAAGGTCATCCTGGACTATGGCCACAACCCCGCGGCCATTGGCGCCATGGCAGACCTTGTCGACCGGCTCGACCCCAAGGGGCGGCGGATCGTGGTTGCGGCCATGCCGGGCGACCGGCGGAACGAGGATATCGTGGCCTCGGCCAAGGCGCTCGCCGGTCATTTCGACCGCTATATCGTGAAGCCGGACGATGACCGGCGCGGGCGGGGCGAGATGGAGGTGCCGGAACTGATGCGCGACGCGCTGGTGACGGCGGGAGTCGAGCCCGAGCGGATCGCGCTCGCGCCATCCGAGGTCGAGGCGATCGACCAGGGGCTGGCCGAAGCGGCGCCGGGCGACCTGCTGGTGGTCTTTGCCGACGAGCTGGCGCGGTCCTGGAAGCAGATCATCTACTTCAAGAAGACCGAGCGCGAGGCGGCCGTGGCCGCCAGCCAGCCGGTGCGCGCGCCTGCGCCGAAGGTCGGCTACGAAGACATGCTGGCTGGCGCGCAGACGCTCGTGCGCGACGAGCGCGGCGTCCGGCTCGCACGCGGGCAGGTCGAGGAAGCGGACTGAGCCCATGGCGCGTGCCGCCGACCTGCAAGAGGCGTTCGAGATCCCGCTGCCCGAAGGCGGCGGGCTGATCCTGGACAGTTGCCGCAGGCTTCTGGGTCCGAACCTCTTTGCGACAGAGACGGGCGCGGTCGGCGACGGGCTGGCGACGGGGGTGGCGCCTGAGGGTCTGCTGGCCGACTGGTCGGGGCGGCTCGGCGATCTTCTGGCGGCGCTCGGCTGGTCCGCGCCGCACCTCATCGGCCGCACGTTCGATGGTGGCGCGAGCCTTTTCCTCGCGGCGCCCGAGGACCGGCTTTTCACGGCGACCTTCGCGGTCGAGGCCGCCTGGCACTACCTCGCCTCGGATCGGCTGGGGGTGGCGCCGGTGCCCATGGCGCGGATGCTGGCCGATCTGGCCGCGCTGCAGCGGGCCGAGGCCAGTCCGGCGCTTCTCAGGCTTCTCGGGCAGGCCGGGGCGCGGGGGGTGGACCGGCTTCTGGACGATGATCTTCTGACGCTCGGCCATGGCGCGGGCGCGGCGACCTGGGCCACCGATGCGCTTCCGTCGGAGCCGGACTGGGCGCTGCTTCACGACGTGCCGCTGGCGATGGTCACGGGGACGAACGGCAAGACGACGACCGTGCGGCTGATCGCGGCGATGGGGGCAGAGGCGGGGCTGGTCGCGGGCCTGTCCTCGACCGAAGCCGTGGCCGTTGGCGGGCAGGTGCTGGACAAGGGCGACTATTCTGGGCCCGCCGGTGCGCGGATGCTCTTGCGCGATCCTCGGCTGCAGCTGGGAGTGCTGGAGGTCGCGCGGGGCGGAATCCTGCGGCGCGGCCTGCCGGTCGGCCATGCGCGGGCGGCGGTGGTGACCAATGTCGCGGCCGATCACCTTGGCCATTACGGCATCCTGACCGTGCCCGACCTTGCGCGCGTCAAGCTGGCGGTGCGCCGCTCGCTCGCGCCCGGCGGGGCGCTGATCCTGAACGCGGGCGACCCGGAACTGGTCGCCGCCGCGCGGGCCGAAGGGGTGACGGGTGCCGTCTGGTTCGGTCGTGATCTGGCGGCACCGGACCTTGCCCACGCGCGGGGCGCCGGGCGGACCTGCGGCTGGCTCGAGGGTGGGGTGCTCTGGCTTCAGGACGGGCAGGGCGCGCGGGCGCTGATTGCGGCGAAGGACGTGCCGCTGACGCTGGGCGGGGCTGCGCTTTACAACGTCGAAAACGCGCTCGCGGCGGCGCTCGCGGCGCGGGCGCTCGGCCTGCCCGACGCGGCGATCCGGGCAGTCCTCGCGCGGTTCCAGAGCGACGCGAAGGACAACCCGGGCCGCGCCAACGAGTTCCGCGTCAAGGGCGCGCGGGTCTTCGTGGATTTCGCGCACAACCCCCATTCGATTGCTGCCGTGACTTCCGCGCTGGCGGCGGTTCCGGCGAAGCGGCGCTTTGTCCTGATGGCCCATGCGGGCGACCGTTCGGATGAAGACATCCGGGGCCTTGCCCAGGGGGCCGCCGCGCTGAGGCCCGACGGGGTCGTGGTGGCCGAGATGGCGAAATATGCCCGTGGCCGCCCGCCCGGCCAGGTGCAGGCGATCCTTGCCGATGCCGCGCGCAGGGCCGGCGTGCCCGAAGTGGTGCTCGCGCCCGGTCCGGCGGCGGGCGCGCGCGAGATCCTGGCGCGGTTGCAGCCCGGCGATCTGGCGCTCTTGCTGGTTCACGATGAGCGGCAGGCGATCTTCGATCTCTTGACTGCGGCGGCGGGGCAGGGCACCGGAGCGGTTTCTTAACTTTGGACCCCGACATGACCAAGAGCCCCGATCCCCTGGCCCACCGCAAGGCCGACCACCCGATCGACCCGCGTTTCCTTGACCGCTGGTCGCCGCGGGCCTTTAGCCAACGGACCATGACCAGGGCCGATGTCGAGGCGATCCTCGAGGCGGCGCGCTGGGCGCCCTCGGGGTCGAACCTGCAGCCCTGGCGCTTTGCCTGGGCGCTGCGCGGCGAGCCCGCCTTCGAAGCGATGGTCGAGGCGATGATGCCCGGGAACCGCGAATGGGCGCCTCGTGCCGCCGCGCTGGTCACGCTCGCCTCGCGGACCCACGGGGCCGGGCCGGACGGCGACCGCCGCCCCTTCGCCTCGCACGAGTTTGATGCGGGGGCTGCCTGGATGGCGATGGCGCTTCAGGCGCGGGCGGACGGCTGGGCGGCCCATGCGATGGCCGGCATCCACCCCGAAGAGGCGGCGAAGTCGCTGCACCTGCCGGCCGACCACCGGGTCCATACGATCATCGCGCTGGGCCAGCCTGGCGATCCGGCGACGCTGAACGACCGCCTGCGCCCGCGCGAGGTGCCAAGCGGGCGGATGCCGCTTTCCGACATTGCCGGGCACGGGGCCTTCCCGAAGGCGTAAGCCGGTCCTCGGGTCCGAGTGGCAGGGGCAAGTGACCCTGCCATGCGAAGGCCTTGCCCCTTGTCCCGGCCGGTGGCCCAAAGCCACCGGCCAGCGCCCGCCCCGCCCATGGCGGGCGCCATGCGCCCACCCGGGCAGGCGCTGGCCTTCGTCGGTTTGTGACACGGGCGGTCCAGAGGAACCGCTCCGCCATGGTCGGGGGAAACGCGGGTCGCGTTTCCTTTCCCGCCCGGCCCGGCGATCCACACCGGTTTACCCTAAGGGTGGCAGGGGCCGTTGACCCTGCCAAGCGGATACGCCGCCCTTTGTCCCCGCCGGTGGCCCAAAGGCCATCGGCCAGCGCCCGCCCCGCCATCGGCGGGCGCTCC
>CAMFGW010000026.1 GCA_945952025.1 uncultured Paracoccaceae bacterium
CGATTTGGACGAGATCTCGTTCGACTTCTCGGCGGCGTCGAGCGCAACCTTGGCCATCTTCTCGCTGAAGGCGGCGGTCGATTTGAAGGCACCCTGACCGGCAGCGGCGTCAAACGGGAACGCCTTCATCATGTCCTGCATGGTCTTGGTGAAATCCTGGGTCTTCGCGTTCATCGTGAACTCCTATCCGGCGGTGGATTGTCTTGAGGGGATTAACTTGCGACCACTACATAGTTTCTGCACTGCGGCAATGCAAGTGGAAATGCTGCGCTGCAGCAAACTTTTTGCGCGACTCGGCCGAAATCCGCTGGACCCCGGCCAAGGCCGGTTCTGGCAGGGTGGCGTAACGGCCGGTTGTCAGACCCGTGGCACTTCCGTGACATAGGTGCCGGGCG
Organism: uncultured Paracoccaceae bacterium; assembly: GCA_945952025.1. Classification (GTDB taxonomy): domain Bacteria; phylum Pseudomonadota; class Alphaproteobacteria; order Rhodobacterales; family Rhodobacteraceae; genus TMP-24. The sequence continues at coordinate 396 of CAMFGW010000026.1, forward strand.
CGGGCGCGAGCGGCGGGTGGTCCGCATCGCCCGGTTCGCGCGCATGGACCCACTTGCCGGACCGTTCGGCCAGCCATGCGCCCCAGGCGGGCCACCAGCTGCCCTTGTGGAAGGTCGCGCCCTCTTTCCAGCCGGCGGCATCTTCGGCCACGTTCACCCCGTCCTCGCGCAGGTAGTGACCATACTTGTCCCGGCCGGGCGGGCTCACGATCCCGGCGATATGGCCCGACTGCGCCAGGATGAAGGTCTTGTCCTTCGATCCCATGGAGCGGATGCCCGCAAAGCTCGACACCCAGGGGGCAATGTGGTCCGTCTCGCAGGCGATGGCGCAGAGGGGCACCCTGACATCCTTGAGCGAGACCTTCTGGCCCAGCACCTCGAACGTGCCCTTGGCCAGCCCGTCCTCCTGGCAAAGGCCGCGCAGGTATTCGACCGCCATGCGCGCGGGAAGGTTGGTGCCGTCGCCGTTCCAGTACAGCAGATCGAACGCCGGGGGCGCCTCGCCCAGCATGTAGCTTTTGATCGCGGGCGTGTAGATCAGGTCGTTGGCGCGCAGGTAAGAGAAGGTGCGCGACATGAAATACTTGTCCAGGTAGCCGGACCGCACCACCTCTGCCTCGATCCCGTCGACGAAGTCATTGTCGAGGTAGACCCCCACCTCTCCGGGTTCGGAAAAGTCGGTGAGCGTGGTGAAGAAGGTCGCCGAATTGACCGACTTGTCACCCCGGTCGCGCATCAGCGCCAGCGTCAGGGCCAACGTGGTGCCGGCGATGCAATAGCCGATGGCGTTGATCTTTTCCTGCCCGGTGATCTCTTTTGCGGCCTCCATGGCGGCGAGGAAGCCTTCCTGGACGTAATCGTCCATGCCGACGCCTGCATAGCTCGCGTCGGGGTTCTTCCAGCTGACGACGAAGAGCGTGAAGCCCTGGTCGACCACCCATTTGATGAGCGAGTTCTGCGGCTTCAGGTCCAGGATGTAGAACTTGTTGATCCAGGGCGGGAACAGGACGACCGGCAGCGCGCGCACCTTCTCGGTCGTGGGCGCATACTGGATCAGCTCGATCAACCGGTTGCGGAAGACGACCTTGCCCGGCGTCGTGGCGATATTGCCCCCGACCGAGAAGGCATCGCGGTCGGCCAGCGTGACCAGCAGGTCGCCGTGGTTCGCCTCGACATCGCGGACCAGGTTCTCCAGCCCCTGCACCAGGCTCTCGCCCCCGGTCTCGAGCGCCTTTTCCAGCGCGTCGGGGTTCGTCGGCAGGAAGTTCGTCGGCGCCATCATGTCCATGATCTGGCGGGCGAAGTAGTCGACCCGCCGGCGGTCGTGGTCGGTCAGGTCCAGGGAGGCGATCGCGTTCTTCATCGCCGCGACGTTCTGCTGGTACTGCTGCTTGACGAAGTTGAAGTAGGGATGGGTCTGCCAAAGCGGGTTGGCAAAGCGGCGGTCCTTGGGCGTCTTGTCCTCTGGCGCCTCGAACTTGCCCTGCGCCAGCATCTGCTGGGCCTCGGCATACTGCTGGACGGCCTGCCCCCAGAAGGCCGCCTGCCGCTCGATCAGGCGGGCCGGATCGGTCAGCGCCTCGCCCCACCAGGCGCCCATGACGCGGCTCATCAGCTCGACCCCCGGCCCTTCGAGCGCGGGGTTCGGCGCGCGGCGGTGTGCAAGTGCAGCGACCAGTCTTTGCGTCAATTCTTCGATTCTGGCCAGATTCGCCGCAAGTTCCGCACTTTCGGGGGGCATGGTGTGGCTTGGGCCCGCAACATTTGTTGTCATCTTAACCTTTCCACCCTAGTCTGCGGCACTGCAGCATAACGCGGCGCGCACTTATCATGGTTGCAAGGATAGCGCGGACCGCAAGCCAAGGGAAATACGATGAAGGGCATGGTGACCTACGACTGGATGGAAACCGTCCGGAACACCAATGAGTGGCTTGGCGCTTCGGCCCGGGCCATGGCCTCCTATCCCGTCTGGGGGCTGGTGCCGCACCCGATGTTCAAGGTCATGTCCGCCTGGGGCCGCATCACCGAACGCAGCTTCGCGCGCATGGTCATCAAGCCGGACTGGGGCATCACCTCGATCGTCGGCGCGGACGGGCGCGACCTGACGGTCCGCATCGACACGCTGATCTCGCGCCCCTTCGGCGACCTGATCCACTTCCGCGTCTCCGGTCGCGAACCGATGGCGCGGCGCGTCCTGCTGATCGCGCCGATGTCGGGCCATTATGCGACGCTCCTGCGTTCGACCGTCGCCTCGCTCCTGCCGGACTGCGAGGTCTATGTGACCGACTGGAAGAATGCGCGCGACATTCCGGTCAGTGAAGGCAAGTTCGACATCGAGGATTATACGCTCTACCTCGTCGACTACATGCGCCACCTCGGGCCCGACATCAACGTCGTGGCCGTCTGCCAGCCGGTGCCCCTGACGCTGGCCGCGACCGCCTATCTGGCCGAGGAAGATCCCGACGCCCAGCCCCGCACGCTGACGCTGATCGGCGGCCCGGTCGACCCCGACGCCAACCCGACCGAGGTCACGGACTTCGGCCGCAGCCTGACCATGGGCCAGATCGAACAGCTGGCGATCCAGCAGGTCGGCTTCAAATATGCCGGTGCCGGCCGGTCGGTCTATCCGGGGCTTCTGCAACTCGCCTCGTTCATCTCGATGAATTCCGAAACCCACGCCAAGGCCTTCCAGGACCAGATCATCCGCGCCGCGCGGGGCGAGGCGTCGGAACGCGACAAGCACAACCGCTTCTATGACGAATACCTGTCGGTCATGGACATGACGGCCGAATTCTACCTCTCGACCGTCAACCGCATCTTCAAACGGCGCGAGATCGCGACGAACAGCTTCGTCGTCGCCGGCAAGCAAGTCGACCTGAGTCGCATCACGCAGGTCGCCGTGATGGTGGCCGAGGGCGAGAAGGACGACATTTCGGCGCCGGGCCAGTGCCTTGCGGCACTCGGGCTGCTCACGGGGCTGCCGGACGCGAAGAAGGCGAGCCACCTGGAACCGGGCGCGGGCCACTACGGGATCTTCGCCGGGAAAAGCTGGCGCAACAACATCCGCCCGCTGGTCCTGAACTTCATCGACCGCAATGCCCCCGTGCCCAAAGGGCGCCGCGCGGCGATCCGCGCGGTCTGAGGCAATCTGGGCCTGAGGCAGTCGCGGTCTGCGAGAGCGTGGGCGCGCGGGGTCAGCCCCGCGCCAGCACATCCTCGACCGTCGCCTCGATCAGCGACAGGCAGTCAGGCGTCGAGAAACGGTGGTCGGCGCCCTTGACCAGCGTCAGCCTTGAATCCGGGCTGTCCAGATGGGCAAAGAGGCGCTCGGCCACCGCGACCGGCACGTCCTCGTCGGCGGTGCCCTGCAAAAGCCGGACGGGGGCGTCGAGGCTCAGGGGCGTGCGTAGGACCAGGTTCTGCCGACCATCCTCGATCAGGCGGCGGGTCAGGATGTAGGGCTCGTCCGAATAGTCAGACGGCTGCGCGACCCGGCCCGTCGCCGCCATCTCGGCCCGCTCGGCCCCGGTGAACTGCGCCCACATCAGGTCCTCGGTAAAGTCCGGGGCGGCGGCGATGCCGACGAAGCCCGCGACCCGTTCCGGCATCCGGCGCGCGAGCAGGAGGCCGATCCAGCCCCCCATGCTCGACCCGACCAGCAGTTGCGGCCCGTCGCAGAGCCGCGCCAGAACCTCGGCCGCGTCCTCGGCCCAGTCGCTGATCGCGCCGTCCAGGAACGCGCCCGACGATGCGCCATGCCCGGAATAATCGAAGCGCAGGAAGGCCCTGCCCTGCCGCCTCGCCCAGTCCGCCAGCGCCAGCGCCTTCGTCCCCTCCTTGTCGGACTTGAAGCCGCCTAGAAAAAGGACACCCGGCCCCCTGCCCTCGACACGGTCGAAGGCAATGCGCCGCCCGGCTGCCGTCAGAAGCCTGTCACCCATGCCCGCCCCTTTCGTTGCCCGCCCGGCATAGCCCCGGCCGGGGCCATGGTGAACCCCCGGCGTTGACAAACGGCCGGCGTGCGACGATGAAGCGGCACCAACCCGCAACCGGGCGCACCCGTAGGCGCCAAACCGACGAGGAGACGGCCATGAACGCCCCTTCCCCCCAGATCGCCCTGACCCTTCCCGACGGCGCCGTCCGCCATTTCGCGCGCGGCGTGACCCCCGGCGCGGTCGCCGCCGCCATCGCCCCCTCGCTCGGCAAGGCCGCCATCTCGGCCACGGTCGACGGCAGGCACTATGACCTGCAATGGCCGATAGAGGCCGACGCGGCCATCGCCATCCACACGATGAAGGACGAGGCGCAGGCGCTCGAACTCATCCGCCACGACTTGGCGCATGTCATGGCGCGGGCGGTCCAGAAGCTCTGGCCCGAGGTGAAGGTCACCATCGGCCCGGTGATCGAGAACGGCTGGTTCTACGACTTCGACCGCGAAGAGCCCTTCACGCCCGAGGATCTGGGCGCCATCGAACGCGAGATGCGCGCGATCATCGCCGAGCGTGACGCGGTCAAGACCGAGGTCTGGGACCGGTCGCGCGCCATCGAGTTCTACGTCCGCAAGAACGAACCTTTCAAGGTCGAGCTGATCGAGGCCATTCCGGGCTCCGAGCCGCTGCGCATGTACTGGCATGGCCATTGGCAGGACCTTTGCCGCGGCCCCCACCTGCAAAACACCGGGCAGCTTCCGGCCGATGCCTTCAAGCTGATGTCGGTCGCGGGCGCCTACTGGCGGGGCGACCATACGAAGAAGCAGCTGCAGCGCATCTACGGCGTCGCCTTCAAGACGCGCGACGACCTGAAGGCCTACCTCAACATGCTGGAAGAGGCCGCCAAGCGCGACCACCGCAAGCTTGGCAAGGAAATGGAGCTCTTCCACCTGCAGGAAGAAGCGCCGGGCATGGTCTTCTGGCACCCGAACGGCTGGACGATCTACCGCACGGTCATGGATTACATGCGCCGCGGGCTGCGCGGGGCGGTCGACCGCGAGATCAAGACACCGCAGGGCGTGGACCGGGTGCTGTGGGAACGGTCCGGCCACTGGGAGGCCTACCGCGAGAACATGTTCATCGTCGAGGTGGACGAGGAAGGCGCCAAGGAAAAGCGCATCAACGCGCTGAAGCCGATGAACTGCCCCTGCCATGTGCAGATCTACAATCAGGGCCTGAAGTCCTACCGCGACCTGCCCCTGCGGCTGGCCGAATTCGGCTCGTGCCACCGCTACGAGTCATCGGGCTCGATGCACGGGCTGATGCGGGTGCGCGGTTTCACGCAGGACGACGCGCATATCTTCTGCACCGAGAACCAGATCGAGTCGGAATGCGCGGGTTTCATCGCCCTGCTGTCGTCGGTCTATCGCGACCTCGGGTTCGAGAAGTTTGATATTAAACTATCGACCCGCCCGGCGGTGCGCATCGGTTCGGACGAGACCTGGGACAAGGTCGAAGGCGCGCTCAAGGGCGCCATTGAGAATCTGGGCCTTCCGTATGAGATCAACCCCGGCGACGGCGCCTTCTACGGGCCGAAGCTCGATTTCAAGCTGACCGACGCTATCGGCCGCGAATGGCAGTGCGGCACGTTCCAGGTTGACCCGAACCTGCCCGACCGGCTCGGCGCGGAATATGTCGGCGAAGACGGGGCCAAGCACCGGCCCTACATGCTGCACCGCGCGATCCTTGGTAGTTTCGAGCGCTTCATCGGCATCCTGATCGAGAACTATGCCGGGAAGCTGCCGTTCTGGCTCGCGCCGCGGCAGGTGGTCGTCGCCTCGATCGTTTCGGACGCCGATCCTTACGTGGCAGAGGTCGTGGCGGCCCTGCGGAAGGCGGGGCTGCGGGCAGAGGCGGACACGCGGAACGAAAAGATCAACTACAAGGTCCGCGAACATTCGCTGGGCAAGGTGCCGGTGATCCTGGCCATCGGCCAGAAAGAGGTGACGGACCGCACCGTCTCGCTCAGGCGGCTGGGCGAGAACCAGTCGGCCACGCTGGGGCTGGACTTTGCCGTCGCGAACCTGGCGGCCGAAGCGCTGCCGCCGGACCTGCGCTGACCGACCTGCGTTAGGGCCCGGGTCGAAAGACAGGCGCAAAATCGCGTGACGGGCGGCGGGCGGCTTTCCAGCGGCCGCCCGGCGTCTTACAATCGAGCCGACCCAGTTGGAAAGGACCGCCATGAGCTTCTCGCCCAAATCCCTCGCGGTCGCCGGCAGCCTTGCCGCCGCCCTTGCCGCCCATGCGACGACCGTCCAGGCCGCCAGCGGGCAGGAAAAATGCTATGGCGTGTCGCTTGCCGGCCAGAACGACTGCGCCGCCGGGCCGGGCACGACCTGCGCCGGCACCTCGAAGGTCGACTATCAGGGCAACGCCTGGAAGCTGGTGCCGGCCGGCACCTGCACCACCATGGCGCTGCCGGACGGGCGTCACGGATCGACCGAACCCCTGACGCGCGACATGCCGACGGGCTGACCCCCATGGTCCTGCCACACCGGCCGGGCGTCGGCTTCAAGCCGCAGCATTACGCCGGCCTGACCGGGGATCCGGGGCCCGTGGAATGGGTCGAGGTCCATGCCGAAAACTACATGGGCGACGGCGGCCGGGCGCTGGCGCAGCTTGCCTCGCTTCGGGACCGGTTCGCCTTGTCGGTTCACGGCGTGGGCCTGTCGATCGGCGGCGAGGGGCGGCTTGACGGCGACCACTTGTCCCGCGTCAGGCGGGTCTGCGAGCGGTTCGAGCCGGCTTCCTTTTCCGAACATCTGGCCTGGTCGACGCATGAGGGCGTCTATTTCAACGACCTACTGCCCCTTCCCTACCGCGAGGACACGCTCGCCCGCACCGCCGCGCATGTTCAGGAAGTGCAAGAGGCGCTGGCGCGGCCGATCCTGATCGAGAACCCGTCAGTCTATGTCACACTGCCCGCGTCAGAGATGGACGAGATCGACTTTCTGACAGAACTTGCCGCCCGGACCGGCTGCGGATTGCTTCTGGATGTCAACAATGTCCTGGTCTCGGCCACCAATCGCCAGACCGATCCGCTGGACTATATCGACCGCTTCCCCCACGCGCTGGTGGGCGAGATCCACCTGGGCGGCCATGCGGTTGATGCCGACGAAAGGGGCGCGCCCCTTCTGATCGACGATCACGCCCATCCGGTCGCGCCGCAGGTCTGGGCGCTTCTGGACCGCACGCTGGCGCTGGCGGGGCCGCAGCCGGTGCTGATTGAATGGGACAATGACCTGCCGGACTGGCCGACACTTCGGGCCGAGGCGGCGCGGGCCGGGGCGGCGCTGGACCGGGCGGCGCTGGACGCGCTCCGGTGACGGGTCGCAGCTTTCAGGCCGATTTCGCGCGGGCGCTCCGCGAGCCTGACCGGCCGCTGCCCGATGGCCTGACCGACAGCCGCCGGTTCGCGGTCTATCGCAACACCCATGCCGTGACGCTGGCCGAGGCGCTGGCGCAGGGATTTCCGGTCGTGGCAGCACTTGTCGGGGCGGAGTTTTTCGCGGCCCTTGCCGGCGCTTACCGGATGGCGCATCCGCCGCGCTCGCCCCTCTTGCGGCTTTACGGGCGCGCCTTCCCGGACTTCATCGCGGGCTTTCCACCGGCTGCCGCCCTGCCCTTTCTGGCCGATGTCGCGCGGCTCGAATGGGCGCTTCTCGACAGTGCCGAAGCGGCGGACGCGCCCGCCCTGCCCCCCGCGAGCCTTGCGGCCCTTCCACCCGACAGGCTTTACGCCGCGCGCCTGACCCTCGCCCCTGCGGTGCGGCTTCTGTCCTCGGCCCATCCGGTCCTGTCGATCTGGCGCGCGCACCAGCCGGGCGGCGCCGCCCCGGGCCCCGGGGCAGAGCGCATCCTCATCACCCGCCCGGCCTTCGACCCCGTCCCGGTCGCCCTGTCCGAAGCCAGCTTCGCCGCCCTCCGGATGCTCGCGTCAGGTGCCACGGTGGGCGAGGCGGCGCGGCACGGCGACCTGACCGAGGTCTTCACGCTGCTGCTCGACGGCGGGGCGATCACGGGACTTTCCTGACTTTTTTTCTTTGACCCTGTGGATCCGGCGCCAGATTGCCCCGATCCGGGCGCCGTTTCGGTTTCATAATTCTTGATTTTTATCCCGAATCCCTCATCCTGACCCTGCGTGTGACCACTGACGATCTACCGCTCCCTGTTCCGGGGCAGCCGGACGACCCGAAAGACCTGGCTGCACGACACCGGCCGACGCGCCGGAGGTGACATCTGAGGGAGAAGGCGGATGGCAACTGGCACCGTGAAATGGTTCAATACGACGAAAGGCTATGGCTTCATCGCGCCCGATGATGGCGGCAAGGACGTGTTCGTCCATATCTCTGCCGTCGAGAGGGCCGGCCTCAAGTCATTGAACGACAACCAGAAAATCTCGTACGAGCTTCAGTCGGGCCGCGATGGCCGTTCGTCCGCGTCGGACCTGAAGCTTCTCTGACGCCCTCGGGCCCCGGACCGGCCCCGAAGGGCCGGTCCATCCGTCAGGCGCTCCGGTGCAGGCTCGCGAAGAGGCGCGGCTCCAGGCTTTCCGAGGCGAAGGTCGGGCCTTTGGTCAGGACCGACACCGCGTCGTGGCTGTGCAGGCTTTCCTGGTGGACCGCCACCACGCGGAAATCGTCCACGCGCGGCTCTGCGAGCAGCCGTTCGGCGAAGCTGCGCGCCGCATCCTCGACGAAGATCGGGTTCGCGGCGTTCAGTTCGGCGAAGGCCTGTTCATCCTCGCGCTTGACCATGACCTGCGTCTCGGTCGGCACCGCTTCGCGTGCGAGGTCGATCAGATCTTCGTACCAAAGCCGCCGGCCGCCGCTTTCGACAGCCGAAATGCGCGCGATCGAGCGCTGCGAATGGGGCGTCGCCAGCTGGCCCCGCGACGCGCGCGCATGTTCGGAAAGTTCAAGCGAGCAGGGGCAGGTCGAGGAATAGACATAGTCGAGGTGGATGATCCGCTTGCGGACCCCCGCCGTCTCGGCCAGTTCGAGCGCTATGTCGTAATATTGCCAGCCCGACAGGTTCGAGCGCAGGCTCGCGACCCGGACCGGGAAGGAAAAGCGCATCTGGAGCCGCGCATCGAGGCTGTCGTGGTCGGCCTTGTAGTCGTCAAGCGCGCAGGCCATCACGTCGAACGAGAAGGTGCGCTCGGCATGGGCGTAGAAGGACCGCATGATGCGGCTCATGTTGATGCCCTTGCGTTCCTCGTTCAGCGAGACGGTGCCCGTGACCGAGGTTTCGAGCGTCAGGTCGCCCCCGTCGCGCGTGTGATAGCGGATCGGCAGGCGGAAGTTCGAGATGCCGACATGCTGGATCGGCGCGCGGGCACCAACGATCAGGCTCGACGGCCCGTTCTGCAGGTCGGGCATCGAGGCGCGATAGGCCGCGTCGGGGCGGAAGTTGGCCGGGTAGACGCGGCTCAGGTCAGGATAGTTCGCAACCTCGCGCCCCGGCAGCAGCCGGGCGATGGCAGGGTCGAGCCGCGCGATTTCCGTCGGGTCGGCGCTGCCGGCCCAGGCGCGCAGCGTTGCAAGCGCGCGCTCGGCCTCAGCCTTGCCGGGCGCCTTGTCGGGCGCCTTGTCCGCAGTTGCCGGCGTTACCGGCGTCGCACCCTGGCCCATGCCCTTCCCCCGATCAGCGATGGTCGTCATGGCCGAACTCCTTGCAGCCGTCCTGCGCCACATATGGGATGAACGCCCCACTTGTCCAACCCCGCGCACCTTGGAGGGCGCGCGCGGGCCACGGGAAGAGACGGATCAGACCTTGGCCAGCGCCTGTTTCAGGTCGGCCAGGATGTCGCCCGCATCCTCAATCCCGATCGACAGCCGCACAAGGCCCGGCGTGATCCCGAGCGCCGCCTTCTGTTCGGCGGGCAGGCGCTGGTGGGTCGTCGTCGCCGGGTGGGTCACGATCGACTTCGCATCGCCGAGGTTGTTCGAGATCTTCACGAGCTTCAGCGCATTGAGGAAGCGGAATGCGCCCGCCTGGCCGCCCGCAATGTCGACCGCGATCACGGTGCCGCCGGCGCCCATCTGCTCCATGGCGATCTTGTGCTGCGCATGGCCGGGCAGCCCTGGGAAGATCGTCCGCTCGACGCCCGCATGGCCGCTCAGCGCCTCCGCCACCATCTGGGCGGTCGCCGCCTGCTGGCGGACGCGCAGGCCCATCGTCTCCATCCCCTTCAGCATCACCCAGGCGTTGAAGGGGCTCATGGCGCCGCCGGTGTGCTTGACGTAGGGTTCCACCACCTTGCGGATATAGTCCTTGGTGCCGCAGATGATGCCGCCGAGGACGCGCCCGCCGCCGTCGATATGCTTGGTGGCCGAATAGACGACCACGTCGGCGCCAAGCTCGACCGCGCGGGAAAAGACCGGGGTCGCAAAGACATTGTCGACGATGACGGTCGCGCCGACCTTGTGCGCGATCTCGGCCACGGACTTCAGGTCGATGACCTCGAGCGTCGGGTTCGACACGCTTTCCAGGAAGACGGCCTTCGTTCCCTCACGCACCGCCCCGCGCCAGGCGGCAAGGTCGGTGCCGTCGACGAGCGTGACCTCGACCCCGAAGCGGCCCAGAAGGTCCAGGATATAGAGGCACGAGCCGAACAGCGCGCGGGCCGCGACCACATGATCGCCCGCCTTCACGAGCGAGGTCAGCGCGCCGTTGACGGCGGCCATGCCGCTGGCTGTCGCGAAGGCATCCTCGGTCCCCTCGATCGCGGCCATGCGGTCTTCGAACATGCGCACGGTCGGGTTGCCGTAGCGGGCATAGATGAATTCGTCCGGTCCGGCCTTGATGAAGCGCGCTTCCGCCTGTTCGGCATTGTCGTAGACGAAGCCCTGCGTCAGGAAGATCGCTTCCGACAGTTCGCCATACTGGCTGCGGCGCACGCCGGCATGCACGAGTTTCGTCTCCGGTGCCCAGTCATCCATAATCCTGTCCCTCATACGCGTCGCCCACAGGGTTAGACCTGCCGGCGGGGAGGGTCAATCCTTGGACCCGTCGCCGTCCACCCCGGGTTTCGGGGGCGCGTGACGCTCCAGCAGCTTGCCTTGCGTCATGAAGAACAGGAACATGACGGCGGGCAGTCCGAAGGTCTTGAAGTCCACCCAGATCTGGTCACTGAAGTTGCGCCAGATCACCTCGTTCGCGACGGCGAGCCCGGCGAAAAGCGCCGTCACCCGCCGGGTCAGGATCATCCAGCCGTCAGCGGTCAGGGGCACCGCCTCGTCCATCACCATCGCCAGGTAGGACTGGCCGCGGATAAGGCCGACGCCCAAGACGGCGGCGAAGAGCAGGTAGATCAGCGTCACCTTCATCTTGAAGAAGACCGGGTCGTTGAACCAGACCGACAGGCCGCCGAAGATGATGACCAGGACAAGCGTCACGATCTGCATGACCGAAAGCCGCCCGGTCAGCGCCCAGAGGGCGAGCGTCGCCGCGACAAGGATCGGCACGAAGATCGCCGTGGTCAGCACGAAGCCGCCGTAGGCGGTGCCGCCGATAGTGACGGTCTGTTCCTTCAGCCGCCCGAAGGTCAGGAAGAAGATCAGGATCGGACCCCATTCGAGCGCGGCCTTGAGCCAGGGGTTGATCTTGCGCGACACGGGTCTTGCGGCCTTCGGCGTGCTCATTCGGCGGCCCCCACCAGCGCCGTGGCGAACTCTTCGGGGTCGAAGGGGGCCAGATCGTCGATCTGTTCGCCGACGCCGATCGCATGGATCGGCAGGCCGAACCTGTCGGCGAGCGCCACAAGGACGCCGCCCTTCGCCGTGCCGTCGAGCTTGGTCATCACCAGGCCCGAGACATCGGCGATCTTGCGGAAGATCTCGACCTGGGTCAGCGCGTTCTGGCCGGTCGAGGCGTCAAGCACCAGGATCGTGTTGTGCGGCGCCGAGGGGTCCTTCTTGCGGATGACGCGGACGATCTTGGCCAGTTCCTCCATCAGGTCGGCGCGGTTCTGAAGGCGTCCGGCGGTGTCGATCATCAGCAGGTCGGCGCCGTCGGCCTCGGCCTTGGTCATGGCGTCGAAGGCCAGGCTTGCGGGGTCGGACCCTTCGGGCGCGGTCAGGACCGGGACGCCGGCGCGGGTGCCCCAGACCTGCAATTGCTCAACCGCGGCGGCGCGGAAGGTGTCGCCGGCGGCGATGACCACCTTCTTGCCGGCGGCGCGGAACTGGCTGGCGAGCTTGCCGATGGTCGTGGTCTTGCCCGACCCGTTGACGCCCACGACCAGCACGACCTGCGGCTTCTTGGCGTAGATCGGCAGGGGCCGGGCGACCGGCTCCATGATCCGGGCGACCTCGGCCGCCAGCAGGGCCTTCAGCTCGCGCACCGACAGTTTGCGGCCCATCCGGCCTTCGGCGAGGTTCGCCGCGACGCGCAGCGCGGTGTCGACGCCCATGTCGGCGCGGATCAGGAGCTCTTCGAGGCTTTCGAGCATCGCATCGTCCAGGACCCGGCGCTGCTCTTCGGGCGCGGCGGTCTGGCCGAAGAGGCGACCGATCAGGCCGGGTCTGGCGGGCTCGGGTGCGGGTGCGGGGGCGGCAGCCGGCGAAGCGGTGGGTTCGGCAACGGGCGCGGCCGCCGTTTCCGGCGGCGCCTCGGCGACAAGGTCGGCCAGCCCCTCGTCGAGCTGCGACGAGGATTTGAACAGCCGGTCCTTGAGCTTGGTGAAGAACGACATGCGGTTTTCCCTGGCCGGTGATCCGGCAGCCCCACTCACCTAGTCGTTTCGGGGGCCGCTGGAAAGGTGTTCAGGCCCCCGAAACTCCCGCCGCACCCCAGAGAATCTGCACCTGGCCGGCCCAGTAGATCGCCCAGACGGCGCGTTTCAGCCAGGGCCTGGGCGTGGGGCGCCCTGCGAAGGTGAAGAGGTCGAGCGCCAGAAGCACGTCCGACAGAAGGAAAAGCGCTGCCCCCAGCGTCAGGAGCGGCGCGCCGAGCCCCACCGTCAGGACCGAAAGCGCCATGAGCGCGATGACGACGGCATAGCCCCGCACCGGCCAGCGCATCGGCCCGGCGAAGGGCGCGAGCCAGACCTCGGTCGAGAGCGCCAGCGCGATGACGGCGAGCGCCGGCAGGATCGGTGGTGCGGTCCCCTGCCAGAAAGCCCAGGCATAGGCCAGGTGCCCGAGTGCGAAGGCCGCCATGCCGGCAAGGAAGGCGCGCTCGCCCGGCCGCGACAGGCAGAAATCGCCAAGCGCGCCAAGGGCAAGGCCCAGGGTCACAAGGGGCGAGACGCCAAGGACCGGCCCAAGGGCCGCCAGCGCCGCGACCGACCCGGCCTTGGTCCAGGTGCCCGCCCAGGACGGCGGTGCCAGCAGGAAGCGCGCGCCAAAAAGAAGCGCAAGCACCAGCGAGAGGATCATCAGCGCGGCCGTCATCGGCGCCCCCTGTCGTTTCCGCGCCGATTGAGGCAGGATGCGGCTGTCCCTGCAACAGTGCCGTAGCGTCCCGCCCATGCCGCCCCGTTCCCACCCAATCTGGCGCTTTGCCGCCGCGACGCTGGTTCCGGCGGCGCTGATCGCGCTCGGCGGCCTTCTGGGCGGTGCGGCGGCCTGGATCGGGCTTCTGACGATGACCCTGTTCCTGACGCTCGCCGACCGGATCGGGCGCCGGCTCTGGCCCGAAGGGCTGGCCCCTGCCCCGGCCGATGTCTGGACCGCCCGGTTGCTCCTGGCCCTTGGCGTCCTGCACTTCCTCATCCTTGCGCTCGCGATCTGGACGCTGACGCGGTCGGGCTGGACGCTCTGGTCCTGGCTCGCGGCCGCCTTCGCCTTCGGGCTCTGGTTCGGGCAGGTGTCGAACCCGGTCGCGCATGAGCTGATCCACCGGCCCGCCGCCCGCGCCCGGACGCTTGGCATGGCGATCTATGCGACGTTGCTTTACGGGCACCATGCACTCGCCCATGTGACCGTCCACCACCGCTTCGCCGCGACAGAGGATGACCCGAACAGCGCGCCCCTGGGCGAAGGTTTCTGGGCCTTCCTGCTCCGCGCCTGGCCGGGCGAGTTCATCGCCGGGGCCGAAATGGAGCGCACGCTGCGCCCCGGCCCCCTGTGGCGCCACCGCTATGGGCCGCCCCTGGTCCTGTCGGCCCTGACGGCGGCGCTGGTCGCGGTGACGACCGGCGTCCTCGGCCTTCTGGTCTGGCTGATGCTTTCGGCCCATGCGCAGCTGCAGCACTTCCTGTCGGACTATGTGCAGCATTACGGGCTGGTGCGCGCGCGGATGGGGATCGACAGCCATGCGCCCTTCGGGGCGGCGCACAGCTGGGACGCGCCGGATGTGTTGTCGGGGCTGCTGACGGTCCATGCGCCGCGCCATTCGGACCATCACCTGCACCCCGCGGCCGATTATCCGGCGCTCAGGCTCGACGCCTCGGTGACGCCGATGCTGCCCTGGTCGCTGCCGGCGATGGCCACTCTCGCGCTTTTCCCCACGGCCTGGCGGCGGGTGATGGACCCGCGCGTCGCGCGGCTGGCGCGTCAGAAGAGCGTGCCCTGATCGGGGGCTTTACCGGGGGCTTTCGGCGGCTCCGGTTTCTTCACCTTTCGGGGGGCGGGCCCTTCCGGCTCGACCGCAAGGCGGCCGTCGAAGAACTCGACCTCCAGTTGCCCGGCCCCTTCGGCCTCGGCCTTGCGCGTGGCGACATGGGCGCCGTTCCAGACGACGGCGAAGCCGCGCGCCAGCGTCTCGCGGTAGCCGAGCGTCTGCCGCGTGCGGTCGGTCGCGGCCAGACGGTCGGCCAGGCGTGCCATCGTCGCCCTGATGGCCCGGGCGAAGCGTTGCGGCGCGCGCAGGTCGGCAAGGCGGGTCTGTCGTTCGACGATCCCGCGCCGGGTTGCGCGGTCGAGCCGGGCGAACAGGTCGTCGATCTTGGCGCGGCGCTCGGTCAGGACGCGCTCGGCATCGCTGATCGCGCGGGCGCGCGCACGGGACAGCCGGTCGGACTTAAGATCCAGATCGCTGCGCGTTCGCGCCACGAATCCCTGGAGCGCCTTCAGCGAATGGCGGCCCGCGACCCTGGCGAACTCCACACGTTTCAGCCCCGCCGCCGCACGCAGCGCCGCCGGCAGCCGCATCGCCTGGGCGTCGAGCCTCTGGCGCGGCTCGGCCAGCACCCGTTCGGGCCGGCCGAGCATCCGGCCAAGGTCCAGGGCCCGCTGGCGCCGCGCCTCCATCCGCGCGGCCATGGCGCGGATCAGCCGCGCACCCGCCTCGGCCAGCCCGGCGCGCAGCTCGGCCCGGACGGGGACCGCCATCTCGGCGGCGGCGGTGGGCGTCGGCGCGCGCCGGTCGGCGGCATAGTCGATCAGCGTCGTGTCGGTCTCGTGCCCCACGGCCGAGATGAGGGGGATGCGCGAGGCGGCGGCGGCGCGCACCACGCGCTCGTCGTTGAAGCCCCACAGATCCTCGATCGAGCCGCCACCGCGCGCGACGATCAGAAGGTCGGGGCGCGGTATAGGGCCGCCTTCGGGCAGGGCATTGAAGCCCCGGATCGCGGCGGCCACCTCTGGCGCCGATTTCTCGCCCTGGACCGCCACCGGCCAGATCAGCACCCGGCGGGGGAAGCGGTCGCGGAGCCGGTGCAGGATGTCGCGGATCACCGCACCCGAGGGGCTGGTGACGACGCCGATCACGCCGGGCAACCAGGGCAAGGGCTTCTTGCGCCCCGCATCGAACAGCCCTTCGGCCTGAAGGGCGACCTTGCGCTTTTCGAGCATGGCCATCAAGGCGCCGGCGCCGGCGGGCACCAGATCCTCGACGATCAGCTGGTATTTCGACTGGCCGGGGAAGGTGGTCATGCGGCCGATGGCGATGACCTCCATCCCCTCTTCGGGGCGCTGGGTCATCCGCGCCGCCTGGCCCTTCCAGCTGACGGCGGCGATGACCGAGCGGTCGTCCTTCAGGTCGAAGTAAAGGTGCCCCGAAGCGGGCCGCGACACGCGGCTGACCTCGCCCCGGACGCGGACATGGGCGAACTCGCCCTCGATCATCTGCTTCACCGCGCCCGACAGTTCGGACACGGTGAATTCAGGCGCATTGCTCGGGCGGCCGCCGTCGTCGATCAGGTCCATCGGCAGCATCCGTTCCTTGCGATGTGGTTTGCGGTCCCGGCGTCCATGCTTGCCTCCCTGCGCCGCCGACCCTATGACGCGGGCACGGAACTTCCAAGCGGGGGCGCGGCCATGAACATCCTGATCCTTGGCTCAGGCGGACGCGAACATGCGCTCGCCTGGGCGGTCAAGCAGAGCCCCAAGTGCGACCGGCTGATCGTGGCGCCGGGCAACGCCGGGATAGCGCTTCTGGCCGAATGCGCCGACATCGACATCCTCGACGGGGCGGCCGTCGTCACCTTCTGCGAGGAAAACACCGTCGATTTCGTCATCGTCGGGCCAGAGGCGCCCCTAGCCGCAGGCGTGGCCGATGCCGCCCGCGCGGCGGGGCTTCTGACCTTCGGGCCGTCGGCTGCGGCGGCGCAGCTTGAGGCATCCAAGACATTCACGAAGGAGGTTTGCGACGCCTGTGGCGCGCCGACCGCCGACTGGGCGCGCTTCACCGACGAGGCGGCGGCCCTCGCCTACATCCGCGTGACCGGGGCGCCCGTGGTCGTCAAGGCCGACGGGCTGGCCGCCGGCAAGGGCGTCGTCGTCGCCATGACGCTCGCCGAGGCCGAGGCGGCCGTGAGCGACATGCTGGGCGGCAGCCTTGGCTCTGCCGGCGCGTCGGTCGTGATCGAGGAATTCATGGAGGGCGAAGAGGCCTCGTTCTTCGTGCTGTCGGACGGGCAAGATGTGCTGGCGGTCGGCACGGCGCAGGACCACAAGCGCGTGGGCGACGGCGACACCGGCCCGAACACCGGCGGCATGGGCGCCTATTCCCCTGCCCCGGTCCTGACCGACGCGATCGCCACGCAGGCGCTCGACCTTATCGTGCGGCCGACGGTCACGGAAATGGCGCGGCGGGGGACGCCCTTTCAAGGCGTGCTCTATGCCGGGCTGATGATCCGGGACGGCCAGGCGCGGCTCGTCGAATACAACGTCCGCTTCGGCGACCCAGAGGCGCAGGTGCTGATGATGCGGCTTGGCGCGCAGGCGCTCGACCTGATGCTCGCCTGTGCCGAGGGGCGGCTGGCCGAGGCGGGTGTGACCTGGGCCGACGATCATGCGCTGACGGTGGTGATGGCGGCGCGGGGCTATCCGGGTGCCTACGCGAAGGGCAGCGTGATCGGCGGGCTGGACGATCTGCCCGAGGATTCGCGGCACATGGTCTTTCACGCCGGAACCGCGCTGAAGGACGGGCAGGTGATCGCCACAGGGGGCCGGGTGCTGGCCATCACGGCGCGGGGGGCGAGCCTGGCCGAAGCGCAGGCCGAAGCCTATGCGATGGTGGGCCGGATCGACTGGCCCGATGGCTTCTGCCGGCGCGACATCGGCTGGCGAGCGCTCTGACCGCCAGCCGCCGTCTTCAGATCTGCTTTTCAGATCTGCTTCTCTGGCATCTGCACCCGCAGCCCGTCGAGCGCATCCGTCACCTTGATCTGGCAGGTCAGGCGCGAGGTCACGGGGTCGGGCTCGTAGGCGAAGTCCAGCATGTCGGCTTCCATCGCCTGTTTCGGCGGCACGCGGTCGACCCAGGCGGCATCGACATAGACATGGCAGGTCGAGCAGGCGCAGGCGCCGCCGCAGTCGGCCTCGATCCCCGGAATGCCGTTGTCGCGGGCGCCTTCCATGACGGTCAGGCCGTTCGGCACCTCGACCACATGTTCCTTGCCGCCGAATTCCACATAGGTGATCTTTGCCATTCCGCCGTCCCCACAAGGCTTTCCCAAACACTTCGGGGTCGAAATAGGCGATCCGGCCGGGATTTGCCAGAGGGTGCGGCTTGCCGGGCGCCCCGCACCTGACTAGGACCAGCGAAGCCTTCCCCGGGGGACCCATGACGCGCCATCCGCTCTTCGGCCTGCTGCTCGCCGCCTTCGGCGCGCTGATCCTGACGCCCGACACGCTGTTCATGCGCCTGTCGGGGATGGACGGCTTTGCCATGCTGGGCTGGCGCGGGCTTCTGACCGGCCTTGTCCTGATCGCAAGCTGGCCCCTGACCACGGGCCGCCGCCCCGGTGCGCTCGCGTCCCTTTGGCAGCCTGCGGCCCTTGGCGTCATCATCGGCCACGCGACGAACACCACGCTTTTTGCCCTTGGCGTCGCGGTGGCGCCGGTGGCGATTGTGCTTTTGTCGGTCGCGATGATCCCGATCTTCGCCGCCATTTTCGGCCGCCTCCTGCTGGGCGAGCGCACGTCGGGCGCGACCTGGGTGACGATGGCGCTGGTCCTTTCGGGGATCGCCATCGCGGTCCTTGGGCATGATGCGGCCGGTCAGGGCGGCAACGCGCTTCTGGGCGTCGCGGCGGGACTGGGCGTTGCCGTCGTCATGTCCCTGAACTTCGTCATCATTAGGCAGGCGCATGACCTGCCGATCCAGCCGACGATGGGCATGGGCTCGCTCCTGGCCGGGCTGATCGGCCTTTCCGTCACCGGGGTGCCGGGGATGATGGAGGGCCATGTCTGGGCCATCGCCGTCGTGGGCCTGGTCATCCTGCCCCTGTCGTTCCTGTCCCTGTCCGTCGCGACCCGGCACACAAGCGCGACGAACGTCAGCCTTCTGATGCTTCTGGAAACCGTGCTGGGCCCGGTCTGGGTCTGGATCGGCGTGCATGAGCCGATGACGCCGGCCATGATCCTTGGCGGGGCGCTCGTCGTCGTCAGCCTTGCGGTCTACATCATCCTCGAGGGGCGCCGCGCCCGGTGACGCCCCGGTGAGGCCCGGTGAGGCCCGGTGAGGCCCGGTGAGCGCGGTCACTCGACCGGCAGCGAGACAAAGCGCGGCATGATGCTCGATCGCAGAAGGATCAGGATCGAAGACCGCCCGCCCTCGCGTGCCTTGTCGAGGACACGGGTCAGGTCGTCGACCGTCGCCAGCTTCTCTTGCCCCGCCTCGGTCAGCAGGTCGCCCGCGCGGATGCCCTTGTCGTAGGCGGCGCTGTCGGAGGCCACGTCGGTCACGGCCAGACCGTTCACGTCGTCGGGCAGGTTGAATTCGCCGCGCAGGTCGTCGGTCAGCGGTTCGAGCGCCATGCCCAGGATCATGCTGTCGGGCGCAGGCTGCGCGGGCGCCGGATCGGGTTGGGGCGCGGTTTGAGGCTCGGGCTGGTCGGCCGCGGCCTTGGGCTGCTCTGCCTCGGGCAGGCCCGTCTCACGCTGGCCGAGCGTCACGTCGAGCGTCTTTTCGGCGCCGTCGCGGCGTAGGGTCAGCGTGACCTTGCTTCCGGCGGGCGCGCGCCCCACGCGCCGCGTCAGGTCGCTTGCATCCTTCAGCTCGGCCCCGTCGAAGCGCAGGATCACGTCGCCGGGCCTCAGCCCCGCGTCACGGGCCGGGCCGTCCGGCACATCGACCACCATCGCACCGCCGGGTGCCGGCAGGCCAAGCTTGTCGGCAAGCGCCGGGGTCACCGACTGGATCCGCGCCCCAAGCCAGCCGCGCTGCATCTCGCCATGTTGCCGGAGCTGGTCGGCGACACCCGAAACGACGTTCGAGGCCATGGCGAAGCCAATGCCGATCGAGGTTCCGGTCGGGCTCAGGATCGCGGTGTTCATGCCGATGACCTGGCCTTCGGTATTGAAGAGCGGCCCGCCGGAGTTGCCCTTGTTGATCGCCGCGTCGGTCTGCAGGAAGTCATCATAGACCCCGTTCAACTCGCGCTTTCGGGCCGAGATGATGCCGGCCGACACCGAAAAGCCCTGGCCGAGCGGGTTGCCGACCGCGACCACCCAGTCGCCGACACGCATCTTGTCGCTGTCGCCGAAGGTGACGAACGGCAGCGGATCGGGCGCCTCGACCTTCAGGACGGCGACATCGGTCGCAAGGTCGCGCCCGACCACGGTTGCGGGCCGCTTGTCGCCGGAAAAGAACTCGACCTCGATCGTGTCGGCCCCGTCGATCACATGGTTGTTCGTGACGATATAGCCGTCGGCCGAGATGACGAAGCCAGCGCCCAGGCCTTCGGAACGCTGGATCGGCGGGCCGTCGCCGTTGAAATCCTTGAAGAAATCATCGAAGGGCGACGAGGGCTGGCCCTGCCCCTGTTCGCCCAGGGGCTTGGCGATGCCGCTTTCGGTCTTGATGTCGACGACGGCCGGGCTGACCTTTTCGGCAAGGTCGGCGAAGCTGTCCGGCATGGCCGCCTGTGCCCCGCTGGGCGCTCCGAGGGGCGCGACGAGCACGGCAAGAGCCACGGCGAGGGCACCGAAAAAACGAACTGGGGTCTGCATCGGTGTCTCCTTGGCCGGGCACGGCCCACGCTCACGGCCCGTGCCAAGCCTCGCCGCGCCGGGCGCGCAAGGCAAGGGGGAACGTGGGGCCCTACCCGGCCCAGGCGTCAGTTCGACGCCGGGGCGGTGGCGGCTGCGGCGGGAGCGGCGGCGGCCGGCGCGGGGACCAGCGCGTCGCCGGCTCCGGTCGAGGACTTCAGGAACTCGAAGAACTCGCTGTCGGGCGACATGACCATGGTCGAGTTCCCCGACTGCAGTGCCTGACGGTAGGAGCTGAGCGAACGGTAGAAGTCGAAGAAGGCCGGGTCGGCGCCATAGGCGGCGGCAAGGATCGCGGTGCGCTTGGCATCGGCCTCGCCGCGGATGATTTCCGACTGGCGCTTGGCGTCCGACACGGTTTCCACCACCGACCGGTCAGCCCCGGCCCGGCGGCGCTGCGCCTCTTCGTTACCGCGGGCGATCTGGTCGGCCGCCTCGCGCTCGCGTTCAGCCCGCATGCGGGCGAAGGTCGCCTCGAGGTTCTGTTCGGGCAGGTCGGTCCGGCGCAGGCGAACGTCAACGATCCTGATCCCCAGCGAGGACGCATCGGACTGCGCCGCCGCCATGATCTGCTGGGCAAGCGCCGCGCGGTTTTCCGACAGGATCGACGCGCTGTCGACCTCGCCCAGCACGTCACGCAGCTTGCCGCTGAGCGTGAAGGCCAGCCGCTGTTCGGCCGCCTGCTCGCCGCCCGCGCCCACGGCCTGCCGCAGGCGCACCGGATCGGCGATCACATAGCGCGCGAAGGCGTCGACGATCAGGCGGCGGTTGTTCGAGGGGGTGATTTCCTGTTGCGGCACGTCGAGCCCCAGGATGCGCTTGTCGTAATAGACGACCTCGTTCACGACCGGCACCTTGAAGTAAAGGCCCGGGTCGGGCTTTTCCTCGACGATCTCGCCGAAGCGCAGGACAAGCGCCTGGTGGCGTTCGTCGACGACGAAGACCGAGGACAGGACGGCGGCCAGCACCAGCGCGGCCAGGGGGATGAAGAGAAGATTGCGGTTCATCACTTGGTCACTCCCGCTGCGTCCTTGGGCTTCAGCACGTCGAGCGGCAGATAGGGCACGACACCATGGCCCCCTGCGGCGTCATCGACGATGATCTTGTTCACGCCGCCCAGAACGTCGGTCATGGTTTCCAGATAGAGGCGCTTGCGGGTCACTTCCGGCGCCTTGCGATATTCCTCGAGGACCGAGCCGAAGCGGCTCGCCTCGCCCTCGGCCTGGTTGACGACCTGGGCGCGGTATGCCTCGGCCTCCTGCATGACCTGCGCCGCGTCGCCGCGCGCGCCGGCCAGCGCCTGATTCACATAGGCGTCGGCCTGCTTTTCCAGCCGGTCGCGTTCCTGTTCGGCCGACTGCACCTCCTTGAAGGACGAGATGACCTCTTTCGGGGGGTCGGCGCTCAGGAAGTTCACCCGCACCACATGCAGGCCGCTGTTGTAGCTTTCGAGCGTCTGCTGGATCAGGGCCTGAAGCCGTTGCGCGATCACGCTGCGGTCGCGGTTCAGGATCGGGGCCAGCGGCGTCTGGGCGATGATTTCGCGCATCGAGGACTGGGCGACCGACTGTACCGTCAGCTGCGGGTCGCGCAGGTTGAACAGGAACTTTTCCGGGTCGCTGACGTTCCAGACCACCTGGAAGGCGATGTCGACGATGTTTTCGTCCTGGGTCAGCATCAGGCCCTGGTCGGCCGGGCCTTGGCCGACGCCGATATCCTCGACCCGTTCGGTCGTCACCGGAATGACCTGGTAGGTATAGACGGGCCAGGCGGCGAAGTTCAGGCCGGGATCACCCACCGACGAGCGCTTGCCAAGGAAGAGGACAACCGAGCGTTCGTCGGACTTGACCACGTAGAAGGACTGGGTGGCCCAGAGCGCCACGAGCGCCAGAAGCCCGACCCAGACGAGGTTGCGGGGCCGCGACCAGAAGCCGCCCTGCCCCTGGCCGCCGCCCGGACCGCCATTCTGGCCGCCGCCGAAGCCATTGCGCGAGCGGCCGCCCATCAGGAGGCGCAGCTGGTCGGTGCCCTTGCGCACGATCTGGTCGATGTCCGGCAGGGACTGGCCCCGGTTGCCGTCGCGGCCCCCGTCCCTGTTCCCGTCCCGCCCGCCATCCGGCCGTCCGCGGTCGTCCCGGTCGTCGTCATCCCCGCCGCCGCCGCCCCAGGGGCCTCCGCTGCCAGCCATCTGTCTTCCTTCCGTCAGTCCTCGTCCCATTCCCAACTGGGCATCGGGGCGCGATTTTCAACCCAATCCGCGCCGGTCGCCGGCGCTTTACGCTTCTGCTTGCCTTGCGTCAGGCGGTCAGCGAACCGGCCGGCGCATGGTGACCAGCTCTTCGGCCATCGTCGGGTGAACCGCAACCGTGCGGTCGAAATCTTCTTTCGTGGCGCCCATCTTGATCGCCACGGCGGCAAGCTGGATCAGTTCGCCCGCCTCGGGTGCCACGATCTGGCAGCCAAGGACGCGGCGGCTTTCCGGATCGACGGACAGCTTCATCAGGACGCGCTCTTCGGATCCGATGAAGGCGGTGCGCATGGGGCGGAAGGTGGTCGCATAGACCTCGACGGGCCCACGCGCGCGGGCCTCCTCCTCGGTCAGGCCGACGGTGCCGAGCTCTGGGCGGGTGAAGACGGCCGAGGCCACCAGCTCATGGTCGACGGGCCGGGGTCGCGCGCCAAAGACCGTATCGGCGAAGGAATGGCCATCGCGGATCGCGACCGGCGTCAGGGCGATGCGGCCCGTCACGTCGCCCACGGCGAAGATCGAGGGGACGGTGGTCTGCGACCATTCGTCGACCGCGATGCCGCCGGTCGGGCCGAAGGCCACGCCCAGCTCCTCAAGCCCCAGCCCGTGGCTGTTCGGGCGCCGCCCCGTCGCACAGAGGACACCGCCGTAGGTTTCGGTCCGCCCGTCCGTCAGGACCACGCGCCAACCCTCGGCCAGGCGCTCGATTCCGGTCAGGTCGGTCGCGGTGCGGATGTCGATCCCCTGCCGGACCATCGAGGCGGCGACCAGCGCGCGGGCCTCGTTGTCGAAGCCGCGCAGGACCTGGGGCCCGCGATAGAGAAGCGTCACCCGCACGCCGAGGCCGGCCATGATGCAGGCCATCTCGCAGGCGATGAAGCCGCCGCCGACGATCAGCATGGTTTGGGGGAGTTCGGGCAGGTTGAAGATGTCGTCCGAGGACCAGCATCCGGCCTCGCGCGCGACCTTGGGCAGGTCGGGCCGGCCGCCGGTCGCGATCAGGATATGGGCTGCCGTGACCTCGTGCCCGTCCGCCAGGCGCACGCGGTGGGGGTCCAGGACGGTTGCGCGGGTGTCCAGGACCTCGACCCCCGCCCCGGTCAGGCCCGACCGGTAGGCCGCCTCGAGCCGCGCAAGTTCGCGGTCGAGCCGCGCGCGGAAGGCGGGCCAGTCGAAGGGGCCGGTGGTCGCCCGTTGCCAGCCGTAGGCCTGACCTTCCGCGACCCGGTGCGGCAGGTCGGCGGCGAAGACCATCAGCTTCTTCGGCACGCAGCCCCGGATGACGCAGGTGCCGCCCATGCGGTCGGCCTCGGCCAGTGCGACGCGGGCGCCATGTTCGCCCGCCGCGATGCGCGCCGCCCGGACGCCGCCCGAGCCGCCGCCAATGACGAAGAGGTCGACGTCGAAGCTCATTTGCGTGTGTCCATCATGGCAGCTTTCGTCGCCTCGTCGGCCCAGATCAGGTCGGCATGGCCGTCCGGGTGGCCGACGACCACGACCGAGGCGAGGCCGATGAAAAGGCCGTTTTCCACCACGCCGGGTATCTGGTTCAGCGCGACCGAGAGCCGGTCGGGATCGTCGATCCGGCCAAGATGCAGGTCGACGATGGCGTTGCCTTCATCCGAGACGAGGGGGCGGTCGCCCGCCATGCGCCGGGTGATGCGCACGTCGCGGTAGCCAAGCGCGCCCAGCGCCCGCTCGATATGGCCGAGCGTCGAGGCAAGGCCGAAGGTCAGCGCCTCGACCGGCAGGGGGAAGGCGCCCAGCACCGCGACCTCTTTGGCGGGGTCGGAAATCACGATCATGCGACGCGAGGCGGCGGCAACGATCTTTTCCTGCAGGTGCGCGGCCCCGCCCCCCTTGATGAGGCGCAGCCGGCCGTCGAATTCGTCGGCCCCGTCGATGGTCAGGTCCAGAAGCCCCGCCTGATCAAGCGTGGTCAGCGGGATGCCTTCGGCGCGCGCCCAGTCCGCCGTGCGGCTCGAGGTCGGAACGCCGGTGATGCGCAGGCCGTCGGACCGGACGCGCTCGCCAAGGCGCCGGACGAGGAAGGCCGCCGTCGAGCCGGTGCCAAGGCCCACCTTCATGCCGTCGGTGACGAACTCGGCCGCGCGGTCGGCCGCCGCCTTCTTGGCGCGGTCGGTCGGCGACAGGCCGGCGCCACGGTCGCTGTCGGCCGGGGCGCGGACAGGTCCGGGGCCGGGAAGGGTCAGGCCAGGTGTCGGGCCAAGGGGCATCGGCAATCCTCCGGTCGGGGACCCGGTCGGGCCCTGCCGGACTTATAGGCGAGCGGCCCGGCGGGTGCGAGCAGAAAGGCCCCCGCCAGCCAGTCCACCAGCTAGTGGACTGGTCAGCCTGACGTCGGGGACCCGTCCCCCTCTGCCGTGCTTTCCGGCTTGCCGCAGGGTCCGTTCCCCGACGCAGGGCCCGCCGCCGCAGGCTCCATCGGTCCCAGAAGGGCAAGGGCCGCCACCGCCTCGTCGCCCGTCACCCGCCCATCCGCGTTGGCGTCCATCACCATCAGCGTCTTCCATTCGGCCAGCCGCTCCGGCCCCATCGCCTTGTCGGCCGCCGCCGTCGCGGCGGTCGTCGCCTCGGCCGCCGTCACGCCGCCCGACCGGTCGGCATCGGCCGTGTCCCAAAGGGCGATGAAGCGTTTCAGCCGGCCGGGGCTCAGCGTCGCGACCAGTTCTGCCCTCTCGGGCTCGGTCACCTGGCCGTCGCCGTCAAGATCGGCCCCCATCAGGCGCGCGACCTCATCGGCGCGGATCTTCGCGCGCATCACGGTTCCCATGCGGTCGATCCCGTCGGGACCGAGCGCGCCGTCCCTGCCGTAGGCCTTGGTCAGGGTGTCGAGCTTGCGCGCAAAGGCCGCCGGATTGCGTTCGGCCTGGGCCAGAAGCTTCGGCGCGAGCGCGGCGCGCAGCGCCTCTGCCGTAAGGGGCGCCGCCCCTGCCGCCGTTGCCGCCGTCACCCAGACGACCCCGGCAAGCGCCACGAGCGCCGCCGCCATCCTGTCGATCATCGCATACCTCCTGCCCGACCTTTGCCCCTAGCCTCTCGCGTCATGGTTAAGGTCCGGTTAACGGCGGGGCGTTTTCAGCGGCGCGTCATCAGCAACGAGGGCCCCGTTGACAAAGCCCCGACGAACCCTGATCTTGCGACTCATTCGCAACTAGGCAGGGCCTCATGACCGCCGACCCCACACTCTCGCCCGTTCCGGCGCCCGACGCGCCGATCTGGAACGGGCCGCGCGGCCTGGCGGCACTGTCCGAGGTGCATCGCTCGATTCCGCTGCCGAAGGGGAAATTCCGCCGGCTGCTGGCCTTCCTCGGCCCCGGCTACCTGGTTGCGGTCGGCTACATGGATCCCGGCAACTGGGCCACCTCGCTCGCCGGCGGGTCGGCCTTCGGCTATTCGCTCTTGTCGATCGTCCTTCTGTCGAACCTGATGGCGATCCTCCTGCAATCGCTCGCGGCGCGGCTTGCCATCGCCACGGGGCGCGACCTGGCGCAGGCCTGCCGCGACGCCTATCCGCGCGCCGTCGCGATCCCTTTGTGGATCCTGGCAGAACTTGCCATCATCGCCACCGACATCGCCGAGGTCATCGGGACCGCGATCGGCCTCAACCTCCTGCTGGGCATACCCTTGGAACTTGGCGTCGTCCTGACGGCGCTCGATGTCTTCCTGGTCCTCTGGCTGCAGAACAAGGGGTTCCGCTGGCTCGAGGCCTTCGTGATCGCGCTTCTGGGGATCATCGCGCTGGCCTTCAGCATCCAGATCCTGATGGCCGACCCGGACTGGGGCGCGGTCCTGAGGGGCTTTGCACCGACGACAGAGATCGTGCGCAATCCGGCCATGCTCTACCTCGCGCTCGGCATCCTGGGCGCGACGGTCATGCCCCATAACCTTTACCTGCATTCCGCCATCGTCCAGACCCGCGCCTGGGGCGAGAGCCTGCCCGAACGGCGCGAGGCGCTGCGCTTTGCGACGATCGATTCGACGGTCGCGCTGATGTTCGCGCTGACGATCAATGCGGCGATCCTGATCCTGGCCGCCGCGACCTTCCACGCGCGGGGCGAAACCTCGGTGGTCGAGCTGGACCAGGCCCATGCGCTGATCGGCCCGCTGCTGGGCCAGACGCTGGCGCCGATGCTTTTCGCAGTGGCGCTTCTGGCCTGCGGGCTCAACTCGACCGTCACGGCCACGCTCGCCGGGCAGGCGGTGATGGAGGGTTTCCTGAAGATGCGCCTGTCGCCGGTCATCCGGCGGCTTCTGACGCGGGGGCTGGCGATCCTGCCGGCGGCGGCGGTGACGCTGATCTGGGGGGCGACGGGGACGGGCAAGCTCTTGATCCTGACGCAGGTGGTCCTGTCCCTGCAATTGCCATTCGCGGTCATCCCGCTGGTGCAGTTCACCGCGAACCGGCGCAAGATGGGAGCGCTCGTGGCGCCGATGTGGATCGTGGCGCTGGCCCTGCTGACGGCGGTGCTGATCGTCGGCCTGAACCTCAAGCTTCTGGCGGATGTCGCGCTCGGGTCGACGCTATAGGGCCGCCCCGGGTCCGACTAGCGCCGCTTGACAGTCGGCCCGGCAACTGGCCCTGTCCCAAGGGCAAAAGCCAGGGAGGCCGCCCCATGTATCGCCTGACATCCGTTCCCGACAGCGCAGCCCTTTCCGTCAGGATGGTGCTGGAAGAGCTTGGCCAGCCCTACCAGATCCACGCGCTCGACAAAGAGGGGGGCGAGCAGGACAGCCCCGCCTATCGCGCGCGCCAGCCGCTGGGCCTTGTCCCCGCGCTCGAGACGCCCGACGGCCCGATGTTCGAGACGGCGGCGATCCTTCTGTGGCTCGCCGACCGCCATGGGGGCGAACTGGCGCCGGCGCCGCAGGACCGCGACCGCGCCGCCTTCCTGAAATGGTTCTTCTTCGTCGCCCACAACGTGCACCCGACGCTGCTGCAGTTCTTCTACCCCGCGCGCGTAGCGGGCGAAGGCGCGGTGGACGGCGTCCTGTCGCATGCGCACGGCCGGATGGAGAGCTATCTGGCGCTCGTCGAGGCCATGGTGGCCGACGAGGCGCCGGCCTGGGCATCGCCCGAGCGGGCGGGGATCTTCGCGATCTACCTCGGGATGATGCTGCGCTGGATGGGTTCGCTGCCCGCCGACCATCCGGGCCATTTCCGGGCGGCGCATTACCCCGCGCTCTACCGGGTCCTGTCGCAACTCGAGGTGCGGCCGTCGGTTCAGGCGGTGGCACGGGCCGAGGATCTGGGCGCAAAGCCCTTCACCGATCCGACAGCCTGACGCCTTCGCGACGCAGATGTCGTTTTTCGCCTTTTCCCGCCGCGACGGCCGGGCGATAAGGGGCGCCTGACCTTTCGGGATCGCGCGCATGTTCCTTTCCGTCTTCGATATGTTCAAGGTGGGCGTCGGCCCCTCTTCGTCGCACACGATGGGGCCGATGGTGGCGGGGGGCCGGTTCCTGGACCTTCTGCGCAACTCGCCCTTCCATCCGGCGGGACTGCGCGCCTCGCTCCACGGCTCGCTGGCCTTCACCGGCAAGGGGCACGCGACCGACCGGGCGACGATCCTCGGCCTCGCGGGGTTCCTGCCCGACAGCTACGACCATGAAAAGGCCGAGGCGGCGCTCGCCCAGATCCACGCGACCGGCATGGTCACGCCGCCCGGCCTGCCGGCCTTGCGCTTTGCGCCGGCGAACGACCTGATCTTCGACTACGACCGCCCCCTGCCCGGCCATGCGAACGGCATGATCCTGATGGCGACGGACGCCGAGGGCGACGTGATCCTGCAGGAGACCTACTATTCCATCGGCGGCGGTTTCGTCGTGACCGAGGCTGAACAGCAGTCCGGCGGGGCGTCGAAGGGCGGGCCGGTCTGCCCCCACCCGTTCGAGACGGCGGCCCAGATGCTGGCCATGACGCGGGCGACGGGCAAGACCATCGCGCAGCTGAAGCGCGAGAACGAGCTGAAGTTCCGCTCGGCGGCCGAGCTTGACCGCGGCATCGCGCGGCTCTGGCAGGTGATGAACGACTGCATCGACCGCGGGCTGAAGGGCGACGGCATCCTGCCGGGGGGCCTGAAGGTGCGCCGCCGCGCCAAGGGCATCTACGACGCGCTTCTGGCCGAACGCGGGCTGAACCTGACGCCGCCCCATACGATCAACGACTGGATGTCGACCTACGCCATGGCGGTGAACGAGGAAAACGCGGCCGGCGGCCAGGTGGTGACGGCGCCGACGAATGGCGCGGCGGGCGTCCTGCCGGCCGTCATGCGCTACTGGCTTGACCATGTGCCGGGGGCGAGCCCGTCGAAGGTCGGGGAGTTTCTGCTGACGGCCGCCGCGATCGGCGGGATCGTCAAGACCAATGCCTCGATCTCGGGCGCAGAGGCGGGTTGCCAGGCCGAGGTCGGTTCGGCGGCTGCCATGGCGGCGGCGGGCCTTTGCGCGGTTCTGGGCGGGACGCCGGAACAGGTTGAAAACGCTGCCGAAATCGCGCTGGAACATCACCTGGGCATGACCTGCGACCCGGTGAAGGGCCTGGTGCAGGTGCCTTGCATCGAACGCAACGGCCTTGGCGCGATCAAGGCGGTGTCAGCCGCCTCGCTGGCACTTCGGGGCGACGGGGAACATCTCGTGCCGCTGGATGCCTGCATCGCGACGATGCTGCAGACGGGCCGAGACATGCACGAGAAGTACAAGGAAACCTCGCTCGGCGGCCTGGCCGTCGCGGTCCCGAACTGCTGAGCTGACGGGCTTTTCCGGGTATCGCGGTTCGGCCGACTGTTGCCGAACCGGCACCAGATCGCGGTCCGGTCTTTGACTCTGCGTCCTTTAAGGATAATCTGCCGACGGGGCTGACCGAGAGTCACCACCCGGTCCGTTTGGCGAGCTGCACCGCCGGACGGGGGCCATCCGGCCGCCGGGAGCGACTCGCAAGGCCCCCGGACGACCTGCTGCATTGCGGACAGGGTGGGGGAATGACAAAGACCAGTGCCAACGCCCCGCCGCATGGGGGGGCGCCGCCAGTTTTGACGGATGCCGAAACCCTTCTGAGGGCCGGGTCTTTCCATGCCCGGCTCGAACGCGCGCGCGCGCAACGGGCCGAGGCGCTGGCGCGGCTGGAAAACGGCGAGGCGCCGCGGACGGCGCGTCCCGGACCGGGTGAGCGGCCCCAGCGGCCTGGTGGTCCCGACGGCTTCATCCTGAACCCCTCGCGGCCCTTTGACAGCACCGACGGCGATGGCCTGCCCGTCCGCAAGCTTTTCGCACAGGAGGCGGGCGCCGCACGGCCGCGCCCTGAGCCCGACCGGCCCGCGACCGTCGCCTCGCCCGTCGCCCAGCCCGCCGTCAACCGGGGCGAAAGGGCAGGCTTCCGGGGTCCGACGGCCCGCCCGGCCTTCATCGGCCATGCCGAAGAGGACGCGCGGCTTGCGGCAGAGGCCGCCGTCGCGCCCAAGGCGGAAGCGGAGGCGGCCTCTGCGCCGCCCAAACCGCAGCTTGTGTTGGTGCCGACCAACCTGGCCGCCCCGGCCACCCCCGCCGCAGAACCAGCGGAGACGGTTGCCCAATCCCCCGCGATCGCCCTGGAGGCGTCGGCGCCCGCTTCGGCGGCCACGCTCCTGCCCCTGAGCGTCGAGGCGCTCGACTCGCTCGACCAGGCGGCAGCGCGGGCCCTGGCGCAGCCGGTCACCGTTTCGTCCGGCAGGTCCAGGGGGTATGTGCGCGGGCTGGCCAGTGCCGCCGCCGTCGCCGCGCTGGCGATTGCGGGGGGCGTCTGGTTCACCCAGCTTCCGGGTCCGGTCGATAGCGATCGGGCGGCGCCGCTGGCCGCCGCTCCGCTGGTGCCCGCGGACGCCCCGGTTGGCAAGGCGCCGGTCCTTGCCGCCGCAGCCCCGGCGCCGCTTGCGCAGGCGCCCACGGCCGACGCCCAGGGCGCGGCCACCGAGGCGACCCCCGCCCCGGCCCAGACCGATCCGCGCCCGCTTGACTATCCGCCGGTCACGCTGGCGACTGTCGCGGCGCCCGCCACGGCCGACCTGGCCTTTGCCGCCCCGACTGTCGGCGGCCTCGCCCCCGTCGCGGCCCCTGCGGCACCGGCCTCGATCACCGCACCCCAGCCAGGCCTGTCGCAGCCGCACCTTCTGTCCGCGAGCGTGCCGCCGAGCGTCAGCGTCGTGCCCCCGGCGCGGGCGAGCGCTGCGCCGGCCCCGTCCGACGTGCCGCCCACTATTCCGCCCGAACTGACCGTGCGCCTGCTGGCGCCGAAGGGCACGGCCAAGGCGGACCGGCAGAATATGCTGAACCTCCTGACCGCCGCAGGGGTGATGGTCGGCGCGACCGAGCAGGCGGACGCCTCCGCGACCGGCCCGGAGCTGCGCTATTTCAACCCCGCCGACCAGGCGGCGGCAAAGCTTCTGGCCGCGCACCTCGGCCTGCCGCCGGGCGCGGTCCGGCTTCTGGCGGGGGTCCCGCAGCAGGCGGGCGCGTTCGACCTGGTCGTCGCGCGCCCGGTGCCACCTGAAACCGCCAGCGCGCAACCCGCCAGCGCGAAGCCCGCGAAGGTTCCTCCGGGGCAGGCCAAGAAACGCGCCAAGAAGGCCGGCGAGGCCACCGCCATGGAAGCGCTCAAGACCAAGATCCTCCAGCAACTACAGGGGACCAACTGACCGATGCCGAATCACCGCCTTCTGGCCATCCTGACCGGGCTGATGCTCTTTGGCAGCTCCGGGCTCGCGCGGGCGGCCTATGATCTTGCGCAGCTTCAGCAGATCGAAAAGCTCGTCAGCTCGCGCAACCTCGTGGGCCTTCGCCTCTTCCTGTCGGCGAACCCCGAAGTCATGCGGGGCGACGATGAGCTGGGCCAGGAACTGACGCGGGTCTATTTCTGCGCGATCGGTTCGGGCCTTGACTGTTTCAACGCGCCCCGCCCGACCGTCACTCCGGTTCAGGCGGTTCCGGCCGTTCCGGCGACGGTCGTTGCCGTGACCAAGGCCCAGATCACCGAGCCCACCCTGCCGCCCACCTACGACCCCCGCGCGCCGAAGCCGGGCAATGGCGGCGGCACCGGCAGCCCCAAAGACAATTCCGCGCATTATTGATGGCAGGGACGCACTCCCGGTCGATCGCCTGGCTGGTCGACCCGGCCCTGCAGGGCGGCACGTCGGCTGCGGTCGCGGCCGAGTTGCAGGCGCTCGACGGCTGGCCGGCCCAGCGGCGCGTCCATGAGATGCGGACGCGCATGGGGGGCGGGCGGCCGCCCGCGCCGGTCCTGGCCGACGCGCTCGACCGGCTGGGGCTGCCCTTGCGCCCGGCACCAGGCACGGTCGCGGCCGACGTGGTGATCCTGCACAATCCCGCCCTTCTGAAGTTCGAGGCCGCGCTTCCCTTCCGCATCGTTGCCCGCGACCTCTTCGTCGTCCTGCATGAAAACCCCACCCGGCCCGGCGGGGCCGAGGGGTTCGACCTGGACCACGCGCTGATGCTTCTGGAGCGGTTCAGCTTTACCGGCCGGCGCTGGCTCGCGCCGATTTCGGCCCGCAACCGCGCGAGCCTTGGGGCGGTGCCGCCGGGCTGGCGGGTGACGGCCGAGGACTGGTTCAACATCTGCGACTTCCCGCTTCTGCCCGCCTGCGCGCACCCCGCCGACCGGCGCGGCCGCCATTCCCGGCCGGGACCGGAGAAGTTCCCCTCGCTCGCCACGCTCGACCTCCTTTTCCCGCCGACCGCGAGCGCGAATGTCCTTCTGGGCGCCGATCCCCTGATGAAGGCCGCGGAAGAGCGCCAGCACTGGCAGCTCCACCCCTTTCGCGGGCTGCCGCTCGAGCGCTATTTCCAGATGATCGACTTCCAGGTCCATTTCACCGCGCCGACCTGGGCGGAAAGCTTCGGCCGGGCGCTGGCCGAGGGGATCGCGGCGGGCAAGGTGGTGATTTCGGACCCGGAAACGGCGGCGGGTTTTGCGGGCGGCGTGATCGGCGTGCGGCCGGATGAGGTCGACGCCGTCATCGCGGCCCATGTGGCCGATCCGGCCCGCTACGTGGCGCAGGTCGCGCGGGGGCAGCAGGCCTTGCGGGCCTTTTCGGCGGGCGCCTTTCGCGACCGCTTCGCGCGGCTCTGCGACCCCCGCCCCGGACTGGAGCGTGCGGCATGATCCTGATCGCGTCCGGCACGCGCGACGCTTCAAGTTTCGATGCGTCGCTGGTCCTTGCGGCGCAGGTCGAGGCGCTCGGCCATGCCGTCGCGCTCGACGCCCGCAGCCTGCCCGAGGGGGTGGGGCGTGCGACGCTTTTCCAGGCCGCGCGCTGGCTCACCGACCCGGACGATCTGGCGCCCGACGCGATCCTGGTGATCGGGGCCGGTCGGGTCGAGGATGCGGTCCTTGCCGACCTTCGCACGCTTAACCTGCACGCCGGGGTGCCGGTCAGGGCCTTCGGGCGCTTTGCCGACCGGCAGGCGCAGATCCAGGCCCGCGCGCGGCTGTCCTATGCCCTTGGCGCCGAGCCAGAGGTCACGGACCTGGGGCGCGCCGACCCCAATCCGCTGGACCCGGCGGCCGACGTGCCGGTCCTGGCCGTCGCCGGGCCGGGCCGGCCGGCAGTGGCTGGGCGGACGCGGGTTGCCGTCGCGCTCGGGGCTGGGGAGCTGAGCGACCCCGGGCTTCTCGCGGCGCTCGCCGTCCTCGCGCACCAGCCGGCGATCGACCTGGCGATCTGGGCCGACGACGCGCCCGCCGGGGCGCTGCCGGCGCCCCTTTGGCGGCCGTCCGACCTTGACCCCCTGACGCTGGCCGGCCGGACCGACATCCTGGTCCTTTTACCAGACGCCGAGGCGGTGTCGGCCCCCCTGTCGCTCCGCCTTGCGGCGGCGGCGGGGGCGTTGCTGGCCGGGGGCGGCCTTGTGGTCGACGCTACGCCCGACGCCCGCTTCGCGGCGAGCGGCGCACCCGTCCTGCGCGGCCCGGCCGAGGCAGCGGCGATCGCGCCTTTCCTGACGACGACGCTTCTGCCGAACCGCGAGACGATCCGCGCGCGCATCAAGGCCGATCCCTGGCTGGCGGCGCACGGCGGGGATGGGCTGGGCCTGCCCCCTGCCCCCTCGCGCGCCGCCCTGCCGCCCGCGCCGTCGCCCGCGCCGCCGCCCGCCCAGCGCGACATCCTCTTTTTGCCAACGAACGGCGTCGGCCTTGGCCATGCCCAGCGCCTGAGCCGGATCGCGGGCGCGCTCACCCGGCCTGACCGCGCGGTCTTTGCGGCCTTCCCGTCGTGCCTGCCGATGATCGAGGCGGCGGGTTTTCCGGCCCTGCCGCTGGTCAGCAAGTCGCCGGTCCATGTGACGCCCTTCGCCAACGACCTGCTGAACGCCCGGCGGCTTGCGCGCCACGCGCCCGAAGGCGGCACGCTGGTCTTCGACGGCGGCTATGTCTTCCCCTCGATCCAGCGCACGATCCTAGAGCAGCGGATGCGCGGCGTCTGGGTGCGGCGCGGGCTTTGGCAGCCGCATCACCTGACCGGCGACATGGCCGAGCGCGAGGCGGTCTTCGACCGCATCCTGATCCCGGCCGAGGCCTTCGACGAGCTGAACGACCGCTACTCCTTCGGACCCCGCATCCACCCGATCGGACCCGTGGTGCAGGAGGGCGTGGTCGAGGATCGCGCCTCGGTTCGGGCGCGGCTGGCTGCGGCGACGGGCGTTGTGGCGGACCGGATCGTGCTGTCGATGCTCGGCAGCGGCGTGGTGACGGACCGGCTCGCGCACCTGCAACTGATCGCCGCGCTGATCGAGGGGCGGCCGGGCTGGCAGCATCTGGTGCTGGTCTGGCCCGGCTCTCAGGTCGATCCCGCGCTTTACGGCTGGCGGCAGACGCAGGTCGTCGCGTCGCGCGATGCCCTGTCGCTGGCGGCGGCGGCCGATGTGGTCGTGTCGGCGGCGGGCTACAATTCGGTGCACGAGCTCCTCTACCACGGCATCCCGGCGATCTTCGTGCCGCAGGTGGCTGCCGTGATGGATGACCAGGACCGCCGCAGCCGGGCTGCGGCCGAGCGGGGCCTGGCCGAACGGGTCGAACCGCGAGAGCTGCTGCGGCTGGAACGGCTGGTCCTGGCGATGGCCGGGGCGCGGGGGGATGAGATTCGCGCGGCGCTTGCCGCCCACGCCTTCCCGGCGCGGGGGCAGGCAGAGGCCGCGCGGCTGATTGCAGAGGTGGCCGATGGTTGACGATGCGCGTCATGCGATGCCGCTCTCGACCCTGGCGCGGCTCAGCCCCCTCACGCCTCTGGCGCTTGACCTGCCGGCGCGCGCCGCCCCCCCGGTGCCCGAGGTGTCCGCGGCAGGGCGCCCTGCCCCTTCGGCCGCGCTCTGGCCGAGCGATGAGGAAGATGTCAGCTTCATCGGCATCCGGGTGACCGCGCCCCTGGCCAACCCCGTGGCACTTGCCCGGCGCCTGGCGGCGGCGCAGGACGAACGCGGCGTCATTCCGGTGATCCTGTCGGCCCTGCCCGTCACCGGGCTCGAGGCCTTCGGCTTTCGTGTCGAGCGGCTGCCGGCGGCGCCGGGACCGGAACGCGACCGCTGCGAGGCGGAGCTTTCGCGCTTCTGGTCGCTCGCGCTGGTGGTCGAGGCGAGGGACGCGGCGGACTTCGACTGAGGACTTCGGCTGAGGACTTCGGCTGAACCTTTCGTCCGTCGCTAAAGCGCCAGTTCCCGCTGCCAGGGCGGGTTGGCACCGGGGCGCGAGACGGTGATCGCGGCCGCCCGGACGGCAAGGTCGAGCGCCTGATCCAGAAGCCCGTCGCCGACCCGCGCCAACCCCTCGCGGGTCAGGGCGCCGGCGGCAGACAGGGCCGCCAGAACGCCCGCGTTGAACGTGTCGCCCGCGCCGACCGTATCGGCGACCGTGACCCGTTCGGCCCGGCGGTGGCGGTCGCCCCGGCGGGTGACGGCGGTCGCGCCCTTTTCGCCTTCGGTCACGAAGACGATCCGGGGGCCCTGCCCCGCCGCCTCGGGCGCCAGAAGGCTGCGGGCCAGCGTCAGTGTGTCGCCCGGGCCCAGAAGCCAGTGCAGATCCTCGTCCGACAGTTTCAGCATGTCGGCGGCGGCAATCATCCCCGACAGCCGTGCGCGGTAGCGGGCCTCGGCCGCGCCGGGGGCGATGAAGCCCGGCCGGATGTTCGGGTCGACCATCACCGGGCGCGCAGCACCTTCGCGCGCCATCAGCGCCTGGTAGGTGGCGGCAGCGGGCTCGACTACCAGAGAGATGCCGCCGAAGAAGAGCGCGCCGACCTCGGGCCCGAGGGGCGCCAGGTCCGAAAGCGCCAGCATCCGGCCCGCCGTGCCCTCGTCATAGAAGGCGTAGCTCGCCTTGCCGTCCGTCAACTCGACGAAGGCGAGCGTTGCGGGCCGGTCGGCGCGGACGATGCGGCTGAGGTTGACCGACGCTTCGGCGAGCGTGCCTTCCAAAAGCCGCCCGAAGGCGTCGCGCGACACACCCGACAGGAAACCGGTCGGCGCGCCAAGCCGCCCGAGGGCGAGCGCGGTGTTGAATACCGCGCCCCCGGCATGGGGCACGTAGCAGGCCGCGCCGTCGGCCGTCTGGCCCGGGATCATGTCGACGAGCGCCTCGCCGCAGCAAAGGATCAGGGGTTGGCTCATGGTGTCCCCGCAGAAAGGTCGCCCTCGACCAGATAGCGTTGTGACAGGGGCACGGCGGCGGCGCCGAGCGCGCGCGCCTCTGGCCCGACGGTGCCTTCACGGACCTGCGGCAGCACGAGCCCCGCGCCGTCCATGGCGTCAAGCGCCCGGAGGACGCGCGCCACCATGTCGGCCCGGACCGCCGCCGGCATCCAGCCTTCAATCAGCACCGCGTCCAGCTCCAGAAGGGCCGTCGCCGACAGGGTCGCCCAGGCGATCGCTTCGGCCGCACGGGTGGCCCAGGCGTCAAGGACCGGCGCGCTGACCCGCCATTCGGCGGCCTGCTGCCAGATATGGTCCGCGCTTTCGCCCGCCGCCGCCATCCGGTCCGCGAGCGTCTGGAGCGAGGCCGCGCCGATCAGGCTGCCCATGCCGCCGCGCGCAAGCGGGATCGGCATGGACCCAACGCTGCCTGCGTTACCTGTGGTGCCCTGAAAGAGCTGGCCGCCGATCACCAGGCCGCCGCCGATGAAAGTGCCGAAATAGAAGTACAGGAAGTTCCGGGGCCGCTCGCCCGTGCCGAAGATCAGCTCGGCCCCGCAGGCCGAGGTCGCGTCGTTCTGCACCGTGACCGGCAGGCCGGTCAGCACCTCGATCCGCGCGCGCAGGTCGCCGGCCGCGCGCCATTCCTGCATGGCCGCTTCCGGCGCGCCGATCTGGCCGACCCAGTCCCACATCCGGTAGGGCATGGCGATGCCCAGCCCCTGGACGCGCGTGCGGTCGCCCTGCGCCATCGACTGGACAAGGCGCCGATGCCCCTGCCCCACGAAATCCAGAACCCCGGCAACGGTCGGCCAGGAATAGGTCAGCCGCTCGGCGGCGCGGACCTGGCCGAGAAAGTCCAGAAGCACCAGATCGGCCGAGCGGCGGCCGAGCTTCAGGCCCAGGAAGAAGGCGCCGTCCGGATTGAGCCGCATCGGGATCGAGGGTTGGCCGATCCGGCCCCGGACCGGCTCGCCCCTGAGGAGGAGCCCGTCGGTTTCAAGCGCGCGCATGATGACAGAGACGGTCTGCGCCGAAAGGCCTGTTACCTTCGCAAGGTCGGACTTCGCCATCTCGCCCTGCTGGCGCACGAGGGTCAGGATCAACCGCTCGTTCCGCGCCCGCATGCCCGACTGATTGGTGCCAAGGGGCGGAGGCGGGGCGGCGATGCGGCCATAAGGGTCGTCCATCGACGCCTCCATCTCAGGCCGTGACCCTGGCAGTCAGGCGCACCACGTCCGGTGTGCCGGTAAGGGCGATGACGCCCTTGCGCAAGATGACATTGCCGTAAAGCGCGGGTTCTGAGGTGGCGACGACCGCATGGGCGGCGCGGACGCGGGCGTAGAAGTCGGGGCCGGTCACGGGCGTCACGCAAAGGCCGGGCAGGCGCGTGTCGACCGCGCGGTCGATGGCCAGGTGGATCGGTGCAGCGAGTGCGGGGTCATTGCCCCAGCCGGGGCGGACGACCGGATCGGGCACGTCGCGGTCGATGGGCAGGACGGCCAGGATGGCGCCCAGAAGGTCGAGGACACCGTGCCCGTCCGCCGGGATGAGCCGGCGCGCCTGTTCGGCTGCCGGGTAGTTGCCGTCGACGATGGCGATCTCGTCCCCATGGCCCATGGCGCGCAGCGTGGACAGAAGCGCAGGCCCGAGGATCGCCGGAATTCCGATCAGCATCCGTAGTCCCGCGCCTCCTTCGATGTGCCGCCCCTGCCCTTCGGGGTCTGGGTCAAGACTGAGCCGGCGGGGGGTCGCTGTCAATATTAAATCATTCTTATTTATTTATCTTGACCGAAGGGCGGGAATCAGCTTTTCTTTTGCCATCGACGGGCAAAGGCCCGCGACGGCCCGACCGCGCTTTCGGGCCCTCACCCACGGGAGGACTTCCATGAAATTCACCATCGCGGCCCTGTCTGGCGCTGCCTTCCTCGCCCTCTCGGCAGGCTCGGTCCAGGCGGCCGATCTGGCCTGCCTCATCACCAAGAACAACACCAACCCCTTCTTCGTTAAGATGAAGGAAGGCGCCGAGAAGGCCGCCAAGGACGCGGGCCTCGACTTCCAGGCCTATGCCGGCGAGAAGGACGGCGACGCCGCCCCCCAGATCACCGCGATCGAGAACTGCGTTGCCGCCGGCGCCAAGGGGATCCTGATCACCGCCTCGAACGACTCGGTCGGCCCCGCGCTCAAGAAGGCGCGTGAGGCTGGGGCGCTGGTCATCGCGCTCGACACGCCGCTGGCCGACGCGGACGCGCAGGACATGACCTTCGCGACCGACAACTTCGAGGCGGGCACGCTGATCGGCCAGTGGGCCGCCGCGACGCTGGGCGACAAGGCCAAGGACGCCAAGATCGCCATGCTCGACATCAACAAGGACAATATCTCGGTCGATGTGGCGCGTGACACCGGCTTCCTGAAGGGCTTCGGGGTCGAGGTGCCGGACCTGAAGGTCATGGGGTCGGAAAAGGACCCGCGCGTCATCGGTCACGAATCGTCGGATGCCAATCCCGAGGGCGGGCAGAAGGCGATGGAGACGCTCCTGGCCAAGGACCCCGACATCAACGTCGTCTACACGATCAACGAACCGGCCGCCGAAGGCGCCTCGCAGGCCCTGAAGGCCGCGGGCAAGACGGCGCTGATCGTGTCGGTCGACGGCGGCTGCCCGGGCGTGAAGAACGTCCAGGCCGGCGTGATCGGCGCCACCTCGCAGCAATATCCGCTGCTGATGGCGTCGAAAGGGATCGAGGCGATCGCGGCCTTCGCCAAGGACGGCTCGAAGCCGGCCGCGTCGGAAGGCCTGTCCTTCTTCAACACCGGCGTGAACCTGGTCACCGACAAGCCGGTCGACGGCGTGAAGTCGATCGACTCGGCCAAGGGGCTCGAGCTCTGCTGGGGCTGACCTGATCTGTCGCCACCCGCGCGCAGCCGCTTGACGGCAGCCGGGTGGCGGCGCGAGGCTCTGGGAACGAATAAGACAAGCGGACGGGCGGCCCACGGCGGCCCGTCCTGCCCCAGGCGGGACGCCGGGGCGCGCGAGACATGCGGGGCAACGATCCCCGCGCCGCACAAGGGGGGGGGACGGGGCAGCATGTCCGGCCAAGAGGCACCGACGAAGACCATTTCCGACTTCGAGGCGCGCCTGTCGCAGGCCGACAAGGCGGTGGCGCAGTTCGAGCAGGATGACCTGGGGCTTCTGCACCGCATCCGGGGCATCCTGCGCCGCAATCCGACGCTGATCCCGGCCACGGTCCTTCTGATTTCCGTGCTGGGTTTTGGCATCGTCGCGCCGCGCTTCCTGGGGATGGGCGCGCTCTCGACCGTCCTTCAGCAGGTCACGGTCACGGGCTTCATCGCCA
This sequence comes from uncultured Paracoccaceae bacterium, assembly GCA_945952025.1. Classification (GTDB taxonomy): domain Bacteria; phylum Pseudomonadota; class Alphaproteobacteria; order Rhodobacterales; family Rhodobacteraceae; genus TMP-24. The sequence continues at coordinate 40,063 of CAMFGW010000026.1, forward strand.
TCGCCCAGACCATCGTGATCCTGACCGCAGGCATCGACCTGTCGGTCGGCGAGATCCTGGTCCTGTCGTCGCTGGTGATGGGCAACCTTGCCGTCTCAGGGACGCCGCTGCCGATCGCGATCCTTGCCGGCATGGCCTGCGGCACGGCGATGGGGCTGTTCAACGGGATCCTTGTCGCCAAGATCAAGCTGCCGCCCTTCATCGTGACGCTGGGCACCTATTCGATCTTCCGCGCGCTGAAGCTCTGGTATTCGGGGTCGGAATCGATCCGCAACGCGGATATCGAGGCGCAGGCGCCCGGCCTTCTGTTCTTCGGCAACGGCATCAAGCTGGGTGCCGCGACGATTACCTACGGCGGGATCATGCTGCTGATCCTGGCGGCCATCGCCTGGTATGTCCTGAACCGCACCGCCTGGGGGCGCCATGTCCATGCGCTTGGCGATGACCCGGACGCGGCGATGCTGTCGGGCATCCGCACCGACCGGACGCTGATTTCGGTCTATGCGGTGGCGGGCCTGATCTGCGGCTTCACCGCCTGGGTCGCCATCGGCCGCGTGGGATCGGTCTCGCCCATAGGGTTCGAGAACATCAACCTCGGCTCGATCACGGCCGTGGTGATCGGGGGCACGTCGCTCTTCGGGGGGCGCGGGTCGATCGTCGGGTCCGTCCTTGGCGCCATCATCGTCGGCGTGTTCGTGACGGGCCTCTCGCTCGCCGGGGTCGACGACTACTGGCAGATGTTCGCCGCCGGCAGCCTTGTCATCATCGCGGTCGCTCTCGACCAGTATCTGCGGAGGGCCTCGCAATGACCGAACCCACTGTTGCGCCCATCCTGTCGGCGCGGGGGCTGATGAAGCGCTACGGCACCGTTGTGGCCATGAACGGCGCGGATTTCGACCTTTACCCCGGCGAGATCCTGGGCGTGATCGGCGACAATGGCGCGGGCAAGTCGACGCTGATCAAGGCGCTGTCGGGGGCCGTCACGCCCGACCACGGCACGATGACGCTCGACGGGGCCGAAGTGCAGTTCCGCAGCCCCGAGGATGCGCGGCGGGCAGGCATCGAGACGGTCTACCAGACGCTTGCCATGTCGCCCGCGCTCTCGATCGCCGAAAACATGTTCCTGGGCCGCGAATGGCGCAAGCCGGGCTTTCTGGGGTCGGTGCTGCGCATGACCGACCGGGCGCGGATGAACGCCTTCGCGCGCGAAAAGCTGAACGACCTGGGGCTGATGACCATCCAGGACATCGGCCAGGCGGTCGAGACCCTGTCGGGCGGCCAGCGCCAGGGTGTCGCCGTGGCGCGCGCGGCGGCCTTCGGGTCGAAGGTCGTGATCCTGGACGAGCCGACGGCGGCGCTTGGCGTCAAGGAAAGCCGCCGCGTCCTGGACCTGATCAAGGACGTGCGGGCGCGGGGCATTCCGATCATCCTCATCAGCCACAACATGCCGCATGTGTTCGAGGTCTGCGACCGCGTCCATGTCCACCGGCTGGGCCGGCGGCTGTGCGTGATCGACCCCAAGCGGCATTCCATGTCCGACGCCGTGGCCTACATGACCGGGGCGAAGCTGCCCGACGACCTTGACGAAGCCGCCTGAGGCGCGCGTCGCCGATCTGGCCGCGACGATCCGGCGACGGGTCGCGGGGCATGAGGCGCGCGCGCTGGTCGCCGTCGCCGGGCCGCCCGGTTCGGGCAAGTCGACGCTGGCGGCCGCGCTGGTCCAGGCTCTCGGGCCGGGCGCCAAGGTGGTGCCGATGGACGGGTTTCACTATGACGACCGTGTGTTGGCCGCGCGGGGCCTGTCCGCGCGCAAGGGGGCGCCAGAGACCTTCGACGTGGCGGGTTTCCGGCACCTTCTCTTGCGGCTCCTGCAAGAGGATGAGGTGGCGATCCCGCTGTTCGACCGGGGGCTGGAGCTTTCCCGCGCTGCCGCCGACGTGGTCGGGGCGGATGACCGCATCCTGATCGTCGAGGGCAATTACCTTCTGCTGAGCCGCGCGCCCTGGGACGCGCTCGCGCCCCTGTTCGACCTGACCATCGCGCTCAACGTGCCGGAGACAGAGCTTGTGCGCCGTCTCATGGACCGTTGGGCCGGCTATGGCCGCACGCCGGAAGCGGCAGAGGCCTGGGTTGCCGGCAACGACCTGCCGAACATCCGCACCGTGATCCGCGAAAGCCGCGCAGCCGACCTGACCTGGCCCTGAAGGCCGGGCCGGGCGGGAACAGGGAACGCGACCCGCGTTGCCCCCGCCCGTCGTGGGAACGGTGCCGCTGGACCGTCCGTGTCACAGATCAACGAAGGCCTGCGCCTGCCCCGGTGGGCGCGGAAGCGCCCG
>CAMFGW010000027.1 GCA_945952025.1 uncultured Paracoccaceae bacterium
GGCCCCGGTCACCGCCGCGCCGACGCCCGACGCGACGCCCGACGCCGCCATCGCCCAGCCCCAGCCGCCCGCCACCGGCGCGACGGCCCCGGCGGCGCCGGCGGCTCCGTCGACGTCTGCGGCCAGCACCGATGTGGCGCCCGGCACCCAGCCCCTGCCGGTGCCGCTCGAGCGGATGCCGGTCGTCGACGCCACGGGCCAGGTCACGCCTACCACTGAGGGCGTGCAGATGCCCGACGGCTTCACGCTTTATGCCGGGCGCCCCTCGACCCTGCCGCCGCCGCGACCGGCGACGATCACGCCCCCCTCGCCCGAGGCGATCCAGGAGGCGGCGCGCGCCGCCGCCCAGGCCAGCGACCCGCTCTTCCGCCTGAAACCGCGCGCCCGGCCCGCGACGCTCGTCGTGCCGCAGGCACTCGCTCCCGAAGCCACGCCCGCAACTACACCCGAAGCCATACCGGCCCCCGCGCCCGACCAGAGTGGCGAGGCGGCCCCCGCGCCAGCGACGACCGAAACCGCCACCGCCGCCACCCCGGCAGCCGGCGACCTTAGGCCCAAGGCCCGGCCCGGCGCGGTCATTGCCACGGCGCGGGCAGCCCAGTCCGCGGCATCGACCGTCGCCGATGCGGCGGCCTCAGCCGCCCTGGCCGAGGCGACGGCCGCAGCGGCGGGAAGCGGCCCGACCTCATCGGCGCTGCCGCCCCGGCGGCCGAAAGCCGTCCTTGCCCTGGCCGCGCGCGCAAAACCGACCGAGGTGCAGACCTTCGACGTGACCGACGCGCTCCGCCAGGCGAACGCGACTGCCGAACCCGAGGCGCCGGCCGCCACTCCCGCCCCGGCCCTGACCCCCGTCGTCGCGCAGCAATCTGCGCCAGAACCCCAACCGGCGCCGCAACAACAGGCCGAGGCCCCCTCGCAGGCGCCGCAGGCGGGCATCCCGACGATGGACACGACGCGCACGGTCGCCAACCGCTCGACCCTGTCGAACGTCCTCAGCCTCGGCAATACCAACCTGATCGGCGTCTATGGCGCGCCGGGCCACAAGCGCGCGCTGATCCGCCTGGCCTCCGGCCGCTTCGTCAAGGTGCAGATCGGCGACGTGTTCGATGGCGGCCAGGTGGCGGGCATCGGCGAGAATGAGCTGACCTACGTCAAGGGCGGCCAGACCTATGTGCTGAAAATGGTGCGGGGCGGCTGATCTTTGGCCACCCCGCACCGCCCCCCAGGGCAATACGTCCGCGCCGTCTGTCGGGCGCGGTCCGCGTTCCGCGCTGTCAGCTTGCCTTGAGCACGCCACGCGCGATCTGATCGGCCTCGATCGATTCGAAGAGCGCCTTGAAATTGCCCTCGCCGAACCCGTCGTCGCCTTTGCGCTGGATGAACTCGAAGAAGATCGGCCCGATCACTGTCTTTGAGAAGATTTGCAACAATATCCGCGTCTCGCCCCCGTCGACCACGCCTTCACCGTCGATCAGGATGCCGTGCCGCGCGAGCTTTTCGATGGGCTCTTCATGGCCCGTGACGCGCGCGTGGCTCAGGTCGTAGTAGCTTTGCGGCGGAGCCGGCATGAAGCGCAGGCCCGCGTCATAGATCGCGTCAGTCGCGCCATAGATGTCGTCGGTGCCGACGGCGATGTGCTGGATGCCCTCGCCCTTGTAGCGCTTGAGGTATTCGACGATTTGCCCCGTCTCGCCCCTGTCCTCGTTGATCGGGATCCGGATGCGGCCGCAGGGGCTGGTCAGGGCGCGGCTGAAGAGGCCGCTGAACTTGCCCTCGATGTCGAAGAAGCGGATCTGGCGGAAGTTGAAGATCCGGCCGTAGAAGTCGAACCAGACATCCATGTTGCCCTTGTGGACATTGTGGGTCAGGTGGTCGAGGTAGTAGAAGCCGACCCCCTTGGGCTTGGCCGGCGCCACGAAATCGAACTCGGCGTCGTAGGGGTTTTCGTCGCCATAGCGGTCGATGAAATAGATGAGCGAACCGCCGATGCCGACGATCGCCGGCACATCCATCACCCGGTCGTCCGCCTGATAGGGCACGGCACCATTCGCAACCGCATGGGCGAAGGCCTTGCCCGCATCGACCACCCGCCAGCCCATCGAGGCGGCGCAAGGCCCGTGCTCGGCCACGAAGCGCATCGCATGGCCGCCCGGTTCGGCGTTCAGCACATAGGTGATGTCGCCCTGCTGCCAAAGCTCGATCGCCTTGGTCTTGTGGCGCGCGGTCAGTGCGTAGCCCATGCGGGTGAACAGATCGCGGAGCGCCTGCGGGTCTTCATGCGCGAACTCGACGAACTCGAACCCGTCGGTGCCGGCGGGATTGTCGGCCGAAATCACGGCCTTCGGGGCAGAGTGCGGAAACGGTCCCATGGCGATCCTCCTGTGCGCTGGCGCCATCATAGCGCGTTCGCCATGCGCCGTTTGCGCATTCTTCGGCACGATTTCGACTGACAGCGCGCGATATCCGCACTATCATTCCAACTTATGACGGAAACCCGCATCACGCTTGACGACATCGACCGCCAGCTCCTGGCGCTGCTGCAGCGCGACGCGCAGCTGAGCGCGGTCGATCTGGGCACCGCGCTCAACCTCTCATCCAGCCAGGCGGCACGCCGCAAGCAACGGCTTGAAACCGCGGGGCTCATCTCGGCCTACTCCGCCCGGCTCGACGCGGTGCGACTTGGCCTGTCGGTCCAGGCCTTCGTTCAGGTCGAGCTGGCCCGCCACGGCGCCGAGCCCGCGGCGGCCTTTGCCCGCCTTGTGCGCCTGCAGCCAGAGGTCGTCAGCGCCTGGACCCTGACCGGCAATGCCGACTACCTTCTGCGCGTCTATTGCGCCGACCTGACCGACCTGAACCGGCTTATCCATCAGGTGCTTCTGGCCCATCCGGGCGTCGCGCGGGTGCAAAGCCAGATCGTCCTGGACCAGATGAAGCCCGACGCCCCCCTTCCCATCTGACCTTCTGTTGATCCGCCGGACCGCACTTGCTAGAACCGCGCCTCTCAGGAGGGAGACGGGATGCAGGGCTGCGGCTTCGATCTGATGGGGGCGGACCTCTTGGCGCTGCCGTCCGGGGCGCTCCACTGGCCCGCTGCGGGACTGGTCGCCGTGTCGGACCTGCATTTCGGCAAGTCCGAACGCATCGCCCGCCACGGCGGCACGCTGCTTCCCCCCTATGAGGTCACGGACACGCTTCTGCGCCTTGACGCCGTTCTGGCCGCGTCGGGCGCCCGCACGGTCGTCTGCCTTGGCGACAGTTTCGATGACCTGGGCGCTGCGGACCTGGCCGAGGATCACCGGCTGTGGCTCTTGCGGCTGATGGCCGGGCGCAGCTGGATCTGGATTGCCGGGAACCACGACCCCGCGCCGGTCGACCTGCCGGGCGCGCATCTGGCCGAGCTGACCGTCGGCCCGCTGACCTTCCGCCACATCGCCGAAGGCGACGCGAAGGGCGAGGTTTTCGGCCATTTCCACCCCAAGCTGCGCCTTGCCGGCCAGTCGCGCCCCTGTTTCGTGACCGACGGCCGCCGCCTGATCCTGCCCGCCTTCGGCACTTATACGGGCGGCCTCGACGCGCGCGAACCGGTCGTGCGCAGCCTTTTCGGCGCCGACGCCATGGCCATCCTGACCGGGCATCGCGCGCTCCGCGTGCCGCTTGGCAACTGACTTTCCGGCCAGGCAACAAGATGTCCGAAACGAAAGGCTCCATGTCCGAAACGGCGCTGTTCGGCGCGCTGCGACAGGTCTAGTGTCGGCCCAAGATCGAACGGGGGCATCCATGCACTATTCCGGTTTCCGCGTCCTGAAAGAGGCCCTGACCGGCCACAAGGGCTGGACCCCCGCCTGGCGCACGCCAGAGCCGCAGAAGGCCTATGACATCATCATCGTCGGCGGCGGCGGCCACGGGCTGGCCACGGCCTATTACCTGGCCAAGGAATTCAAGCAATCGCGCATCGCGGTCCTGGAAAAGGGCTACCTGGGCGGCGGCAACGTCGGGCGTAACACGACGATCATCCGCTCGAACTACCTTCTGGACGGCAACGAGCCCTTCTACGAGTTTTCGATGAAGCTCTGGGAAGGGCTCGAGCAGGATTTCAACTACAACGCCATGGTCAGCCAGCGGGGCGTCCTGAACCTGTGCCACACCGACGCGCAGCGCGACGCCTTCACCCGGCGCGGCAACGGGATGCGCCTGAACGGCGTCGATGCCGTCCTCTTGGACCGCGAGGGCGTGCGCCAGATGGCGCCCTTCCTGAACTTCGACAGCGCCCGTTTCCCGATCAAGGGCGGCCTTCTGCAACCGCGCGGCGGCACGGTGCGCCATGACGCGGTCGCCTGGGGCTATGCACGCGGCGCAGACAGCCGGGGCGTGGACCTGATCCAGAATTGCGAAGTGACCGGCATGCGGATCGAGAACGGCCGCATCACCGGCGTCGAAACCTCACGCGGGTTCATCGGTGCCAAGAAGGTGGGCGTCGCCGTCGCGGGTTCCTCCTCGCGCGTCATGTCGCACGCGGGCATGCGCCTGCCGATGGAAAGCCACGTCCTTCAGGCCTTCGTGTCCGAGGGGCTGAAGCCCGTCATCCCCGGCGTCATCACCTATGGCGCCGGCCACTTCTACGTCAGCCAGTCCGACAAGGGCGGCTTGGTCTTCGGCGGCGACATCGACGGCTACAACTCCTATGCCCAAAGGGGCGGCCTGCCGGTGGTCGAGGATGTGTGCGAGGGCGGCATGAGCCTCATGCCGATGATCGGCCGCGCCCGGCTGCTGCGGATCTGGGGCGGGATCATGGACATGTCGATGGACGGCTCGCCCATCATCGACAAGACGCCCGTCGACGGGCTCTATTTCAATGGCGGCTGGTGCTACGGCGGCTTCAAGGCGACGCCCGCCTCGGGCTGGTCCTTCGCGCACCTGCTGGCGACCGACCGCCCGCACGAAACCGCCAAGGCCTACCGCTTCGACCGTTTCGAAAAGGGCCTGATGATCGACGAAAAGGGCATGGGCGCCCAGCCGAACCTGCACTGACCTTTAGCCTCACGCGCCCCCATCCCAACGCTGCCTGCCCCAAAAGGACGCACCCCATGCTGATCCCCCACCCGCTTCTCGGACCGCGCGACGCGCAGGAGTTCACCTACCTTGGCGACGTCTCGCTTCTGGACCGGCCCGACTGGCAGGCCCCCGACGCCGGGCGGCAGTTCTACGAATACCTTTACCTGCGGGACAATCCGGCGGGGGAACATCGCGAGCTCTGGTATCACGAACAGGGCGACCGCAGCTGGCTGGTGGTGACGCGCAACACGCTGACCCATGACATCATCAAGGCGGAACTGGCGCGCGACGTGGCGCTTGCCCGCAAGGGGGGCGCGAAATGAGCCAGGTGAACCGCCTTTCGGGCGGCCAGATCGACCGCAGCCGCACGTTGGACTTCACCTTCGACGGGCGGAGCTTCCAGGGCCACCCGGGCGACACGCTCGCCTCGGCTCTGCTGGCCAACGGCGTGCGCCTGATGGGCCGCAGCTTCAAATATCACCGCCCGCGCGGCCCCCTGAGTGCCGGATCGGACGAGCCCAACGCGCTGGTGGAACTGCGCACCGGCGCCCGGCGCGAGCCGAACACGCGCGCCACGGTGGCCGAGCTTTACCAGGGCCTGTCCGCCGCCAGCCAGAACGCCTGGCCGTCGCTGTCCTTCGACGCGCTGGCGATCAACGACCGGCTGTCGCCCTTCTTCACCGCCGGTTTCTACTACAAGACCTTCATGTGGCCGGCGTCCTTCTGGGAAAAGATCTACGAGCCCATGATCCGCCGCGCCGCCGGGCTTGGCCGCCTGTCGGGCGAGGTTGACCCGGACGCCTACGACAAGGGCTTCCTGCACTGCGACCTTCTGGTCATCGGCTCCGGCCCCGCAGGCCTTGCCGCCGCGCTGACCGCCGGGCGGTCCGGCGCGCGGGTGATCCTTGCGGACGAGGATTTCCGCATGGGCGGCCGGCTGAACAGCGAACGCCTGACGCTTGGCGATCAGTCGGGCGCGGACTGGGCAACGGCGGCAGTCGCAGAGCTTGCCACCATGCCGAACGTCCGGCTGATGACCCGCACCACCGTCATCGGCACCTATGACCACGGCATCTATTCCGCGCTCGAGCGCGTGAACGACCATGTGCCGGTGCCGCCCCAGGGCCAGCCGCGCCAGATCCTGTGGCGCGTCTACACGAAGCACGCCATCCTCGCGGCAGGCGCGACCGAACGGCCGATCGCGTTTGAAAACAACGACCGCCCCGGCATCATCACCGCTGCCGCCGTGCGCTCTTACGTCAACCGCTGGGGCGCGGCGCCGGGCAAGCGCATTGCGGTTTTCACCAACAATGACGATGGCTTGCGGACCGTTGATGACCTGAAATCTCAAGGCATCGACGTGGCCGCCGTCATCGACAGCCGCAAGGGCGAGACGGTCACCGACACGCGCGGGCGGCTCGGCCTGACCCAGATCACCATCCGTGACGCGAACGGCCGCACCCGGACGACGGACGCCGAGGCGCTCGCCGTCTCGGGCGGCTGGAACCCGAACGTGCAGCTGACCTGCCACCAGAGGAACCGCCCCGTCTGGAACGAGGCGCTCCAGGCCTTCGTGCCGAACGACCTGCCTGCCGGCATGTCGGTCGCGGGCGCCGTGAAGGGCGAATTCTCGACCCACGCCGCCCTGACCGGCGGCGTCGAGGCCGCGCGCGCCGCACTTGCGGACCTGGGCTTCAGCGTCCCGTCCGTGGACCTGCCGGGGGCCGAAGATGCGCCCGTCGCCATCTCGCCCCTCTGGGTCGTGCCGCACAAGAAGGGCCGCGCCTGGGTCGATCCGCAAAACGACGTGACCGTCAAGGACATCAAGCTCGCCGTCGCCGAAAACTTCGCCGAGGTCGAGCATCTGAAGCGCTACACGACGCTGGGCATGGCGACCGAACAGGGCAAGACCTCGAACGTCACCGGCCTGGCGATCCTTGCCGAACTGACCGGCCGCACGATCCCGCAGACAGGCACCACCATCTACCGCCCGCCCTATTCGCCCGTCCCGATCGGCGCCTATGCCGGCCGCTCGGCCGGTGCGGACTTCCGCCCGAAACGCCTGACGCCCAGCCACAAATGGGCCGAGGAACAGGGCGCCGTCTTCGTCGAGGTCGGCATGTGGCTCCGCGCCCAGTGGTTCCCCCGGAAGGGCGAGACGACCTGGCGCCAGTCGGTCGACCGCGAGGTTCTGACCACCCGCGGCGCCGTCGGCATCTGCGACGTGACCACGCTCGGCAAGGTCGACGTGCAGGGCAGGGACGCGGCGGAATTCCTGAACCGCATCTACGCCAACCCCTTCGCCAAGCTGGCCGTGGGCCGCGTGCGCTACGGGCTGATGCTGCGCGAGGACGGCATGGTCATGGACGACGGCACCGCCGCCCGCCTGGCCGAGGACCATTTCGTCGTGACCACCACGACGGCGAATGCCGTGGGCGTCTACCGCCACATGGAGTTCTGCCGCCAGTGCCTCTGGCCCGACCTGGACGTGCAACTGATCTCGACCACCGAGGCCTGGGCGCAATTCTCGGTCGCCGGTCCGAAGGCGCGCGAGCTGCTGCAACAGGTCGTCGACCAGGACATCTCGACCGAGGCCTTCCCCTACATGGCCTGCGGCAACATCACCGTCGGCGGCACCCGCGCGCGGCTCTTCCGCATCAGCTTCTCGGGCGAACTGGCCTATGAGATCGCGGTGCCGACCCGCTACGGCGATGCGCTTGTCCGGCGCATGTCGGCGCTCGCTGACCAGATGGGCGGCTGCGTCTACGGGACCGAGGCGCTGGGCGTCATGCGGATCGAGAAGGGCCACGTCGCCGGGAACGAGCTGAACGGCACCACCTCTGCCCTGAACCTTGGCATGGGCGGCATGGTCAACAAGAAGAAGGACGCCATCGGCTCGATCCTGTCGGAACGCGAGGGGATGAACCGGCCGGATGCGCTCAATGTCATGGGCTTCAAGCCGGTGAACCCGGCCGAGAAGCTGACGGCGGGTTCGCACTTCATCAACCAGGGCGATCCGGCCGACGCGGCGCACGACCAGGGCTACATGACCTCGGTCTGCTATTCGCCGAACGTCCGGTCGCACATCGCGCTTGGCTTCCTGAAGGGCGGCGCGGCCCGCAAGGGCGAGGTTCTGCGCGCGGTCAACCCGTTGAAAGATACCGAAGTTCTGGTCGAGGTGGTCAGCGCCCATTTCGTCGATCCGGAAGGAGAGCGCCTCCGTGCCTGAGAAACTTGCACCCCAGAAACTTGCCCCGCTTGCCGCCCTTGGTGGCCTTGTCGCGGATATCCGCGCCATCGGCACGCTCCGCATCGCCGAAAACCCCGACGTGGCCATGGCCTCGCTCGCGGCCCGTGCGGGTCGCGGCGCGGACGTGGCGGCGGCCATCGCCCGGCTGACCGGCCTGGCGCTGCCCGGTCCCGGCGGCATGGCTCGCTCGGGCGACTGGGCTGCCTTCTGGACCGGGCCCGACCAGTGGATGGTGACCGCCCCCTTCGCCGCGCATGAAGAGATCGCCGGCGAACTGGCCGCCGCGACCGGCGGCGCGGCCTCGGTCACCGAACAGACCGACGGCTGGGTGCGGTTCGAGGTGACGGGCGCGCGGGCGGCGGACCTTTTCGAACGGCTCTGCAACGTCGACATCCGCGCCATGACGGACGGCAGCGCCACCCGCACCCAGATTGAGCACCTGGGCTCGTTCCTTCTGTGCCACCGCGCCGGGACCGACTTTTCCGTAATGACGCTGCGTTCGGCCGCGCGTTCCATGATGCACGCGCTCGACGTGGCGGCACGCTCGCTCGGCTGACCGCCGGACGTCGCGCGAGTGAGAGTCCGCCACGCAACCCGTGGCGGACTTTTCTTTTGCGTTTTCTGGGCTGTCCGGAATAATCTTGCCGCCCGAGCCCTTTGGGGTCGATCTTGGGGTTGCACCGAATCTCAATTCGGAAAAAAATGATCAAAAATCAGGGGGGAACAGGCGTGGGTAAGACGTCCGTCGAAGCGCGACAGATCGCCAAACATTTCGGCCAGGGCGAAGCGATCGTGAAAGCGCTCGACAACGTATCGGTCGAGATCGGCCAGGGCGAGTTCTTCACGCTCCTCGGCCCCTCGGGCTGCGGCAAGACCACGCTTTTGCGCATGATCGCGGGCTTTGAAAGCCCGACCTCTGGCCAGATCCTGCTGGACGGCGCCGACATCACCCCCCTGCCGCCGAACCGGCGGCCCGTGAACACGGTCTTTCAAAGCTACGCGCTTTTCCCCCACCTGACGGTCGCCCAGAACATCGGCTTCGGGCTCGAGATGCAGGGCCGCCCGGCGGCCGAGGTGAAGGACAGGGTCGCGCGGATGCTGGCGCTGGTGAAGCTTGAACCGATGGCGGGCCGCAAGACGAGCCAGCTGTCGGGCGGCCAGCAGCAGCGGGTGGCGCTGGCGCGCGCCCTGGCGCCGACGCCCAAGGTCCTTCTGCTGGACGAGCCGCTGTCGGCCCTGGACCTCAAGCTCCGCAAGGAGATGCAGATCGAACTGAAGCGCCTTCAGACCGAAACCGGCATCACCTTCGTCTTCGTCACCCACGACCAGGAAGAGGCGCTGACGATGTCCGACCGGATCGCGGTGATGAGCGCCGGGCACCTGCAACAGGTCGGCACCGCGCGCGAAATCTACAACAATCCCGTCAACCGCTTCGTCGCAAGCTTCATCGGCGAATCGAACTTCCTGCCTGCGACCCTTGAAGCTGGCAAGGCGCGGCTGAAGGCCGGCGGCCTGGTCGAGGTCAGCGGCGCCAAGGGCCAGACCGGCCCGATCACCGTCGCGGTGCGCCCCGAACAGGTGCGCATCGTCGCGGCGGGCGAGCCCGACGCCCTGCCCGCGACCATCACCAATCTGGTCTATTTCGGCACCGACACCCATTGCCATGTCGATCTGGCCGACGGCACAGAGGTTGTCGCCCGCCTGCAAAGCCCCGCGACGGGTGATGCGGGGCTTGAGCGTGGCGGCAAGGTCGGGCTGCGCTTTGCGCCGGGCGCGGCGCAGGTCCTGGGGGACTAGGGCCATGGCAACGCTTGAGGAAGAGGCCGAAGTCCAATCCCGCCGCAACGCCTGGCTTTTGTCGGCACCGGCGCTGGTCGTCCTGTTCGCGGCGGCGGCCGGGCCGCTCATCATCGTGCTGATCTATTCCTTCCTGACGCCGGCCACCTACGGCAACGTCGAATGGATCTTCTCGCTTGAAGGCTGGAAGGGCATCGTGTTCCAGCATGACATCTTCAGCGACAATCTGGTTCTGGCCGACGCGAACCTGGTGATTTTCTGGCGCTCGGTGAAGCTGTCGTTCATCACCACGGTCCTGACCTTTCTGGTGGGCTTTCCGACCGCCTGGTTCATCGCCACGCGCAGCCCGCGCGCGCGTGCGCTCTGGCTCTTCCTGATCACGATCCCCTTCTGGACGAACCTGCTGATCCGCACGTTCGCCATCAACCAGATCATCCGCAACGAGGGCGTCCTGAACACGCTCCTTCTGAAAGTCGGCGTGATATCAGAGCCCATCCGCCTGACCTACACCGACACGGCCCTGCTGATCGGCATGGTCTATGTCTATCTGCCGCTGATGGTGCTGCCGCTCTTTGCCACCATCGACCGCTTCGACATGCGGCTGCTGGAGGCGGGCTATGACCTCTACGCCAACCGCTGGCAGATCCTGCGCCGGATCATCCTGCCGATCACCCGGCCCGGCATCATCGCGGGCTCGATCCTGGTCTTCGTGCCCTGCCTCGGCGCCTATGTGACGCCGCGCATCCTCGGCGGCGGCAAGAACATGATGATCGGCAATTTCATCGACCTGCAATTCGGCCAGGGCCAGAACTGGCCCCTGGGCTCTGCCCTGTCGATCACGCTTCTCATCATCGTGACCATAGCACTACTGGCCTATGTGCGCACGATCGGCGGAGAAAACCGGCATGGCTAGGCGCTCGTTCTCTGTCACGGACCTGCCCGGTTTTTCGACCGTGGCCATGATGGTCTTTGCGGCCCTTTACGCGCCGATGGTGGTGCTGGTGGTCTATTCCTTCAACCAGGGCCAGAGCCCGGCGACCTGGGAGGGCTTCTCGCTTGACTGGTATCGGGTCGCCTGGGCAAATGACGAGGTCAAGAACGCGACCGTCAACTCGCTGATCATCGCGACCTGCGCCGCGATCCTGTCGACGGCGCTCGCGACCCTGGCGGCGCTGGGCACCACCCGGCGCAAGGGCTTCAAGGGCCAGACCTTCATCTATGCCATGATCAACCAGCCGCTGATGGTGCCCGAAATCGTCACCGCCGTGGCGCTGCTGCTGGTGACCGCCGCGATCAAGAAGTCGACCGGCTATACCGGGCTTGGCTATCTGATCGTCGCGCATGCCGCCTTCTGCATCCCCTTCGCCTACCTGCCGATCCGCGCCCGGCTCGAAGGGATGGACCTGACGCTGGAAACCGCTGCCGCGGACCTTTACGCCAGCCCCTGGCAGACCTTCCGGCGCGTGACGCTGCCGCTTCTGGCGCCGGCCATCTTTGCCGGTGCGATGCTGGCCTTCGTCACCTCGCTCGACGATGTTGTGATTACCGAGTTCATCAAGTCGCCCGGCCAGGACACGCTGCCGACCTACATGCTCGGTCAGTTGCGCCGGGCGATGAAGCCTGATGTCAACGCCATCTCGACCGCCCTTCTGGCGCTGACCCTGGTGCTTCTGTCGCTCTTCTACCTACTGACCCGCAAGAAAGACTGACCCGCCGGCGTCTGGGCTGCGCGGGCAGTCCGGCCGGACAACAGGAGGAAACTTGGGATGAAAAGAACCCTGACAGTCGTTGCCATGCTGATGGCAGGGACGGCCGCCCACGCGGACGGCGAGTTGCACCTTTACAACTGGGGCAACTACACCAGTCCCGATCTCGTCAAGAAGTTCGAGGAAAAATACAAGGTCAAGGTCACGATCACGGACTTCGACAGCAACAACACCGCGCTCGCCAAGGTCGAGGCCGGCGGGTCGGGCTTCGACCTCGTGGTGCCCTCGGCCGGCTTCGTGAAGATCTACGCCGACAAGGGGCTGATCCAGGAGCTCGACCTGTCGAAGCTGCCGAACCACAAGAACATCGATCCGGCCTGGATGAATGTCGAATGGGATCCGGGCCGCAAATGGTCGGTTCCGTGGCAGTGGGGCTCGACCGGCATATCGGTCAACACCAAGGACTACGGCGGCGACATCAATACCTCGGCCATCTTCATGGACCCGCCAAAGGAACTGGTGGGCAAGATCAACGTCGTGCCGGAAATGGGCGACGTGCTGGCGCTGGCCACCATGTATGAGGGCGGCAAGATTTGCGACGACGATCCCGCCGTCATGAAGAAGGTCCGCGACGCGCTGATCGCCGCCAAGCCGAAGTGGATGGCGATGGACTATTCCACCGTCGAGAAGATGACCAAGCACGACTATTCCGCGACGGTAGACTGGAACGGCTCGACGCTTCGCCAGCGGCTGGCCGTGCCGGAAATCCACTATGGCTATCCGAAGGAAGGCTATCCGCTCTGGATGGACAACGTCGTCCTCTTGAAAGACGCGCCGAACGCCGAGAACGCCTATCTGTTCATGGACTACATCATGGAGCCTGAGAACGCGGCGATGCTGTCGGCCTTCGCGCGCTATGCCAACGGGATCGCCGGGTCCGAGCCGTTCATGCCCGACGACATGAAGGGCGCGCCCGAGCTTTACCCGCCGGCAGAGTTCAAGGACAAGGGCCACTTCCTGACCGTCTGCACCGGCAAGGCGCTGGAATACCAGACCGCGATCTGGACCGAGCTTCAGAAGTAACCAGATCACGACCGGTGGGGGCCCTCGGGCCTCCACTTCTTTACGGGACCGCCTGTCATGGACCTAACCTCGCTGTCCGCCATCGCCCTCAGACAGGGGCTGGATGCGGGCACCTTCACCGCTGTCGATCTGATGGCGGCGACCCTCGACCGGATCGAGGCGGTGAACCCCGCGCTGAACGCCATCATCTCGCTGCGTCCGCGCGAGGAACTGATGGCAGAGGCGCGCGCGGCGGATCGCGCGGGTCGGGGCGGCCCCTTGCACGGCATCCCGATGGCGGTGAAAGAGCTGGTCGCGACAAAGGGCCTGCGCACCACCTGGGGCTCGCCGGTCTTTGCCGATCACATCCCCGATGCCGACGATCTGGTCGCGGCCCGGCTCAGGGCGGCAGGCGCCATCATCATCGGCAAGACCAACGTGCCGGAATGGGGCCAGGGCTCGCACAGTTTCAACCCGATCTTCGGCGTGACCCGCAACCCTTACGACCCGTCGCTGAGTGCTGGCGGATCGTCCGGGGGGGCTGCGGCAGCACTCGCCGCCCGGCTCGTGGCGCTCGCCGACGGGTCGGACATGATGGGCAGCCTGCGCAACCCCGCCGCCTTCTGCAACGTCTACGGCTTCCGCCCGACCTGGGGTCTGGTGCCCGGTGACGCGGGGCAGGAGGCGTTCCTGTCGACGCTGGCGACCGAGGGGCCGATGGCGCGTGACCCTCAGGACCTCGCGCTGCTGCTCGATTGCCTCGCCGGTCCGAACCCCCAGATGCCCTTCGACCGCGAAACCCCGAAATTCTCGCCGCTGGAGCCAATGTCGCTTGCCGGTCGCCGCATCGGCTGGCTCGGCGACTGGGGCGGCGCCTACACCTGCGAGCCGGGCATCCTCGCCCTGTGCGAAACCGCACTCACCACCCTTGCCGATCTTGGCGCGACGGTCGAGCCGGTTGCGCCGCCCTTCCCCGCCGAAAAGCTCTGGGACAGCTGGATCACCCTTCGCGCCATGCTGAGCGCCAGCGGCAAGCGCGCGCTTTATGACGACCCCGCGAAACGCGCGCTGACGAAACCCGAGACGATCTGGGAAATCGAGCGCGGCCTGAAGCTCAGCGCGGCCGAGGTCTATGCGGCCTCGCAGATCCGCTCGGACTGGTTCGCCACTGCGTCGCGGCTGTTCGAGCGCTACGACGCGCTCGTGCTGCCCACGGCGCAGGTCTGGCCCTTCCCCGCCGAGTGGCGCTGGCCGAGGGCGATCGGCGAGCGCAAGATGGACACCTATCACCGCTGGATGGAGGTGGTGATCCCCGCGAGCCTCGCTGGCCTGCCGGCGCTGAACCTGCCGGTGGGGTTCGGCGCGAACGGGCTGCCGATGGGGATGCAGATCATCGGCCGGACGGGAGCAGACCTGCCGCTTCTGGCATTGGGAGAGGCCTATCATCGCGCGACGGACTGGCCGGGACGCTTTCCGCCGCCCCTGTAGCGGCCGCCCCGCGCCCGGCGCGCTGGTGCCACATCTGGCCAAGCGCCGTCATCTCTTCGATCATCAGCCCGCGATGGCGCGACAGCCAGTCGGGGATAGACCCGAACGCGACGATCCGCGCCCGGCCCCGGTCGATCTCGACTACCGGCCAGTCGCCGACCAGCGCATGGGCGATGCCGAAAAGTTCCTGCCCCCGCCAGTCTGCGGCGCCGAAGATCGTCTCGGTCCGCCCCGCCCGCTTCATCGCGGCAAGGACCGAAGGCGCAGCCGTCGTCCCCGCCGCCTCGACGGCAGCCTGCCAGATATCCAGCGCCGCGACATATTCCCAGCTGACCGCCGACCAGCGGCCGGGGAAACGGCGGTTGTAATCGGCGAAGAATTCCGCCGGGCGGTGGAAGTAGAAAGGCCGGTCGGCCAGTGCCGGATCGTCGAAGTCCGGGAACTGGAAGAGCGCGCCCTGCAGGAAGCCGGCCGAGGTGCGGGCGATCAGGCGTGGATAGTCGTCGATGGTGCAGGACAGGATCTGGCCCTTGAAGCCGGCGTGAAAGGCGGCCTCGGTCAGGGCATGGACCATGGGCGCCGTGCTCGTCCCCCAGCACAGGATCTGCGGGTCGCTCGCCATCATCGCCGCGACCAGCGCGCCTGCATCGCCCTTCGCGGGGTCATAGGGCAGGTCCGCCGTCAGCTGCCAGCCCGCCGCCCGGAAGGCCGCGCGATAGGCGGCGCGGGCGGGGGTGCCGACGGCGTCCTCCTGCGTGCAAAGCGCCACGCGCCGCAGATGCGGGCGGTTGCGCGCCAGCCAGTCGACGGCGGTCACGGTATAGAGCGGATGGATCTCGGAGGGCGCGATCAGGTAGGGCGTATCGGGCGACAGGTCCGATGGCAGAAGCGTCGCGGCCAGCGTCTTGGTGCGCGTCAAAAGTGGCAGAAGCGCGCCGAGGGGCTCGCCACCAAGCGCCAGCAGGAAGGCCAGCTCGCCCGAACCGATCAGCGCCCGCACGCCCGCCTGCGCCTCGCCGGTAGCGGACCCGGCGTCGAACGGCACCAGCTCGACCGGATGCCGCCGCCCGCCGACCAGAAGGCCCCCTGCCCGGTTGATCCAGTCCGCCCAGATCTCGCACCCCAGTAGGCCCGGCAGCCCCCAGGTCTGCGCCGGGCCGGTCAGGGGCGCGAAAAAGCCGATCCGCACGGGCCGTCCGCCAACGTCGAACCGGCGCAACCGACCGGTCGCCGCCAGCCGCAGGGCAAGGCTCTGTCCGCTCATCCGCCGATCCGATCTTTCCCGCCATGCAAAAATATTGACATGCCATCAACCGCTCAGCTTAATTGGTCCGAACCACAGGAACCAGTCCGGCAGAACCGGTATAGACCAACGGGAGCATCCAGATGAAGAAAAGAGTGGCCGTCATTGGCGCGGGCCCTTCGGGCCTTGCGCAGCTGCGCGCCTTTCAGTCGGCCAAACAGAAGGGGGAGGACATCCCCGAGGTGGTCTGCTTTGAAAAACAGTCCAACTGGGGTGGGCTCTGGAACTACACCTGGCGCACCGGCCTCGACGAAAACGGCGAGCCGGTCCATTGCTCGATGTACCGCTACCTCTGGTCGAACGGCCCAAAAGAGGGTCTGGAATTCGCCGACTATTCCTTCGAGGAACACTTCGGCAAGCAGATCGCCAGCTACCCGCCGCGCGCCGTCCTTTGGGACTATATCCAGGGCCGCGTGAAGAAGGCCGGCGTGCGCGACTGGATCCGCTTTTCCACCCCGGTCCGCTTCGTGCGCTACAACGAGGGCAAGGGCAACTTCACCCTCACCGCCCACGACATGGTCAATGACCGGATGTACGAGGAAGAGTTCGACAACGTCATCGTCGCTTCGGGCCATTTCTCGGTGCCGAACGTCCCGGAATACCCCGGCTTCGACAAGTTCAACGGCCGGGTGCTGCACGCCCACGACTTCCGCGACGCGCTCGAGTTCAAGGGCAAGGACATCCTGCTGCTCGGTTCCAGCTACTCGGCCGAGGACATCGGCAGCCAGTGCTGGAAATACGGCGCCAACTCGATCACCGTCGCCTACCGGAACGCGCCCATGGGCTACAAATGGCCCGACAACTGGAAGGAAGTGCCGAAGCTGGTGCGGGTCGACGAAACGACCGCCTATTTCGCCGACGGCACCTCGAAGAAGGTCGATGCGGTCATCCTCTGCACTGGCTACAAGCACCACTTCCCCTTCCTGCCGGACGATCTGCGCCTGAAGACCGCGAACCGCCTGGCGGCCGCCGACCTCTACAAGGGCGTCGTCTGGGTCAACAACCCCAAGCTCTTCTTCCTGGGGATGCAGGACCAGTGGTTCACCTTCAACATGTTCGACGCGCAGGCCTGGTGGGTCCGCGACGCGATCATGGGCAAGATCAAGATCCCGACCGACCGGAAGGTGCTTCTGAAGGATGTCGAGGACCGGGTGGCGGGCGAGGATGCCGGCGAGGACGCCCACGACGCGATCCACTACCAGGGCGACTATGTGAAGGAGCTGATCGCCGAGACGGACTACCCGTCCTTCGACGTCGACGGCGCCTGCGAGGCCTTCTTCGAATGGAAAGACCACAAGAAGAACAACATCATGACCTTCCGCGACAATGCCTATCGCTCGGTCATCACCGGCACGATGGCGCCCAAGCACCATACGGCCTGGAAGGATGCGCTGGACGACAGCATGGAAAGCTATCTCAGCAACTGACCCCCCAGTCGGACTGAGACGAACTGGCGCCGGGCAAAACCCGGCGCCTTTTTTCATTTCAGAACAGGTTTCTGAAAATCTGGCCGAAAAATGCCATTTGGTATGTCAGAAATCGAACATCAGGCCACGCGGTCCGGCGGTTCCTTCCCGTCGAAGAAGGCCACGAGGTTGTCCATGACGCGAAAGCCCATCGCCTCGCGCGTGGCGCTGGTCGCAGAGCCGAGGTGCGGCAGAAGGACCGCGTTCGGCGCGTCCAGTAGCGCCGGGATCACCTGCGGTTCGGCCGAATAGACATCAAGCCCCGCGCCGCCGATCCGCCCGGCCTTCAGCGCCGCCGCCAGCGCCTCTTCGTCCACCACCTCGCCCCGCGCGGTGTTGATGAGGAAGGCACCGGGCCGCATCATCGCGATCCGCTCGGCATTGATGAGGTGGCGGTTTGCGGCACCGCCGGGGAAATGCAGCGACACCACGTCCGACGACCTGAGCAGTTCCTCGATGCTCGCCACCTGCCGCGCGCCGGTCTTGGCCAGGATCGCCGGATCGACCGGCGAGCGGTTGTAGACGAGGATCGGCATCCCGAAACCGAAATGCGCGCGCGCGGCCATCTCTTGCCCGATCCGGCCGAAACCGATGATGCCGAGCGTCGCACCCGTCACCTTGGTGCCGATCAGGTGGGTCGGCCGCCAGCCGGTCCAGCGCCCCTCACGCAGTTCGCGCTCGCCCTCGCCCGCGCGCCGGGCGACCATCAGCATGAGCGTCATCGCCAGGTCGGCGGTGCAGTCGGACAGGACGTCCGGCGTGTTCGTCACCACCAGGCCGATGGCCTTGGCACGCTCCACGTCGATATGGCTGTAGCCCACGCCGAAATTGCCAAGGATGCGCGCGCGCGGCTGGTTCGGCGCCAGCGCCGCCGCGTCGACCTTGTCGGTCACCGTCGGGCAGACCGCGTCATATTCCAGAAGCGCGGCCGCGATCTGGGCGGCGCTCAGAGGCTTGTCCTCAAGGTTCGGCGTCAGCTCGAACCGTTCGGCAAGCGCGCGTTCCACGGCCTCGGGCCAGCGGCGGGTCAGAAGGACGCGGGGGCGCCGGGCAGTGGTCATGGGTGTTCCTTGGGCTGTCAGGGGGAACGGGGGGCTTCCGCCCCCCGCGCCGTCGATGATGCTTTGCCCCGGCAGGCGGGGCAAGACCCTCAGGCGGCCTTGCGGCGCAGCACCTTCGCGATGGTTTCGCCGATGACCGAGGGGTTTTCCGCGACGGTGACACCGGCCGCCGTCAGGATCTCGACCTTTTCGGACGCGCTTTCCCCAAAAGCCGAGATGATCGCGCCGGCATGGCCCATGGTGCGGCCCTTGGGTGCGGTCAGGCCGGCGATGTAGGCTATCACGGGCTTGGTCATCTTCGTCTGGATATAGGTCGCCGCCTCGGCTTCCTGCGGTCCGCCGATTTCGCCGATCAGGCAGACCACTTCGGTCGCCGGATCCTCCTCGAAGGCCTCGAGGATGTCGCGGAAGCTCGAACCGTTGATCGGGTCGCCGCCGATGCCGACCGAGGTCGACACACCGATCCCCAGGTACTTCAGCTGCTGCGCCGCCTCGTAGCCGAGCGTCCCTGACCGGCCGACGATCCCGACCGGGCCCGGCAGGTAGATGTGGCCCGGCATGATCCCCAGAAGCGCCTGGCCGGGCGTGATGGTGCCCGCGCAGTTCGGGCCGGTCAGCACCATGCGCTTTTCCTTGGGATAGCGCAGCATGTAGCGCTTCACTTGGATCATGTCCTGCGCCGGGATGCCGTCGGTGATGCAGACGCAATAGCGGATGCCGCCATCGGCCGCTTCCATGATCGAATCGGCGGCGAAGGGCGGCGGCACGAATACGAGGCTCGCATCCGCGCCGGTCGCGGCCACCGCCTCTTTCACGGTGTTGAAGACCGGCACGCCGTGGACTTTTTCGCCGCCCTTGCCGGGCACGACGCCGCCGACGACGTTGGTGCCATAGTCCAGCATTTCGCGGGTGTGGAACTGGGCCATCCGGCCGGTGATGCCCTGCACGATGACGCGGCTCGAGCGGTCAAGAAAGATGCTCATGTCGTTACTCCTCAGGCCGTCGTCTTGGCGCGGCTGTGTTGGCTGGTGTTCTGCGCGCTGTCGTTCTTCCAGGCGGTGACCGAGCGCTGCGCGGCCTCCATCAACGACCCCGCGCGGATGATCGGCAGGCCCGACTGTGCCAGGATCTGCTGGCCAGCCTCCACGTTCGTACCGGCGAGCCGGACGATGACCGGCACGTCAAGCGGTTCGGCCTTCAGGGCCTGCACCACGCCCTCGGCCACCCAGTCGCAGCGGTTGATGCCGGCGAAGATATTGACCAGGACCGCCTGCACGTTCTTGTCCGAGGTCACGAGCCGGAAGGCCTTTGCCACCCGCTCGGGCGTCGCACCGCCACCGATGTCAAGGAAGTTGGCAGGCTCGCCGCCCGCCAGCTTGATCGTGTCCATCGTCGCCATCGCCAGACCGGCGCCGTTGACGATGCAGCCGATGTTGCCGGTCAGGCCGATGTAGGCCAGGCCCCGGTCGGCGGCGCGCGATTCCCGCGGGTCTTCCTGGCTCTTGTCGCGCAGTTCCGAGATCTCGATATGGCGGAAGAGCGCATTGCTGTCGAAGGTCATCTTGGCGTCGAGCGCCAGGATGCGCTGGTCCTGGGTGATGACCAGGGGGTTGATCTCGACCATGGTCGCATCAAGGTCGCGGAAGGCGCGGTAGCAGCCTTGCAGCGTCCGCACCATCTGCTGGGTGAGCGAGGGCGGGATGCCGAGCGCGAAGGCGATCTCGCGCGCCTGGAAGTCGCGCAGGCCGACCGCGGGCTCGACGGTCTGGCGCACGATCGACTCGGGCCGCTTGGCCGAGATTTCCTCGATCTCCATCCCGCCTTCGCCCGAGGCGACGATCATGATGCGCTGCGAGGTGCGGTCAAGGACGAAGCCCAGGTAGATCTCGCGCTCGAAGGGCGTCGCGGCTTCCACATAGACCCGGTAGACACCCTTGCCCTCGGGCCCGGTCTGGTGCGTCACCAGCTTCATGCCGAACATGTCCGAGGTGACATCGAGGATTTCATGTTCCGAACTGCAGAGCTTCACGCCCCCGGCCTTGCCGCGCCCGCCCGCATGGACCTGCGCTTTGACCACCCACTTCGAGCCGCCAAGCTCGCGCGCCCGGTAGGCCGCCTGTTCGGGGCTGTAGGCCAGCGCCCCATCCGGCACGCCGACGCCGAAGGATTTCAGTATTTCCTTCGCCTGATATTCGTGAATGTCCATTGTCCCCTCCCTCAGGCGGCCTTCGCCGCGCTGTAATGTTTGTCGAGCCCGGCCTTGACCGCCGCCAGATCGACCGGCGCACCAAGTGCTGCCATGGCGGTGGCGAAACGGGTCACGATCTCGGTGATGGCGGCCTGGCTCAGCTGGTTGAGGATGCCGATCCGCACCTGCACCGGTTCCGAAAGCGTCGGCCAGATACCGAAGCCCTGGGCGCGGCAGGCCTGCACCAGCTCCTTTTCGCGGCCCGTGAACGCGGGCGGCAGGTTCAGCACGACAAGCGAGGTCATGTTCGACGTCACCTCGCAGCCAAGCGCCGTCACCGCATCGCGAAGCGCCTTCTCATGCAACGCATAGGACGCAGCCTTCGCCGCCCGGCCCAAGATCAGCGTCAAGCGCAGCGCCTCGTGGAAGGCCGCGACAGCATAGCCCGAATGGGTGCGGTGGTAGCTGCCGGCGGTCACGTCCTTGCCCTCGACCACGCCCCAGTGACGCGCCTCGAGGATCGGATGGTGGACGTAGGAATGGCAGCCGGTTTTCGCCACTTCCGCGATATAGCGGTCGGTGAAGGAGACGGGCGCATAGGTCAGCGGCAGGCAGAGGACGCCCTTCTGCGGGCAGGAGGCCCAGCCGACGACGCCCGGATAGTCGTCGATCGAGAAATCCGCGATGCCAAGCGACGACACCGCGTCGATAAGGCCAAGCGCCCCGGTCGCCAGACAGACGTCAGAGAAGGCGCGCAGGTCGTTGACGCGCCCCGAACCGGTTTCCCAATGCGCCATGAAAGCCCACTTGGGCTTGTGCTGCTTCAGCGCCGTCTCGATCGTCGCGCGGTCGACCGACTTGCCGTGCGGCACCGTGACGATCGTGACCGAGGCCGGGGTCGGGTTCATCGGCGCCGCCGCCAGTTCTTCGCGCGTCGCGGCCTTCATGCGGATCGTCAGCCCGTCGATGCCAGAGAAGGTGCCGTTGGTGAAGGCGACCACCGTGTCGCCCGGCAGGATCGCGTTCAGCATGCAGTCGAGCCCGGAAAAGCCCGTGCCGCCCACGCCGTAGGTGTAGGTGTTCTTCGTCCCCCAGAGCGCGCGCAGCATCTCCTTGCACTCGACCATGCCGCGCAGCACGTCGGCCTGCATGTGGTCGGCGAGACCGGCGTTGGCGAAGGCGGCCAGCACGCGGGGGTCGGTGTTGCCGGGGCCGGGGCCGGCGGCGAGCGTTTCGGGAATGGTGAGCGGCGGGAAGATCACAGCGGTCATGGGGGTATCCGGGGCTCGATGTTAACGTCGGGTCAGAAGATTCGGTTTGCCAAGATGCCGCAACCTGCCTTACTCCTGCTTTTGTATTTCCTCTTGGGTAGGTATTTTACGACCCATATGGACCGGAATACGGTGGTATACGAACAACAACCTACCCTATTTGGTAGGTTTTAGGGAAAGCGCCCATGTCCGCAACCCAGTCCCCCGGCCCGATCGACCTGTCGCTCGCCGACGGCAACCCGCTGGTTTTGCGCGCGCTTTCCGAACTTTTCGACCGCGATCCGCGCTTTTCGCTGGTGGCGACATCGGCTACCGCAGAGGGGCTTCTGGGCGCGGTGATGCGGGTTCCGGTCGCGGTGGCGGTGATCGACTGGCACCTGCCGGCGCTTGGCGGCCAGAAGCTGATCGAGGTGCTGCGCGACCAGCCGAACGCCCCGCGCATCGTGGTCTACGGCGACGAATCCCGGGGCGAGGTCACCCGGGCGGCGATGCTGGCGGGGGCGGCGGGCTTCGCTGCCCGGACCGGCCCGGTCGAGCGGCTTCTGGACACCTGCGTTGCCGTTGCGACCGGACACATGGTCTTTCCCTATCTCGACCTGCGCGAATTGCAGACCGATCCGGTTTCGCAATTGACCCGCCGCGAACGCGCGCTTCTCGAGGCGCTTGCGAAAGGATTGTCGAACAAGGAACTGGCGGCCGATTTCGACATATCGGCCAATACGGTCAAATTCCACCTGAGCAATCTTTTCGAGAAACTCGGCGTAAAGAACCGCGCTCAGGCGATTGCCTTCTATTATTCCTCGCGCCTTGCACAAGAGGCCGCAGCCCGCGGCTGATGGCGTGCTTATGGATGTTGCGCGACCATCGCCAACGGCGAAATATTCTTGCTTGACAGGCCCGGTGTTTCACGTCCTTTCTGCCTGCCCATCGTCCAAACCGCAGCACGAGGGATTCGCGCCATGAGCTTCCACCCCATCGACCAGGCCCCCGCCCGCCTCAACCGAAGCGAACTCGCCGTTCCGGGCAGCGCGCCGCAAATGTTTGAAAAAGCGGCACAATCAGAAGCCGACGTGATCTTCCTCGACCTCGAGGACGCGGTCGCGCCCGACGACAAGGCGCAGGCGCGCAAGAACATCATCAAGGCGCTGAACGAGCTGGACTGGGGCAAGAAGACCATGTCGGTCCGCATCAACGGGCTCGACACCCACTACATGTATCGCGACGTGGTGGACGTGGTGGAACAGGCGGGCGAACGGCTCGACCTCATCATGATCCCGAAGGTCGGGACGGCGGCGGATGTCTATGCCGTCGATATGATGGTGACGCAGATCGAGGATGCCAAGGGCTATAAGAAGCGCATCGGTTTCGAGCATATCATCGAAACCGCACTTGGAATGCAGAATATCACAGAGATTGCCGGCGCGTCGAAAAGAAACGAAAGCCTGCATTTCGGCGTGGCCGATTACGCGGCCTCGACCCGCGCCCGCACGACCATCATCGGCGGCGTCAATCCGGATTATTCGGTGCTGACCGATCCGCTGGAAGACGGCAGCCGCGAAGTCCACTGGGGCGACATGTGGCACTATGCGCTCGCACGCATGGTCGTGGCGGCGCGCGCGAACGGCCTGCGCCCGGTCGACGGCCCCTTCGGCGACTTCAACGACCCCGACGGCTACCGCGCCGCCGCCCGCCGCGCCGCGGTCCTGGGCTGCGAGGGCAAGTGGGCCATCCACCCGAGCCAGATCGCCCTGGCGAACGAGGTCATGTCGCCCTCCGAAAAGGAAGTGACCCGCGCCAAACGCATTCTCGAGGCGATGGAGCAGGCCGCGAAAGAGGGCAAGGGCGCGGTCTCGCTCGACGGGCGGCTGATCGACTATGCCTCGATCCGCCAGGCCGAGGTGCTGGTGGCAAAGGCGCGCCAGATTGCCGGGGCCTGAGGACGGGCCTGAGGACGGGCCTGAGGACGGGCCTGAGGACGGGCGCGAAGACGGGCGCGCCGAGGCGCGGCGGCTCTTTGACGTTGCCGTCGCCGCCGCCGACCCGGCTGCGGCGCTGTCCCGCGCCTTCGACGCCCAGCCCCCGGACCGGCCCGGCCCGGGCGGCCGGACGATCCTGATCGCTGTCGGCAAGGCCGCCGTCCCCATGGCGCGGACGGCCCTGTCACGGCTTGCCGCCCCGGTCGAGGTCCTGATCGTCACCAACGCAGAGAATGCGAGCCCGGTTCAGGGCGCGAGGCTCAGGGCCACCGGCCACCCGGTTCCGAACGAGGCGGGGGCTGCGGCGGGTGAAGAGGTGCTGAGCCTTCTGACCCGCGCCACCGCCGCCGACCGTGTGGTGGCGCTGATCTCGGGCGGCGGCTCGGCGCTTCTGCCGGCACCGGCGCCTGGCCTGACACTCGCCGACAAGGCCGCCGTCAACCGCGCGCTTCTGGCCGGCGGCCTGCCGATCGCAGAGGTCAACCTGATCCGCCAGCAACTCTCGCGACTGAAGGGCGGCGGCTTCCTGCGCGCGGCCGCACCTGCGCCGGTTGCGGCCTATATTCTGTCGGACGTGGTCGGCGACGACCTGGCCGCCATCGCCTCCGGCCCGACGGTCGCCCCCCTTGGCACAAGGGCCGACGCGCGCAACCTGCTGATAAGGCGCGGCCTTTGGGACGCGCTGCCCCAGCCCGTGCGCACGCACCTCTCGGCCCCTGAACCTCAGGCGCCCCCCCTGCCCCCGGCGCGAAACCTGCTGATCGGCTCGAACCGTCTCAGCCTGCAGGCCATGGCCGCCGCCCATCCGGGCGCGATCCTGGCCGACGCGCCCCTTGAGGGCGACGTGGCCGAGGCGGCCGAGCGCATCATCCTTGCGGCGAAAGAGGCCCCTCCGGGCGCCTGCCTGATCTTCGGCGGCGAGACGGTGGTGACGCTGAAGGGCAAGGGCCTTGGCGGGCGCAATCAGGAACTGGCGCTCCGGGTGGCACTGGCAGCCGGACGGATCGGGCGACCCTTCGTCTTCCTGTCCGGCGGCACCGACGGCCGCGACGGCCCGACCGAGGCGGCGGGCGGCATCGTCGACGACCAGTCCGGCGCCCGCATGCGCGCCGCCGGCATCGACGCACAGGCCCGGCTTGCCGACAATGACAGCAACCCTGCCCTCGCCGCCTCGGGCGACCTTCTGATGACCGGCGGCACCGGCCCCCATGTCGCCGATGTGCAGGTCCTGCTCCTGTAGCCCCCCCACGCCCCCCCCCCCCCGCCGTCCCCCTTGCGCAGGGGGGCCGGGCCCCTATGATTTGATCAATTGGATAAGCCAGCGGAGGCAGGCCGATGAACACGATCGCCGACCGCAAGGTCCCCTCGCACGAGGCGACCTACCTGCGCCTGCGCGACATGATCCTGACCGGGCGGCTGGTGCCGGGCCAGGCGGTGACGATCCAGGGCCTGACCCAGGCGCTCGGCGCCGGCATGACGCCGGTGCGCGAGGCGATCCGCCGCCTGACCGCCGAAGGGGCGCTGCACCTTCACGGCAACCGCCGCGTGTCGGTCCCGGACCTGAGCGCGCCGCATCTGGACCAGATCGCCTTCGCCCGCCTGACGATCGAGCCGCGCATCGCCGAACTGGCAGCCCCACGCCTGACGGACGCGCAGATCGCCGAGCTGGCCCGCATCGACGCGCTGATCGTGCCCGCGATCGCCGCCCACGACATCTCGGCCTATCTGACCGCGAACCATCTCTTCCACTTCACGCTCTACGAGGCGTCGGGCGCCCAGATCCTGGTCGACATGGCCCAGTCGCTCTGGCTGCGGTTCGGGCCGTCGCTGAGGATCGTTGCGGAAAACCACCGGCAAAGCCCGCTGCCCGACCGCCACATGGACGCGCTGGCTGCCCTCAGGGCCGGTGACGGGCCGGCGCTCGCGGCCGCGGTGCGGTCCGACATCGAACAGGGGATCGAGCAGGTCCGCGCCCAGGTCGCCCGGTCGGGCTGAGCGCCACCGCTCCAAAATTTGATCAAAATATTGACTTCCCCGCCCGCGACCCTATGCTTGGGGATACCGCAGCACGCCTGCCACCCTATCCCCCCGTCCAACTTCCCGTGACGAAAGCGAGGCCCGCCATGAACAAGATCACCAACCATATGCCGACGGCAGAGCTTCAGGCGCTCGACGCAGCGCACCACATGCACCCCTTCACCGAGAACGCCGCACTGGCCCGCAAGGGCGCCCGCATCATGGTGCGCGGCGAGGGCGTCTTCGTGACCGACACCGAAGGCCACAAGATCCTCGACGGCATGGCCGGCCTCTGGTGCGTCAACATCGGCTATGGCCGGACCGAGCTTGGCGATGTCGCCAAGCGCCAGATGGACGAGCTGGCCTATTACAACACCTTCTTCCAGACGAGCCATGTCCCCGCCATCGCGCTTGCCGCGAAGCTGGCGGAACTCGCGCCCGGCAACCTGAACCATGTGTTCTTCGCCGGCTCCGGCTCGGAAGCCAACGACACCAACATCCGCGCCGTGCGCCGCTACTGGGACATCAAGGGCCAGCCCGAAAAGCGCGTGATCATCGCCCGGAAGAACGGCTACCACGGCTCGACCATGGGTGGCGGCTCGCTTGGCGGCATGTCGCCGATCTGGGCGACGGGCGGCATGATCGACGGGATCGAGCATATCGGCGAGCCCAACTGGTGGGCGCAGGGCGGCGACATGACGCCCGAGGAGTTCGGCCTGATGCGCGCGCGCGAGCTGGAAACGAAGATCCTGGAGCTTGGCGCCGACAAGGTCGCGGCCTTCATCGGCGAGCCGATCCAGGGCGCGGGCGGCGTCATCGTGCCGCCGTCGACCTACTGGCCGGAAATCCAGCGTATCGTCGACAAGTATGGCATCCTTCTGATTGCGGACGAGGTCATCACCGGCTTCGGCCGCACCGGCAACTGGTTCGGCAGCCAGACGTTGGGCATCCGCCCCGACATCATGACCATCGCCAAGGGCCTGTCGTCGGGCTACCAGCCGATCGGCGGCTCGATCATGAGCGACGGTGTGGCCGAGGTTCTGGGCAGCCACGGCGACTTCAACCACGGCTACACCTATTCCGGCCATCCGGTCGCGGCGGCCGTCGCGCTCGAGAACCTGCGCATCATCGAGGAAGAGGGCATGATCGAGCATGTCCGCGACGTGGCGCACCCCTATCTGGCCACGCGCTGGCAGGAGCTGACCGACCATCCGCTGGTGGGCGAGGCCAAGCTCGTCGGCCTGATGGGCTCGATCGCGCTCACGCCCGACAAGGCCAAGCGGGCGAAGTTTGCCTTGGAAACCGGCACGGTCGGCTACCGCTGCCGCGAGCGCTGCTTTGCCAACAACCTCATCATGCGCCATGTCGGCGACCGCATGATCATCTCGCCGCCCCTGGTCATCAAGCCCGAGGAGATCGACGTGCTGATCGAGCGCGCGCGCAAGTCCCTGGACGAGACGCACAAGGCGCTGGTGGCCGACGGGATGATGGTCGCGGGCTGACGCTAAACGACTGCAAACGTCACAGGGGCCGGCGGCAACGCCGGCCCTTTTTCATCAAAATCCCACTTCCGCCGCGTCATTGTTGCCGCATTGCGACAAATACGGCGGGAAAATGTGGCAAAATCTTGGTCGTCTGTTCGTTTTGCCTTAAAGAAACCTTGATAGGTCAAATCGACCCGCGCTTCGTTTGGAGACGACACGCTATGAAGAGCCTGATTCTTGCCCTGGGCCTGATCGCCGCCCCCCTGCTTGCGCCGCTGTCGGCCAACGCGCTGAGCGTGACCACCGTGGCCCAGAACGCCGCAGCCTGGGCACAGGTCAACACGCAAGGCACGGTGACCCTGCCCAAGGGCGGCACCTGGACTTCGGCGCCGATCCAGATGCCCGACACCTCTTTCCCGCAGATCGACCCCTGCGTCTCGTTCTGCTCGCCCTTCGATCCGAAAGTCTTTGGTACGGGCCAGTCGATCGGCGCCACGCCGCTGGCCAACTGGCAGACGATTCCCTTCTGGGCGACCTGGCAAACGCCGGACCGCTCAAACACCAACATCCTGTCCTTCGGCACCGTTCAGAAAGGCCTGGGGCTCCTCTGGGGGTCGATGGACGTGGGCAACCTGATCGAGTTCGTGCTGAACGGCAAAGTGGTCGGCACGCTGGCCGGCGACCAGCTGCCGGGCGTGACCATCGGCAATCCCGGACGTGGCGCGGCGCTCATCAGCGTCTCGAACCTCTTCTTCAACGAGGTCCGTTTCTCGTCGACCAGCGGCGGGTTCGAATATTCCAACATCACCGCCTCGCCGGTGCCGCTGCCCCTGCCGGTCTTCGGCCTGATGGCGGGGCTGGGCGGCCTGGCCCTGATCCGCGGCCGCCGCCGCGCCTGATCGTCCGGCGTGACTTTGTGGACCCGGCGCCGACCTGGCGCCGGGTCTTTTCTTGCCGAGTTGCCCTGGGTAGCCCTGGTCGGGACAAATTCCTTCTGATGCGAGATCTGCAACAATTCCCCTTGTTCGGCCTGCATTTTTCAGGCTCTAGCACTAGTGGGGTGAAGCCGATTGACGTAGAGTCCGCCCCAACAGATTGTGATTTCACGGGAGTGTTCCCAGCCATGTATTGTGGTGAGGGAAGTCATTTTTTGAGGACGAACCGGAGTTCCGGGGGTGGCGTTTTTGGCACCCCTTTCGGGCCCGGACCATTTGATAACCGCCGCCGGTCCTTGTCGGGGGCATCTATTACGAGGCTGATTGTGCCGCTCCCATTTTCCGCGCCTGTCGGCGCGTCGCCCCAGTCCGCGGGCAGCCTTCCCATGAAGACCATCCTTGTTGCCGGTGGCGCGGGCTTCATCGGCTCGCACCTGGTCGACCGGCTTCTGGGCCTTGGCCACCGGGTCATCTGCCTGGACGATTTCTCGACCGGGCGGATGAGCAACGTGGGCGCGCACGCCGATAACCTTCGATTCACCTTGATGCGTCAGGATGCCGGGGAATCGATCCGGGTCGCGGGGGCACTGGACGAGATCTACGTCCTAACCGCGGCCGAAGCGCCGCAGAAAGCCAGAATGGCCCCCTTCGACATGTTCCGCACGGCGCTTCTGGGCACGCTGTCGCTTCTCGACCTTGCCCGCCAGCGCAATGCCCGCATCCTGATCGGTTCGTCCGGCGCCATCTACGGCGGCCCGGCCGGCACCACGCCCGTGTCCGAGGACACGGTGATGACCGGCAGCCGCCCCGCCGCCGAAACCTCGCGCCTGTCCGAAGGACTGGCCCTGGCCCATGCCGCCCAGCACAGCACCGACCTGCGCATCGCGCGCATCTTCGGCACCTACGGCGCCCGGCAATGTTCGAAGTCCGGCCCGGTCGCGGCCTTCCTCGCGCTCGCCGCCAGCCGCCGCCCCCTGTCGCCGCCCGCAGGCTCGCTCTTCAGCCTGACCCATGTCGACGACATGGTCGACGGGCTGGTGCGGCTCATGGCCTCGGACGAGGCGCGGCCGGTGAACCTTGGGCAAAGCGACGGCATCTCGGCCGAGGCGCTGGCGGCCGCGATCGGTCAGGCGACCGGCGCGACCATCGGCGCACCCTCGCGTCCGATCACGGTCGACGCCCACGCCCCCCTGCCGAACATCGCCCGCGCCCGGACCTCGCTTGGCTGGACCCCGGCCGTCGACCTGGCCGAGGGGCTGTCCCGCACCCTGCCCGGCGACCGGCATGTGGTCGGAGCCGTGGCATGAGCGCGCTTCAGGGACAGACCATCCTCGTCACCGGCGGCGCCGGCTTCATCGGCTCGCACGCCTGCAAGGCCATCGCCAGGGCAGGCGGCCGCCCCGTCGCCTTCGACAACCTGTCGACGGGCCATGCCGACGCAGTGAAATGGGGCCCGCTGGTCCGGGCCGACGTGCGCGATGCCGCCGCCGTCGCCACCGCGCTGCACAGCCACGGCGCAACCGCGATCATCCATTTCGCGGCCTCGGCCTATGTGGGAGAGTCGGTGACGAACCCCGCGCTCTACTATGACAACAACGTCGGCGGCATGATCGGCCTTCTGGCCGGCGCGCGGGCGGCGAATGTCGGGCGCATCGTCTTTTCCTCCAGCTGCGCGACCTACGGCATCCCCGACCGCCTGCCGATCACCGAAGACACGCCCCAGCGGCCGATCAACCCCTATGGCCGCACCAAGCTGATCTGCGAGGAGATGCTGCGCGACCATGATGCGGCCTACGACCTGCGCTTCGTCGCATTGCGCTACTTCAACGCCGCCGGCGCCGACCCCGAGGGCGAGCTTGGCGAACGTCACGATCCCGAAACCCACCTCCTGCCGCTGGCGCTCCGCGCGGCGGCGGGCGGGCGCGGCCTGACCGTCTTCGGCGACGATTACCCGACCGCCGACGGCACCTGCATCCGCGACTATATCCATGTGAGCGACCTGGCCCACGCCCATGTGCTGGCGCTCGGCTACCTGACCGGGGGCGGCGCCTCGGTCGCGCTGAACCTTGGAACCGGGCGCGGCCAGTCGATCATTGAGGTCGCGGAGGCCATCCGCGCCATGACCGGCCGCCCCGTGCCGATGACCTTCGCCGACCGCCGGCCGGGCGATCCGCCGGAACTGACCGCCGACCCGA
The DNA here is from genome assembly GCA_945952025.1 of uncultured Paracoccaceae bacterium. Taxonomy (GTDB): domain Bacteria; phylum Pseudomonadota; class Alphaproteobacteria; order Rhodobacterales; family Rhodobacteraceae; genus TMP-24. Next base: position 30,251 of record CAMFGW010000027.1, read on the forward strand.
GCCGCGCGCGCGAAGTCCTGGGCTTCGTCGCCAGCCGGTCGCACATCACGACACTCGTGGCCGACGCCGCGCCCTGGTTCGGCCTTTCGGCCGACACGCGCCTGCGGAAGGAGGCCTGAGATGAAGCGCCCCCTGCCCCGCACGCCCCGCATGGCACCCAAGCCCTTCAGCCCGCCGCGTTACCTGACGCCGCTCCTGACCGGGACCAGGCGCTGGAAATACCGCATTGCGGCCGTCCTCTGGGTCGCCTCGGCCATCTTCTTCTGGTCCTGGTGGCTGCAACCCGGCCATGTGATCGGCATGGGTCGCTTCGTCGCCTCGACCCTGTGCCTTGCCTGGATCTACTTCCTGCAGGCCTATTGCCTCTTCATCTTCCTGAACGGCGCGCGTTCGTCCGCGCCGCGCCCCGCGATCGGCCAATGGCATGTGGCGATGATCGTCACCAAGACGCCCGGCGAGCCGCTCTCGGTCCTGAAAAAGACCCTGACGGCGATGCTGGCCCAGGACTATCCGCACGACACCTGGCTTGCCGACGAGGATCCCGCGCCCGAAACCATCGCCTGGTGCGAGGAGAACGGCGTCAGGATTTCCAGCCGCAAGGGGGTCGAGGACTACCACCGCGCCACCTGGCCGCGCCGCACGCGCTGCAAGGAAGGCAACCTCGCCTATTTCTACGACCGCTTCGGCTATGACGCCTATGACATCGTGGTGCAGCTCGACGCCGACCATGTGCCCCAGCCGGGCTACCTGATCGAGATGCTGCGCCCCTTCGCCGACCCCGACGTGGGCTATGTCAGCGCGCCGTCGATCTGCGACGCGAACGCCGACGAAAGCTGGGCCGCCCGCGCCCGCCTCGACAGCGAGGCGACGTTCCATGGCCTGCTGCAGGCCGGCTACACCCGGCTTCTGACCCCGATCTGCATCGGCTCGCACTATGCCGTGCGGACCGAGGCGCTGCGCCGCATCGGCGGCCTTGGCCCCGACCTGGCCGAGGATCATTCGACGACGCTTCTGATGGCGGCCGGTGGCTGGAAGGGCGTCCATGCGATCGACGCCATCGCCTATGGCGACGGGCCCGCGAACGTCGCCGACCTGGCGACCCAGGAATTCCAGTGGTCGCGCTCGCTCGTCACCATCCTCTTCACCTATACGCCGCGCTACCTGAAGCGCCTGCCGGCGCGGCTGAAGTTCCTCTTCCTTCTGGGCCAGGTCTGGTATCTGACCTTCTCGGCGATGATGGTGTTCCTTTACCTGTCGCCCATCGTGGCGCTGGGCCTCGACATCCGCTTCGCGAACGTCTCCTACCCGGCCTTCGTGGGGCACAATTCGCTGACGATCCTCGTCCTGATCTGGTTCGCCTTCCAGATCCGCCGCGACGGCTTCTTCCGCCCCTACGACGGCAAGATCCTGAGCCGCGAGAAGATCCTGTTCGCCTATCTGCAATGGCCCTGGGCCGCCTGGGGCTGCCTGATGGCGATGCGCGACCGGATCACCGGGCGATTCGTCGACTTCCGCGTCACGCCGAAGGGCACTGCGGCCACGAAGCGCCTGCCATCGAAGGTGGTAGGGGTCTACCTGGTGCTTGCGATCGGCGCCCTGATGCCGGTCCTGATGATCGACAATGTCGATGACGCCCAGGGCTTCTATGTCCTGTCGCTGGTCAATGCCGCGATCTATTCCTCGATCGTCCTGTCGATCGTCGTGCGGCACCTGCGCGATTGCGGCTTCGGTCTGCGCGACCAGTGGCGCGCCACGACCTTCCAACTCGGCTCGGTCACGGCGCTGATGCTTCTCCTGGCGCTCGCCATGGTTGCTCGCGGCGCGCAGAGCGCCTATGCGCTCAGCATGGGCCTGTCGCCCATACAGCTTGCCAGCCCCGAATACCCATTATCTGGGGCCGGAATGGACCTGACGACCAAGATACGTTACAAATTCGACCCGCAGTGGAACTGATCGCATAAGGTCAGACCCGCGGAGAACACCAGAGGATCGAGAGATGTGGAAACCCCTTGCGAGCGCCGTCGCCCTGGCCCTGTGCCTGTCGACCGGCCCCGCGCCGCTCGCGGCGCAACAGTCGGTGTCGCCGCCCGGTGATGTTCCCTGGGGGGCCTATGACCCCAACGGCGACTTTACCAACGACCCCGTGCCCGTCATCGAGCATCTGTTCCTGCCGTGGGAAGACGTCTACCTGCCGTCCCTGAACGAGGCCGACGCCTACGCCCAGGCCCACCACCGCGCGCTTCTGATCACGCTCGAACCCTGGACCTGGTCGCGGAGCGAGCGCAACACCGCCCAGCACCTCCGGAACGGCATCGCCGCCGGCGACTATGACGCCAACATGCGCCAGATCTGCACCGTCATGGGCAGCCTGAAAAGCAACGTGACGCTGCGCTGGGCCCATGAAATGGAAGACAAGTCGGGCCAGTTCATCTGGTCGGGCTGGCCACCCAAGGACTATATCTCGGCCTTCCAGCGCATGATCACCATCTGCCGCAAGGCCGCGCCCTCGATCCGCATCATGTGGTCGCCGATGGGCGAGCCGGGGCTCGAGGACTATTACCCGGGTGACGACTATGTCGATGTGGTGGGTATCTCGGTCTTTGGCCTGCAGGCCTGGGACCAGGCCAAGTTCAGCCACGACCGCAGCTATGTCGAGGTCATGGGCCCGAAATACGAGCGCGCCGCCAGGTTCGGCAAGCCCGTCGTCGTCGCCGAACTCGGCTATTCCGGCTCGCAGGCCTATGTCGACGCCTGGGAGAAATCGGTGCGCGTGACCCGGCCCGAATATCCCAACCTGGTCGGCGTAGTCTATTACGACCAGCGTGAGGTCTACCCCTGGCCCGAGGGCTTCGGCCTGCCCGACTGGCGAATCAACAGCCGCGTCATCAAGTAAATTCCAGCGCGGGGCGCCGAAACGGCGCTCGCCGGGGGTTCAAAGTTTCGTGATTGGAACAAAGGGGCGAGCAATCGCCCCTTTGTTTTTGTTCGCGCAACAATTGCGGCATGCCTGTGGCCGGAACCGGCAGGATGCCGCCGTCCGTTCGGCCGGGCGCGTTGGAATTTACACATATTTTCAATTAGTTAATATCTGAAAACACAGTCTTAACACAATTGGCGGGCGAACCGCCCCAATCTATCCCCAATCGAAGCCTAGCACTTTCCTCATGAACCCATGCCGCTGCCGGGCAACGGGCGACAGTCGGATCTGCCCCGACGCCATATGACCCGGCGAGACCTGTCAAATGAGGACAAGATGCTGTCGAACCTTGCCAAAACCGTCCCGCTGGCCGTCGTTGCTGTCTGTGCCGCACTCGTGCTTCTGCCCCAGGGCGCGATGGCCGCGCCGCGCTCGGGCGCAACCGTCCACCTGGCGAACGGCACCTCGTTCGACTGGCTGGCGCCGAAGCCCGCCGCCAAGGGTGCGCGCCTCACGAACGGCGAACTTCTGAGCTCGGACAATGCCGTTGCGCCCCAGAAGCGCTTCTTCGGCGACGGCAGCTACATCTGCACGCCCGCCGGCTTCGGCATGCGCGCCCGCTGCTTCACCCGCTGAGGGCAAGCCCCCGCGCGCAGCCAAGGGCCGCCTTCGGGCGGCCTTTTCGTTTCAGGGCCCCTGGTCAGGACCCCTGGTCAGGACCCCTGTATCGACCGCAGGTAAGCCGCGACAGCCAGAAGGCTCGACGGCGTGGGCACCGGCACCCCGTCGCCGGTATCGACCATGACCTGGGGCGAGGCCGCAAGCTCGGCCCCCCAGGCCGGCATCGACGAGCCGTGCGGCTTCTTGCGGTTGTAGCCGTCGATCGTCGACATGACCTGCGCCAGGGGGAAACTGCCCCCGTTTCGCGCCGCGATCCGGGTCAGGTCGGCCGGCCGCCGTGCCATCCCCTCGGCTGCCGCCCCGTCGCCCTTGCCGCCCGGCCCGTGGCAGGTCGCGCAATGTTTGTCGTAAAGCGCCTTGCCATGCGCCACCTCGGGCGCGACAAGCGCCGCGACATTGGACCCCGTGGGCGAGCAGGCGGCCAGCCCGATCAGAAGGCCAGCAGACAGGGCAGCGAATGGGCGGTTCATGGCGGCTCCTTTGGTCCGTCAGGCGATACGGCCGCCGCTCAGATGGACGGTGCGGTCCATCCGCGCGGCGAGTGCAGGGTTGTGCGTGGCGATCAGCGCCGCGAGTCCGGTCTGGCGCGCCACGCCCAGAAGCAGCGCGAAGACCTGTTCGGCCGTCGCCTCATCCAGATTGCCGGTCGGCTCGTCCGCAAGCAAGAGCCTCGGCGCGTTCGCCAGCGCGCGACCAACGGCCACCCGCTGCTGCTGGCCGCCCGACAGCTCCGCCGGCCGGTGATCCAGCCGGTCGGCAAGGCCGAGCCAGCTCAGAAGCTCTGTCGCACGTGCCCGCGCCAGTCCCGCCGCGACACCGTTCGCCAGCTGCGGCAGGACGACATTCTCGCACGCCGAAAACTCAGGTAGCAGGTGGTGGAACTGGTAGACGAAGCCCACCTCGTCGCGCCGGACTGCCGTGCGGACCGCATCCGGCTGGCCGGTCATCACCCGCCCGCCGATCACCACCTCGCCCTCGTCCGGCTGATCGAGCAGCCCCGCGATATGCAGAAGCGTGGATTTTCCCGCCCCTGACGGCGCAACCAGCGCCACCGTCTCGCCCGCACGCACGGTCAGGTCCAGGCCCTGCAATACCAGGATCGGCGGGGCGGACCCGACCTGAAAGCGGCGGGTGATGCCCTTGAGTTCCAGCGCCGGCTCACTCATAGCGCAGCGCCTCGACCGGATTCAGCCGCGCCGCCCGCCGCGCTGGAAAGATCGTCACCACGAAGGACAGGAAGAGCGCGAGCCCCATGGACTTCACGATGTCCCATGTCTGGATCTTGGCCGGCAGCCGGTAGATGCCCCGGATCGACGGGTCCCACGCCCCCCCGCCCGACAGCCAGTTCACCGCCGACATGATCGGATCGACATTCCAGGCGATCAGGCAGCCAAGGATCACGCCCAGGATCGTGCCAAGAACGCCGGTGAAGGCCCCGCACAGGAAGAAGATGCGCAGGATCGAGCCCTGTGTCAGCCCCATGGTGCGCAGGATGCCGATGTCGCGGCCCTTGTTCTTGACCAGCATCACAAGGCCCGAGGTGATGTTCATCGTCGCGATCAGCACGATGAGTGACAGGATGACGAACATGATGTCATCCTCGATCGAGAGCGCGTTCAGGAAGGCCGACGAGGCGTCCTTCCAGGTCCAGATGTAATGGCCCTCGCCCGCCGCCGCGATGATCGCGGGGCCCATGGCCACCAGATCGTCGGGGTTCTTCAGGAAGACGGCGATGTCGTCCGCCACGCCTTCACGGTTGAAGTAGCTCTGCGCCTCGGCCGTCGGCATGTAGACGCGCGCGTCGTCCACGTCGGCGCGGCCGGCGGAAAAGACATAGGCCACCTTGTAGGAATTGACGCGCGGGCTGGTGCCGAAGGCGGTCCTGGCGCCATTCGGGCTCAGAAGCTTGACCGTGTCGCCGGGGCCGACGCCGAGGGTGCGGGCGATCCCGGCGCCGATGGCGATGCCGGTTGGGAAATCCTCGATCCGGCCTTGCGTCTGGGGCGCGTCCTTGAAGGCAGGCAGGGCCGCAAGCTCGCTTTCCGGCACGCCCAGCACCTCAGCGACGTTCGCCCGGTCACCGACCGTCAGCATGCCGAATCCCACGACCCGCGGCGTGGCGCGCAGGACACCCGGCAGCGCCGCGATCCGCGCGGCCAGCGCGTCGGCATCGGCGATGGTCGCCGTCTCTGTCCCGTCTTCATTGGTGTGGAAGTCGGAATAGAGCGTCACATGCGGATTGGCGCCAAGGATGGTCTTCACCAGCTCGTCACGAAAGCCCGCCCGCACGGCCAGCGTCGCGACCAGCGCCATGACGCCGAGGGTGATGCCGACCAGCGAAATCCAGGTCATCACCGACACCCCGCCCTCGGACCGGCGCGCGCGCAGGTAGCGCCAGGCGATCAGGAATTCGAAGCGCGAAAAGGGGCGAGTCGTGGCCATGACGGCTCCGGCTGGAAAGGCCCGCGCACCGTGGCGATGGGGGCCGGAAAGGTCAAGCGACGAGGGGCCTAGCCAAAGGCCCGCCGGCGGAACGGGGCGAGGATCAGGGCGATGAGCCCCACCATCAGCCCGTAGCCAAGAAGAAAGCCGATCCCGGCCGAGATCATCCCGTCGGCGGTCACCGGCACGGCGGGGCGGAAGTCGGCCCAGGTGGCCTGCAAAGTCTCGACATCCCGGAACCGCTGCGGCAGCGCCAGCCGTTCGAGCGGCGAGGCCGCGCGCAACAGCGCCAGGTCGCTGCCCACTCGGTCGGCACGGGCGAGCGTCTCGCGCATGTCGGCCTGGTGCGCAACCTGGAAGGTGCCGGCCGACAGGTTGTTCAGCGCCGCCTCGCGCGTCAAGCCGGCGGCGATCGCCGAAGCGTCGAAGGCGGTGGCGACGGCCGTCAGCGCATCGGCCTGCCCGCCCAGACGCTGCAGATATTGCTGCGAAAATTCAGGGAACTGCGACAGGGCCACGGCCCCCGCCAGTCCAGCGACCAAGGCCAGCACCCGCATGTCGCCCCCCTTTCGCCCCGGACCACGTCAGCGGTGAGCGGCATAGATCCCTTCGATCCGCGCCACCGCCGCCTCGGGCGTCATCTCTTCGCTTGTCCCCGTGCGCCGGCTCGTCAGCTCGACCACGCCCTTTTCAAGGCCGCGCGGCCCGACGGTGATGCGCCAGGGCAGGCCGATGAGGTCCATCGTGGCGAACTTCGCCCCTGCCCTCTCGTCCCGGTCGTCGTAAAGCGGCTCGAGCCCCTTGGCCATCAGCGCCTTGTAAAGCGCCTCGCAGGCCGCATCGGTCGCAGCGTCGCCCTGCTTGAGGTTGACGATCCCGGCCGGGAACGGGGTCACGCCCTCGGGCCAGATGATACCCTTGTCGTCATGGCTGGCCTCGATGATCGCGCCCAGAAGACGGCTGACGCCGATCCCGTGCGAGCCCATGTGGACCGGCACCCGCTCGCCCTTGTCGTTGACGACATTGGCCTTCATCGGCTCGGAATATTTGGTGCCGAAGTAGAAGATCTGCCCAACCTCGATCCCGCGCCCGACCTTGCGGTGCGCCTCGGGGATCTGGTCGAAGAGTGCGGCGTCATGGGTTTCGTCGGTCCGCGCGTAAAGCGAGGTGAACTCGCGGCAGACGCCTTCGACCTCGGCGCGGTTGTCGTAGTCGACCTCGCGGTTGCCGAGCTTCAGGCTGGTCACGCGGTCGTCGTAGAAGACCTCGCTCTCGCCCGTCTGCGCCAAGACCAGGAATTCGTGCGTATTGTCGCCGCCGATGGGGCCAGAGGCCGCGCGCATCGGTATCGCGGTCAGGCCCATGCGTTCATAGGTGCGCAGGTAGCTGACCATGTGGCGGTTGTAGGCGTGGAGCGCGGCTTCCTTGTCCACGTCGAAATTGTAGCCGTCCTTCATCAGGAATTCGCGGCCGCGCATGACGCCGAAGCGCGGGCGCACCTCGTCGCGGAACTTCCACTGGATGTGGTAGAGCGTCAGCGGCAGGTCCTTGTAGCTGCCGACATGGGCGCGGAAGATGTCGGTGATCATCTCCTCGTTGGTCGG
>CAMFGW010000028.1 GCA_945952025.1 uncultured Paracoccaceae bacterium
ACGGTCCAGCGGCACCGTTCCCACGCGGTCGGGGGAAACGCGGGTCGCGTTTCCTTATCCCGCCCGGCCCGGCCTTCAGGCCGCCAAGCCAGCCTCGATGCGGGGATAAAGCCGCCCGAGCGTCACCGCGCGCAGCACCATCAGCGCCCCGAGCGCCGCCCAGAGCCCGTGATTGCCCATCACCAAGGGCAGGCCGAAGAGCAGGGGCACATAGGCGATCATCGTCACCAGCATCGCGTTCCTCATGTCGCGCGTGCGGGTGGCGCCGATGAAGATGCCGTCGAGCATCCAGCAGGTGATGCCCAGCACCGGCATGGACGCGACCCAGGGCAGGTAGATCCGCGCCGTATCGCGCACCTGCGGCTCGGTCGTCAGAAGGTCGATGAGCCAGGGACCCGCGATCAGGAACAAAAGCCCCAGCAGCACCGCCCCGGCAGCGCCCCACTGGCTCGACACCACCGCCGCCCGCCGGACCAGGGGGCGCGACTGCGCGCCGACCGCCTGCCCCACCAGTGTCTCGGCCGCGAAGGCGAACCCGTCGAGCGCATAGGCCGTGATCTCAAGGAACTGCAGCAGCACCTGGTTCGCCGCCAGCGTCACGTCGCCCATCCGCGCGCCCAGGAAGACGAAGCTGGTGAAGGCCCCCTGCAGAAGGATCGAACGCACCGCTATGTCGCCATTGACCCGCGCCATCCGCAAAAGCCGCGCCCGGTCCCACAGGCCCGCGCCCCCGAGCCCCGGCCCCAGCGCATCGCGGCAAAGCCAGAGGCCGAGCGCGAAGCCCGACCATTCCGCGATCAGCGTCGCCGCCGCCACCCCCTCGACCCCCCAGCCGAACTTCAGGACGAAAAGCAGGTCGAGGACGACGTTCAGCCCGTTGATGAAGACCTGCTGGACCAGGATCGCCTGCGTCCTCTCGCGCGCGATCAGCCAGCCGGTGATCGCATAGCCCGAGATCGTCGCCGGCGCCCCCCAGACACGGATCGACAGGTAGCCGTGCGCCAGGCTCTCGACCGCGTCGGACCCCGGAGCGAGCCAGAAGGCCAGCGGGAACAGAAGAAGCTGGCCCACGATCATCAGGGCCCCGGCGCCAAGCCCGATGGCCAGCGCCCGGATCAGGATCGCCGAAACCTCGGCCCCGTCGCCCGCGCCTTCGGCCTGGGCGGCAAGCCCGGTCGTGCCCATGCGCAGGAAACCGAAGATCCAGTAGAAACTTGCAAGGATCACCGCGCCAAGCCCCACCGCGCCGATGGGTGCCGCCTGGCCGAGCTGGCCGACGACGCCGGTGTCGACCGCGCCCAGAAGCGGGATGGTCGCGTTCGACAGCACGATCGGCCAGGCGATGCGCAGGACCCGGCCGTGGGTGATCTTGCCGGAGAGCGCTGGCCCCGCGCTCATCTCTGCGCGGGTCCGGGCATCAGGAACTGGCCGTGGCCCTGCGCGAAGGGCTTCAGCCGCTCGTCTTGCCAGCCCTCGACATGGACAGCGGCGAAGCGGCGGCCCTGACGGGTGACGCGGGCGCGGGCGAAGGCGTCGCGCGACTGGCCGGTGCGCAGGTAGTCGATGGTGAATGAGATGGTCTTCGGCAGCCGCAGCATGCCCTCGTCCGAACCGTCGGTGTCGATGATCCCCTGCCAGCCAAGCGAGATGATGGCCGCCACCTCAAGGAAGGCCGCCGTCGCCCCGCCATGCAGCGCGGGCAGGACCGGATTGCCGATCAGACGCGGCTGGAACGGCATGCTGGCCGTCAGCTCGTCGCCGCATCGGTCGAAGCGAATGCCCAGGAAGGCGATGTAGGGCACCCGCGCCACCAGGGCGGCAAGGGCCGCGTCCCGCGCCCGGTCGGTCATCGGATGCCTCCGTCCGGCAGTTCCACGCTGAAGGTGCCGGTCGCCGTCGCAACCATCCGGCCCGCATCCTCGTCATGCGCGGTGGCGCGCACGAAGGCCACGTGGCGCGTCATGTGATAGCATTCGGCCCGCGCGGTGATGCGCTGGCCGGGCGTCGCGGGCCGCATGTAGTCGATCCTGAGGTCGAGCGTCGCGGCGACCCTCGGCCCTGCCTCATGGGCAAAGACCGCCGTCCCGCAGGCCGTGTCCATCAGCGCCGACACCGCCCCCCCGTGGATGACGCCCGTATCCGGGTCGCCCACCAGACGCGCGTCATAGGGCATGGACAGGACCGCCCGCCCCGCCGCCACCTCATCGACCGAGATGCCAAGATCGACGGCATGGGGAAGGGCCGCCATGAATTTTCGGGCGAAGGCAAGCTGGGGGTTCGGCATGGTGGCTGTCGGGCTCCCCCTCGGGCATGTCGCGCCTAGATGACGTCCCTTGTCCGGCCGATGCAAGGGGTGGCCGACCAACGCATTGCGGCCCAAAGCTTTACAGTTGTCACAAACGGCGGCGGCCGGTAGTTTTCGCCCGAGGCGGAGGAACCGGATGCCCGACGGGAAGCTGTCGTTCAAGGATATGTGCGCGCGCTTCGACGTGACTGCGCGCACCTTGCGCTATTACGAATATATCGAGCTTTTGAGCCCCCAGAAGGACGGCCGCGTCCGCTGGTATGGCCCGCGCGACACGGCGCGCATGACGCTCATTCTGCGCGGCCGCCGCTTCGGATTCAGCCTCGAGGAAATCCGCCAGTGGCTGATGCTTTACGACCAGTCGGGCACCAAGGGGCAGAACACGGCCTTCATCGAACTGGCCGACCGCCAGCTTGCGCTTCTCGACCAGCAGTTGCGCGACCTTGAGGCCACTATCGCCGATCTGCGCCAGTTGCGTGATTCGACCGCGGCCAACATGCAGGGCTGAGCTGCGAAAAATCCCGCGCGGAAGGCCCGTTGACGCGAAGGTGACGCTAAGGAAGTTACCCGCGCTCTGCGGCGCCGCGAAATGACGTTTCGTCAAAATCCGCGCGACGCGACGTCACACATGACGGAACGTCAGCTACGCTTGTATCAGGCCCCGAACCCGCTCACCTGCCGCTCATGAAGCCTCGCAGATAGGCCAGAGACAGGACTGACGATCATGACCGATACCATGGGCATCCGCGCGATGTGCGAGCTCTTCGACGTGACGCCGCGCACATTGCGGTTCTACGAACAGAAGGAATTGCTGTTCCCGATCCGCGAGGGGCAGAAGCGCAACTATACCCGCCGCGACCGCGCGCGGCTGAAACTTATCCTGCGCGGCAAGCGCTTCGGCATCAGCCTCGAGGATCTGCGCCAGATCCTCGACCTTTACGACATCAAGGACCAGAAGCACCTGCAGATCCCCCGCACGATCGAGGTGGCCGAGCGTCGGTTGGCCGAGATGAAGGTCCAGCGCGAAGAGCTTGACCGCGGGATCGAGGAGCTTGCCGCCGAAATCGAACGCAGCCGTGCCTACCTGACGGCGAACGACCACGCCTCGGCAGCCTGAGGCCGAACCAAAGACCCGGAAAGGATCACCGATGACCCAGTATGATGCGCCGAACCGCGACCTGACCTTCGTCCTGCACGAGGTGCTCAAGGTCGGTGAAAGCGACATACCGGGTTATGGTGATCTGGACCCCGCCCTGACCGGCGCGGTCCTTGAGGAAGCGGGCAAGATCGCCCGCGACATCCTCGCACCCCTCAACGCCACCGGCGACCGCGAGGGCTGCACCCTTGAAAACGGGGCCGTCCGCACGCCGGACGGCTTCAAGGCGGCCTTCGCGGCGGTGAAAGAGGGCGGCTGGCCCGCGCTCGACTGCGACCCGGCCTATGGCGGCCAGGGCATGCCCTATGTGCTTGCGACCGCGGTGGGCGAAATCTTCGTCGCCTCGAACATGGCCTTCAACATGTATCAGGGCCTGACCCATGGCGCCTATTCGGCGATCCATGTCCACGGCTCGGACGACCAGAAGGCGACCTACCTGCCAAAGCTCGTGTCCTGCGACTGGACCGGCACCATGAACCTGACCGAGCCGCATTGCGGCACCGACCTCGGCCAGATCCGCACCAAGGCCGAGCCGCAGGCGGATGGCAGTTACAGGATCACCGGCACCAAGATCTTCATCTCGGCCGGCGACCATGACCTGGCCGAGAACATCATCCACCTGGTCCTGGCCAAGGCGCCCGGCGGCGGTGAGGGGACGAAGGGCATCAGCCTTTTCATCGTGCCGAAGTTCCTGGTGAAGTCGGACGGCTCGCTGGGCGCGCGCAACGGCGTTTCGGTCGGCAAGGTCGAAGAGAAGATGGGCATCCACGGCAATGCGACCTGTGTCCTGAACTACGACGGCGCGACGGGCTACCTGCTGGGCGAGTTGCACAAGGGCATGCGCGCCATGTTCACCATGATGAACGAGGCGCGGATCGGCGTCGGCGTCCAGGGCTATGCCGTCGCGGTCGCCGCCTACCAGAACGCGGTCGCCTACGCGAACGAGCGGCTTCAGGGCCGCGCCGTGACCGGGCCGGCAAACCCCAAGGGCCCCGCCGACCCGCTGATCGTCCATCCCGACATCCGCCGGGCACTGATGGACCAGAAAAGCTTCATCGAGGGCGCCCGCGCCCTGACCCTCTGGGGCGCAAGCCTGATCGACGCGAGCCACAGGAAGGGCGACGCGGCGGCCGATGGGCTGATCTCGCTCCTGACGCCGGTCATCAAGGGCTTCCAGACCGACAAGGGTTTTGACAGCACCGTGCAGGCCCAGCAGATCTTCGGCGGCCACGGCTATATCGAGGACACCGGCATGAGCCAGTTCGTCCGCGACGCCCGCATCACCATGATCTACGAAGGCGCGAACGGCGTTCAGGCGCTGGACCTTGTGGGCCGCAAGCTGGCGCAGGACGGCGGCAAGCCGATCATGGCCTTCTTCGAGATGGTGAAGACCTTCATCAAGGAAAACGAGGGCGACGAGCGGCTGAAGGCCGACTTCCTCGAACCCCTGAAGCTGGGCTCGAAGGACCTTCAGGCGGCGGCCATGTTCTTCATGGAACGCGGCATGAAGGACCCGAACGCCGCACTGGCCGGGTCCTACGACTTCATGCATCTGTTCGGCCACGTGGCGCTTGGCCTGATGTGGGGGCGGATGGCCAAGGCGGCGCTCGCGGCGCTCGACGCAGGGGCCGATGACCCGGCCTTCTACCGGACGAAGCTCGCAACCGGGCGCTACTACATGGCGCGGCAACTCCCCGCGACCGGCATGCACCTCGCGCGAATCCGCTCGGGTGCCGAGCCGGTGATGGCGCTTTCCGCCGGGGCATTCTAGGCTTGCCGGGCGCGGCCCCGTCGCCGCACCCTGCCCCGGACCCCTGATGCCAAAGCGCCTGCACCTGACCCGCCGCCTGACGATCGCGCTGACGAACGACGCCTACCGCCGGCTCCACGCCTTTGCCGCCACCTCCGGCCTGACCCCGGACGAGGCGCTGACCTTCGTCTTCGAACATTTCAACTCGGTCACGCACGAGGAAAACCTTCCCCACCGCCTCAGGCTCTTCAAGGCCGACCTCGAGGCCCAGCGGCCAAGGCCCGCAAACTTGTAACGGTGACGCTTTTCCCCCTGCGCGCAGCGGGCGCATCGCGTCATGCTGCACCCGCATAACGGCAGGAGCAAGCAGATGACCGCAGACCTTTACTGCTTCGGCGAAAGTGGCAACGCCTACAAGGTCGCCCTGACCATGACGCTCGCGGGCTACGGTTGGCGGCCGATCTTCGTCGATTTCTTCAACGGCGAGGCCCGGCGCGAACCCTTCCTGAGCCTCAACCCGATGGGCGAGGTGCCGGTGCTGGTGGACGAGGGTAAGACACTCACCCAGTCGGGCGTCATGCAGCTTCACATCGCGCGCAAGACCGGCCGCTTCGGCGCCGCCCCGGGGGATGAGGACGAGCTTCTGCGCTGGCTCTTCTGGGACAACCACAAACTGTCCGGCCAGATCGGCGCCACCCGCTTCCTCAGGAACTTCCTGAACCCCGCCAAACGCCCGCTTGAGGTGATCGCCTGGCAGGAGGCGCGGCTGAAGGTCGCCTACGGCATCCTTGACCGCCATCTGGCCAGCCGCGACTGGGTCGTGGGCCAGGCGCCGACCATTGCCGACTTCGCCTGCTGTTCCTACCTCTACTACCCCGAGCCCTTCGGCTTCGCCCGCGCGGACTGGCCGGCAATCGACCGCTGGCTCGACCGGATCGCGGGCCTGCCGGGCTGGGAGCACCCTTACGACCTGATGCCCGGCCGCCCGTCGGACCGGGCTTGAGGAAACAGGAATACCGCGCCGCAGCGTCACGCGCGACAGCGCCTGACGTGCAGGTAAAGTGACACGCCAGACGGGCAGCGCATCACGCGATTCGCGGCCTGCGACAGGAGGATGACCATGACCGACGCCTTTATCTACGACGCCGCCCGCACCCCCCGGGGCAAGGGCCGGCCGGATGGCAGCCTGCACGAGGTGACGTCGGTCGCGCTGTCGGCACGGCTGTTGAACGCGGTGAAGGAACGGAACGGCCTTGAGGGTCACGCGGTCGAGGATGTGATCTGGGGCAACGTCACCCAGGTCGGCGAACAGGGCGGCTGTCTGGCCCGCTCGGCCGTCCTGCTGTCGGACCTCGACGAACATATCCCCGGCCTGTCGATCAACCGCTTCTGCGCCAGCGGGCTCGAAGCCGTGAACCTGGCCGCCAATCAGGTGAAGGCCGGCGCGGGCGCGGGCTATATCGCCGGCGGGGTCGAGATGATGAGCCGCGTGCCCATGGGCAGCGACGGCGCGGCGATTGCCGTCGACCCGACCCTGACCTTCAGGCATGAATTCGTGCCGCAAGGGATTTCGGCCGACATCATCGCCACCGAATATGGCTTCACGCGCGAGATGGCCGACGCCTTCGCTGTCGAAAGCCAGCGCCGCGCCGCCGAAGCCTGGGCGGACGGCCGCTTCGCGAAATCCATCGTGCCGGTGAAGGACCAGAACGGCCTGACCATCCTTGAGCGCGACGAATACATGCGCCCCGGCACCGACATGGCCGCCCTTGGCCGGCTCGACCCCTCGTTCAAGGCGATGGGCGAGGTCATGCCCGGCTTCGACAAGGTCGCGCTGATGAAATACCCCCACCTTGAGCGCATCAACCACATCCACCACGCGGGCAACTCTTCGGGCATCGTCGATGGCGCGGGCGCCGTCCTGATCGGCAACGCCGAGTTCGGCCGCGCCCGCGGGCTGAAGCCCCGCGCCCGCATCCGCGCGACCGCAAAGATCGGCACCGACCCGACGATCATGCTGACAGGCCCGGTTCCGGTCACGGAAAAGATCCTGAAGGACAGCGGCATGACGATCTCGGACATCGACCTCTTCGAGGTGAACGAGGCCTTCGCCTCGGTCGTCCTGCGCTTCATGCAGGCCTTCGACGTGAACCCGGCCCGCGTGAACCCCAACGGCGGCTCGATCGCCATGGGCCATCCCCTTGGCGCAACCGGCGCCATCATCATCGGCACGCTTCTGGACGAGCTGGAGCGCACCGGCAAATCCACCGGCCTTGCCACGCTCTGCATCGCGTCGGGCATGGGTGCGGCCACGATCATCGAGCGCGTCTGATGGCCATCTTCCTCAAAGGCAGCGTCGCGGAAAAACAGGGCGTTTCGCGCTATCCGCAGCCCTTCAACCTCGGGTCCGGCAACCTGTCCTACCGGCCCATCGGCGATGCGGGCGGCCTGACCCAGTTCGGCGCGCATCTGGAAACCCTGCACCCCGGCGGCCAGTCGAGCCAGATGCACTGGGAGACGGACGAGGACGAATTCCTTTTCATGCTCACCGGCGCCCTGACGGTGATCGAGGACGGCCAGCCTACCATCATCGGGCCGGGCGACGCCTGCGTCTGGAAGGCGGGCGTGCCGGTCGGCCATTGCCTGAAGAACCACACCGATGCGCCCGCGACCTACATCATCGTCGGCGCGCGGCAACCCACGAACGTGGCCCACTACCCCGGCATCGACCTGCTGGCGACCGAGGCGGGCTTCACCCACCTGGACGGCACCCCCTATCCGAAGGTCGAGGGCTAGGATGCCGAAGCTCGACCTGTCCCTGGCACCCGTCAAGACCGGCTCGATCTACCCCGAGCCCTACGCAGGCCTGATGAAGGGCCGCTCGTCGCAGCGGCTGGGCGATCTGGCAGGCCTGACCCAGTTCGGCGTCAATATCGTCACGCTCGAACCCGGCGCGGTCGCGAGCCTGCGCCACTGGCACCTGCGCGAGGATGAGTTCGCCATTGTGCTCGAGGGCGATCTGGTCCTTGTCGAGGACGAAGGCGAAACCCCGATGGCCCCCGGCGACTGCGCCGCCTGGAAGGCGGGCGTCGCGAACGGCCACCGCTTCGTCAACCGATCGGGCGGCGTAGCCCGCTTCCTGGTCGTGGGCACCAGGGCGCCAGAAGAAGTCGCGACCTATTCCGACGTGGACATGCTGATCCATATCGCCGGCGGCAAGGCGCGCTTCACCTACCGCGATGGCAGCGACTGGACGGGCCCCAGATGATTCTAAGCAAGGGCCAGTCGAAGACCGATGCCGCGACCGAGGCGCAAGCCGCACTCCATGGCGCCTTCACGGCCGAGCTTCTGTCCGACACCGGCGGCCTGACCCAGTTCGGCGCCTTCACCGAGACGCTCCAGCCCGGCGCCCGGTCGAGCCACCGCCACTGGCACGAGGTCGAGGACGAGTTCCTATTCATGCTCGACGGCGAGGCGACCGTGATCGAGGATGACGGCGCCCACACCCTTCACCCCGGCGACGCGGCCTGCTGGCCCGCAGGGGTTCCGAATGCCCATCACGTCGTCAACCGCTCGGACCGGCCCTGCACCTACCTGATCGTCGGCACCCGCGCCCCGTCCGACCGCGTGCATTACGCCGAGGTCGACCTGCTTTACACCCGCACGAACGGCACCGTCACGCGCACCCGCCGCGACGGCAGCCCGCTTTGACCCCGAGGAGATCACCATGACCGATTTCACCATGACCAGGGACGCCGACGGCGTGGCCACGATCATCTGGGATGTGCCGAAAAAGTCGATGAACGTCCTGAACCTGGAAGCCGCGGCCGAACTCGGCCGGCTGGTGGACGAGGCCATCGCCGACACGGGCGTCAAGGGCGTCATCCTGACCAGCGGCAAGAAGGACTTCGCCGGCGGCATGGACCTCAACATCATCGCGAAGATGAAGGAAAGCGCGGGCGACGATCCGGCGCGGGGGCTCTTCGACGGGCTGATGGGCTTTCACGCGCTCGAGCGGAAGATCGAGCTGATGGGCCGCGACCTGAAGACCGGACAGGGCGGCAAGCCGATCGTCGCGGCGCTGCCGGGCACCGCGCTCGGCATTGGCCTCGAAATCCCGCTCTCCTGCCACCGCATCATCGCGGCCGACAACCCGCGGGCCAAGATCGGCCTGCCGGAAATCCTGGTCGGCATCTTCCCCGGCGCGGGCGGCACCACGCGCCTGACCCGCAAGATGGGGCCCATGGCCGCCTCGCCCTACCTGCTGGAGGGCAAGCTCTCGGACCCCAAGTCCGCCAAGGCCGCCGGCATCATCGACGAGGTGGTGGCCCCGGAAAACCTGCTGGCCCGCGCCAAGGAATGGGTGCTGGCCGCGACGCCCGCCGACATGGTGAAGCCCTGGGACCAGAAGGGCTACAAGCTGCCGGGCGGTGCGCCCTACCAGCCTTCGGGCTACATGACCTTCGTCGGCGCCTCAGCCATGGTCAACGGCAAGACCCAAGGCGTCTATCCGGCCGCGCAGGCGCTTCTGAGCGCGGTCTATGAAGGCGCGCTCGTGCCCTTCGACACGGCGCTGAAGATCGAGGCGCGCTGGTTCACCCATGTGCTGATGAACCCCTCGTCCTCGGCCATGATCCGCTCGCTCTTCATCAACAAGGAGGCGCTGGAAAAAGGCGCGAACCGGCCAGAGGCGCCGGACCAGTCGGTGAAGAAGCTGGGCGTTCTGGGTGCCGGCATGATGGGCGCCGGCATCGCCTATGTGGCGGCGAACGCCGGCATCACCGTCGTCCTGATCGACGCCACGCAGGACGCCGCCGACCGTGGCCGCGCCCACAGCGAGGCGATCCTCGACAAGGGCGTCGCCCGCGGCAAGGTCACGACAGAGAAGAAGGCCGAGGTCCTGGGCCGCATCACCGCGACGACCGACTATGCAGCACTTCAGGGCTGCGACCTTCTGGTCGAGGCCGTGTTCGAGGATGTGACCGTCAAGGCCGAGGTGACGAAGAAGGCGCTGAAGGCCCTGCCGGCCGACGCGATCTTTGCGACGAACACCTCGACCCTGCCCATCTCGCAACTGGCCGAGGCGTCGGACAAGCCCGACCAGTTCATCGGCATCCATTTCTTCAGCCCGGTCGACAAGATGATGCTGGTCGAGATCATCAAGGGCAAGAAGACCGGCCCGCGCGCCGTGGCCAAGGCGCTGGACTTCGTGCGCCAGATCCGCAAGACCCCGATCGTCGTCAACGACGCGCGCTTCTTCTACGCCAACCGCTGCATCATCCCCTACATCAACGAAGGCCTGCGCATGGTGGCCGAGGGCGTCGAGCCCGCGCTGATCGAGAATGCGGCGAAGCTCGTCGGCATGCCGCTCGGGCCGCTGCAACTCGTCGACGAAACCTCGATCGACCTCGGCGTCAAGATCGCCAAGGCGACGAAGGCCGCGATGGGCGACGCCTACCCGGACGCGGCGGTGGACAAGGTGCTGTTCCGCATGGCCGACCTCGGCCGCATGGGCCGCAAGTCGAACGCGGGCTTCTACGCCTATTCCGACAAGGGCGACCGGCTCGGGCTCTGGGACGGGCTCGCCGCCGAATGGCCGGTTTCGGCCGACCAGCCGGATGTGAGCGAGGTGCAGCAGCGGCTGTTGTTCGCGCAGGTTCTGGAAGCGGTCCGCGCGTTCGAGGACGGCGTGCTGGAAGACATCCGCGAGGGCGACGTGGGCGCCATCCTCGGCTGGGGCTTCGCGCCCTGGTCGGGTGGCCCCTTCGGCTGGCTCGACATCCTGGGTGCGGCGCCTGCGGCCGACCAGGCCGGGGCGCTTGCGGCCAGATTTGGCGCGCGCTTTGCGGTGCCGACGCTTCTGGCGCAGATGGCCGAGCGGGGGCAGACCTTCTACGGACTTTTCGGCGGCGGCCAGAAGGCGGCGGCCTGAAATCGGCAGCCTGAGACCTTACGGGTCGAAGCGGTAGCCGAAGCGGGCGATGTCTTCGGCCGCTATGTCCGCGACAAGTGCCGCGTCCGCGTCGGAATAAAGGCCCCGCCAGTCGCGGGGCCTTTCGCTGCGGTTCTCAAACGGCAAGGGGGTCAGGCTGAAGCCCAGATGCGCCTCGAACGGCCCCAGATCCTGGTCCAGATGCTCGAGTCGCGCATAAAGCGTCGCCCGCTCGGCCCCCGCCGCCGTCGTCATGTAGCGCCGCGCGGGATGGGCGCGGAGCGACGCCGCGAGGTCTGGATCGTTCAGGAAGGCGCTGAAGTCGCACGACTGTGCCAGAGCGAGATGCGGATGGGCGAATTCCTGCGCCCGAAGCCAGTGATAGTAGCTGACCAGCCGGTCCCACGGATTGCGCACCAGGGTCAGGGTGAACAGCCCCGCGATCTCCTCCTCGTCCAGCCAGCCGTCCAGATCGGCAAGCAGGGCGTGCTTCCAGAGCCGCCCCCGGACCGGCAGCCCCTTCTGCCGCGCCGCCCGCGCCCGCCCCTTGGGCGTATCGGCAACGATCACGTCGTCGGCCCTCGCCCGGGCCTCGAGCGCGCGGGTCAGGGCCGTGCCCCCGGTCTTGGGGATATGGATGAAGAGGTAGCCCCTGCCCCGCGACAGGATCATCGGCCGGGCCGCGCGGCGATGACCATGCCGGCCGCGATGATGAGGACGATCCCGACCATGGCCGTCGGCGTCAGCCGGTCGCCCCACAGCACGAAGCTCCAGAGCGCGCTCATCGGCAGGATTACATATTCGAAGACGGCCACGCGGCTCGCGTCCGCGATCTGGTAGGCGCGCACCATCATGCCGACCGCGACCAGCGAGCCCGCCGCCTGCACGAAGGTCCAGAAGAGGAAACGCCCGGTGGGCCAAACCGCGCCCCGGAACAGGAAACCGGCGGCGCCCTGCGGCACCTCGGGCTGCCAGAGGGCCAGCACCGCCATGCCGATCAGCCCGAAGAGCCCGAGCGCCAGGAAGAAGCCCGCGAGCAGGGTCTCGGCGCTTTCCTCGCCGCACCAGCGCGTCGTCGCCAGGTTGCCCAGCGCATAAAGCGCGCCTGCGGCGATCGGCAGCAGCATGGCCGGCCCGACCGGCGCGCCGGCGCCAAGGCCAAGGACCAGAAGGACCCCGGCAAAACCGATGGCCACGGCAAGGATGCGGAAGGGGCCGATCCGCTGACCCCAGGCGAATCGCGACAGAAGAAGGACGAAGATCGGCGCGGTGAAGAGCCCTGCCGCCACCTCGGCCACCGACAGGAAGGCAAGGCAGCCGAAATAGATCACCATCGCCGTGCCGTGGATCAGGCTCCGCGCCAGAACCGCGCGCGGATTGCGAGGCCGGAGCCTGATGCCCATGACCCCGGCCGCCACGACCAGAAGCACGATCGCCATCGCCGTGCGCGTCGCGTGGAACTGCCACAGGCCGCCATCCTCGGCGATCTGGCGCACGAAATTGTCGGTGAAGCCGATGATGAAGGCATAGACGGTCACAAGACCGGCCGCCAGAAGCGTGCGGTTTGGCAGGGTCGCGGAAACGGGCACGTCGGTCATCGGGTTCCCTTGGGTGAACGGGGCTAGGAAAACCCGTTCTTTCGGCATTAATCATGTCCCCATGCGACATTCCAGCGGCGGGAGCGGACGATGGGTTGGCTGAGGGACGAAAGCGGGCTGGAAAAATGCGCGGCGAACCACGTCCCCTTGACGCCCCTGTCGTTCCTGGCCCGCGCGGGCGACATTTTCGCCGGGCGGACGGCTCTGATCTACGGTGACGGGCGTCAAACCTACGCCGATCTTGCGGCCCGCGTTTCGCGCCTGTCTTCGGCGCTGGCGGGGGCCGGGGTTCAGCCCGGCGAGGTGGTGGCGACGCTCCTGCCAAACGTGCCCGCCCATGTCGAGGCGCATTTCGGCGTGCCGGCGGCCGGTGCGGTCCTGAACGCGATCAACACGCGGCTCGATGCCGATACGGTCACCTATATCTTCGACCATGGCGAGGCGAAGGTGGCTCTGGTGGACACGGCCTTCCTGCCGCTCGCCGAGGCAGCCATCGCCCGGATGGAGGGCCCCGCCCCCCGCGTGATCGAGGTGCCGGACCCCGTCGCCGGCATCGCCGCCACCGGCCGCTACCCGCTTTACGAGGATTTCCTCGCCTCGGGCGCCCCCGCCGCGGGCTGGATCATGCCCGGCGACGAATGGGAAAGCATCGCGCTCAACTATACCTCGGGCACGACGGGGCGGCCGAAGGGCGTCGTCTACCACCATCGGGGCGCCTACCTCTCGGCGGTGAATGCCACGCTCGCCTGGCCCTTCGGGCGCTTCCCGACCTACCTGACCATCGTGCCGCTCTTTCACTGCAACAACTGGTGCCACACCTGGGCAATGCCCGCGACCGGCGGCACCATCGTCTGTTGCCGCGACGTGACCGCGCGCGCCATCTTCGCCGCCATCGCCGACCATGGCGTAACCCACATGGGGGCCGCGCCCATCGTCCTCAACACCCTCATCAACGCCAAGGCCGAGGACCGCCGGCCCCTGCCCCACATCGTCCAGATCTACACGGCCGGCGCACCGCCCCCGGCCGCGACGCTTGCCGCGATCGAGCCCCTGGGCTTCAACGTCACGCAGGTCTACGGGCTGACCGAAAGCTATGGCCATGTCACCGAATGCACCTGGCCGCCGGAATGTGACACGCTTCAGGGCACCGACCGAACCGCACGAAAGGACCGCACCGGCGTCTTGATGCCGATGATGGAACGGATCGAAGTGCAGGACGACCAGGACGCCCCCGTCCCCCGAGACGGCAAGAGCCTGGGCGAGATCGCCATCCGCGGCAACTGCGTGATGAAGGGCTACCTGAAGAACCCCGAGGCGACGCGTGAGGCGTTCAGGGGCGGCTTCTTCCGGTCGGGCGACATCGCCTTCCAGCACCCCGACGGCTACATCAAGATCACCGACCGCGCGAAGGACATCATCATCTCGGGCGGCGAAAACGTCTCGTCGGTCGAGGTCGAGGGCGCGCTGATGCACCACCCGGCCGTGTCGCTCTGCGCGGTCGTCGCGAAACCGGACGAGAAATGGGGCGAGGTGCCCTGCGCCTTCGTCGAGCTGAAGGAGGGCGCCGAGGCGAGCGAGACGGACCTGATCGCCTTCGTCCGCGCCCGCCTCGCCGGCTTCAAGACGCCGAAGCACGTGGTCTTTTGCGAACTGCCGAAGACCTCGACCGGCAAGATCCAGAAGTTCGAGCTGCGCGCGGTCGCAAAGCTGATGTGATCGCCCCGCCGCCCGCTTATCGTGCCCCCGTTGTCGGCCCCTGCGACCTCGGCTAGGGTGCGGCCGACTGGGGGGCGGGTGCGCCAAGGATGACGGCTCTAACGGAATATCAGCGACTGGAAAGCCGGGGCCTCTGGCGTGACGGGCCGGCCGCCCAGCGCCGCGAGGTGATCGTGAGCTTCGGCGACGCCTCGCTGATGATCGGCGAAAGCCCCTCTGGCCGGCACCTGAGCCACTGGTCCCTGCCCGCCATCCAGCGCTGCAATCCCGGCCAGTATCCCGCGCTCTACATCCCCGACGCCGGCAGCAGCGAGGGGCTGGAGCTTGACGACCCGACGATGATCGCCGCACTCGACAAGGTGCAGGCCCTGATCGCCCGCCGCCAGCCCCATCCGGGCCGGGTGCGGGGACTTGCGGCCCTGGGCGCCTTTGCCGCAATGGTCGCCGTCGGCCTTCTGTGGCTGCCGGGCGCGCTCATCGACCATACCGCCTCTGTCCTGCCCGCCGCCTCGCGCGATGACATCGGCAAGGCGGTGCTGGCCGACCTGACGCGGCTGACGGGCTCGCCCTGCGCCGCGCCGGATGCCCAGTCGGTGCTCGACGCGCTTGGCGACCGGCTTCTGGACGGGCGCGAGGGGCACCTCTACGTCCTGCCGCAGGGCCTGGCCGGGGCGGTGCCCCTGCCCGGCGGATCGGTCGCCCTTGGCCGTGGCCTGATCGAAGGCCACGACACGCCCGAGGTCGCAGCGGGCTATGTGCTGGCCGAAGAGGCGCGCGCCGCCGTCCACGACCCCTTGCGCGACGCGCTGGGCTTCGCCGGCCTCTCGGGCGCAATCCGGCTTCTGACCACGGGCAAGCTGCCGCCAGACGCGCTCAAGGGCTATGGAGAGGTCCTCTTGAGCGAGGAACCCCCGGGCATCGCCCCTTCGGTCCTTCTGAAACGGTTCGAGGAACGCGGCGTCAGCGCGACGCCCTATGCCCAGTCGCTGGGCATCGACGACCCGACCGCAGCACCCCTTGTCGCGGGCGACCCCTTCGCCTCCGAACCGCCAACCGCGCCCGTCCTCAACGATTTCGACTGGGTCACGCTTCAGGGCATCTGCGCAAGCTGACTATTTCGTGCCGAACATCCGGTCGCCGGCATCGCCGAGCCCCGGCACGATATAGCCGTGGTCGTTCAGATGGCTGTCGAGCGCCGCCGTCACGATCGGCACGTCCGGGTGCGCCTCCTTCATCCGCGCGACCCCTTCGGGTGCGGCCAGAAGGCACATGAAGCGGATGTTCGTCGCCCCCGACTTCTTCAAGAGGTCGACGGCCGCCGCCGACGAATTCCCGGTCGCAAGCATGGGATCGAGCGCGATGGTCAGGCGGCTGCCCAGGTCCTGCGGCACCTTGTAGTAATACTGGACCGGCTGCAGCGTCTCGGG
This sequence comes from uncultured Paracoccaceae bacterium, assembly GCA_945952025.1. GTDB lineage: Bacteria > Pseudomonadota > Alphaproteobacteria > Rhodobacterales > Rhodobacteraceae > TMP-24. Next base: position 15,885 of record CAMFGW010000028.1, read on the forward strand.
GTCGCGGTAAAGCCCGACGAAGCCCACGCGCGCCGCCGGAATAAGCTCGAGCACGCCGTCCAGAAGCCCGTTCCCGGCCCGCAGGATCGAGATCAGCGCCAGCTTCTTGCCGTCGATGGTGGGCGCGTCCATCTCGCACAGGGGCGTCTCGATCCGCTTCGTCGTCATCTCCATCTCGCGCGTGATCTCATAGGCCAGAAGCTGGCTGATCTCGCGCAGGAGGCGGCGGAAAGAGTTGGTCGAGGTCTCTTTCTCCCGCATGATCGTCAGCTTGTGCTGGATGAGCGGATGTTTGACGACGGTCAGGTGGTTGGTCACGGTCTGTCCCCCAGGCGTTTTCCGATCCGGGCCTTCGTTTCAGCGTCGCAGAAGGCCGCGTCGAGTGATGTGCGCGCTATAGCGCCGAAAACCTCGTCGTCCCAGCCGAAAGCATCGGCGAGCCGGTCATATTCGCGCGCCATCGTCGTGTGGAAATAGGGCGGATCGTCGGTCGAGATGGTGACCTTCACCCCCCGCTCGCGCAGCCTCTCGATCGGATGGGCGCGGAAGGACGGGTAAAGGCCCAGCGCGACGTTCGACCCGGGGCAGCATTCCAGGACGGTCCCCTCTTCGGCGATTCGGTCCACCAGCGCCAGATCCTCGATCGCGCGCACGCCATGGCCGATCCGCTCGACCCCCAGATCGCGGATCGCATCGGCGACCGACTGCGGGCCGCCCCACTCGCCGGCATGGCAAGTGAGCCTCAGCCCCGCCTCGCGCGCGCAGTCAAAGGACCAGCGGAAGTCCTTGGGTGACAAGACTTTTTCGTCCCCGCCCAGCCCGAAGCCCGTCAGGAACCGCCCCGCCGTTTCCGCCGCGCAGAGCGCCGTCTCGCGCGCCTTTTCCGGGCCGAAATGCCGGATCGGCGTGACGATGCCGCGCATGGTGATGCCGAAGTCGCGCTCTGCCTGGTCGGCGGCGGCTTCGATGGCCGCCAGATAGTCCCGCCAGGCCGTCAGGTCGCGCCCGCCGCAAAAGTCGGGCGAGAGAAACGCCTCGGTATAAACCACCCCGCTCGAGGCACTTTCCTCAAGCACCGCGAGCGTCAGGCGCCGGAAATCCTCGGGCGATTGCAGGGTCGTGCAGGCCGCCTCGTAGACCTTCAGGAAATGCCAGAAATCCCCGGTGTCGTAGCTGCCGTCGGGACGGAAGGCGCCCGACAGGTCAATGCTCTTTTCCTTGGCCAGCCCCCGGATGAAGGCGGGTGGTGCCGCGCCTTCCAGATGCAGGTGCAGTTCGACCTTCGGCAGTTGGCTCACAGAAAGCTCCTTCCCGGCCCCTCGGGCGGCAGGCCCAGATGCGCCGCAATGCTTGCGCCCACGTCGGTATAGCCGACCAGCCCGATGGCGCGCGGACCGACGCCCCAGCCCACGACCGGCACCCTCTCGCGCGTGTGATCGGTGCCGGTCCAGGTCGGGTCGTTGCCATGGTCAGCGGTGAAGATCGCCAGATCGCCGGGGCCTAGGCGCCTGAGGAACGCCCCCGCCACCCCATCGAACCATTCGAGCGCGCGGGCATACCCCGCCACGTCGCGCGGATGGCCGAAGAGCGTGTCGAATTCGACGAAGTTCGCAAATGTAAAGGAACTTGGCTCGGCACCGGCCGCAAGCGCCTGAAGATGTTCGGAAAGTCCTATATCTCCGCCACCCTTGCGCAATTGACCCACCCCCCGCATCGAGAAGATGTCGCCGATCTTGCCGATGCCGTAGGTCTTGCGCCCCGCCCCCGCCGCCCGGTCCAGAAGCGTCGGCGCGGGCGGTGCGATGGCATAGTCATGGCGGTTGCCGGTCCGCTTGAAGTTGCCGGGCCCGCCCACGAAAGGCCGGGCGATGACCCGGCCCACCTTCATTGCATGAAGCGTCGGCGCCATGTCCTGGCAAAGCTTCAGAAGCCGGTCGAGCCCGAAGGCCTCTTCATGCGCCGCAATCTGGAAGACGCTGTCGGCCGAGGTGTAGCAGATCGGCCAGCCGGTCCGCAGGTGCTCGGCGCAATGTGCCTCGATGATCGGCACGCCCGAGGCATGGACATTGCCAAGCGTGCCCGCGGTCCCCGCCTTGGCCGCAACCTCGGCCATCAGCCAGTCGGGGAAGGCGGGATCGGTGTCTGGGAAATAGTGCCAGTCCCAGGGCACCGGCACGCCCGCAAGCTCCCAGTGGCCAGAGGGCGTGTCCTTGCCCTTCGACACCTCGGAGGCCGCGCCCCAAAGCCCGGCCGGCGTCGCCTCGAACCCCGGCATCGGGGCGCCAGAGGCTAGCCGGACCGCAGCGCCGAGCCCGAGCCCATCCAGAACCGGCATCTTCAGGGGACCGGACCGCCCGACATCCGCCCGGCCGGCGGCACAGGCCTCGGCGATATGGCCAAGCGTGTTCGCGCCCGTGTCGGGGCGCTGGCCGTTGAAGAAGCGGTCGGCATCGGGCGCGCCGCCCGCACCGACGGAATCCATGACGATCAGGAAGGCCCGCGCCATCAGCCGATCCTTTCGAGGATGAGGGGCACGGGTTCCGGCGCCCGCCCGCTGAATGTGTAGGCCGCCCGGACTTCGGCGGCCGCGCGCTGGGCCTCCGCTTCGCTTGCGGCATGGACAAGCGCGAACGGCCCGCCCGGCGCGACCCCCTGGCCCAGCGCCGCTAGGCCCGACAGGCCGACGGACGGGTCGATCCGGTCGCCGCCCCGAAGCCGCCCGCCCCCCAGATGGACGACCGCCTGACCGAGCGCGGTGCCGTCGATCACGCGGACATATCCCGCCTCCGGCGCCGTGACGGCCAGGACCACCGGCGCGCGGGGCAGATGGTCGCCGTAGCGCTCGACGAAATCCGCGGGGCCCCCCTGCGCCGCGACCATCCGGCCAAAGACCTCTGCCGCCCGGCCATCGGCGAGGGTCGCCGCGATCCGCGCCTCGCCATCGGCGGCATCGGCCGCGAGCCCCGCCCGCGCCAGCGCCTCGCCGCCAAGGGCCACGCTCGCCTGCCAGAGCCGCGACCTGGCCCCCGACCCCGACCCCGCCAGCACATCCATCACCTCGAAAACCTCAAGCGCATTGCCGGCGGCCGGCGCGAGCGGCTGGTTCATGTCGGTCACCAGCGCCGTCGTCCGGCACCCCGCGCCGTTCGCCGTCTGGACCAGCGCCTCGGCCAGCGCCCGCGCCTCCGTCCCGGTCTTCATGAAGGCGCCAGAGCCCGCCTTTACATCCAGAACCAGCACCTGAAGCCCCGCCGCGAGCTTCTTCGACAGGATCGAGGCGGTGATAAGGTCGATCGACTCGACCGTCCCGGTCACGTCGCGCACCGCGTAAAGCCGCCGGTCGGCCGGGGCCACGTCGCCGCTTGCGCTGACGATCGCGCAGCCCACGGACCGCGTGATCCGCCGCAAGTCCTCGACCGACTGGTCGACGCGAAAACCGGGGATCGCCTCCAGCTTGTCCAGCGTGCCGCCGGTGTGGCCAAGCCCGCGCCCCGAAATCATCGGCACGAAGGCCCCACAAGCCGCCAGCGCCGGCGCCAGAAGAAGCGAGGTCGCATCCCCGATCCCGCCGGTCGAATGCTTGTCGACGACCGGCCCCGGCATGTCCCAGACCAGCACCTGCCCGGAATCGCGCATCGCCCGCGTCAGGCCGACCCGGTCCCCGGCCGACAGCCGCTTCAGAAGAACCGCCATGGCGAAAGCCCCGGCCTGCGCATCCGTCACCGTGCCTGACGCGAGCCCATCCGCGAACCAGCGCGCGGCGGGCTCGGGCAGGCCCTTGCCGTCGCGCAGGTCGGCGATGATCTGGCGCGCGTCGAACCCCATCAGGTCCGGTCCATGTGCGCCGCGCTGAAGCTGCCGGGCAGAAGCGCGCCGATGGTGGTTTCAAGCCGCGCGCCGTCGGTGGTGGCGAGCGTCACCGGCACCTCGGCCAGCCCGAATTCGGCCAGCTTCTGGCGGCAGCCGCCGCAGGGCGGGACGGGCGAGGGGCTGTCGGCGATGACGGCGACTGCGGTCAGGCGCGTCTCGCCCGCCGCGACCATGGCGGCGATGGCGCCCGCCTCGGCGCAGGTGCCCTCGGGGTAGGCGACGTTCTCGACGTTGCAGCCCTGATAGACGGCGCCTGACGCCCCGCGCACGGCGGCGCCGACCTTGAAGCGGGAATAGGGCGCGTAGGCCTTTTCGCGGACGGCCGCCGCGGCCCCTACCAGATCTTCCATCCACCCCTCCCTGACCTTTCGGTCAAGGATGGCCGATCCGGCGCGGGGCGGCAAGCGGCCCCGGTTCAGGCGAGCGTCGTCGTGAACCGGCCCGGCAGCGACACTTCCAGAAGCTCGAAATCCTCGGTCGGCTCATCCCAGGTGGTCACGAACCCCGGCGGGATCACGAAGGCATCGCCACGCACCAGCCGGTAGGGCTCCTTCCCCTCGCCCCTGAGCGTCATCTGGCCGCCCATCACGAAGCCCAGCAGAATGTCGGCGTCGTGCCGCGCCGGGGCTGGCTTGCCCTCGCCCCGCCGCACGACCTGCACCCCGGCGACGTTCTTCGTGTTCGCGGCGATGGTCGTGTCGCGCGCCTGATACCCCGGCAGGCGGAAGGGCGCCCAGGCCGCGCCCTTCGCAAGGTTGTGCACGAACCGCTGCCCGTCCCACTCGCGGTCGGGCCGCTCGACCGGGGTCGGCAAGGTCATGTCATGGTCGATCTCGGTCACATGCTCGGCCGGCACGCCGATCTCGATCACCTCGATCCCCTGGCCCGCCTCCATCACCCGGTGGCGGATCTGCGGCGGCTGGATGAAGCAGTCGCCGGCGGTCAGGCGCCGCATCCCGCCCTGGTCCTCATACAACACGTCGACCCAGCCGCTGATGCAGAAGATCAGCTGGAAGCCGACCTTGTGGAAGTGGACCATGTCCGGGATCTTGCCGTCCGGCACGCGGATGTGGCTGGCGATGATCGCGCCGCCAAGGCGCGAGGGCACGAGGTCGCGGTAGGACATGCCGGCGCGCCCGATGACCCAGGGCGCCTGATCGGCCAGACGCCGCACGACGAAGGCATGTTGCGTGGGCGGCAGGACCAGGGGCGGGTTCAGCTCGTCGATGGCCACCCGCGTGCCGCCGGGCGAGGTGAGCGCCCTTTGCCCCTCCGCCACCGCGTCCGGCGCATCGGTCAGGATGCGCAAGGATCCCGGCGCGGCCTTATGGCCCTGGTCGAGCCGGACGCGCAGCCCGTGGCCCGAAAAGACCGCGATCGCCGGATTGTCGGCCGGATAGATCATGTCGAGCCGCATCTTCAGCGCCTTGGTGAAGAAGGGCAGATCGGCGCGCAGGTCCGTCGTCGGCAACAGGACCTCGGCGCGGGTCTCGGCGGGGGCGGTCTGATCCTTCGGCATATCAACCTCATACGAAAAAGGCGCCGGGGACCCAGTGTCCGACCGGCGCGAAGTGACGGGCCGAGTGTCCGCCCCATCCGCGCCCCTGCCAAGGACTTTATTGTATGGACTTTGTGCCGGGCGTGCTAGCTTGGCACAGAAAGCGATGGTTTAACCCTAAACAATCACCGGGAGTCGCCATGCAGGACCGCCGTTCCGACGCATCGAACGAGGCTACCCGCGAAGTCACCCGACAGGCCGCGCTCGATTATCACGAGTTCCCGAAGCCCGGAAAGCTCGAGGTCCGCGCCACGAAACCGCTGGCGAACGGCCGCGACCTGTCGCGCGCCTATTCGCCCGGCGTGGCCGAAGCCTGCCTCGAGATCCGCGCCGACCCCGCGACCGCCAGCCGCTACACGACCCGCGGCAACCTGGTGGGCGTCGTCACCAACGGCACAGCGGTCCTGGGGCTGGGCCATATCGGCCCCCTGGCCGCGAAGCCGGTGATGGAGGGCAAGGCGGTCCTCTTCAAGAAGTTCGCCAACATCGACTGTTTCGACATCGAGATCAACGAGCTGGACCCCGAGCGTCTCGCCGACCTGGTCTGCGCGCTGGAACCGACCTTCGGCGCCATCAACCTGGAAGATATCAAGGCGCCCGACTGCTTCATCGTCGAACGCATCTGCCGCGAGCGCATGAACATCCCGGTCTTTCACGACGACCAGCACGGCACCGCGATCGTGGTCGGCGCCGCCGCGACCAACGCGCTGTTCGTCGCCAAGAAGCGGTTCGACGACATCAAGGTCGTCTCGACCGGCGGCGGTGCGGCCGGGATCGCCTGCCTGAACATGCTGTTGAAACTGGGGGTCAGGCGCGAAAACGTCTGGCTCTGCGACCTTGAGGGGCTGGTCTACAACGGCCGGACCGAACAGATGACGGCCGAAAAGGCGGCCTATGCGCAGGGTTCGGAACCCGCGCGGCTTCAGGATGTGATCGGGGGCGCCGACCTTTTCCTGGGCCTGTCAGGCCCCGGCGTCCTGACGCCCGAAATGGTGGCGATGATGGCGCCGCGCCCCATCGTGTTCGCGCTGGCAAACCCCACGCCCGAGATCCTGCCCGACGAGGTCCGTGCCGTGGCGCCCGACGCCATCATCGCGACGGGCCGCAGCGATTATCCCAACCAGGTCAACAATGTCCTGTGCTTCCCCTTCATCTTCCGGGGCGCGCTCGACGTCGGCGCGACGCGCATCAACGACGCGATGGAGATCGCCTGCATCGAAGGCATCGCCGCCCTCGCCCGCGCCACGACCAGCGCCGAGGCCGCCGCCGCCTACCGGGGCGAGCGGCTCTCGTTCGGGCCGGACTACCTGATCCCCAAGCCCTTCGACCCCCGCCTTATCGGCGTCGTCGCGACCGCCGTCGCCCAGGCCGCCATGGAAACCGGCGTCGCGACCCGGCCCATAGCCGACCTGGCCGCCTACCGCCAGCAACTCGACGGATCAGTCTACCGCTCGGCCCTTCTCATGCGCCCGGTCTTCGAGGCCGCGCGCTCGAACACCCGCCGCATCATCTTCGCCGAGGGCGAGGACGAGCGCGTCCTGCGCTGCGCCAACGCCATGCTCGAGGACATGACCGACATGCCGATCCTGATCGGCCGGCCCGAGGTCATCGAGCGGCGCTGCGAACGCGCGGGCCTGCCGATCCGCCCTGGCCGCGACTTCGAAGTGGTGAACCCCGAAAACGACCCCCGATACCGCGACTACTGGCAGACCTACCACGCGCTCATGGCCCGGCGGGGCGTCACCCCCGACATCGCCCGCGCGGTGATGCGCACCAACACGACCGCCATCGCCGCCGTCGCCGTCCACCGGGGCGAGGCCGACAGCCTGATCTGCGGCTCGTTCGGCAACTACCCGTGGCACCTGAACTACGTCTCGCAAATCCTTGCGCGGGATGGCTATTCGCCGCAGGGCGCGCTCAGCCTGATGATCCAGGAGGACGGTCCCCTCTTTATCGCCGACACGCATGTCAACGCGGTTCCGACGCCTGAACAGATCGCCACCGCGATCATCGGCGCCGCCCGCCATGCCCGCCGCTTCGGCGTGACGCCGCGCGTGGCGCTCTGCTCGCATTCGAACTTCGGCAACCTCGACAGCGACTCGGGCCGCCGTATGCGCGCCGCGCGCGAGATCCTGGAAAGCCGCAACGTCGATTTCGCCTTCGAGGGCGAAATGTCGATCGACGCCGCCCTTGACCCCGAACTGCGCGCCCGCATCTTCCCCGAGGCCCACTTCACCGAGGTCGCGAACATCCTGGTCTTTGCCTATACCGACGCGGCCAGCGCCGCCCGCAACATCCTGAAGATGCGCGCGGGCGGGCTCGAGGTCGGGCCGATCCTGATGGGCATGGGCAACCGCGCCCATATCTGCACCCCCTCGGTCACGGCGCGCGGGCTTTTGAACATGACCGCCATCGCCGGAACGCCCGTCACGCTTTACAGCTAGTTTGCAAAGCCTGCGGCCCAGTGGCGCCCCGGCGCCCAGGCCTGGGCTTTGCAAATGCCGTCCCGAAATTCTGCAAAAATCACCGCGAACCGCGCTTCCCGTGACCGCTAACCCATTGGACGCGCGGGCAGACCTGCCGTAACTTGCCGCGCGAAACCAGGGAAGGTTCGACATGGGCGCGGCTGGCACCTATCGCAGGGTCTATGAAGGCTGGTCGCGCGACCCCGAAGGCTTCTGGATGAAGGCCGCGGCGGGCATCGACTGGGTCAGGCCGCCGACGAAGGCCCTGAACGCCACCCGCGCGCCCCTTTACGAATGGTTCACGGACGCAGAGGTCAACACCTGCTGGAACGCCGTCGACCGCCATGTCGAGGCCGGGCGGGGCGAGAACATCGCCATCATCCACGACAGCCCCCTGACCCACACGGTGCGCAAGATCACCTACCGCGAGCTTCGCGACAGGGTGGCCCAGCTTGCGGGCGCGCTGCGTGCCAAAGGCGTCGGCAAGGGCGACCGCGTCATCATCTACATGCCCATGGTGCCCGAGGCGCTCGAGGCGATGCTGGCATGTTCGCGGCTCGGCGCGATCCATTCGGTCGTCTTCGGCGGCTTCGCGGCGGCCGAACTGGCCGTGCGCATCGACGATTGCCGCCCCAAAGCGATCATCGCCGCCTCCTGCGGGCTCGAGCCGGGGCGCATCGTCCACTACAAGCCGCTTCTGGACAAGGCGATCGAGCTGGCCACCCACAAGCCCGCCTTCTGCGTCATCCTGCAACGCGAACAAGAGGTCGCCCAACTGACCGAAGGCCGCGATGTCGCCTGGCACGCCTTCCAGTACGGGGTCGCGCCCGCGGATTGCGTCCCGGTCGAGGGCACCCACCCGGCCTATATCCTTTATACCTCGGGCACGACCGGGGCACCGAAGGGCGTCGTGCGCCCGACCGCCGGGCATCTTGTCGCGCTGAACTGGACCATGTCGGCGATCTATCGCGCGGGGCCGGGCGAGGTCTTCTGGGCCGCATCCGACGTGGGCTGGGTCGTCGGCCACAGCTACATCTGCTACGCGCCCCTGATCGTCGGCGCCACGACCATCGTCTACGAAGGCAAGCCGGTCGGCACGCCGGACGCGGGCGCTTTCTGGCGTGTCATCGCCGAGCATGGTGTGAAAAGCTTCTTCACCGCGCCGACCGCCCTTCGCGCGGTGAAGCGCGAGGATCCCGACGGCGCGCTCGTCCAGGACTACGACCTGTCGAGCCTGACCGCGCTCTACCTTGCCGGGGAACGGGCCGACCCCGCTTCCATCGACTGGGCGTGGCGCCACCTGAAGGTGCCGGTCATCGACCATTGGTGGCAGACAGAGACCGGCTACGCGATCGCGGCAAACCCGCTTGGGATCGAGGAGCTGCCAGTCAAGGCCGGCTCGCCCACCGTGGCCATGCCCGGCTTCGACGTGCAGGTCCTGGACGAGAGCGGCCAGCCGGTGCCGCCCGGCACGCTCGGCGCCATCGCCGTCCGCCTGCCCCTGCCGCCGGGCTGCCTGCCAACGCTCTGGCAGGCCGAGGACCGCTTCATGAAAAGCTACCTCGCCCATTTCCCCGGCTTCTACGAAACCGGCGACGCGGGCTACATCGACAAGGAAGGCTACCTCTTCATCATGGCGCGCACCGATGACGTCATCAATGTCGCCGGCCACCGCCTGTCGACCGGCGCGATGGAAGAGGTGCTGACCAGCCATCCCGACGTGGCCGAATGCGCCGTGATCGGCGTCGCGGACGCGTTGAAGGGCCAGCTTCCCCTGGGGTTCCTCTGCCTCAACAAAGGCGTGACCCGCCCGAGCGAAGAGATCGTCAGGGACTGCGTGAAGCTGGTGCGCGACCGGATCGGCCCGGTCGCGGCCTTCAAGCTGGCCTGCGTCGTCGACCGGCTGCCCAAAACCCGGTCCGGCAAGATCCTGCGCGCGACGATGGCGCGAATCGCCGATGGCCAGCCCTTCAAGATGCCCGCGACGATCGACGACCCCGCGATACTCGACGACATCCGGGCCGCGCTGGTAACGCTCGGATATGCGCACAATCCCGCTGGTGACGCTACGTAACGGCGCGGATTCTTGCCGCTTTGACCAGAGGTTAGCGTCCTTTGGACATGACCCATTAGACAAGTTGTCGGATAAACGCCCGTCCCCTAGACCTGTCTCATCAGGAAGTCCCGGTGCCCCTTAACCGTATTGACGGTCGGGCATCGCGTGTCGTGGTGGAGCTATGTCGTCGGTTAACGGCAACAACGACGGGTCCCGGACCCCGCGCCTGGCGGCGGCCGATCTGGCCGACCCGGCAGGCGGTGGGTTCGAGGGTGACTCGGACGCGGCGCGGACCTTGCGCCGGCGCCTCGCGGTCGCGCTGGCCACGGATTCGCCGGTGTTCCTGTGGGGCGAAAGCGGCACCGGCAAGGACCGCGCGGCGCTTCTTCTGCATCGGGCGTCGGGGCCTGCGGACGCGACCTTTCTTCGGCTCGGCCCCGAAGGCGGCTGGCCGGACGATCCGCTTTCGGCCGCAGCGGGCGGCACGCTTTACCTGGACGGCGTCTGCCTCTTTCCGACCGCGCTCCAGGTCCGGCTCGCGGGCCATCTGCAGGCCGCAGAGACGACGCCCCACGACGTGATGCCGCGCATCGTCGCGGCCGATGTCGCCGACCCGAGGGTCCGCCACCGGGACGGCGCGCTTCACGACCAGCTGTTCTTCCGCCTTTATGTCCTGCCGGCCGCCCTGCCGCCGCTGCGCGACCGGCTGGCCGACCTTTCGGCACTGGCCGCCACCTTCCTTGCGCCCTTCGGCGCCACGCTTTCACCCGATGCGCTCGACCTTCTGGCCCGCCACGACTGGCCGGGGAACGTGCGCGAACTTGTCAACCTTCTGAAGGAGGCGCGCGCCATGGCGGCCCTGCCCGACAGCGACACGCCCCTGCGCCTGACCGCCGCGCACCTGCCTGCGGCGCTGGCAAGCGGCCCGGCAGTCCTGGCCGACCCGTTCGACGCCTTCGCCGGGCGCACGCTTGGCGAAATCGAGCGGCTGGCGATCGAGGCGGCGCTGCGCCGCGCCGCCGGCTCCGTCACCCGGGCGGCCCGCGCGCTGGGCGTCGCGCCCTCGACGATCTATCGCAAGATGGAAGCCTGGGGGCCGCAGCCCGACGCCTGACCTACAGGAACTGCTCGCGCGTCAGCCGCTCTTCCAGCCCGTGACCGGGATCGAACAGCAGGCGATGCCGGACCGAGGGGTCGGAGCGGACCTCGACCGACACCACGTCGCGCACCGAATTGCGGCTGTCGGCATCCGCCATCACCGGGCGCTTTTCAGGCTCCAGCACATCGAACCGCACCCGCGCATCTTTGCGCACGATGGCCCCCCGCCAGCGCCGTGGCCGAAAGGCGGCGACGGCGGTCAGCGCCAGCACATCGGACCCCATCGGCAGGATCGGCCCGTGCGCAGAATAGTTGTAGGCCGTCGACCCCGCCGGCGTCGCGATGAGCGCCCCGTCCGCAATCAGCGCATCGAGCCGCTCGCGCCCGTCGACGCTGATCTTCAGCTTCGCTGCCTGCGGTCCCGCGCGCAGAAGCGCCACTTCGTTGATGGCCAGCGCCTCGTGCACCTGCCCGTCCACCTGCTCCGCCCGCATTCTGAGAGGGTTGATGAACGTATCCTCGGCCGCCGCCAGCCTCTCCCACAGCCGGTCTTCGCGGTAGTCGTTCATCAGGAAGCCGACCGTGCCGCAATTCATGCCATAGACCGGAATGTCGCGCGCGCCGTGCTGGTGCAGCGTCTGCAGCATGAAACCGTCGCCCCCAAGGGCCACGATCGCGTCGGCCGCCTGGACCTCGGCCTGGCCATAGCGCGCCACAAGCTGGCCGAGCGCCGCTTGCGCGGGCGCCACGTCCGAGGCCAGAAAGGCGATGCGCCAGGGTTCCGTGCGGGTCATGGCGACCATAAAGCCGGGCAACGGGGCGAAATCAAGACGAACTGGCCCCCCGCCGGGACAGACTTGTTTCGCACCGACAGGCAAAAATGTCGTTTCCGTGCTTCCCCCACGTCCAGTGCTTCGCTAATGCTCGCCGAAGCCGCAGGGACAGCGCCGATCGGCCGCGAGGGAAGGGAACCGCCAATGACCGCCACGAACGACACGACCAACCGCTTCTTTACCGAACCGCTCGCCGAGCGCGATCCAGAGCTGAACGGCACCATCGTCCGCGAGCTTGGCCGCCAGCGTGAGGAAATCGAGCTGATCGCGTCGGAAAACATCGTCTCGCTCGCGGTCCTGGAAGCCCAGGGCTCGGTCATGACCAACAAATATGCCGAAGGCTATCCGGGCAAGCGCTACTACGGCGGCTGCCAGTTCGTCGACCAGGCCGAGACGCTGGCCATCGAACGCGCGAAAAAGCTCTTCGACGCGGGCTTCGCCAACGTGCAGCCGAACTCGGGCAGCCAGATGAACCAGGCCGTCTTCCTGGCGCTTCTGCAGCCGGGCGACACCTTCATGGGGCTCGACCTGAACTCGGGCGGCCACCTGACCCACGGCTCGCCGGTCAACATGTCGGGCAAATGGTTCAACGTCGTCAGCTACGGCGTCCGCGCCCAGGACCAGCTTCTGGACATGGATGCGGTGCGCGAAAAGGCCCATGCCCACAAGCCGAAGCTGATCGTCGCCGGCGGCACGGCCTACAGCCGCGTCTGGGACTGGGCCGAATTCCGCAAGATCGCGGATGAGGTCGGCGCCTACCTGATGGTCGACATGGCCCATATCGCGGGCCTGGTCGCCGGTGGCCAGCACCCCTCGCCCCTGCCGCACGCCCATGTCGTGACCACGACCACGCACAAGTCGCTGCGCGGCCCCCGTGGCGGCATGATCCTGACGAACCACGAAGACATCGCCAAGAAGATCAATGCGGCCGTCTTCCCCGGACTTCAGGGCGGCCCGCTGATGCATGTGATCGCCGCCAAGGCCGTGGCTTTCGGCGAGGCGCTGCGGCCCGAGTTCAAGGACTACGCGGCCCAGATCGTGAAGAACGCCAAGGCCATGGCGGACGAGCTGATGAAGGGCGGCATCGACATCGTGTCGGGTGGGACCGACAACCACCTGATGCTTGCCGACCTGCGGCCGAAGAAGGTGACCGGCAAGGCGACCGAAGCGGCGCTTGGCCGGGCGCACATCACGACGAACAAGAACGGCGTGCCCTTCGACCCCGAAAAGCCCTTCGTGACCTCGGGCATCCGCCTTGGCGCCCCCGCCGGCACCACACGCGGCTTCAAGGAGGCCGAGTTCCGCCAGATCGCCCGCTGGATCGTCGAGGTCGTCGACGGCCTGGCCGCCAACGGCGAAGAGGGCAACGCCGAGGTCGAAGCGAAGGTCAAGGCCGAGGTCAAGGTGCTCTGCGCCCGCTTTCCGCTATACCCCGGCCTCTGAGGGCCGGTTGAGGGCCGGTTGCGGGCCGGTCGTCGGGGCGTCCGCAAGGGTGCCCCGGCCCTACAGGTAGCCGCGCCAGAAGAGAACCGCACCGACCATCACCGCGACTACCAGGAGGATCGAGGCGACGGCGCCCGCAAGGCTCCACAGCACCGCCTTCTGCCGCGCGCCCCTTCCAAGGGGCTTCAGGTGGCGCACGCAGACGTCATAGGCCTGCGCCGTCTGCGCCGGATCGACCTGCGTCATCAGGCGGGGATTGCGCGACAACTCTTCGTTCTGCACCAGAAGCTGGGCCGCCGTCGCCACCTTGGCCGGCAGGAACCGCTGCCCACGCCGCAGCTTTTCGGCAAGCCCAGCCCCATTGACGCCCAGACGTGATTCCATCAGCTCGGCCACGCGATCGGCCATTTGCTGAACCGAGATGTTCATTTCCTTCCCCTTTCGATCAGATTAACGTCGCCGCCGGCCCCTGAAAAGCGGCGCAGAGGGAAAAGGGACGCACTGGTGCTGAACCGTGTCGAAATGGGCAAAGATGGCGAGCTTGCGCCCCTATTGATCGTCCATGGCCTCTATGGCTCGGCGCGGAACTGGGGCGCCATCCAGCGCCGACTGGCCGCTGACCGGCGCGTCATCGCGGTCGACATGCGCAACCACGGCGAAAGCCCACGCGCAGACAGCCAGACCTATGCCGACATGGCCGCCGACCTGGCAGAAGTCATCGCGGCCGAGGGGCGGCCCATGGACGTGATCGGCCATTCGATGGGCGGCAAGGCCGCGATGGTGCTGGCGCTGACCCATCCGGGCACCGTCAACCGCCTGCTGGTAGCCGACATTGCGCCGGTCCCCTACCCCCATGGCGACGTGAATGCAGGTTATGCCCGCGCGATGCTTGCGCTCGACCTCGGCGCCATCACCACCCGGTCGGACGCGGACCGCCTGCTCGCGCCCGGGGTCCCGGACCCCGGCACCCGCGCCTTCCTCCTGCAATCGCTCGACCTGAAGGCCGCGCCGCCACGCTGGCGGCTGAACCTCGACGTCCTGGAACGCGAGATGGACGCGATCACCGGCTTTCCCGACCTGACCGGCCAGTTTGGCGGCCCGGCGCTGTTCCTGACGGGTCAGATGTCGACCTACGTCCGGCCCGAACATCGCGGGCCGATCAAGGCGCTTTTCCCCAGGGCGATCTTCGCGCGCCTGCCCGGCGCCGGCCACTGGCTTCACGCCGACGCGCCCCGCCCCTTCGAGGAAGCCGCGCGCGCCTTCTTCCGCTGAACTGGCCCGGCTAGCAGTCCAGCCGGAAGCGCGCCTCGCCCGTATCACCCGGCAGGCCCGTGACCATGCTGCCCGGCACCGGGGTGCAGCCCGTCGTGCGGCGGACCGCCTCTTCCATCAGGCGCGGCACCGGCGCGCGTTCGGCCAGCGTCAGGTAGCCCATGCGGATGACCTCGGCCCGGTCTTCCTTGCGAAAGACCACGAAGTCGATGCCTTCGAGCGTGATCTCTGATCGGCTGGCGCCGAAGAACTGCGGCGCGGGCTGGGCACCGCAGGCCGCCAGCAGGAAAAGGAGCGCGGGGACGAGGATCTGTTTCATCCCCCTAGCCTGCCCCAGCCAAGGTTAACGGGCGGTTAACGGGCGGATAGCGCCGGGATGGCCATCAGGCCCTCTTCTATCATGCGCGCCACGAACCAGGCGACCGGCGCTGCGACCACCGCCCCGGCAATGGCAGCCAGCAGGATCGGCTTCACCGAATACATCCCCATGGTCAGGACGGCGATGACCGCAACCCCCGACAGGGCGGTCGCGGCGAGCGTATAGATGATCAGAGTGAGGCGCATGGCAGTTCCCCTTTCGGCTGCGCGTCTTCTGCGCCAGTGACGGACCCGCGACCTTGACCTGGGTCAACTTTCCGTGATCCGTGCCACAACGGCGCCCTGACGCAGCGCGCGCAGCACGGCAGCCACCGAAGCGCGCGGCCGGGCCGCCGGCCGGGCGACCAGCACATAGGGCTGCGGCAGCGGCGCGGCACCGCTGCCGACCGCGACGAGCGAACCCCGGGCCAGATCTGCCGCCGCAAGACGCTCTGGCAGAAGCGCCGTCCCGATCCCGCAGCGCGCCGCCATCGCCGCATTGTCGAGCCGGTCGATCACGATCCCCCGCGCAGGGTCCGGCGCAGGGCCCCGCCCGGTCGCCGCAAACCAGGTCGCCCAAGACTGCGGGCTCGCATAATCGGGGCCCCAGCTCGTGTGGATGAGCCGCGCCTCGGCCAGCGCCTCGCCCGGCGCGTCACCCGCGTGCCCCGGCGCGGCAACGGGCAACATGCGGTCGCGAAACAGCTCCTCGACCGGCAGAGCGGGATAGGCGCCACCGCCATAGGTCAGGCGCACATCGGCGCCGCGCGGCCCGAGTTCGACCGGATCGTCCCGCTCCTGCACGATCCGAAGGCCGCCAAGGTCGATCCCCGCCGCCGCCAGCACCGGCAAGAGCCACAAGGGGCCGAGCGACGGCAGGACCGACAGGACGACCCGCGGCCGGGCCGGCAGCGCCCGGACCTCGGCCGCAGCCTCATGCAGCTCGGCAAACGCCGCGGTCAGCCGCAGATAGAGCGTGCGCCCCGCATCCGTCAGCTCGACCCCGTTCGGCCGCCGCTGGAAAAGCACCTTGCCGAGCCGCTGCTCGAGCGTCCTGACCTGCTGGCCGACGGCCGTCCCCGACACGCCCAAGACGGCGCCGGCGGTGGCGAACCCACCCGTCCGCGCCGCCGTCTCGAAGGCCTGAAGAGCTGTCAGGGGCAACCGGTCGGCGGGGGAAGCTACGCTCATCCTGGTCAAGCCCTTCTATCGCTCATGCCGCACCGGCCCCCTCTTTCTGGCATTTTCGCCGCCTTTAGGCCAAGGCAAACTTGCCCTCACCCCAAGAACCCTTGCTTGGCAACGGTCCCGCCCAGGCGCAATTTACACCCAAGCCCCCGGAAAGGACGCGCCATGCAAAGCCTCGACCAGATCCTCGACCTTCGAACCTACCCGATCGACCGGCCCGACAGCGCCGCCTACAAGGCACTCGTCGCCGATTGCCGCGCGCGCCTGGCAGAGGACGGCATGATCGAGCTGAAGGGCTTCCTGCGCCCCGACGCGCTGGAAACGACCGTCGACCTCGCCCGCCCGCGGATGGAAGCGGAAAGCTTCCGCCACGCCCGCCGCCATACGATCTATTTCCGCGACGCGGTCGAGGGACTGTCGCCCGACCACCCCGCGCTCGCCAAGGTCGAAACGGTGAACCACACGCTCTGCGCCGACCAGATCGGCGACACACCGGTCCTGTCGCTGCACGGCCAGCCGACCTTCGCGCGCTTCCTGGCCGACGTGATGGACAAGCCCGCCCTCTACCCGATGGAGGACAACCTGGCCCGCGTGAACATCCAGGCGAGCCGCCAGGGCGAGGCGCTGAACTGGCACTTCGACCGGTCCGAATTCACCACCACGATCCTTCTGCAGGCCTCGGAAACGGGCGGCGAGCTGGAATATCGCCGCGACCTCCGGACGGCGGACGATCCGAACTATGACGGCGTTGCCTCAGTCCTGCGCGGAGAGGATGCGCTGGTGCGCAAGGCCCGCCTCAGCCCCGGCGCGCTCAACGTCTTCAAGGGCGTGAACACGCTCCACCGCGTCGTGCCGGTGTCAGGCCCGACCGAACGGCTGGTCGCGATCTTCGCCTTCTACGACCGGCCCGGCGTGGTCATGACCGACACGGACAAGACGGGCTTCTATGGCCGCGCCACCTGATCGTCGCCCGACAGCCACCGCCCGGAAGAGCGGGGCGGCGGACCGAATCTCCGGCGCCGGGGGGCGGCATGTCTTCCCCATGGGGGAAGGCTGCCGCCCCGCCAGCGTTACCTGACACCCGGCCGACAGGGACCGGGTGCGCGGCTCAGAACGCCAGGTTGCGGCTCAGGCCGAAGGCGCCCGCGGGCCTGTCGCCGTAGATGTTGCGCGGCAAGGCTTGCGCTGATCGCCACGCTGCTGGTCGGGCCGAGCGGCTGGCTGTAGCTGGCGCCGATCATCGGGCGCTGGCAGTTGCGCCCACCTCCATCCCGCCGGGCGCATCGACCTCGAACCGCCGATCCAGGGTGTTGCTCACGAGGATGGCGGGCTTGCGGCCCTATCGTCCCCGGTCCCGCTTGTAGCCGATCCGCGCGGCAATCGCGGCCATTGATGCCAGCCGGGCAACCCGGCTCTCCGAACCGCGCGCGCCTTGGTCATGCAGATCGTCGGCCAGCTTGCGACAGCTGTAGACCTTGCCACTGTCGGGCCAGGCCTGTCGGATCAATGCGGTCTGTCGTGCATCGCTCCGCGCGCGCAGTCTTAAGGGTTCCTTAAGCCAGGCGTGGAAGCCACCGAAGGAAAGCGGCAGCACCCGGCACATAGCCCTGACACCGAACGCGACCTGATGCGCCCGGATGAACGCGCACTTCCTTGGGGCTCGCGCGCGATGCACACCGTTGCTTTATGAGGATATTGCGCTCCACGGTGACCGTAACCGTCCGGTCTGATTGCTACCCGTTCCATTTCCATGGCATCAGGTCGTC
>CAMFGW010000029.1 GCA_945952025.1 uncultured Paracoccaceae bacterium
GGGGCCGACGGCCCGCAGCAGCGAACACGTCAGCGCCCCCGAACCGGCCCCGGCACCTGTAGCCGAGCCTGCCCCGGCGGCAGAGACGGCGCCTGCGCCCGCTGCCGAGTCCGCCCCGGCCGACGCGACCGCGTCTCAGCCTGCCGCAGAGCCTGCGACCGAGCCTGCCCCCGCCACCTCGGCCGAACCGGCACCCACGCCGGAACCGGCAGCCGCGCCGGAACCGGCAGCCGCGCCCACGGACACCAGCGCCCAGACGAGCGACCAGCCCGCCACGACGGCTGAACCGGCCCAACCGGCAGCCGAACCGGTCGCCCAGCCTGCGCCGGTCCCGGTGACGCCCGACACGCCGGCCCCGCCGCCCGTCAGCGCCGAGGTCCAGGCCCAGACCCCCGACCTGCCGGTCCAGCCCGATGCGGCCAGCGGCGCGGCCCCTGTAGCGGCTGCGGCGGCTGCGGTGTCAGAGCCCTTGGTCATGCCCGGACGGGGGGATGACCGGCCGACCGGCAACGTGGCCCAGATCACCGAACAGACCGTCACCGAAAAGTCCGTCCGCAAGTCCGACGAGGACTTCGCCAACAAGGTGGGCGCGGCGCCCCAGCCTGCGGCCGTCCCGGCTGCGGCTCCCGGCCAGCCCGCGCCGACCGTGGTGCAGAAGAAGGGCCTGTCGGACACCGAGAAACTCCTGATCCTCGGCGTCGGCGCGCTCGCGGTGGGGGCGATGCTGTCGAACAACCGGCAGGTCCAGATGAACTCGGGCGACCGGGTGATCGTGCGCCAGCCGGACGGCCAGTATGGCATCATCAAGGATGACGACGTGCTGCTGCGCCAGCCTGGCAACAAGGTCCGGATCGAGACCTTCACCGACGGCTCGACCCGCACGACCATGCTGCGCGCCGACGGCTCGCGCATCGTGACCATCCGCGACCCCGAGATGCGCGTCCTGCGCCGCGTCCACGTGTCGCCCGACGGGGTCGAGACGGTGCTGATTGACGACACCATCACCTACCGGCCGGTCGACGTGACCCGCCTGCCGCAGCCGCCGCGTCTGGTGCCGGTCATGACCGGGCAGGAGGATGTGGCGGCCTTGCGCCGTGCGCTCGACCAGGCGCCGGCGGTCAACCGCCGCTTCAGCCTGGCGCAGGTGCGCGACATCTGGCAGGTCCGGGCGCTGGCGCCCGAGGTGGACCTGAAGGCGGTGACATTCGCCACCGGCTCGGCTGCGATCAGCCCGGACCAGGCGCAGCAACTGTCGAACCTCGGCAAGCTGATCCAGGCCTATATCCGCAACAACCCGCGCGAGGTCTTCCTGATCGAGGGCCATACCGATGCCGTCGGCAGCGCGGCCTCGAACCTCGCCCTGTCGGACCGCAGGGCGGAATCGGTGGCGCTGGCCTTGACCGAATATTTCGGCGTGCCGCCGGAAAACATGGTGGTGCAGGGCTATGGCGAACGCTTCCTGCGGGTGAATACGCTCGCCGCCGAACAGGCCAACCGCCGCGTCGCCGTCCGCCGCATCACTGGCCTTTTGCAGAACTGACCTTTTGCAGAACTGACAGGGCGCAATGCGCAGGAAACGGGTCGCGCCTTCCGGGGCGCGGCCCTTTTCTATGGCCAGAGGCAACAGGAGGACGCGATGGCCGAGATCACCGTGAGGGGCATGCCGAGCGACCTTGCACGCCGCTACCAGTCGGGCGGCGCGGACGCCTACGGCCAGCCGCCCGAACGCGCCCTGTCGGACGGCGATGGCATTCCCTGCCGCCATTGCCTGCGGCCCGTTGCGGCAGGGCAAGGCTATCTGATTCTGGCCTACCGCCCCTTCGCGGCGCTGCAACCCTATGCCGAAACCGGCCCGATTTTCCTTTGCGCCGACCCCTGCGATCCGTGGCTGGGCACCGGCCTGCCGCCTGCGCAAAGGCTTTCGCCCGATTACCTGCTGAAGGCCTATGACGCGCGCGAGCGCATCATCTACGGCACCGGCCGTACCGTGCCACAGGCCGAGGTGCTGGGCTATGCCGCCACGCTGCTCGACCGGCCAGAGGTCCGCTTCGTCGACCTGCGCTCGGCCCGGAACAACTGCTGGCAGGCGCGGATCACGCGGGGGTAGGGGGCCGGACCCGAGGACTGGCCGGGCGGGAGAAGGAAACGCGACCCGCGTTTCCCCCGACCGTGTGGGAACGGTGCCGCTGGACCGCTGGTGTCATAGGTCTACAAAGGCCGGCGCCTTCCGATGGCGGGGCGGGCGCTGGCCGATGGCCTTTGGGCCATCGGCGGGGACAAGGGACCAAGGCATCGCCTGGCAGGGTCAACGGCCCCTGCCACCCTGAACCAGGAGGCGGACCACCGTCCCCGCCGCACCCCGCGCCTAAAGCCGGGCGTAAAGCGCCGACAGGCGCCTGGCCTCGTCCTCGGTCCCGTAGGGCGTGTTCAGCACATAAAGCCCCGAGCCGACCATGCCGTGACCGGCGCGCGCGGGCGGAAAGCGCACCTCGTGCACCATCGCCTTCGGCGCCTTCAGCGCCCGCAGCTCTTCCAGCATCTGCCGGTGCCGCCCGTCCGCAAGGATCGGATACCAGAGTGCGATAATCCCCACGTTCCATTTGCGATGGACCTGGCCGATCAGCGCCGGCAGCGCCTCGTAATCGGCCTTCACCTCGTAGCTCGGGTCGATCAGCATCAGCCCCCGGCGCGGCTCGGGCGGGGTCTGGGCGATGGCCATGGCAAGGCCGTCCACCTTCCGGCTGTGGGCCGCATAGGGCAACAGGGCCTCGGCCAGCGCGGCCTGTTCCTGCGGATGCAGCTCGGCCAGAAGCACTCGGTCGTCGGGGCGCAGAAGCTCGGACGCGATGAGCGGCGAGCCGGGGTAGGCGTCCGCGCCATGCCGCGCCCGGACGGCGGCCAGCGCGCGGGCATAGGGGTGGTCGCCGGCAAACCAGCCCAGCCGCTCGATGCGCGCGATCCCGGCCCCGGCCTCGCCGGTCTTTTGCGCCTCGGCCGAGCCAAGGTCGTAAAGCCCGCGCCCGGCATGGGTCTCCATGTAGGTCAGCGGTTTGTCCTTCTGCGCCAGCCGGTCGAGCATGGTCGCCAGAAGCGCGTGCTTGTGCACGTCGGCCAGGTTTCCGGCATGATACTGGTGCTGGTAGGACAGCATCTCTTCCCCTAGCGGTCGGGCGTGGTCCAGGGTTCGGCGCCGTGCCTCCCCCTGATCCAGCGGATGAGAAGGCCAAGCGCCACCCCCGTGCCGATCGCGGTCGTCAGATCGACGAGCAGCGTCAGGAGAAGCGTCAGGACCAGAAGGAACAGGTCCGGCCAGGGCAGGAGCAGGTGATCGCGCCAATGGTGCGGCTCGGTCATGTTCCAGGCGGTCAGCATCAGGATCCCGGCAAGCGCCGGCATGGCCAGATAGCCTGCGAGCGGGGCCGCAACCCACATGAAGATCAGAAGCGTCGCCGCATGCACGATGCCCGCGACCGGCGTCCTGGCGCCCGCGCGGATGTTGGTCGCGGTCCGCGCGATGGCGCCCGTCGCGGGCAACCCGCCAAAGAGCGACGAGCCGAGGTTCGCGAAGCCCTGCGCCAGAAGCTCGGCATTCGGGCGGTGGCGGCTCTGGTGCATCCGGTCGGCGACGATGGCCGACAGAAGCGATTCGATGCCGGCCAGGAAGGCGATCAGGAAGGCCGAGGGCAGAAGCTTCCCGATCATGTCCAAAGAGATCGGCGGCAGGTGCGGCGCGGGCAGGGTGTGGGGCAGCGCGCCGAAGCGCGAGCCGATCGTGTCGACGGGCAGGTGCAGGGCGGCGGCGATCCCCGAGGTGAGCGCGATGGCGAAGATCAGGCCCGGCAGGCGTGGCGCGCGGCGGCGAAGCACGGTCACAAGGACGATGGTCCCGACCCCGATCGCCAGCGCCCAGATATTGGTCGTGCCCCGCGCGGCCCAGAGGACCGGGATCTTGTCCAGGAAGTCCGCCGGCACCTTTTCGACCGTCAGGCCGAACAGGTCCTTGATCTGGCTCGTCGCGATGATCGCACCGATGCCGATGGTGAAGCCGTGGATGACCGCGTCGGGCACGTAGGCGATCAGGCTTCCGGCCCTGAGCAGCCCCGCGACGACCAGGATCAGCCCGGCAAGGAAGGTCGCGGCGACCAGCCCGTCGTAGCCATGGGCCGCGATGACGCCCGCCACGACGACGATGAAGGCCCCGGTCGGCCCGCCGATCTGCACCTGGCTGCCGCCAAGCGCGGAAATGAGGAAACCCGCGACCACCGCCGTCACCAGCCCCTGCGCCGGCGTGGCGCCCGAGGCGATGGCGATGGCAAGGCTCAGGGGCAGCGCCACCATGGCGACGGTGATCCCGGCGAAAAGGTCCGCACGGAAGAGGCGCAGCGAATAATGCCGCAGGGTCGGCAGAAGCTCGGGATGCATCGGAAGCAGGGCCTCTTTGGCCCAAGCGCCGGCCGCAGGGCTCCATGGCGCCGAGTGGTAGACCCGCACGCCGCCGAAATAAAGAGGAACGACGGCCCGGCCCGATGCATCCCAAACGAAATGGGCACCCCAAACAAAAAGGGCACCCCGAACGAAAAGGGCGCCCGGCCGGGCGCCCTTTCGGGGATCAGACGGGACGCGCGCCTCAGCGCGGGCCGATCATCATCACCATCTGCTTGCCTTCGAGCTTCGGCATCTGCTCGACCTTGCCGGCCTCGCCCACATCGGCGGCGACGCGCTGCAGAAGCTCGAGCCCCAGGTCCTGGTGCGCCAGTTCGCGGCCGCGGAAGCGCAGGGTGACCTTCACCTTGTCGCCTTCGCCCAGGAACTTCTGCACCGCCCGCATCTTCACGTCATAGTCATGCGTGTCGGTGCCCGGGCGGAACTTGATTTCCTTGACCTCGATGATCTTCTGATTCTTCCGCGCCTCGGCCTCGCGCTTCTGCTGTTCATATTTGAACTTGCCGAAGTCCATGATCTTGCAGACCGGCGGCGCGGCGTTGGGCGAGATTTCGACCAGGTCGAGCCCCGCTTCCTGGGCAAGCACCATGGCGCGCGCGGGCGTCACGACCCCCAGGTTTTCCCCGTCGGCACCGATCAGGCGGATTTCCGGTGCGCGGATGCGTTCGTTGACGCGGGGGCCAGTGTCGCGTTGCGGCGGGGCGTTGTGTGGTCTGCGGGCTATGGCAGGGATCCTTTGATCGTTGCAATTGGGCGGTCTGATGCGCTGTCCGACCCGTGTCTAAACAGGGGGCGCGGGCATTCGCGCGGAAAATAGTCGGCCTCAAGGTGCACTTCAACCGCGATTCCGCCCGATTTTCCAGAATGGGGCTTCTTTCCAAGACAATTCTTTTCTGGCATGACGGGTCTCAGACGCGCGACACACGAAATCAACGGGCAGAAGCGCGCAAAACCGGAAGGGATAGAACCATGAACAGGAATGTTGTCATCGCTCTCGTCATCGCCATCCTGGCGGCGGCCGGCTACTGGTACTTCAGCGGCCAGAAGCACGCGGCGACCGCAGAGGCGGCTGCGACCGCAGCGGCCACCACGGCGGCCGAAACGACCGCAGCGGCCACCACGGCGGCCGAAACGACCGCAGCGGCGACCACTGCGGCTGCTGACACGGCGGCGGCCACCACGGCTGCGGCCACGACCGAAAGCACCACCACCGCTGCCGCCACCACGGACAGCAGCACGACCGCTGCGGCGACGACCACGACCACGACCGCCGCTCCGGCGATCCCGGCCGACCTGCTTGACCCGTCGAAGTTCGACGCCGACAAGCTGGCCGCCGCGGTCGACGCGACCTCGCTCGACGCCGCGACCAAGGCCACGATCAAGACCGCGATCGACGCCGCCAAGGCCAACCCGGCCATGGTCCAGGCTGCGATCGACGCCGTCAAGAAAGCCGTCGGCATGTAATCTCCCCCCACGGGGAAAGCGAAACCCGCCGGAGCGATCCGGCGGGTTTTTTGTTGCCCGGCTGTCTGGCTGTCCGGCTGTCAGATCCCGTCGCCGACGAAGGCCTTCTCGACCACATATTCCTTGGGGTCCGAGTTGGCACCCTCGCGCAGGCCGAAGCCTTCAAGCACCTCTTTCACGTCGATGTTGAAGGCCATCGAGCCGCAGACCATCGCCCGGTCGTCCCTGGGGTTCATCGGCGCGATGTCATAATAGTTGAAGATCTTGCCGCTGTTGAGGTTGTCGGTGATGCGGCCCATGTGCGGGCTCGGTTCACGGGTCGTGGTGGGATAGTAGCGCAGCTTGTCGCGCGCCATCTCGCCCACCAGCGGATCGTCCCTCAGCTTGTCCACCAGCTCCTTGCCGTAGGCGAGTTCCGCCACCCCCCGGCAGGTGTGCAGCATGTAGACCTCTTCGTATTTCTCGTAGGTCTCGGGCTCGCGCATCAGGCTCGCGAAGGGCGCGAGGCCGGTCCCCGTGGCCAGGAACCACAGCCGCTTGCCCGGCAGAAGCGCGTCATGGACCAGCGTGCCGACGGGTTTGGGGCGCAGGATGATCTGGTCGCCCGGCTGGATATGCTGAAGCCGCGAGGTCAGGGGGCCGTCCGGCACCTTGATCGAATAGAACTCAAGCTCTTCGTCCCACGTGGGCGAGGCGATCGAATAGGCGCGAAGCAGCGGCTTGCCCCGGTCGTCCATCAGCCCGATCATCACGAACTCGCCCGACCGGAAGCGCAAGGTCCGCGGCCGCGTGACGCGGAACGAGAACAACTGGTCCGTCCAGTGCCGCACGGCGGTTACGGTCTGGGCATCCGGCAGGGTGACGGACTTGGCGGGGGCGGTGGCGCTGTCGGACAAGGGCATGGCTTTCGTCAGGTGGCGGCCCCGGGGGGCTCGTGGGCATTTAGGCGCTTAGCAGGGAAAAGGCAAAACGGGCTTGATCGGGATCAATGGCCCGAAAGCCCGGTCCGCTCAGGCCCCGAAGCGGCGGCGGTAGTCGTGCGCCTGCCAGTCGGCCCGATAAAGCCACTGGTCCTTCGGCTGGCGCTGGGCGATTTCGGCCGGGATTTCGACCTCGTCGAAGCCCGACCGCCGCGCCATGGCATACTGGTCGGCGATGAGCGGCCCCCGGGCACGCAGCCGCCCGGTGAAGCCCCGCGCCCGAAGCGCGCGCGCCAGCGTGAAGCCGCGACCGTCCGAAAAGGACGCGAAGGTCACGATGACAATCGGTGCCGCGCCGGGGTCCGGCAGAGCTTCGGTCCTTGTGTCGCCGGGAATGACCAGGGCGCCCGCAGGCATTTCCGCCAGATGGAACCCGTCGTCGCGCACGAGCGTGGTAGGAGCGTCTGAAAGGGGGGCGGTCATGCGGCGGACTCCGGGTAGTTGGCGGCGGCAGCCTCGGCCGCGGGCAGGGGCGCGCGGACGGCGCGGCCGTTCACGAAATGCAAGCCGCATTCGACCTTGGCCTGCCCGCGCCACCGGCCCGCGCGCGGGTCTTCGCCCGGCGCCACGGCCGAGGTGCAGGGCGCGCAGCCGATCGAGGGATAGCCTTGCGCGACCAGGGGATGCGGCGGCAGCGCGTTGTTGACCATGTAGTCGCGCACATCCTCTTGCGACCAGTGCGCGAGCGGGTTGACCTTCATACGCACGCCGCGTTCGCTTTCAAAGAAGTCGAGCGCCGCGCGCGTCCCGGCCTGAAAGCGCTTGCGCCCGGTGATCCAGCCGGAAAAGTCCTTCAGCGCATGTTCAAGCGGCACGACCTTGCGCAGCGAGCAGCAGCTGTCGGCGTCGAACTGGTGCAGCGTGCCGTCGGGATCGGCCTCGGCCACCGCGCGCCGGTCGGCGCGGATCACGCGCAGGTCCATCAGATTCAGCCGCTCGGCCAGCGTGCGCTGGTAGGCGAGCGTTTCGGGGAAGAGCATCTCGGTATCAATGAAAAGGACCGGCGTCGCCGGCGCGATCACGGACACGAGGTGCAGAAGGACAACCGATTCGGCGCCGAAGGACGACACCAGCGCCAAGGGACCGACATCGGGGTCCGTCAGCGCATGGGTCAGGACCGCCGTCGCCGAGTGGTGGCGATAGCGCTCGTTGAGCCGGCCAACCTTCCCTGCCAGCGGATCGTCGGGCAGCGGAGGCGCAGAGGCGAAGAGCGGCTCAGGCGGCATCGGTCTGGGCCTGATCGGGGTAAAGCGCAGCCCGGAACGGCTCGGCACCCAGGCGGCGGAAGGCCTCGATGAAGGGTTCCGACACCGAGAGCCGCAGCGCGAGGTAGGCGCGCAGAAGCCGTTCGATCGCCGGGATCACCTCGTCATAGGCAAAGCCCGGACCCACCTTGTCGCCGATCGCCGCGTTTTCGGTCGCGTCGCCGCCAAGCGTGATCTGGTAGTTCTCGACCCCTGCGCGGTCGAGCCCCAGGATGCCGATATGCCCGACATGATGGTGCCCGCAAGCGTTGATGCAGCCCGAGATCTTGATCTTCAGCGCGCCGATTTCCTGCTCGAGCCCGAGGTCCCTGAAATGGGTCGCGAGCCCCTGGGCGATGGGAATCGACCGCGCGGTCGCCAGCGCGCAATAGTCCATGCCGGGGCAGGCAATGATGTCGGACAAAAGCCCGACATTCGCGGTCGCGAGCCCGTGGGCCTTCAGCCGCGCATGGACGGCGGGCAGGTCGGCCAGCCGGACATGGGGCAGGATCAGGTTCTGTTCATGGCTGACGCGGATCTCGCCCTGGCTGAACTCGTCCGCCAGATCGGCCATCGCCCGCATCTGGTCCGAGGTCGCATCCCCCGGCGTCGCCCCATGGGCCTTGAGCGAGACGGTGACGATCCCGTAGCCGGGAACGCGGTGGGGCGTCACGTTCGTATCGACGAAGGAGCGCAGCGCGGTATCCGCAGTTTTGGCTGCCGCAAGGCCGTCCTCGCCCTGCGGCGTCAATAGCGGTTTAGGGAAGCGATGTTCGATTTCTGCAAGAACTTCGGCCGAAATATCGGCAAACTTCGGGCGCCGTTGTTCGAATTCAGCTTCCACCGCCTCGCGCATCGCCTCGATGCCATTCTCGAAGACGGTGATCTTGATGCGCGCCTTGAACTTGTTGTCGCGCCGGCCCCACAGGTTGTAGACCGACACGATCGCTTCGAGGTAGGGCAGCAGATCGTCTTTCGGCAGATAGGCCCGGATGACCTTGCCGACCAGAGGCGTCCGCCCCAGGCCGCCACCGACGATCACCTCGAAGCCGGGCGCGCCGGCCTCGTCGCGGACCATGCGCAGGCCGATGTCATGGGCGCGGGTCACGGCCCGGTCGGCCGTGGCGCCGGTGATGCCGATCTTGAACTTGCGCGGCAGGAACTGGAATTCCGGGTGGTCGCTCGACCATTGCCGGATCAGTTCGGCGATGGGGCGGGGGTCCTCGATCTCGTCCGCCGCCGCGCCGGCGAAATGGTCGGCGGTCACGTTGCGGATCGTGTTGCCCGAGGTCTGGATCGCGTGCATGTGCACGTCGGCCAGCGCGTCGATCATGTCCGGCACGTCGATCAGGCGCGGCCAGTTGAACTGGATGTTCTGCCGGGTCGTGAAGTGGCCGTAGCCCTTGTCCCAGCGCTCGGCGATGGTCGCGAGCCCGCGCAGCTGGCGCGACGACAAAGTGCCATAGGGAATGGCCACGCGCAGCATGTAGGCGTGGAGTTGCAGGTAGAGCCCGTTCATCAGCCGGAGCGGCCGGAATTCGTCCTCGGTCAGGCTGCCGTCGATGCGGCGGCCCACCTGTGCACGGAATTCGTCCGCACGGCGGCGGACGAAGGCCTCGTCGAAGTCGGAATAGTCATACATGCGCGAGGGTCGCTTCCTGCTTGCCGTGCGGGTAGTTCGAGGGGCCGCGCGTGCGGAAGACCTCGCGGAAATGGATCGGCTCGGGGCCATTGGGGCCGGGGCGGGCATCGGCCAGGTAGGCGCCGACCACGCGGTCGCGCTGGGCCGAGGCTTCCAGGAGCCGCACCGCCGCCTCTGCCTCGTCCGTCAGGAGGAGCGCCTCGGCATGGCTGCGCGACCAGGTGCGGCGCGCGGTCAGATAGACGACGTCCCCTTCCAGGAGCGCGTTCGCGGTCACGACCTTGGGGGTAAAAGCGCGGGCCATCACTTGTTCTCCGTCGATTGGCGTCTTGGGGCTACATATAGAATATTTTCCCTGCCCTTTGCCATGCCCCCTTGCAGATAAGGAAATTTGTTCCATATTCTGGCAGAAATACCGCCAGCGTTTCGCCAAAAGGGAAAAAAGCGAATGTCCGTCCGACTGGATGAGATCGACCGGAAAATCCTTGTGGAACTGCAGGATGACGCCTCGCAGTCGCTCGACGAAATAGCCCGCCGCGTGGGCAGTTCCAAGACCCCGGTCTGGAACCGGATCCGCAAGATGAAGGAGGCGGGCGTGATCGGCCGCCAGACCGCGATCCTCGACCCCGAGGCGCTGGGGCTCGAGGCCTGCTTCTTCGTCCTGATCCGCACCTCCGAGCATGAGGCCGAGTGGCAAAGGCGCTTCCTGGCCGTTCTGCGCGCCCGGCCCGAGGTCATGGAGGCGCACCGGCTGGCCGGCGACATCGACTATATCCTGAAGGTGCGCGTCAAGAACGCGCGGGCCTACGACACCTTCTACCAGGCGCTGATTTCAGAGGTGCGCATCTTCAACGTCACCGCCCTTCTGAGCATGGAAGAGATCAAGTCGACCACGATCCTTCCGGTCTGAACCGGGGTCGGGCGGGAGGGAAAAGGAAACGCGACCCGCGCTTCCCCCGACCGTTGTGAGAACGGTTCCGCTGGACCGCTGATGTCTTGAACCAACAAAGGCCGGCGCCTGCCCCGGTGGGCGCGGGAGCGCCCGCCGATGGCGGGGCGGGCGCTGGCCGGTGGCCTTTGGGCCAACGGCTGGGACAGGGGAAACGTTGCCGCATGGCAGGGTCAACGTCCCCTGCCAACCTGGCACCTAGATCGCGACCATCAACCGCTCAAGCCCATGGAAATGATAGACATTTGCATAGCGTGGCTCTTCGGTCAGGTGCAGTCCGGGGCAGCGGGCGAAGAGGATCGGCAGCGCGATCTGCAACTCCAGCCGCGCAAGCGGCGCGCCGACGCAGAAATGCAGGCCCGCGCCGAAGGACAGGTTCGGCTTGACCGCCCGGCCGGGTCGGAAGGCCTCGGGCTCGTCCCACATCGCCGGATCGCGGTTCGCAGCCGCCAGAAGCAGGCCGACCTCGTCGCCCGGCTGGAAGGTGTGGCCCATGACCTCGACCGGCTCGTAGGCGTGGCGGGTGAAAAGGTGGAGCGGCGGGTCCCAGCGGATCACTTCCTCGACCAGCGCCTCGGCATTGGCCCCGGTCGGGACGTCCCCGTGCGCCAGCAGCGCCTTTACCCCGTTGCCGATCGTGTGCACCGTCGCCTCGTGCCCGGCGTTCAGAAGAAGGATACAGGTGGTGATCAGCTCGTCCGTCGTGAGCCGCTCGCCCGCCTCTTCCGCCGCGATCAGGTGGGTGATGAGGTCATCTGCCGGCCGCGCCCGCTTTTCCTCGACATAGGCGCGCATGAAGGCCACGAAAGCCTCGGTCGCGGTCACCGCCCGGTCCTCGGACGCGCGGGTGCGGCCGGCCATGTACATGCCGACCATGGCATTCGACCAGGCCAGAAGGTCGTCGCCCCGCTCTTCGGGCACGCCCAGCAGGCGGGCGATGATGGTGACGGGCAGGCGGGTTGCGAAGGCGCGCAGCAGGTCGAAGGGCTGGCCGGGGAAGGCGTCGATCAGCTCATGCGACAGCGCGGCGATGTCCGGCGACAGCGCGGCGATCCGGCGCGAGGTGAAGGCGCGCAGCACCAGGCCCCTGAGCCGCGTGTGGCGGGGCGGCTCAAGCTCCAGCATCGAATGGGCCTCGACCGCATAGAAGGGCGCGAGATGGGCGGGGATCACCGGGCGGCGACCCTCTGGCACCTCGCGGCCGAAGCGGCGGTCGCGCAGGATGGCGCCGACGGCTGCGGCCGAGCTGGTGCAGGTCAGGCCGTAATCCTGCCAGTGAAAGAAGGGCCCAAGGGCGCGGGCGCGTTCGTAGAAAGGGTAGGGGTCCTGCACGAAGGCGGGATCGGTCGGGGATTGTTTGAGCGTCCGGATCATCGGCGTCCTATGGGAATGAGCTTTTGCGCGACAAGGACGCCCAGGCCCACGAAAACGGCCGCGAGCGCCTGCATCCAGTTCCAGGGCTGACCCATCGCGAAGAGGAGCAGCATTACATAGAAGGGCGCCGCGTTGATGTGCAGCGAGGCGGTGCCGATGCCGAGCTGGCCCACCGCCTTGATCCACAGGACCTGGCTGATCGCCATGGATGCCAGCGCGTAGAACAGGAGCATCCCCCAAAGTGCGGGCGTAAGGCTCGACCAGTTCGCGACCTCGGCCCCCCGCCAGGTCTGGATCGCGGCGGCGAGGGTGGCGAACAGCCCCGCGCCCAGAACGGTCAGGGCAGTGCGGCCAAGCGGCGTCTCGTCCGGCAGCGCGGTGACCGTGAGCCGCGAGCCGAGCGTGAAGGCCACGACCGACACGAGGCAGGCCAGCGCGCCAAGGCCAAGCCCCGGCCGCGCGCCGGTCCAGTCCATCGCCAGAAGCCCGCCGATCAGGCTGAGCGCCAGCCCCACGATCAGCGACAGGGTCAGCGGCCGGCGATCGAGCAACACCTCGAGCGCGATGCCGCAGACCGGCAGCGACGAGGACACGATTGCGACCGTCACCGGGTCGCTCAGCCGCTGGCCGACGATCAGGCAATAGGCGCCAAGCCCGATGGTCGCGCCGCCAAGGACCAGCCCCTTGCCCCAGCGCGCCCGCGCGAGCGCCCGAGGCCCCTCGATCACCAGCCAGGCGGCCAGAAGCGCCAGTCCGGCCAGCCCCATGCGGCCGGCGGTCAGCGACAGCGAGGGCAGGAGGCGGATCAGGGGTTCTGCCGCGGGCAGGCCGACGGCCCAGGCCATCATCGAACACATGGCCATCAGGTTGGCGTTGATGACCCCGGCGCGGGGCGTGGTCAGGCTCTGCATCGCGGGCTCGGGCGGATGTCCTCGGGGGGCGAACCGGGGCAGCCTTGCAGGGGGCGCGGTGCGTCTCTGTCCCGAACGCGACAGGCGGGTGGCGGAAAGAGACGGGGCCTTAGTTCACGGGTGCGGCAGCGGCAGAGAGCGCGGCCACGATCGGCAGGAAATCCGCGGCCTTCAGGCTCGCCCCGCCGACAAGCGCGCCGTCAACCTCTGGCAGGGCGAAGATCTCGGCCGCATTGCCGGGCTTGACCGACCCTCCGTAAAGCAGCCGGAAGTCCCAGCCGCCCGACCCGAACCGGTCCAGAAGGGCGGCGCGGAGTGCGGCGTGAACCTCGGTGATCTGGTCGGGCGTAGGCGTCAGGCCGGTGCCGATGGCCCAGACCGGCTCATAGGCGATGACCGTATCGGCGCCCGCAGCACCATCCGGCACCGAACCGGCAAGCTGCCGCCCGATGACCGCAAGCGCCTGTCCCGCCTCGCGTTCCACAAGCGTCTCGCCCAGGCAGATGATGGCCTTCAGCCCGGCGCGACGGGCGGCCAGCGCCTTTGCGGCGACCATCGCGTCCGTCTCGCCGTGATCGGTCCGCCGCTCCGAATGGCCGACGATCACATAGCGCGCGCCCGCGTCCGCCAGCTGTTCGGCTGATATGTCGCCGGTGCGGGCCCCTGACGGATCGGCATGACAGTCCTGACCGCCGAACCTGAGGGGCGCTGTCCCCGCCGCCTCGTTGGCGCGGGAAAGAAGCGTGGCGGGCGGGCAGATCAGAACCTCGCACCGCGCGCCCGATGTGGCGGCGGCCAGCGTGCGCACCTCGTCGAGTGAGGCGCGGGTGCCGTTCATCTTCCAGTTCCCGGCGGCAAGCTTGCGGCGCATTCAGGCCCCCCTTCCGGCGGGCAGGTCGTCGGGCGCCTCCTTCGGCAGGTCCTTGAACTTGATCGATTCCCCGCAGCCGCAGGCCTCGGCGACATTGGGGTTGTTGAAGCGGAAGCCGCTTTCCAGGAGGCTCGTCTCATAGTCGATCTCGGTGCCGAAAAGGAACATCTGCGCCATGGGTGCGATCATCACCCGCGCGCCGTCCTGTTCCACCACCTCGTCCATCGGCCCGGCGGCGGGCGCGATCTCCATCGTATATTCCATGCCCGCGCAGCCGCCCTTCTTGACGCCGATCTTCAGCCCGTGCGCGCCGTCGCGCGTCATCAGGCGCGAAATCTGCGCCGCGGCGCGGGGGGTCAGGGTGACAGGCGGTTTACCTGGGGTCGCGAACATGGGTGGGCTCCTTTGCCCTAATTTAGGGTGCGAGGGTCGGGATGTGAAGCGGCGCCATCCGCCCCATCAGCGCGAGTGTCAGAAGGGCGGTCAAAATCCCCCAGACGAAGGACAGAAGCGTGCCGATGATGACATATTCCGACAGCTTCAGGTCGTCCCTAACCGCGCCGAAGCGCAGGATCGACTTGGCCGCGATCAGAAGGCCGATGGCCGAGAGCTGCCCGGTGAGGGTGAAGAGGAAGATCAGCGTCCGTTCCAGATGGCCGATGGTGCGCCCGCCGTTTACCAGCCCCTGCGGCGCCTCATGCGCCCAGGGCGCCATGAAAAGCCCGATGGCCCGCCCGCCGGCCGGGACAGCGATCAGGAACCCGGAGGCCAGCGCCGCGATGGTCGGGACAAGCGGCTGCCCCGCCCAGGCGCCTGCCGCCCAGAGGCCGGGGCGGGTGACGGCGAGTGTGGCAAGCGCTGAGACGAGGAGCGTCTGGCGGATCAGCGCGCCATTCAGGCGGCGGCGGGGCGAGGGGCGGGGCCAGCGCAGCGTCGCGCCGTATTCGATCAGGCCGACCGCCGCATAGGCGAGCCCCAGAAGCGCCAGCAGCGGCGCCGGGGTGCCAAGGCCAATCGCGGCCAGCGCGGTGAAGAGGACCGCGCGCCCGAGGGGGCGGAGGAAGGGGCCGCCGGGCAGGGGGGCGATCTGTGCCAGAAGATGCGCGAGCAGGAGAAGCGTGAAGGTCTGGATCATCGCCACGAGCCTTCGATGCGGGCCAGCGCCTCGGTGACCTCAGCCCCCCAGGCGGCGGCCAGCGCCTTGGCGACCGCCTGGCGCGACTTGCCGAGCCGTTCGGCAATGGCGCTGACATCGGGCGGATCGGGCGGCAGCGCCCGCATCAGCGCCTGCGCCTGCGCCTCGGTCCAGCCGGTCGCGACCCGGTCCAAGAGCAGGACCGCAGCCCCGACCGGGCCTCCGGCAAGCTCCGGATCGGCCAGCAGAAGGCGCGGCTCTTTCCCGCGTGGCGCGCGGCGGCGGTCGTCGAGCGCCCGGCCCGACAGGACGAACGGTCCGCCGGTTTCGCGGTTGAGGTCCGGCCCGACCGGCCCTTCGGCCACCCCGGTCGCGATGGCGATGGCGCTGTCGAATTCGGTGCCCCGGACTTTCAGGGACGCGCGGAAAAGAAGGGCTGCCCGGATCGCGAAGCGGGGGTCAGGCAGTGCGACCTGCCAGCCGTCGCCCCGATGGCGCGTGAAGTGCAAGGGGCCCATGCCGGGCCAAAGCGCGATGGTCTGGGCGGTGTGGCCCAGCGCGTCCATCGCCGCGACCATGTCCCGGGGCGTCATCTCGGTCGAACGGACCAGATCCCCGGTCAGGACGGCGATGGCTGCGGATCGGCTCATGTGCACCCTATAGAGGTTGCTTTTGTTAAATGCAATCAAAATAGGGTGCTTTGTCGGAGTGCAACGGAAACCGGGTGCCAAGGGGTGCGCCCGCACGGGCGTCACATG
Source organism: uncultured Paracoccaceae bacterium (assembly GCA_945952025.1). Classification (GTDB taxonomy): domain Bacteria; phylum Pseudomonadota; class Alphaproteobacteria; order Rhodobacterales; family Rhodobacteraceae; genus TMP-24. The sequence goes on from CAMFGW010000029.1 coordinate 15,772, forward strand.
AAGCCAAGCTCCAGCCGCGCCTCGTCCGACATCATGTCCATGCCCCAGGGCGGATCGAAGGTCATCTCGACCCGCACATCGCGCACACCCGGCAGCGGCTCGACCGCGCTTGCGACCCAGCCCGGCATCTCGCCCGCGACGGGGCAGCCGGGAGCGGTCAGGGTCATGGTGACGTTTACCGAATTTTCCGCAGAGATATCAATGGTATAGACCAGGCCAAGGTCATAGATGTTGACCGGGATTTCCGGGTCATAGACCGTCCGGCAGGCCGCCACCACATCGTCGAACAGCGGGTGGTCCGTGGTCGAGGGACGGATGAGGGGCGCACCCTCCATCAGGGGCGGGCTCTGCGGATCTTGCGCTGCGGGTGCGGCGGAAGAGACGGGGGGATGGGTGGCGTCGGTCATGCGAGGGGGCCTTGGCGGATTTCCTGAGCGAAGCTCTTGGGATTACATATAGGGCCAAGGGCCGCAAAGGTCCAGCCGGGGGCAGCGGCGCTCAGAGCGGCTTTCGGCGGCGCCCCAGCTTGCGGCCGATCACCAGGGTCACAAACAGCCAGACCCAGAAGCTGATCCAGGCGACGGCGATCGTCAGGATTTCCCACAGACCGACGCTGAAATCCCCGCGCGCCATCTCGACGACCGACATGGCGAAATGCACGAGGTTGAAGGCGAAGCCCGAAAGCGACAGCCACATCGCTGCCGTGTAGCGGGCCGTGGCCAGCCCGTGCCGACGCGCCCGGCGGCGCGAACGCTCGAAGAGCAGGTAGGCCAAATAGGGCGGAAGGCACAGAAGGCTGCTGAGGAACATCAAGGCGATAGTCGAGCCGGGAAGGCTCATGCGGTCGACCTCTCTCATGCCCGCGGTTACTTGTTTGGGAAACTAACTGTTGCCGGTGCCGGCTGTCAAAGGGGGCTCTGGCGGGCGGCCCGTCCGGCGCAGCCCCCAGCGAACCCCCCAGCGACCCCCCCAGCGAACCCCTCAGCGAACCGTGGCGATCGGCCCCTCGGCTCGGCCATGGATGAACTGCTGCACGTAAGGGTCGGGCGTGCGGTCCATCTCGGCGATCGGGCCGGTCCAGCGGATCACCCCGCCCTCGAGCATCGCCACCCGGTCGGCGATGGCGCGGACCGAGGTCATGTCGTGAGTGATGGTCATGGCGGTGGCGCCCATCTCGGTCACGATCTCGCGGATCAGGTCGTTGATGACACCGGCCATGATCGGGTCGAGCCCAGTCGTCGGCTCGTCGAAGAAGATGATTTCCGGCTCGGCGGCGATGGCGCGGGCAAGGCCCACGCGCTTCTGCATGCCGCCCGACAGCTCGGCCGGGTAAAGGTCCGCGGCCGACCTGTCGAGCCCGACCCGCCGCAACTTGTCGAGCGCGCGCGCCCGCGCCTCGTCCTTCGGCAGTTTCCGGGGGCCGCGTTGCAGCCGGAACGCGACGTTCTGCCAGACCGGCAGGCTGTCGAACAGCGCGCCGCCCTGAAAGAGCATGCCGAACCGGTCAAGGAACGCCTCGCGCCCGGGGCCAGAGGTGGCGGCGGGCGCTCCGTCGACGGTGATGCGGCCCGCGTCGGGGGCAACAAGGCCGAGGATGCATTTCAGAAGGACCGATTTCCCGGTGCCCGAGCCGCCGATGATGACCATCGATTCCCCGCGCGGCACGCTCAGCTCGACGCCGTTCAGGACGGTCTTCGCGCCGAAGCTCTTCTTGACGCCCGAAAGCTCGATCATGACAGCCCGATCATCCTGAAAAGAACATCTCTGTCAGCAGGTAGTTGGCGGCAAGGATCAGGACCGAAGCGGTCACCACCGCCGATTTCGTCGCTCGCCCGACCCCCTGCGCGCCGCGCCCGGACGCCATGCCGAAATAGGTACCGCAGAGCGCGATCAGGAAACCGAAGGCCGCCCCCTTGATAAGGCCCGAGACGATGTCGAAGGGCTCAAGATAGGCGCGCGTATTGGCAAGATAGGTCATCGGCGAAAAGCCGAGCCGCGTCGTGCCCACAATGTAGCCGCCGAAAATCCCGATGGAATCCCCGACCGCGACCAGCACCGGCACCGCGAGCGTCGCCGCCAGAAGCCGGGGCGCGACCAGGTATTTCATCGGGTTCGTCGACAGGGTCGTCAGCGCGTCGATCTGTTCGGTCACCTTCATCGTGCCCACCTCGGCCGCGATGGACGAGGCGACCCGCGCCGCGACCATCAGCCCGCCAAGGACGGGCCCAAGCTCGCGCACCATACCGATGGCGGTGATCGAGGGCACGACCGATTCCGCCGAAAACCGCTGGCCGCCCGCATAGATCTGCAAGGCGAGCGCCGCGCCGGTGAAAAGCGCGGTCATGCCGACGACCGGCAGGCTGAACCAGCCGATCTGCATCAGTGCGGACCCGAACTCGCGCCCGTAGAAGGGCGGCCGGACGATGTGGCTGACGCCGGTCGCGGCGAAGGCCGCAAGGCGCCCCGTGGCCGCAAGCGCGCCGAGCGTGGCGCGGCCAAGGCGGGCAAGGGGGGACAGAAGGCTCATGCCGCGACCTGGCCATACTGGCGGTCATAGCGCGAGCCGAGCGCGGTCAGGATCTCATACCCGATCGTCCCGGCCGCCTGCGCCAGCGCGTCGATGCCCTGATGGGGGCCCAGAAGCTCCAGCTGGTCGGGCAGATCCCCGGGGGCGGCGGTCACGTCGGCCGTTACCAGGTCCATCGACACGCGACCCACGAGCGGGCAGGGCACCGCCCCGGCATAAAGCGTCGCCCGGTTCGTCAGCGCGCGAAAAAGCCCGTCGGCATAGCCCGCGGCCACCGTCGCAAGCCGCGTCGGACGGCTCGCGGTCCAGGTCGCGCCATAGCCGACCGTCTGGCCGGGTTCGAGCGTGCGGACCTGCACCACCGGCAGCGACAGGCGCACCACCGCCCGCGCGTTGGCAAAGGGCGCGCCGCCATAGAGCCCGATCCCCGGCCGGGTCAGGTCGAAATCATAGGCCCGCCCCAGAAGGATCCCGCCGGTCGAGGCGAGCGAGCGGCGCACCCCGGTCCCGTCGGTCATCGCCCGAAAGACGGCCAGCTGGCGCGCGTTCAGCGGATGGGCAGGATCGTCGGAACAGGCCATGTGCGACATCAGAAGCCGGGGCCCCCGCGCCAGAACCTCGGCCGCGACGGCCTGCCAGTCCTGGGGGTCAAGGCCCAGCCGGTTCATGCCGGTTTCAAGCTGGATGCCGAACGGATGGTCCGGCAGGTCGTGCAGGTGGCGCGCGACCTGGGCGCGGCTCGTCAGCATCGGCGTCAGATCGTGGGCGGCAAGGATCGGCGCGTCACCGGACATGTGGCCCGACAGGATGCCGATCCGGGGACCGGGCCCAAGGGCCGTGCGCAGCGCCACCCCCTCTTCGGCCAGCGCCACGAAGAAATCCTCGGCCCCCGCCGCGCGCAACCGTGTCGCGATGGGCGAGGCGCCAAGCCCGTAGCCGTCGGCCTTGACCATGACGGCCGTGCGCACGCCGGACGGCGTCCGGGCATCGAGCGCGCGCCAGTTCGCGGTGATGGCCGAGAGATCGATGTCGAGCGTGCCGGATGCCATGGCGCGGGTTTTGCCAGTTAGGCGGCTCTGGTCAAGGTGAAAGTGAGGGGCCTAGAAGGCCGCCCCGTCGGGCCGCCAGGGTTGGGGCAGGTTGCCAAACCGGGTGAACTGGCCCTCGAAGCTGAGTTCGACCGTGCCGATCGGCCCGTGGCGCTGCTTGCCAAGGATCACCTCGGCCTTGCCATGGACCCGCTCCATCGCCTCTTGCCACTTGGCCATGGCTTCCAGGTTGTCGTCGCCGGGCTTTTCGCGCTCTTTGTAATATTCCTCGCGGTAGACGAACATCACCACGTCGGCGTCCTGCTCGATCGAGCCGGATTCGCGCAGGTCGCTGAGTTGCGGCCGCTTGTCCTCGCGGTTCTCGACCTGTCGCGACAGCTGCGACAGCGCGATGACCGGGATGTTGAGTTCCTTGGCGATGGCCTTCAGGCCTTGGGTGATCTCGCTCACCTCGTTCACGCGGCTGTCCTTGGCGGTCGCGGGCCGGACGAGTTGCAGGTAGTCGACCATCAGCACGTCCAGCCCGTGCGTGCGCTTCAGCCGCCGGGCGCGCGCGGCAAGCTGGCTGATCGGGATCGCGGGCGTGTCGTCGATGTAAAGCGGGCAGGTTTCGAGCGTCTTTGCCGCCTCGACGAAGCGGCGCAGCTCGACCTCATCCAGATCGCCCTTGCGGATGCGGTCCGAAGGGACTTCCGCCGCGTCGGCCAGAACCCGCGCCGCCAGCTGTTCGGACGACATTTCAAGCGAGAAGAAGCCGACCACGCCGCCGCCGACCGTGCCCTCGGTCCCGTCGGGCTTGCGGCCGCGCCGGTAGGCCTTGGCGATGTTGAAGGCGATGTTGGTCGCAAGCGAGGTCTTGCCCATCGACGGGCGCCCGGCAAGGATCAGAAGGTCCGAGGGGTGCAGCCCGCCCAGCTTGCGGTCCAGTTCGATCAGCCCGGTCGAGATGCCGGCAAGGCCCCCGTCGCGCTGGTAGGCGGCAACCGCGTGGTTCACCGCCTCGGACGAGGCCTTGAGGAACGAGGCAAAGCCCCGCTCGGCATGGCCCTGCTCGCCCAGCTTGTAGAGCGCCTGTTCGGCCGCGACGATCTGGTCCTTCGGGTCATTGTCGACCTCGATCGTCTGGGCGCGGGACGAAATATCGCGCCCGAGCGCCATCAGGTCGCGGCGGACGGCCAGGTCATAGATCATCTGCGCATAATCGCGCGCCGCATGGGCCGAGATCGCCGCCCCCGCCAGCCGCGCGAGGTAGGCCGGGCCGCCAAGCTCTGCCAGCCCCGGATCCTCGGCCATGAACCCCTTGAGCGTGACCGGCGAGGCGAGCGCGTTCTTCTGGATGCGCGCCACCGCGATCTCGAAGATGCGCTGGTGGACGGGGTCGAAGAAATGCCCCGACTGCACGAGAGACGACACCCGGTCATAGATATCGTTGTTCGTCAGGATCGCGCCCAGAAGCTGTTGTTCCGCCTCGATATTATGCGGCAGCACCTCGGGTTCGGCAGCCGCCGGAAGCGACACGGGGCGAAGGTGGGTGATGTCGGTCATGGGCTCACGGATGGAGGCGGGTTGGAATCGGGCAGGGCGCCGGGATCGCTGTTTCTAAAGCCAGCGGGCCCCCGGTCACAATGGCGTCATCCGGCCGTAAGCCGGACGCCGCCGGTGCCTTTTCGCTAGGTCTGGGGGGCAGTGGCGATCACGCCACACTCCCTGTGACATGGGCGAAACGCTCCCCAGATTCACCCCCGGAAATCGGCGGCGGCTGTCAAGGGTCAGCCCTTGCCGTGGGCCGCCTGCCAGGCGCGCGGGTCGGTCAGGAAGTTTTCGACCTCGGCCAGGGTCGCGGCATCGAAGGCGCCGGATGCCCGTGCCTCTGCCAGCACGTCCCACCAGGTGCAAAGGTGGTGCAGCGTGACCCCGTGCGCCGCCAGCTTGTCGGTCGTTTCGGGGAAGATGCCGTAGTAGAAGATCACCGCAGTCGCCCGGCACTCGGCCCCCGTCTCGCGGATCGCGTCGACGAACGAAAGCTTCGAGCCGCCGTCTGTCGTCAGGTCTTCGACCAGCAACACACGGTCGCCCTCGGTCATCACGCCCTCGATCCGGGCGTTGCGGCCATAGCCCTTGGGCTTCTTGCGCACATAGCTCATCGGCAGCGCCAGCCGTTCGGCCACCAGCGCGGCAAAGGGAATGCCCGCCGTCTCGCCCCCGGCGATGTTGGTGAAGGCTTCGAAACCGACCTCCCGCAGCACGGTCACGGCCAGGAAATCCATCAGGACCGAGCGCACGCGCGGGAAAGAGATCAGCCGCCGGCAGTCGATGTAGGTGGGCGACGGCAGGCCCGAGGCCAGCGTGAAGGGCGTCGTCGCGTTGAAATGCACCGCCTTGACCTCAAGAAGCGCGCGGGCGGTCAGGCGGGCTATTTCGTCCTTGGGCGGGAAGTTCGCAGGGATCATGGCGGTCCTTTCGGAAGGTCGGGCGGGCAGGTCAAACGGCAGATCAGATAGGGGCCCAGTGAAGGGGAAAGCCGGGGTCGAAGATCGTCACCGGGCCGACCCCGGTTTCGAGCTTGGCCGGATAGCAGACCGGGCTTTCGCTGCGGGCGAGCGTGATCTGGTCCTCGTTTGCGGGCAGGCGGTAGAAGGCCGGGCCATTGAGGCTCGTGAACCCCTCCAGCCGGTCGAGCGCGCCCTCCTCCTCGAACACATGGGCAAGAATCGACAGCGTGTTCGGCGCCGTGAAGCAGCCCGCGCAGCCGCAGGCGGTTTCCTTGGCGGCATCCACATGGGGCGCGCTGTCGGTGCCAAGGAAGAATGAGGCCTCGCCCCCGGTCGCGGCCCGCCGCAGCGCCTGCCGGTGCGTTTCGCGCTTTGCAACTGGGAGGCAGTAGTAATGCGGCCGGATGCCGCCGGCGAGGATGTGGTTGCGGTTGATGACCAGATGGTGCGTCGTGATCGTCGCGGCGATGTCCGGCCCGCCGGCGCGCACGTAATCCGTGCCCTCGGTCGTGGTGATGTGCTCCATCACCACCCGCAGCCCCGGCGTGGCGCGGCGAATCGGGTCGAGCACGCGGTCGATGAACACCGCCTCGCGGTCGAAGATGTCGACGGCGGGGTCCGTCACCTCGCCATGCACGCAGAGCGGCAGGCCGACCTCGGCCATCTTTTCCAGAACGCCGCGCACCTTGTCGAAGTCGCGCACGCCCGAGGCGGAGTTTGTCGTGGCCCCGGCCGGGTAGAGCTTCACCGCCCGGACCAGCCCAGACCGGGCGGCCGCAGCCACGTCGGCAGCATCCGTCGCCTCGGTCAGATAGAGCGTCATCAGGGGTTCGAACGCGGCACCGTCAGGCAGGGCGGCCCGGATCCGGTCCCGGTAGGCCGCCGCCTCGGCGCCGGTCACCACCGGGGGCACGAGGTTCGGCATGATGATCGCCCGGCCGAAGTGCCCCGCAGTTTCGGGCAGGACGGCGGCCAGCATCGTGCCGTCGCGCAGATGCAGGTGCCAGTCGTCGGGGCGGCGGATGGTGATGCGGTCGGGTGCTTTGGCCATGGCCCCCGCCTACACGTTTTCGGCCTACCGTTCCAGCGGCAGGCGACCCATATTGGGGCAAGGAATGACGGTGAAGGAGGTTCGGCATGGCAGGGCCGACGCAAGTCACGGCGGCAATCATCCCGCCCCAGGCCAATGGGCCCGAGAGCCGTTGCGCGGCTGACCAGCGCCAACATGCGCCGGGTTCTGCGCCGCGCCCAGACTTTCAACGGCGACTGAGAGGCATCCTGCGCATTCACCCCGTCTTTGCCCTTCTGGCGCTCGCGGCCTGCACGCCGGACCCGGGCCTTGTCGGCGTTCCGGGCATGCGCGTCGCGACCGCCGATCAGGTCAAGGGCTGCACCTACGTCACCAACATGACCGTGACGCCCAGCGTCTATGGCGTCCTTGCCGAGGAAGGCCTGCGCTATTCCCGCAACCAGCTTCTGGACATGGCGCGCGGTTCGGGCGCCGATACGGTGGTGTTCGAGGTCACGCCCCCGGGCCAGCCGGTCTACAAGGTGAACGGCGTCGCCTGGCGCTGCGGGCGCTAGTCGAGCGCCTTCAGCCGCAGCTTCTGCGCGGCCTCCAGAAGGCGCGGCTCGCGCAGGCGCCGGCCCGCGCTTTCCGCCGCCATCGCCGCAAGCCCGAACCGTCCGTCCGATTCGAGCCGCGCAAGCATCCGGTTCAGGTAGGGCAGGTTGCTGCGGCGCGCGCGATAGAAGGTCGCGAAAAGCCGCGCGTCGAAGCCGCCGGTCGCGGCCGACGACAGGATCGAATGCAGGATGTGCATCGACGACAGGCTGGCATAAAGATCCGCCCCGCCATGGCGCGCCGGGACCAGCGTGGTCCAGGGCCGCCGGAAGAGCGCGGCATGCATCGAATCGAGCGGCTGGTCGGGGTCGTGGATCACGAAGGCCTGGCCCGTGCCCTCGGTCATGTCGGGCGCGTAGCCATAGCGCGAGGTGAAATCGAGCCCGCGCCGGTCGGCAAAGCGGGGGTCCCAGCCCGCGACGGCCGGGTCCAGCGTCGCCTGCGGGTGAAGCGCGATCACCGTGGCGCCGGGCGCCGCGACCGAAAAGGCGGCGGCGGCATAGCCGCCCATGCCGGCGCCGAAAAAGACCACATGGTCGAACTGTTCGAAGAAGGATTCGTCGACCATCTCGTCAAAGAAGCCATAGACTGCCGGATCGCGATACCAGCGCGCCGCGTGTGAGATCAGGCACAGGTGCGACCAGCCGCGCATCTCTGCCACCGAAAGGCCGAAGGGCATCTGGTCGGGCTCTCGCTGCCGGATGGTCGCGGCGTTTTCGAAGGTGACGACCAGCGTCGGCGTTCCTGCGATGAAAAGGGCCGAATGATCCGCGCCGAGCGGCCGGTAAAAGCCGCCCTGCGCCCCTTCAAGTTCCAGTTCTCGCCGCCAGGCGGCGTCGGTCATCGCGCGCGTCGTGTCGTTCGTTGCCGCCCCCAGCATGCCAACCCCCTTGGCAGTAAGGCCAGCCCTGGCCCCCTTGGTGTCTATGGCCCCCCGCGCCCCCGGGCGCAAGCCTCGCCGGCGCCTGATCGACAGAGGGAGGGGCGTCGACCCATTGTTTCAGGTGGGTTGTTTCAGGCGGGCGGCCGGTCCGGTGGCAGGGGTTCGAGAGGCTCGCCGCGAAAGGCGCGGGCCATGAAGCCCGTCTCGGCACCGTCGAGCGGCCGGCTCGGCCCCGCCATCAGCATCTGGCCGAAAAAGCTCCGCCAGCGGTCGTCGGCCATCAGCTCGGCAAATCGGGTGCTGCGCCAGCCCACGGCCTGCTGGTGCAGCGCCGCAAGCGTCGGATCGGCTCGAAGTTCGGCGCGCAAGTGCGTGCAGGCGGGGAAGCGGCCGGCGAGCGACAGGTCGGACTCCTGGCACAGGTTGCGTTCGACGAAATAGGACAAATCGAACATTTCAGCCTCGCGATTGGCCCTTCCACGATCGGATTTAAGCGCAAAATCCTGCATCGACCCCAGCGGGTAATGGCAGACCTGCGCCAGCGCGTAGTTGTCCTGGCCATAGTCTGAAAAGACCCGGCCCCGCACGAAAGACGCCGGCAGTTCGCGGCCCGATCCATCGACCCAGCGCACCGCGTCGAGCCGTTCCGGGTCGGGCGAGCGGGGGCGGTGAACGCCCGGTTTTCCCCAGGTGCCGTCGTTGCGGTAAAGCGTCTTGATCATCGCCGCCCGCCAAGGCCAGCCCATGACCCGGGGGGCGGCGCGGGTGAAGCGCAGGGGCACCGGCCGGTCCTCGAACGCGACCGCGCCGCCGTTGCCGAAGACCCGCCAGGACAGCGCGAACCCGTTCGCCTCGGGCCGCGCGGCGATCAGGTCGGCGATCCGGCCGCCGCCCATGTGGATCGTCAGATATTCATCGACGTCAAGGACCATCACCCAGTCGGCGCCAACCGTCAGCGGATCGGTCGCCGCCCGCTTCAAGGCCGCCCACTGCGGCCCCTCTTTCCATGGCCCGGAGTTCGGCAGGTGCCGCAGCCACCCCATGGCCTGCATCCGGCCGAGCATCCGGTCGGTGCCGTCGGTGCAATCGTTGGAAAAGACCAGGAAATCGGTAAATCCCAGCCAGCGGTGCCAGGCCAGCCAGTCGATCAGGAAGGAACCTTCGTTCTTGACCGTGGTGATCGCCAGAACCCGCATCAGCCCGCCCTTTCCGCCGCCTTGGCCGCATCCCAGAGCGCATCCATCTCGGCCAGGTCGCTGTCTTCGGGCCGGCGCCCGTCACGCGCGAGTGCGGCCTCGATCGAACGGAACCGGCGGATGAACTTGGTATTTGCGCCCCTGAGTGCTGCTTCGGGATCGACCTTCAGGTGCCGGGCCAGGTTCGCCACGACGAAGAGAAGATCGCCCATCTCTTCCGCGACCTCGTCCTGCGTCAGGCTGTCCCGCGCCTCGACCAGTTCGCGCGCCTCTTCGGCGATCTTGGCCACCACCTCGTCCGTCGTCGGCCAGTCGAACCCGACCCGCGCGGCGCGCGCCTGCAGCTTGATCGCCCGCGTCAGGCCCGGCAGGCCCGCCGCCACGCCGTCAAGGACGCCCGCTTCCGCCCTGCCTGCGCGCTCGGCCGCCTTCACCGCCTCCCAGTCGCGGGTCTGCTCGTCCGCGCTCTTGTCGCGGCTTTCCTCGCCGAAGACATGCGGATGCCGCGCCACCATCTTGTCGGACACGGTCGCCACCACATCGTCAAAGGCGAAATACCCGGCCTCTTCGGCCATGCGGGCATGGTAGACGGCCTGAAACAGAAGGTCGCCCAGTTCGCCCCGCAACTCGTCCCAGGCCTGCCGGTCGATGGCGTCGGCGACCTCGTAGGCCTCTTCGATCGTGTAGGGCGCGATGGTCGCGAAGTCCTGTTCCAGGTCCCAGGGGCAGCCCGTCGCCGGGTCGCGGAGCCGCGCCATGATCTCGACCAGGCGCTGGATGCCCCGGCCCTGATGCACCAGCCGGTCCGAGGCGGCGCGGTCCTTCGTCATTGCACATCCCCCCGAATTGGCGTCAGACTTGCTAAACCGAAGCCCTTGGGGAAGTCCACATGCCTGTCCTGAACCGTATCGCCGCCCTCGCCCCCGACATGAAGGAATGGCGCCGCCACCTGCACACCATTCCCGAGCTGAGTTTCGACCTGCACCAGACCTCGGCCTATGTCGCCGAGCGCCTGCGCGAGATCGGCGTCGACGAGATTCACGAGGGCATCGCCCGGACGGGCATCGTGGCGATCATCAACGGGCAGGGCGACGGGCCGACGATCGGCTTGCGCGCGGACATGGACGCGCTGCCGATAAAAGAGATGACGGGCGTTGACTATGCCTCGGGCACCCCCGGCAAGATGCATGCCTGCGGCCATGACGGACATACGGCGATGCTCTTGGGCTCCGCGAAATATCTGACCGAAACGCGCCGCTTCAAGGGTCGCGTCGCGCTCCTGTTCCAGCCGGCCGAGGAAGACGGCGGCGGCGGTCAGGTGATGGTGCAGGAAGGCGTAATGGACCGTTTCGGCATCACTCAGGTTTACGGCATCCACAACGTGCCGAACCTGCCCTTCGGCCATTTTCACACGGCACCTGGCCCTCTGATGGCCGCAGTCGACACGCTGACGGTGACGTTGAGCGGCCGGGGCGGCCATGCGGCCACGCCGCATGAGACGATCGACCCGGTCGTCGCCGTCGTCGGCATGGTCAGCGCCATCCAGACCATCCTGACGCGCAACATGAACCCGATCGAACAGGGCGTGATCTCGGTCACGCAGATCCACGCCGGGACCGTGTCGAACGTCATTCCCGAAACCGCGATGTTCCAGGCGACGATCCGCAGCTTCGACCCGGACGTGCGGGCGATGTTCAAGGAGCGGCTCCATACGCTGATCGAGGGTCATGCGCTGGCCTACGGCGTGAAGGCCGAGATCGACTATGACTGGGGCTATCCCGCGACGGTGAACGAGCCCGACAGCACAGCCTTCGCGGTCGAGGTCGCGCGCGAGGTGGCGGGCGAGGGTGCCGTCGAGCCCGAAGCGCCGCGCGAGATGGGGGCCGAGGACTTCTCCTACATGCTCGAGGCGCGGCCGGGGGCCTACCTTTTCCTTGGCACCGGGCCGGGCGCGGGGCTGCACCATCCGAAGTTCGACTTCAACGACGAGGCTGCCCCCATCGGCGCGAGCTTCTTCGCCCGCATCGTCGAGCGCGCGCTGCCGCTCTGACGCCGGGGCGCGGCTAGTCCGGGGGCCGGGGTGGCAGGGGCCGTCGACCCTGCCATGCGAAGGCCATGCCCTTTGTCCCCGCCGGTGGCCCAAAGGCCATCGGCCAGCGCCCGCCCCGCCATCGGCGGGCGCTTCCGCGCCCACCGGGGCAGGCGCCGGCCCATGGTGATCTGTGACATGGACGGTCCAGCGGCACCGACTCGCTTCGGGCGGGGAAACGCGATGCGTTTCCCGTTTCCGCCCTGCCCGACGAGCCGCGATGGTCAACCGTGAGAGTGGCAGGGGCCGTTGACCGTGCCATGCCAAGGCTTCGTCCTTTGTCCCCGCCAATGGCCCCAAAGCCACCGGCCAGCGCCCGCCCCGCCCATGGCGGGCGCTTCGCGCCCACCGGGGCAGGCGCCGGCCTTTGTAGGTCTGTGACACGAAGGGTCCAGCTGCACGGTTCCCGCGACGGTCGGGGGAAACGCGGGTCGCGTTTCCTTTTCCCGCCCGGGCCACGCCGCGCGAACCGGGCGCCCGTCGCCCCTACAGAGACGCCGCCGAGAGCGCCGCCTCCAGACCCGCCACATCGTCCACAAAGGTCACGAAGTCCCGGACATTCGCCTCGGCGAAGCCTTCCGCGACGATATGGTCCAGAAGCGCGCGCAAGGGCGTCCAGTAGCCGCCGCTGTTCAGCACGATCACGGGTTTTGCATGCAGGCCCAGCTGGCGCCAGGTCAGCACCTCGAAGAACTCGTCGAGCGAGCCGGCACCCCCCGGCAGGACGACAATGGCGTCGCTGTTGACATACATGACCTTCTTTCGCTCGTGCATCGTCTCGGTGACGACGAAGGTGGTCAGGTCGCGCTTGCCGACCTCGCGCGACAGAAGGTGCGTCGGGATGACGCCGAAGGTGGCGCCGCCGCCGGCCTGCGCGGTGCGCGCAACCTCGCCCATCAGCCCCACATCGCCCGCGCCATAGACCAGCCGCCAGCCGCGCCGGGCGAGCATCGTCCCCGTGGCGCGCGCGGCCTCGGTGAACGCCGGGTCGCGACCCGGACGGGCGCCGCAATAGACGCAGACGGAAAAGGGCAGCGGGGATTTGGGGGGCATGGGCAGCCTTACGGTTTCTTTGACCCCTGATAGCGGCGTTGCTATGGTCGCTCAAGAACCCCCGCGCCGGGCCGTCAGAGCGCCGGGCAGGGTTCGGACCGATGCGAGGGGGCGCGGGATGAGCGACGGGGCAGGGGACAGGCGTCCGGGTGGCGCGGGCGGCAACACGCGGCTTCTTCTGGGCGCGGGGCTGGGGGCGGTCGTGGGACTGCTGCTCTGGGCGCTGGTCCTGAAGCCGGGACCGACGGCACCGGGGGGCGAGGCTACATCGGCCACGACAGCGGCCACGACTGCGGCCACGACCGCAGCAAGCACGGCGAAAGCGGCCACAGATGCAGCCTCTAGCTCCGCCCCGGCCAGCACGGACACCGCCGCAACCACGGCACCCGCCCCGGCACCCGCACCATCGCCACCCAGCTTCGACACGGTGCGCGTCGATCCGAACGGCTCGGTGCTTGTCGCCGGCCGGGCCGATCCGGGTGCGAGCGTCGATCTGCGCGTCGACGGCACCACTGCCGGCACGGCGACGGCGGACGCCTCGGGCAATTTCGCCACCTTCCTCACCCTGCCGCCCAGCGACAAGCCGCGCGTCCTGTCGATGGTGACGCGCGGTGCCGACGGCGCCGAGGTGCTGGCCGGCGCCGACGTGGTCCTGCAACCGACGCCCGCGCCGACCGTGGTCGCGGCAGCCGCCGCGACGACGACAGCCCCGACAACCGGCACAACGACTGCCACGTCGACCGAACCTGCCGCCGCCACCACGCCAACCGACACCGCATCCGCAGCCCCGACGCCAGAGGCGGCCCCTGCCGCACCGCTGGTCGTCGATGCCCAGGGCGTCTCCACGCTCGCCACCGGCAGCGCCACGTCGGACGTCAGGATCGGCACCATCGGCTATGACCAGGCCGGCGCGGTCGATGTGTCGGGCGAGGGGCGGCCGGACGGAACCGTCCGACTTTATGTCGATGAGGCGCTCGTCGCCACGCTGCCGGTCACGCCCGAAGGGCGCTGGCGCACGAAGCTCAACTCGGTCGCGCCGGGCCTTCACACGCTCCGCGCTGACCAGGTCGATACGGATGGCAAGGTCCTGTCGCGCGCCGAAACCCCCTTCCAGCGCGAAGACCCCTCGCGCGTCGCCACTGCCGCCCCGACGCTGGGCGAGGCCTCCGGCGCCCCGGGCACCAAGCCCCGCACGCAGGCGCAGGTCGTGACGGTCCAGCCGGGCTTCACCCTCTGGGCCATCGCGCGCGACACCTACGGCAGCGGCGTCCTTTACGTGAAGGTCTTCGACGCCAACAAGGACCAGATCCGCAACCCCGACCTGATCTATCCGGGCCAGGTCTTCACCCTGCCGGACGGAGGCTGACGGGCGGCTGACGGGCGGCTGACGGGGCGGCCCCCTTGCCCGAGGGGCCTTGCTTCGCTACATCCCCACCGTTCGCGGAAAGGGACAGATCATGCGCGCCGAAACCCAGACCACCGTCGAGGCGATCCGGAAATCGCTGAAACTCGTCGGGCAGCGCATGGACTGGGAAACCGCGCCGCACCGGCTGGAAGAGTTCAACGCCATGATCGAGGCGGGCGACATCTGGTCCGACCCGGCCCGCGCGCAGAAGCTGATGCGCGACCGGCAGGTGCTGATGGACAAGGTCGAGACCTACCGCCGCATCGACCGCGACCTGACCGACAATGTCGAGCTGATCGAACTGGGCGAGGCCGAGGGCGACGCCGCGATCGTCGCCGAGGCCGAGGAAAGCCTGAAGTCCCTGCGCGAATTCGCGGCTGCCAAAGAGCTGGAGGCGCTCTTGGACGGCGAGGCGGACGGCAACGACACATTCCTGGAAATCAACGCGGGCGCGGGCGGCACGGAAAGCTGCGACTGGGCCTCGATGCTGGCGCGGATGTATGTCCGCTGGGCCGAAAAGAAGGGCTACAAGGTCGAGATGCAGTCCGAGACGGCGGGCGACGAGGCGGGCATCCGCTCGGTCAGCTACAAGGTCTCGGGGCCGAACGCCTATGGCTGGCTGAAGTCGGAATCGGGCGTGCACCGGCTGGTCCGCATCAGCCCCTACGACAGCGCGGCCCGGCGGCACACATCCTTTTCGTCGGTTTGGGTCTATCCGGTGGTCGACGACAATATCGAGATCGTGATCCCCGACAACGAGATCAGGATCGACACCTACCGCTCGTCCGGCGCGGGTGGCCAGCACGTCAACACGACCGACTCGGCGGTGCGGATCACCCACCTGCCGACCAACATCGTCGTGACCTCGTCGATGAAGTCCCAGCACCAGAACCGCGAAGTGGCGATGAATGCGCTCCGCTCGCGGCTTTACCAGCTGGAGCTCGACAAGCGGAACGCGGCGATCAACGCTGCCCATGAATCGAAGGGCGACGCGGGCTGGGGCAACCAGATCCGCTCCTATGTGCTGCAGCCCTACCAGATGGTGAAGGATCTGCGGACAAGCTACGAAACCTCGGATACGCAAGGCGTGCTCGACGGCGATCTGGACGGCTTCATGGCCGCGACGCTGGCCATGGATGTCGCGGGCAAGAGCCGCGCCGACGCCAACGCGGACGAGTAGGGCGGCGCTGTCGCTGTCCGCGTCCTGACGTCTCCACCCCGACGGGCGGCGGCCACCCGCCCGCGCGACTTAAGCTGCGGCATGAAAACGACGCGCCGGGCGCCGTTCCTTCCATTTCAACGAGTTGTGATGATCCTCGGCTGAAACTGGCGCGGGTCCGGCGGCCTTTTCAGCCGTTTCACGCCGCATTTTGCCCGCGCGGCCGCAGCCCCTTTCAACTGCCATCCGCGGGCCTATCTGTGACCCAAGGCGCCCCGGCCGGCGGACTCTCCCCCGAGAAACTGGCCCGTGAAGCTGACCGGTGTGCGCCGCAACTGACAGATAGGAGGCCATGATGGTCACATTCGTTAAATCTCTCTCGTTCACGCTTGCGGCGGGGGCCCTGGGCCTGGCGGCGCTGCCGGCGCTCGCCGGCGGCCTGGCCAAGCCGGTCGTCGAGGCGCCGGTCATCGCGCCGATGGCGCCCGCGCCGACCATCGCGAACGGCGACTGGACCGGCGGCTGGGCCGGCATGAGCTTCGGCGGGGTCAAAGCCGACGAAACCGGCGGCCCCTCGAAGTCGAGCGGGCTGGTCGGCGTGCGAGGCGGCTATGACTATGACTTCGGCCGCTACGTGCTCGGCGGCTCGGTCGGTTATGATCGGACTGACGTGGGTCTTGGCGTCGGCACCGACAAGCTGAAGGACATCGCGCGCATCTCGGTCAGGGGCGGCGTCGATCTGGGCCAGACGCTGGTCTATGGCACCGTGGGCGCCGCGCGCGCCTCGGCCGAGCTTGGTGGCGTCAGCCGCCACGACACCGGCTGGTCGGCCGGGATCGGCGCGGACTACAGGCTGAACGACCGCTGGACCGTCGGCGGTGAGCTTTTGCAGAACGAGTTCAAGAACTTCGGCGGCACCGGCACCGACATCAAGGCCACGACCGCCGCGATCAACGTCGGCCTGCGCTTCTGACCCCTTCCCGGAACGCGAGCCGGCCGGGCGGCCCTTCGGGGCCGCCCCTTTTGTTACCAGCGCCCCGTCGCGCCGCCGCCAGACGACCGGCCCCCGCCGAAACCCGGACCGCTCGAATCCGACCTGTCACCGCCGCGCATCGCGACCCGTTCGCTGCGGTAGCCGCAATGCGGGCAGCTGGTGATGATCCGACCAGGCAGGGGGGCCGCGTTCGGGTCGGCCGAGGCTTCCTGCGGCCCGACATGCTCGCGGTGCATGCCGCGCTGGCCGCACTGCGGGCAGGGCGTGAGGCGAAAGGCCCAGTCGCCAACCAGCCGGCCGAAGATCATCTGCCCGACGATGAAAGCCACGACCGCGCCGAAGACCCAGGGAAAGAGCCGGTCCATCCACGACTTCGGCGGCTCCTTGGGCGCCGGTAGCCCCAGCGAATGTGGCCGGCCGATCTGGTCCATCACCGCCTGAAGCCCGCTCGTCAGCCCGCCAACCAGATCGCCCGCCTTGAAGGCGGGCAGGAAGTCCTGCTGCACGACCTCGGCGGCCAGAGCGCTATAACTCGCGTCATAGCCCGCCCCCAGTTCAAGTCGCACCACCCGCTGGCCGGGGTCGCCGCCGGGACTGACCAGGGCCAATATCCCGTCATTTCGGTTCGACGCACCCACGTTCCATCGGTTGAAAAGCGCCGTCGTCCAATCCTCGACGCTCTGCCCCGGATCGGCCCAGTCCCGCCAGTCGGGAATCAAGAGGACGGTGAGCTGCACCCCCGTCTCGCGCCGGAAGCTGTCGAGCGTGGCGCGGATCTTCTCTTGGTCCGCGGCCGGGATCAGGCCAGCGGGGTCGGCCACATAGCTGTCGGGGCTTTCGGGGAACCGCGCCGCCGGGCTGGCCGTGGCCAGAAGCGCCGCGAAAAGGAAGGCCAGAAGGGCTGCGCACCGCGTCATCACATCAGCTCCGCCACCACATCGGCCACCGCCATCACGTCGGCCTCGGTCGTGTCGAACGACCCCACCTGCACGCGGATCACGAAGCGCCCCCGGTCCCGCGTCTGGGTCAGGTAGATCCGCCCGTCGTCATT
>CAMFGW010000030.1 GCA_945952025.1 uncultured Paracoccaceae bacterium
AATATCCGCCTACGTGCGCTTTACGCCCAGTAATTCCGAACAACGCTAGCCCCCTCCGTATTACCGCGGCTGCTGGCACGGAGTTAGCCGGGGCTTCTTCTGATGGTACCGTCATTATCTTCCCATCTGAAAGAGCTTTACAACCCTAAGGCCTTCATCGCTCACGCGGCATGGCTAGATCAGGGTTTCCCCCATTGTCTAAGATTCCCCACTGCTGCCTCCCGTAGGAGTCTGGGCCGTGTCTCAGTCCCAGTGTTGCTGATCATCCTCTCAAACCAGCTATGGATCGTCGGCTTGGTAGGCCATTACCCCACCAACTACCTAATCCAACGCGGGCCGATCCAAAGGCGATAAATCTTTCCCCCGAGGGGCACATACGGTATTACTCTCAGTTTCCCGAGGCTATTCCGTACCTTTGGGCACGTTCCCACGCGTTACTAACCCGTCCGCCGCTAGGGATTGCTCCCCCGCTCGACTTGCATGTGTTAGGCCTGCCGCCAGCGTTCGTTCTGAGCCAGGATCAAACTCTCAAGTTGAAAGCAACTTACGTTGCTATCCTTGACGTATGAACCTCTGCACATCTGCTTCCGGCTTGCGACCGGAAGTCTACCGTCTGATGCACATCGTTCCGAAGAACGGTGTCCGTCAAACAGTGAAGCTGACACTCACATCATCGGGTTGCCCCTAGTGAGCCGATATGCAGCGTTCGATCCATCGAATGGACCAGTCCGCCCACATATCTCTTCAGTAACCAGCGATTTCAAAGAGCGTGGAGACAAAATCAACCGGTTGCGTCATCTATTGCTTGACGCGACCGTCTGCCTGTATCCGTTTTTTGTTTCGACTTCCGGGCGTCGCCGCCGTTTCCGTCTGCCGTTGCAGTGTTGTCCGCTTCGGTGAGGCGGTATTTAGGGGGAGCCGCTTGGGACCGCAAGGCCTTTTTTGCAGAAAGATGTCATTTTTTTCGCGGCCCCGTTTTATGACCCAATATCTTGGGGTTAGCGCCATCGCTCCCACGATATGCTGCGGTGCAGCAGTGGCAAATTCCGCC
This sequence comes from uncultured Paracoccaceae bacterium, assembly GCA_945952025.1. Classification (GTDB taxonomy): domain Bacteria; phylum Pseudomonadota; class Alphaproteobacteria; order Rhodobacterales; family Rhodobacteraceae; genus TMP-24. The sequence continues at coordinate 1,052 of CAMFGW010000030.1, forward strand.
GGAATTCTGTTCGCCCCCGCGACTCGCCCCCCTGCCCGGCGCCCCTGGCGGGGGAAAAATCGGCCCCCGGGGCGGCTAGACCACCCGCCGACCCCGAACTGACGTGGGGGCACCCCCGAAACTTTCCGATTCCTGCCCCCTGGGCCGCTGGAATCGCCCCCGCCTGTCAGAATCGTCACCAGAATCGCGGCCGGAGTCGCCTCCCAAATGCCAAGCGGCGGGGTTTCCCCCGCCGCTCGCCCGGATTCTCGCGAAAGGACCCACGCCTAGTGGACGCGCTGGCCTTCCTTCTTCTCCGTCTCGCGCGCGGACTTCTGGACCCGCGCCCCGACCAGAAGCCCGTCAGGGCCGGTCGTCACCTTGATCGTCTCACCATCCTTCACCTCGCCGGACAGAAGCATCTCGGCCAGGGGGTCCTGAAGGTTGCGCTGGATGACGCGCTTCAGGGGGCGGGCGCCGAACACCGGGTCATAGCCTTCGTCCGCCAGCCAGTTGCGCGCGCCCTCATCAAGGTCGAGCGTGATCTTGCGCGCGTCCAGCCGCCGCTGCAGCCGCCGGAGCTGGATCGAGACGATGCCATCCATGTCGTCGCGCGACAGGCGGTGGAAGATGATCTGGTCGTCGAGCCGGTTCAGGAACTCGGGCCGGAAATGTGCCCGCACCGCTTCCATCACCTCGCGCCGGGCGGCCGAGGAATCGCTTCCGTCCGGCAACGTGCTCAGCGCCTGGCTGCCAAGGTTCGAGGTCAGGACGATCAGCGTCTGCTTGAAATCGACCTTGTGCCCCTGCCCGTCGGTCAGGACGCCGTCGTCCAGAACCTGCAGAAGGACGTTGAACACGTCGGGGTGCGCCTTCTCGACCTCGTCGAACAGAACGACCTGGTAGGGCCGCCGCCGCACGGCTTCGGTCAGAACGCCGCCCTCGTCATAGCCCACATAGCCCGGAGGCGCGCCGATCAGGCGGGCGACCGAATGCTTCTCCATGAACTCGGACATGTCGATGCGCACCATCGCATGTTCGTCGTCGAACAGGTATTCGGCCAGCGCCTTGGTCAGTTCCGTCTTGCCGACGCCCGTGGGTCCCAGGAAGAGGAACGAGCCGAGCGGACGGTTTTCGTCGTTCAGCCCCGCGCGCGCCCGACGGACCGCATTCGCGACCGCGACCACTGCGTCATGCTGGCCGATCACCCGCTTGCCAAGCTCTTCCTCCATCTTGAGGAGCTTCTCGCGCTCGCCTTCCAGCATCTTGGTCGTCGGAATGCCGGTCCAGCGTTCCACCACTTCGGCGATCTGCTCGGGGCGCACGGCTTCCTCGACCGTCATGCCCTGCTCCAGCGCCTCGGCCTCTGCCAGCTGGCGCTCGAGCGAGGGGATGACCCCGTAGGACAGCTCACCCGCACGCGCGAGGTTGCCTTCGCGCTTGGCCTGTTCCAAGTCGGCGCGGGCGCGCTCGAGCTGTTCCTTGAACCCGCGCGAGGCTTCCAGCTTGGCCCGGTCCGCCTGCCACTTGGCCGTCAACTCGGCCGATCGCTGCTGCAGGTTCGACAGCTCCTTCTCGAGCGTCTCCAGCCGGTCCTTCGAGGCCGCATCATCTTCCTTCTTCAGCGCCTCGGCTTCGATCTGCTTTTGCAGGATCTCGCGGTCCAGCGCATCGAGCGCCTCGGGCTTCGAATCGACCTCCATGCGAAGCCGGCTCGCGGCCTCGTCCACCAGGTCGATCGCCTTGTCGGGCAGGAAGCGGTCGGTGATGTAGCGGTTCGACAGCGTCGCGGCGGCGACCAGCGCGGAATCGCTGATCCGCACGCCATGGTGCAGCTCATACTTCTCCTTGATGCCGCGCAGGATCGAAATCGTGTCCTCGACCGTCGGCTCGGTCACCATCACCGGCTGGAAGCGCCGGGCCAGTGCGGGGTCCTTCTCGATATACTTGCGGTATTCGTCCAGCGTCGTGGCGCCCACGCAATGCAGCTCACCCCGCGCAAGCGACGGCTTGATGAGGTTCGCGGCGTCCATGGCGCCGTCGGTCTTGCCCGCACCCACGAGCGTATGAAGCTCGTCGATGAACAGGATGATCTCGCCCGCGGCCCCCTCGATCTCTTTCAGGATCGACTTCAGACGCTCTTCGAACTCGCCGCGATACTTGGTTCCGGCAATCAGCGCCCCCATGTCGAGCGCCATCAGTTTCTTGTTCTTCAGGCTTTCGGGCACGTCGCCATTGACGATGCGCAGCGCAAGGCCCTCGGCGATCGCCGTCTTGCCGACGCCGGGCTCGCCGATCAGGACCGGGTTGTTCTTGGTCCGCCGGCTCAGCACCTGCATGGTGCGCCGGATCTCGTCGTCGCGGCCGATGATCGGGTCGATCTTGCCTTCCGCCGCCGCCGCCGTCAGGTCGCGCGCATATTTCTTCAGCGCGTCATAACCTTCCTCGGCGCTGGCGGTGTCGGCCGTGCGGCCCTTGCGGACCTCGTTGATCGCGGCGTTCAGCGCCTGCGCGGTGACCGCGCCCGCATCGAGCGCCTCTTTCGCCTTGCCGGGCACCATGGCCAGCGCCATCAGCATCCGTTCGACCGGCACGAAACTGTCGCCCGCCTTCTTGGCAAGCGTCTCCGCCTCGTCCAGCACCCGCGCGAGCGAGGGGTCCACATAGACCTGGCCGTCGCCACCCTTCACCTTGGGCAGGCGGTTGACCAGCGTCGTCACGGCTTCGGCCACGCGCTGCGGCTCGCCGCCGGCCTTGCGGATCAGGTTCGCCGACAGGCCCTGGTCGTCATCCATCAGGGCTTTCAACAGATGTTCCGGCAGGACGCGCTGGTTTTCCTCGCGCAGCGCGATGGTCTGCGCTGATTGAAGGAACCCGCGCGACCGTTCCGTGAACTTGTCCATATTCATGAATCAATCCTTTCCATGAGCATCCACGTCGGCACGCCTGCTAGCTGCGGCACGCGCCTTTTGTGGACCTTTCCCAAGAGGCTGGGAAGATTGGAATGGATCTGGGATCGGGGCCTTCCCCCTGCAAGGGGGCGGCCGGACAATTTGAATCCTGTGTATATATAGGCTCGCGCGCGCGAGGGCCCGTCGGGCCAACCCCAAAGCCGCCGGGCGCCCCTAGAACTCCACGCCCTTCTGCGCCTTGATTCCCGCCCGGAACGGGTGCTTCACCGCCCCCATCTCCGTCACTAGATCCGCCAGCTCGATCAGCGGCTCCGCCGCGTTGCGCCCCGTAAGGACGACATGCGTCATCGGCGGCTTCTCATTTTTCAGAAATTCCAGGATTTCGGAAATCGGCAGGTATTCGTAGCGGATGGCTATGTTGATTTCGTCCAGCAGCACCATGCGGACGTCGGGATCGCGGATCAAAGCCTTCGCCTGTTCCCACCCCCGCCGCGCCGCCGCAATGTCGCGCGCCTTGTCCTGCGTTTCCCAGGTAAAGCCCTCGCCCATGGCATAGAATCGGCAGAGCTCGGGGAAGTGCGTCTCGATCAGCGTGCGTTCACCCGTCGACCAGGCTCCCTTGATGAACTGGACGACGGCGCAGGGCATCCCGTGCGCGATCGACCGCAGGATCATCCCGAACCCGGACGAGGACTTGCCCTTGCCGGGGCCGGTCAGGACGATGATCAGCCCCTTCTCGCCCTCTTTCGTCGCCATGATCTTGTCCCGCGCGGCCTTCTTCTTGGCCATCTTGCGGGCGTGGCGGGCGCCCTCATCCTCGATTTCAAGCGGCAGATCGGGAGCGTTGGTCGGTTTTGGCTCGGTCATGGTCCCTTCCGTTGCTTGACAGCGCGGGGCGCTTGGCCCACAGCGTCGGATGCTGGTTCCTGCCACCTTGGCAGGCGAAGAGGGAATGCGACAGGGCGAAAGCGACGACATGTCGCCCCCACCCGAAGCGCAGCCGCCCCCGCGACCGTGACCGGAGAGGTTCGATCCACTGGCCGCCCTATGGCCGGGAAGGACGCAACCGGGGGGCCGCCCGCCCCGCTCCGCAAGCCGGGAGACCTGCCAGCGAAGGTTGATGTCTGCGCGGACGGGGGTTCCGCGACCGGCTCGGGCAGCCCTGCCCCCGCATGGTCCCCTTCCCCCGCCCGTCCGAAAGGAACTGGCTTGAGCGTCACGCTCCACGTCTGCGTCACCTGCCGCCGCGGCCTGCCCGACGCGGGCGATGGCCCGCGCGCCGGGGCCGAATTGCACGCGGCGCTCGTCGCCGCAGGCGCACCCGACGGCGTGACCATCAAGCCTGTCGAATGCCTGTCGGCCTGTGACCACGGCTGCAACATCGCGCTTTCCGCTCCCGGCCGCTGGTCCTATGTCTATGGCCGGATGGACCCTGCCCTGCATGTCGCCGACATCCTGGCCGGCGCCGCCGCCTATGCCGCCGCGCCGGACGGGCTGGTCCCCTGGCGCGAACGCCCCCAGATCTTCCGCAAGCAATCCCTTGCCCGCATCCCCCCGTTGGAGCCCACGCGATGAACCTTGAAAAGATCCCCGTCACCGTCATCACCGGCTTCCTCGGCGCCGGAAAGACCACGCTCATCCGCCATCTGATGCAGAACCCGCAAGGCAAGCGGCTGGCGGTTCTGGTGAACGAGTTCGGCACCGTGGGCGTCGACGGCGACATCCTGAAAAGCTGCGCCGACGAAAGCTGCCCGGCCGAAAACATCGTCGAGCTGGCGAACGGCTGCATTTGCTGCACCGTCGCCGACGACTTCATCCCGACGATCGAGGCGCTGATGGCCCTGCCCCAGCGCCCCGACCACATCCTGATCGAAACCTCGGGCCTCGCCCTGCCGAAACCGCTTCTGAAGGCCTTCGACTGGCCCGCCATCCGCTCGCGCATCACCGTCGACGGCGTTGTGGCACTGGCCGATGCCGAGGCGGTGGCTGCCGGCCGCTTCGCGCCGGACGAGGCTGCCGTCGACGCCCAGCGCGCCGCCGATGACAGCCTCGACCACGAAACGCCCCTGTCCGAGGTGTTCGAGGACCAGATTTCCTGCGCCGACATCGTGCTTCTGTCGAAGGCCGACCTGGCTGGCGAGGCAGGCCTTGCCGCCGCCCGCGCGGTGATCGAGGCCGAAGCCCCCCGCAAGCTGCCGATCCTCGCGATGGAGGAGGGCCGCATCGACCCCCGCCTGATCCTGGGCCTGAACGCGGCGGCCGAGGATGACCTGGCCGCCCGCCCCTCGCACCATGACGGGCACGACGACCACGAACATGACGACTTCGCCACCGTGGTGATCGAGCTGCCGGAAATCGCCGACCCCGACGCGCTGACCGACGCCATCGCTCGGCTTGCGCGCGAACAAGACATCCTGAGGGTGAAGGGCTATGTCGCGGTCAAGGGCAAGCCGATGCGGATGCTGGTGCAGGCCGTGGGCGAGCGCGTCCGCGCCCAGTTCGACCGGCCCTGGAACCCCGGCGAGCGCGCCTCACACTTGGTCGTCATCGCCGAACAGGGCAACGTCGACCCCGTCGCGATCCGCGCGGCCCTTCTGGCCTGAGCCATGCACGTCGTCTTCCGCGAAAGCCACGGGCTCGAGGAAACGGACACGCCGGTCGATCTGGGGCAGGACCCGGCCGACATGGTGGTGCTGTCCTTTTCCGACAGTGACCTCGGCGCCTTCGCGGCGGGCTGGCACCGGGCGAAGGGCGGCCTGCCGTCCCTGCGGCTCGCCAACCTGGTGGCGCTGCGCCATCCCCTGTCGGTCGACACCTACGTCGAACGCACCCTGTCCGGCGCGAAAGGCATCCTGATCCGCCTCATCGGCGGCGAGAGCTATTGGCCCTATGGTCTGGCGCAGGTGCAGGACCTCGCTCGGCGCCGGGGCATCGCACTGGCCATCCTGCCGGCCGACGGGCGGCCCGACGCGCGGCTCGACGCCCTGTCGACGCTGCCCGTCTCGACCCTCAGGCGCCTTTCGGCCCTGTGCGAGGCTGGCGGCGCCGTCGCCGCGCAGGCGGCACTTCAGCAACTGGCGCTCGCGGCCGGGCTCTATGCCGGCCCCGTGCCGGGCGACAAGTCGGTTCCGGACCTGGGCTACTACGGCCACGGCGCGGGCGTAGTCGCGGCACCCGAGCCAGGCGACAAGCCGCTCGCCCTCGTCACCTTCTACCGCTCCTACCTCACCGCCGCCGACACCGCCCCCGTCGATGCCCTGATCGAGGCGCTCGAGGCGCGCGGGTTTTCTGCCCTCGGCCTCTTCGCCACCAGCCTCAAGGACCGCGCCGCAGCGGACTGGATCGCGTCCGAGCTTGGGCGCCTGCATCCCGCCGCCATCGTCAATGCCACGGCCTTTTCGGCCCGTTCGGCAGACGGCGCCCCCTCGCCGCTAGACGCTGCCGGCTGCCCGGTCTTCCAGGTCGCCCTCTCGACCGCCCGCCGCCGCGACTGGGCCGGGTCGGATCGCGGCCTCGCGCCATCGGACCTTGCCATGCACGTCGTCCTGCCAGAGGTCGACGGCCGCCTCTTCCTCGGCGCCATCAGCTTCAAGCAGCCCGGCGCCCGCGACCCCGACCTATACTGGTCACGCTTCGCCCACCGCGCTGACCCCGATCTGGTGGCGCTCGCCGCCGACCGGGTCGCCGCCTGGCATCGTCTGGCGACCGTGCCGCCGAAGGACAAGCGCCTGGCGCTGATCCTGTCGACCTACCCCGGCAAGTCGCACCAACTCGCCCACGCCGTAGGCCTTGACGCGCTGGCCTCGGCCAACGCGATTCTGGCTGACCTTGCCGGGACGGGCCATGACGCGTGCCCGGTCGAAAATCCCGGCCCCCGCCTGACGGCCGAGCACCTGACCTGGCCCGTTTCGGCCTATACAGAGACGCTTTCGACCCTTCCCGCCCGCCTGCGCGACGCCCTGGCAGCGGCCTGGGGCGCCCCCGAAACGGACCCGTCCGTCACCGACGGCGCCTTCCAATTTGCAGCCCTCCGCACCGGCCGGACCCTCCTCGCGCTCCAGCCCGAACGGGGCGAGATCGCGACCCGCGCCGACGATTACCACGACCTCGCCCGCACCCCGCGCCACGCCTATGTCGCCTTCTACCTCTGGCTTCGCGCTCAAGGCGTGGACGCCCTGATCCACATCGGCGCGCACGGCACGCTGGAATGGCTGCCGGGCAAATCGGTCGCGCTCTCGTCCGACTGTTGGCCCGCCGCGCTGACCGGCGCCCTGCCCATCCTCTACCCCTTCATCGTCAACGACCCCGGCGAGGCCGCCCAGGCCAAGCGCCGCATCGGCGCAGTGACACTCGGCCACCTGCCGCCGCCAATGGCCGAGGGCGCGCTGCCCCCCGCGCTTTTGCGTCTCGAGCGGATGCTGGACGAATATTCCACCGCCGATGGCCTCGACCCCGCCCGGCGCGACCGCCTGATCGCCGCGCTCCGGTCCGAGGCGCAGGCGGCCGGCGTCGAGGCTGACCTCGGCATCCCCGAAAGCGCCGCCCCGGCCGAAGCCATCCCCCGGATCGACCGCTTCGTCTGCGACATCAAGGAAAGCCAGTTCGGCGAGGGGCTGCATATCTACGGCACCGGCCCCTGCGGGTCCGGCGAACTCGCGGGCCTGCGCGATGCGCTCGCCGGTCGGAGGGTCGCGGCCGGCCCCTCCGGCTCGCCCGCGCGCGGCCGGTCCGACGTGCTGCCGACCGGGCGCAACCTCTACACGACCGACCCCCGCGCCGTCCCCTCGCGCGCCGCCCACGCCCAGGGCGTGAAGCTGGCCGAGGAACTCCTGCGCAAGCACTTGCAGGATCAGGGCGACTGGCCGCGCGGGCTGGTCGTCGACCTTTGGGGCTCTGCCACCATGCGCACGGCGGGCGAGGAATTCGCCATGGCCCTCCACCTCGCCGGCCTCGCCCCGCGCTGGGACGACGGGTCAGAGCGTGTCTCCGGCTTCGAGGTCATTCCCCTGGCCCTTCTGCGCCGTCCGCGAATCGACGTGACCCTGCGCGTTTCGGGCCTGTTCAGAGACGTTTTTTTCGGCCTCGCCCAGCTTTTCGACCAGGCCGCCGGCGCACTTGCAGAGCGTGAGGAAGACACCGCCGACAACCCCTACCGGGCCGCAAGAACCCCCCGCGTCTTTGGCCCGCGACCCGGCCGCTACGGCATGGCCATGACCGACGCGCTTGAAGATTACGGCCCCGAAGGCCGGGCGCTGGCGGGCGAGGCCTGGCTCGCCGCCTCGTCCTGGGCGATCGACGCGACCGGCACCAGCGCGCCCGCGCGGCTGGAACTGGAGGAGCGGGTGCGCGGGGCCGACGGCTTCGTCCATGTGCAGGACCTGCCGGAAAGCGACCTGCTGCTGGCCGCCGACTATGCCGCGCACGAGGGCGGTTTCGCCGCCGCACTTGCGCGGCTCGGCGGCGAGGGGGCAGCGCTTTACCATCTGGACGCGACGCAGGCAGACCGTCCGCGCGCCCGCACCCTGCCGGAAGAAATCGCCCGCGTCGTCCGCGCCCGGGCAGCGGACCCGCGTTGGGCCGACGGCATGATGCGCCATGGCTTCCGGGGTGCTGCCGAAATTGCCGCGACCCTCGACCATCTGGCGGCCTTCGCCCACCTGGCCCGCGCCGTGCCCGCCCACCTTTTCGACCTTTACCACGACGCGACGCTGGGCCGGGACGAGGTTGCCGCGTTTCTGGCCCGGGAAAATCCCGGCGCGCTTCAGGCCATGCAGGACCGCTTTGCCGCACTTTCCGATGCCGGCCTCTGGATCACGCGGCGGAACTCGATCGCGGCGCGGCTGGCAGGGGGCGGCGCATGAAAAGCGACCCTAACCTGCCTGAAATCAAGGGCTGGTGCCCCGGTGCGCTGCGGCCGATGCTGTCGGGCGACGGGCTTGTCGTGCGCATCCGCGCGCCCGAGGGGCGGCTCGACCAGGCCCAGGCGCAGGCTGTCGCAACGCTCGCCAAACGCTTCGGCAACGGCCAGCTCGACCTCTCGGCCCGCGCCAACCTGCAGATCCGGGGCGTCACGCCTGACAGCCACCCGCCGCTCATTGACGGGCTGCGCGCGCTCGGCCTGATCGACGCCGACCTGGCGGCCGAGACGCGCCGCAACATCGTCACCGCCCCCTTCTGGTCCGAAGGAGATGACACGATCACCCTCTCGCGCGCCCTCGCCCACGCGCTCGCCGCGACTGACGCACCGGACACGCCCGGCAAGTTCGGCTATGCCATCGACTGCGGCGCGACGCCCGTTTTGCAAGCGACTTCCGCCGACATCAGGGTCGAGCGCACCCCGAACGGCACCCTGATCGTGCGCCCCGACGGCCGCGCGACCGGCGCCCCCGCCACGCCGGACACCGCCGTCGCGCTCGCCCTGTCACTTGCCCGCTGGTTCCTTGAAAGCGGCGGCGCGCCAGAGGGTCGCGGCCGCATGGCGCGCCATCTTGCTGCCGGCGCAACCCCGCCCGCCATCTTCGCCGAAATCACGGCACCGGTCGCCTGGGGCCCGGCACCCACCCCCGGACCCACCGGGCAGGGCACGCTCGCCGCGCTCGAATTCGGCCAGACCGACGCGGAAACGCTCGCCGCCCTCGCCAGCCACGGGCCATTCCGCCTGACCCCCTGGCGCATGATCCTGGTCGAAGGCGCGCGCCACCTCCCGCCGCGCCCCGGGGTGATTCTGGCCGGCGGAGACCCGCTTTTGTCCGTCATCGCCTGCCCCGGCGCCCCCTCCTGCCCGCAGGCGAAGGGTCGCACCCGGCCCATCGCCCGCGCCATGACCCGCGACCTGCCGCAGGGCATGCTTCTTCACGTCTCGGGCTGCGCCAAAGGGTGCGCGCACCCCGGCCCTGCCGCCCGCACGCTGGTCGCCACGCCCGACGGCTACGACCTGATCCTGAACGGCCGCGCCGGCGACACGCCCGCCCGCACCGGCCTTTCCCCGTCCGACCTTCCCGCCCTTCTGAGGCCCTGATCCATGCCCCACACCTACCAGACCGACGGCGCCGCCATTTACCTTGAAAGCTTCGCGACCATCCGCGCCGAGGCCGACCTTGCCCGTTTCACGCCCGAGGAAGAGGTCGTCGTCGTCCGCATGATCCACGCCGCCGGGATGGTCGGGCTGGAACGCCACGTCCGCTTTTCGCCCGGCATGGCCATCGCCGCCCGCGCGGCGCTCGAGGCCGGCGCGCCGATCCTGTGCGACGCCCGCATGGTCAGCGAGGGCATCACCCGGCCCCGCCTTCCCGCCGGAAACCAGGTCATCAGCACCCTGCAGGACCCGCGCGTTCCCGACATGGCGAAAGCGATGGGCAACACCCGATCCGCCGCCGCGCTCGAGCTTTGGCGCCCGCACCTCAAGGGCGCGGTGGTGGCCATCGGCAATGCGCCGACCGCCCTTTTCCACCTTCTGAACATGCTCGAAGACCCCGCCTGCCCACGCCCCGCCGCCATCATCGGCTGCCCGGTCGGCTTCGTCGGCGCCGCCGAATCGAAGGCGGCGCTCATGGCCGACCTGCCAGCACCCTCGGTCATCGTCGAGGGCCGGCTCGGCGGATCGGCGATCACCGTCGCAGCTGTCAACGCGCTCGCGAGCCGCAAGGAATGACGATGGGCAAGGTCATCTGTGCCGGCCTCGGCCCCGGCGATCCCGACCTGATGAGCGTCCGCTCGGACCGGCTGGTCCGCAGCGCGACCCACATCGCCTACTTCCGCAAGAAAGGGTACGAGGGGCAGGCGCGGCGCATCGTCGACGGCATGATCCGCCCCGACGCCATCGAATACCCCATGGACTATCCGGTCACGACCGAGATTGCCGTGACCGACCCCGACTACAACCGCCAGCTGGCAGCCTTCTATGACGGCTGGGCGGAAAAACTCGCGCTTTTGGCCGGAACAGAGACTGTTTTGGTCCTGTGTGAAGGCGACCCCTTCTTCTATGGCAGCTTCATGCATCTTTACACGCGCCTCATGGGTCGGGTGCCCGTCGAGGTCATCCCCGGCATCACCGGCATGTCCGGCTGCTGGACCGCAACCGGCGCGCCGATCACCTGGGGCGACGACGTGCTGACCGTCCTGACCGCCACCCTGAGCGAGGAGGCGCTGGCCGCCCGCGCCCGCGATACCGACGCGCTGGTGGTGATGAAGATCGGCCGCAACCTTGGCAAGCTGCGCCGCGCGCTCGCCACCGCCGGCCGGCTTCAGGACGCCTGGCTCGTGGAACGCGGCACCATGCCCGACCAGCGGGTCCACCGGCTGACCGAAGCCCCGGACAAAGTGCCCTATTTCTCGATCTGCGTGGTCCACGGGCAGGGGCGGCGGCCATGAGCGGCTGGGTCAAGGTTGCGGGACTCGGCCCCGGCGCCGAGGCGATGGTGACCGATCAGGTCCGCGCCGCACTGGCCGCAGCGACGGATGTCATCGGCTACATCCCCTATGTCGCCCGCGTCGCGCCCCGCGAGGGGCTGGTGCTGCACCCGTCCGACAACCGGGTGGAACTCGACCGCGCCCGCCACGCGATCGACCTTGCCGCCGAAGGCCGCCGCGCCGTCATCGTCTCGTCCGGCGACCCCGGCGTCTTTGCCATGGCGTCCGCACTTTTCGAGGCGCTCGAGCACCGCCCCGACCCCGGCGCCTTCGACATCGAGATCCTTCCCGGCATAACCGCCATGCTCGCCGCCGCCGCCCGGCTCGGCGCGCCCCTTGGCCATGATTTCTGCGCCATCAACCTCAGCGACAACCTCAAGCCGTGGGACCTGATCGAACGCCGCCTGCGGCTCGCCGCCGAAGGGGGCTTCGCCATGGCCTTCTACAACCCGCGCGCCGCCTCGCGCCCCGGCCGGTTCGAAAGGGTGCTGGACATCCTGCGCGAAGGCTGCGGGCCGAACCGGCTCATCTCTTTCGCACGTGCGGTGACCACGCCGGACGAACACCTGCTGACCGTGACGCTCGGCGAGGCGCGGGCCGAAATGGCGGACATGCGCACCATGGTCATCGTCGGCACGCCGGACGCCCGCCGCGTCGGCCGTTTCGTCTACAGCCCGAGGTCGGCGTGATGGCCGAGCCACTCCATCGCCTGAGCCGCCGTTTCGACTGTTTCGCGCGGCGGAAGCGTAGGCCGGTCGATCATCACCACCTCGACCTGCAACCGGCGGGCCGCGTCAATCTTTGCGCGGGCCGCGCTGCCGCCGGCATTCTTGGTCACCATCCAGCGGACATCATGCGCGCGCAGGAGCGCAAGCTCCTGATCGAAGTCGAAGGGACCGCGCTCGACGATCAGCTCCGCGTTCAGCGGCACGCTTTGGCGGGCGTCGAATTCGGCGAAACGCAGCAGGAAGCGGTGCGGCAGGCCAGCAAACGCCGCGACATTCTGCCGGCCGATCGCCAGAAAGACGCTCGTGCGCTCGGGCGGCAGCAGCGCGGCGGCGCCCTGATAGTCCGCCACATGATGCCAGCGGTCGCCCGGCTCTTCGGCCCAAGGTCTACGCTCGACCGCCAGCAGGGGAACCCCCGCCTGCGTGCAAGCCGCGACCGCATTGCGGCTCATCCCGGCCGCGAAGGGGTGCGTGGCGTCGATGACCTGCGTGATTCCCTCGGACTTCAGATAGTCCGCCAAACCCTCGACGCCGCCGAACCCGCCCGTGCGCATCGGCAGCGGCTGGGGGATCGGCGCCTCGGTCCGGCCGGCATAGGAAAAGACCGCCGGCACGCGCCCGTCGGCCAGCAGCCGGGCGAGCGCACTGGCTTCGGTCGTGCCGCCCAGAAGAAGGACGCGGGGCATGTCTGATCCTTGGCTCACGATTGTCGGGCTTGGCGAAGATGGACTGGCGGGCCTGTCGGACGCAAGCCGCGCCGCGATCGCCGGGGCCGAGGTCATCTTTGGCGGCCCTCGTCACCTGGCGCTGGTCGGCGCGCGCGCGCGCGGCCGGGTCTGGCCGGTGCCCTTCAGAATCGACCCTGTTCTGGTTGAAAAAGGCCGCAAGGTCGTCGTGCTGGCATCCGGCGACCCCTTCTGGTTCGGCGCTGGCGGCAGCCTGTCGCGGGCATTGAACCCGGCCGAATGGCGCGTCTGTCCGGCGCCCTCCGCCTTCTCGCTCGCCGCCGCCCGGCTCGGCTGGCCGCTGGAAACCTGCGTCACCCACGGCCTGCACGCCCGCCCCTTCGCGAGCCTTCTGCCCGACCTGACCCCCGGCCGCCGGGCACTCTGCCTGATGCGCGACGGGGCGGCGGTTGGCGACCTTGCCCGTTGGCTGACGGACCAGGGCTTCGGCCCAAGCCGCCTGCATATCCTCGAACACCTCGGCGGCCCGCAGGAACGTCACCGCACCACCCAAGCGCAGGCCTACGACCTGCCCGACGTGGCCGCACCCGTGCTCGCGGCCATCGAGGTCGACGGCGCCCCCGGCCTTCCCGCCACGCCCGGCCTGCCGGACGACCTTTTCGCCTCGGACGGGGTGATGACCAAGCGGGCGGTGCGGGCGCTGACACTTTCAGCGCTCGCCCCCCGCGCCGGCCAACTGCTTTGGGACCTTGGCGCGGGGTCCGGCTCCGTCTCCGTCGAATGGGCCCTCGCCGCCCCCGGGGGAAGGGCCGTCGCGATCGAGAGCCGCGCCGACCGGCTGGCCAACATACTGGCGAACCTCGCCCGTTTCGGCCTCGAGGCGCGCGTCCAGACGTTCAGCGGCAACTGGGCCGACCAAATCGCAGCGCTGCCGCCGCCAGATGCGATCTTCATCGGCGGTGGCGCGGATCGGGCTGGAATCGAGACTGTTTTGCCACACCTCCACCGCTTCGGCCGGTTGGTGGTCAACGCCGTGACGCTGGAAACCCAGCAGGTCGTGACCGAAGCGCAAGCGGCCCATGGCGGTGAGCTTTTGAAGATCGACCTGGCCGAAGCCGCCCCCCTCGGCCGCCTGCGCGGCTGGCAAGCCGCCCGCACCGTCGTGCAATGGAGCCTGACCCGATGATCGTTGCAGGCATCGGCTTCAACGGGCGCGCCACCGTCGCATCGCTTCTCGACGCGCTGACCCGCGCCGGACCGGGCGCCGAGGCACTCGCGACGCTGGACCGCAAGGCGACCGACCCCCGCGCGCAGGCCCTTGCCGCCCGGCTTGGCCTGCCCCTGCACGGCCTCGCCCCCGACCTGATCGCGGCGCAGGAAACGCCGACCCGCTCCCCCCATTCCGCCGCCATGACCGGCGCCGGATCGCTGGCCGAAGCGGCAGCGCTCGCCCTTGCCGGACCCGGCGCCCGGCTGCGCGGACCCCGCGCCATTTCGGCGGACGGCACCGCCACCGCCGCCATTGCTGAAAGGACCACCCCATGACCGTCCACTTCATCGGCGCAGGCCCCGGCGCGCCCGACCTTCTGACCCTGCGCGGCCGCGACCTGATCGCGCGCTGCCCCGTTTGCCTCTACGCCGGCTCGCTGGTGCCCGAAGCGGTGCTCGCCCACTGCCCGCCGGGGGCGAAAATCGTGAACACTGCGCCCATGTCGCTTGACGACATCATCGGCGAGATGGCGGTCGCCCATGACGCCGGCGTCGATGTCGCGCGGCTGCATTCCGGTGACCTGTCGGTCTGGTCGGCGATGGGCGAACAGCTCCGCCGCCTGCGCGAACTGCGCATTCCCTATGACGTGACGCCCGGCGTGCCCGCCTTTGCCGCCGCCGCCGCCACGCTGGGGGTCGAACTGACCCTGCCCGGCGTGGCCCAATCGGTGGTGCTGACCCGGACCTCCGGCCGCGCCACCTCGATGCCCGAGGGCGAGACGCTGGCGAACTTCGCGCGCACCGGCGCGACGCTCGCCATCCACCTGTCGGTCCACGTCCTGCCGCAGGTCGTCACCGAACTGACGCCGCACTATGGGCCCGACTGCCCGGTCGCCGTCGTCTGGCGCGCCAGCTGGCCGGACGAGCGGGTGGTTCGCGCCACGCTCGGCACGCTCGAAACCGCGGTCGGGGCAGAGATGGAGCGGACGGCGCTGATCCTTGTCGGCCGCTCACTGGCGGCCGAGGGGTTCGCCGAAAGCAGGCTCTATGCCGGCGATTATGACCGCCGCTACCGCCCTGTCGGCACCCATCCCCGCTTCCCGGACGCATCATGACCGCCCTTCCCCCCGGCCTCGTGATCGGCGCGCCGGCCTCGGGCAGCGGCAAGACCACGGTCATGCTGGGCCTTCTGGCCGCCTACCGCGACCTTGGCCTGACGGTGCAGCCCTTCAAGAACGGCCCCGACTATATCGACCCCGCCTTCCACCGAGCGGCCTCGGGGCGACCCTCGTTCAACCTGGAAAGCTGGGCGATGCCCGCCGCCGGGGTCGAAGGTCTGATCGGCAGCGCGCCGGGGGCCGACCTGATCCTGGTCGAAGGCTCGATGGGCCTTTTCGACGGGGTGGCCAAACCCGGCGCCTGGGGCACGGGCGCGAGTTCCGACATCGCGGCCATGACCGGCTGGCCGGTGGTGCTGGTTCTTGACGTGTCGGGACAGGCGCAGACGGCGGCCGCCATCGCCAAGGGCTTCGCCCTGATGCGCAAGGACGTGGCCATCGCGGGCGTGATCCTGAACCGGGTCGCGAGTCCCCGGCACGAGGCCCTGATCCGCGCCGGCATGGACGAGGTCGGCATGAGGGTCCTCGGCGCCCTGCCCCGCCAGTCTGCGGTCGAGGTGCCAGAGCGCCATCTGGGCCTTGTGCAGGCGGAGGAAACCCCCGAGCTGGACCGGATCATCGCCGACGCCGGCCGTTTCATCGCCGCCCATGTCGATCTGCAGGCGCTGCGCGAGGCCGCTGGCCCGACCCGATTCGCGACTTCCGACCCCCAGCCGATCCGCCCGCCCGGCCAGCGCATCGCCCTTGCGCGCGACGCGGCCTTTTCCTTCGTCTATCCCCACCTTCTGCAAGGCTGGCGCGCCGCCGGGGCCGAGGTCCTGCCCTTCTCGCCCCTGGCAGACGAGCCGCCACCGGAGGCTGCCGATTGCTGCTGGCTACCCGGCGGCTACCCCGAGCTTCATGGCGGCAGGTTGGCGGCGGCGGAACGTTTTCGGCAAGGTTTGACCCTGTTTTCCGAAACCCGGCCCGTTCATGGCGAGTGCGGCGGCTACATGGCGATGGGCGAGGCCCTGGTCGATGCGCAAGGCACGCGCCACCGGATGGCGGGGCTTCTGGGCCTGGTCACCAGCTTTGAAAAGCGGCGGATGCATCTGGGCTACCGGCTGGCGACACTGATCGGGGCCATCCCCGGACAGGATGCGGGCGCGCGGCTCAGGGGCCACGAGTTTCACTATTCGACAATCCTCGCGCAACCGGATAGGGCGCTCGCGCAAGTCGTGGACGCGACCGGCGCGGGCGTGCCGGAAACCGGCTCGCGGCGCGGCCGGGCGACCGGCACCTTCTTTCACCTGATCGCCGAGGCGGCATGAGCGGATTTGTCAGTTTCGTCTCTTCGGGCCCCGGCGACCCCGAACTTCTGACCCTGAAGGCCGTCGACCGGCTGTCCAGGGCCGATGCCGTCCTTTTCGACGACCTGTCGTCCGGTCCGATCCTGGCGCATGCCCGCCCGGGCGCCGATCTGGTCGGCGTCGGCAAGCGCGCGGGTCGCGCCTCGCCCAAGCAGGACCATGTGAGCCGCCTTCTGGTCGACTATGCCCGGTCGGGCGCACGGGTGGTGCGGCTGAAGTCGGGCGATTCGGGCCTTTTCGGGAGGCTCGAGGAAGAGATCATGGCGCTGCGCGGCGCGGGGATCGGGTATGAGATCATTCCGGGCGTCACCTCGGCCATGGCGGCGGCGGCGGCGGCGGGCATTCCGCTGACCCGGCGCCTGACCGCGCGGCGGGTGCAGTTCGTGACCGGCCATGACGTGACCGGCGCCCTGCCCGAGGATCTGAATATCGCAGCGCTTGCCGACCCGCAGGCGACGACCGTGGTCTTCATGGGCAAGCGGACCTTCGGCCTTCTGGCGGCACGCCTGATGGCGGCCGGCCTTGCGCCCGAAACCCCGGCACTTCTGGCCGAAAGCGTCTCTACTCCGGCCCAAAAGCTGGCGCGCGGCACGCTCGCCTCGATGGAGGCGCTGATCGCCGCCGAAGGGGCCGACGGTCCGGCGCTGATCCTGATCGGGCCACTGGTCGACGGGGCCTGAACACCGGGGGCGTCGCGGCGGCCGCTTCCCCGGTCGCTTTCCGCCTTGACCGAACGCGCGGTCCCGGTCCAGATGGCGGGGCACGGTGTTCCGACAGCGCCAAGCGCCAGGAACTGAAACGGGAATGAGGAAGGGCGGACCCAATGCGGCGCCCCAGACCCCGACCGCCCCCGCGACTGTAAGCGGCGAGCGGCTTTCCGAAATGCCACTGGACCCAGGCCGTCAGGCACGGGTCCGGGAAGGCGGAAAGCACGCTGTGACCCGCAAGTCAGGAGACCGGCCGTGCGTGGAAGAAACAATGACGCCGTCGGGTGTGACGGCAAAGGAGTTTGACATGACGACCCAGACCAAAGTCGCCGCAAAGCCCGCCTCTGCGCTTCTTTCGATCCTTTTCGTGGCCCTTCTCGGCGCGACCAGCCTCTTCGTGGCCGGCCATGCGCAGTCGGCCACGCTGCATGACGCCGCGCACGACGTCCGTCACTCGTCGGGCTTTCCCTGCCACTAAGGCACGGGACCAGACCTGACCTATGATCCAACGCATGGTTGTCAGCGCGTTGCTCGCTGGCTTTGCGGCAGGGCTTGTCGCGGCCTTGCTGCATTTCGCGTTCGTCCAACCGAAGATTCTTCTGGCCGAACAATATGAATCCGGCGCCCTCGTGCATTTCGAGGGGGCCAAGACAGGTGTGGGCGCAGCCCACGACCAGACCGCCCACGATCACGCCGCGCCGGCTGATGCTCCGGCTGATGCCTCCGCCGGCACCGCTGCGGAATCGACGACCGCCGCGCAGCCGGCCGCCCACGACCACCCCGCGACGGACGAGGCAGAGGCCTCGCCCCTGAAGCGCAACGCCCTGACGGCGGCCTTCTACGGGCTGACCTATGTCTCCTACGGGCTGCTACTGGTCGCGGCCTTTGCGGCGGTTGAACAGACCGGGCGCCAGGTGACGGCGGCCGAGGGCCTTCTGTGGGGTCTTGCGGGCTTCGCCGTCTTCCAGCTTGCCCCGGCAATGGGGCTTGAGCCCGAACTGCCCGGCACGCCGGCGGCTGACCTGGCCGCGCGCCAGATCTGGTGGTGGGGAACGGCGGCTTCGACGGCGATGGGCCTTGCCGCCCTTGCCTACGGGTCGGGGCCGCTGCGCTGGGCGCTAGGCCTTGTGCTGCTTGCGCTGCCCCATGTGATCGGGGCGCCGCATATGGACGGCTTCGGCGGCGTGGCGCCGCCGGAACTCGCCTCCACCTTCGCCGCCCGCACCCTGGGCGTGTCGCTGGTGGCCTGGCTGTCGCTGGGCTACCTGGCAACGCGGCTCTGGGCCGAAGCCGAGCGATAGGCCGACCGGGACGCTTGACCCCGGCGGAAATGAAAGCCACCACGGGCCTCGCCCCCATACCGGGGCGGGGCCTTTTCAATCGGGCCAGTCTTTTGCGGGGGCACCCATGATCGACCTTCTTCTTGTCGGGATCGGCAGCGGCAACCCCGACCACCTGACGCTTCAGGCCATCAAGGCGCTGAACTCGGCCGACCTGATCCTCATCCCCGAAAAGGGCAAGGGCAAGGAGGACCTGGCCGACATGCGCCGGGTGATCTGCTCGGACCTCCTGGACAAGCCCGGGCCCCGCCTTGTCAGCTTCGACCTGCCGGTGCGCAACCCCGCAACGCCGGGCTACAAGGCCCGCGTGTCGGACTGGCATGATGCCATCGCCGAGGTCTGGAAAGACACTATTCTGGCGGAAAACGTCCAGGACGCCCGCGTGGCCCTGCTGGTCTGGGGCGACCCCTCGCTTTACGACAGCACGCTGCGCATCGCCGAACGGCTGGGTCGCGTGATGCCCGTCCGCGTCACCGTCATCCCCGGCCTGACCTCGCTTCAGGTCCTGACCGCCCTTCACGCAATCCCGCTGAACGAGGTCGGCGCCCCCGTCACCATCACCACCGGCCGCCGCCTTCGCGACGGGGGCTGGCCCGAAGGCGCGACCAACGTCGCGGTCATGCTGGATGGCGAGGCGTCGTTCCAGAGCCTCGACCCCGCCGGGCTTCACATCTGGTGGGGCGCCTTCGTCGGCATGCCGGACCAGACCCTGATCGAGGGGCCGCTGGCCGAGGTTGCAACCCGGATCGCCGACACCCGCACCGAACTGCGCGAGGCGCACGGCTGGGTGATGGACATCTACCTGCTCAGGCGCGCCTGATCGTGTCTCCGTAGTCGAGCGTCGGCTCCAGCTCGATCCGCTCGCCGCCGATCATGTCGGAATGGCCGTGCCCGGCGATGATCTGCGCCGCCTGCCGCCCGATCTCGCGCCGGCAGGAATCCATCGTCGCCAGACGCCGCGGCAGCCCCTCCAGAAGATCCACTCCGTTGAACCCTGCGAGCCCCAGCCGCCCGGGCACGTCGATCCCCTTGTCCAGGCAGTACAGCAACCCGCCCGCGCCGATCATGTCATTGGAATAATAAAGGAAATCCAGGTCGGGCGAGCGGGTCAGGATCGCCTCCGTCATCTCGCGCCCCTTCAAAAGCGCCGAGCCGCCGGAATAGAACTCCTGATCCGACAGTTCGACCCCCGCTTCCGCCAGCCCGGCCTGAAACCCCTCGAGCCTTTTCCGCGCCCGATGGTCGTCCGGCATCTTGGTGCCCAGGAACCCGATTCGCCGGTAGCCCGCCTTGACGATCGCCCGCGCCATTTCAAGCCCGGCGCGCTTGTGGGAAATGCCGACCACCGAATCGACGGGCGTTCCGTCAACATCCATGATCTCGACAATCGGGATACCGGCGTTTTCCAGCATCGCGCGGGCGTTGGGCGTATGTTCCATCCCCGAGACGATCACCCCCGACGGCCGCCAGGACAGCATCTCGTAAAGGACCGCCTCTTCCCGTTCGGCCGAATAGTTGGTCACGCCGAAGACGGGCTGCAGGCCGGTATCTTCCAGTTCGGCCGAGATGCCGCTCAGCACCTCGGGAAAGACCAGGTTCGACAGCGACGGCACCACCACGCCGACCAGGTTGACCCGCTGCGAGGCGAGCGCACCCGCGATCTTGTTCGGCACATAGCCAAGCCGCCGCGCCGCCTCGAGCACCTTGTCGCGTGTCGCCTCGCTCACGTCGCCCCGGTTGCGCAGGACGCGGCTCACGGTCATTTCCGACACGCCGGAGGCGTCGGACACATCGCGAAGCGTCAATGTGCGCTTGGGATCGTTCAGGGCCATGCTGCCTCCGCCGGTTTGGCCACACCGTAGGAAGGTTTGCACAAGGCTGGCAAGGCCTATCGAGCGCCCGGCGGACCGGCCCTTGCCCAAGGGCTCCGGGCGCGCATGAAGGGTGAAGCCGCGCCAGCGAGGTCCCCCCATGACCCCCAACCTGCTGCCAGCCGTAGTCCTTCGCGCGCAAAGCCGTGCCCGCAGCCTATGGCGACGCCTTGCCCGCCAGCCTGAAACGAAAGGGCTGAGCCCCCGCGCTTGCAAAAACCCCTCGGCGCGCCTATCCAATGCGGGTCCCGGTCACGGCCGGGCCGCCAGGCCCCGTAGCTCAGGGGATAGAGCGGCCGCCTCCTAAGCGGCAGGTCGCAGGTTCGAATCCTGCCGGGGTCGCCAGCGCGGCCGGGTCTGGCTCAGCCCTTGATGAATAGAAGCGCCCTGAGGATCTCGGCGAAGTCCGTGTGCTTGTAGGCGACCGCGCAGGGGCCATGGTCGATGGCGCCCGGATAGAAGCGCGACTTGTAGGCATCATGGGGATTGTTGAAGGCCACCACCACCTCGACCGCGGCTGGAATCGGTGGCAGGACATCCTTTTTGGGCCGGGTTAGAGCCTGTTCCACCCCGTCGCGGATCAACGCGCGCGCCCGCGACGGCGCAATCGAGTTGGTGGCCCGCCCGAACCCTTCCAGCGTCGCGACCGTGGTGATGCCGGGCACCATGGCCTGAGCATCGGCGCACATCTGCGCGTCACCCGACAGAAAGACCGACGGCACCCCATAGATCGCGGCACAAAGCGCGTTGATGGTGAACTCCGACGCCGGCTCGCCATTCACCAGGATCTGCGAGATACGCAGGCTCGACGTATGGGCGAGCGGATTGGCCTCGCTGCCCGCCCGGGCGTGGTAGCCGGTATAAAGTGCCGCCGCGAAGTCCCGCCCGATGCCGAACATCATCTGGTCGGGATGGCCGGACCAGCCGCGCACGATCCGCACATAGTCCGGCAGCCGGTCGACGATCAGGTTCCGGGCGCTGTCATGGGCATCCTTGATCACCACCTCTTCCGCCCCCGCCGCCCGCGCCCCCTCGCAGGCCGCCAGCACCTCGCCGGTCATCAGCGCGCGGTACTCGGTCCAGTCGGCATGGGTCCGTTCCGTTTCGTCCCAATGGGCGATCCCGGCGGTGCCTTCGATATCGGCAGACAGATAGACTTTCATCGGTTCCTCCCTTTGCGGCCATAGGGCACGGAGCGCGGACCGAAGGCAACAGCCCGCCGGTTTACTTCGACGCCAAATGCCCTATCCCTGTCGCGAGCCGCACCAGGGGGACAGGATGACAAAGACGGCCGCTCGCCCCCGGATCCTCTGGATCGACACCGCCCGCACCGTCGCCCTGCTGGCCATGGCCGTCTACCACACCGGCTTCGACCTCGAGCTCTTTGGCCGCATCCCGCCCGGCACGATGATGGAGCCGGGCTGGCGCCTCTTCGCCCGCCTCATCGCCGGCACCTTCATCGCGCTGGCCGGCCTGGGCCTTTACCTCTCGCACGGGCAGGGCATCCGCTGGGGGGCCTTCTGGCGCCGATTCGCCCGCATCGCCGGGGCCGCTCTTCTGGTCACGCTGGGCACGACCTACCTTCTGGGTGACGAATACATCTTCTTCGGCATCCTGCATTCGATCGCTTTGTCGAGCCTCGTGGGCCTTCTTTTCCTGCGGATGCCGGTCCCGGTGACGCTGGCGGCGGCGGTCCTGGCCCTGATCCTGCCGCGCCTCGTCGCGGGGCACCTGGACCTGCCCTGGCTCATCTGGACCGGGCTCACGACATTTCCGGTCTATGCCGTCGATTTCGTGCCGCCCTTCCCCTGGCTCGCACCCTTCCTGGCCGGGCTCGCCCTCGCCAAGGCGCTCGGCCCCGGCCACCCGCTTTTCCACCCCCGTCCGCAAACCCGCGCCTCGCGCATCCTGGGCTTTCCCGGCCGCCACAGCCTGGCCTTCTACCTGATCCACCAGCTGGTCCTCTTCCCGCTGGTCTACGGCCTGACCTGGCTCGGCCTGATCTGACGCCCTTTGTTTTGAATCATTGTGGACTTCTGAGGGCTCTTGCTAACGTCCTGGCCAGAGGGATGCCTTGGCCAGAACGGACGAAAGATTTCGCGGGGCCTTCAGCGCTACGCTGGATCTCTGCGGCACCCTTTCGGTGGGCGAGCAGCTGCCGGCCGAAATGCCCCTTGCCGCGCGCCTCGATGTCAGCCGGACGGTGGTCCGCTCGGTTCTGGACCTCATGCAGACCAAGGGAATCCTCCGCTGGGAGGGTCGGGAAAAGACCCTGCTCCGCCGCCCCCTGCCGCCCGAAAGGCCGGCGCTTCCGGCCGGCCAGATCACCGGCGAATAGCTAGAGCGGCGGTTCCACGACCGGATCCTGCGCAGCGACACACCGCCGGGAACGGCGCAGAACGTCACCGAGCTTGCGCGCAGGTTCGGGGTCCCGGCCCATGGGCTGCAGGAATTGCTGGCCTCGTTCATGCGACATGGGTTGGTGCGGCGGCGCCCCAAGGGCGGGTGGGAGCTGGCGAGCTTCACCCGCGACTTTGCGGTCGAACTGTCTGATTTCCGGCTGGTGCTCGAGCTGAACGCGGTGACGCACCTGGTCGCCCTGCCCGAAGACCACCCGATCTGGTCGCAGCTTTCAGGGCTGGAGGCCGAGCATCGCCAGCTGGCCAACGAGATCGACCACCGTTTCCACGACTTCTCTCTTCTGGATGAGCGGTTTCACGGCGCCATCGGCAGCGTCGTGCAGAACCGTTTCGTAGACGAGTTCCAGAAGGTGATCGCGCTCATCTTTCACTATCATTACCAGTGGGACAAGAAAGATGAGCGCGAGCGCAACGAAGCCGCGATCAACGAGCATCTGCGCCTGATCGACGCGCTGAAACGACGCAATGAAACCGACGCGCTGGCCGCCGCGCGCGATCATCTGCGCACCTCGAAACAGACGCTCTTGGCGTCCCTGCGGAGCAATGCGCCGGTCTAGACCGGCCCGGTCGACGAAGCCCCAGGTCCGTGCCCCGACCTCGGCCCCGACCTCGTCCGGAAATGGTCGGCATGGGCCTTCAGGAAACGGCTGGTTCCAGACCGCCGGTTCGGGGTAAAGGACATGCGCTCCTTCACGAAGCAAGGCCGACAGGCTGTTCCGGGGACCTCCGATGACCGACCCAAAGATGCAGCTCCTGTCGATCGGCGAGGCGATGGCCGAACTGCGCAGCGCCGGGCCCGCCTTCGCCGTCGGCTTCGCCGGCGACACGTTCAACACCGCCGTCTATTGCCGCCGCCTGCTGCCCCCGGCGATGCAGGTCGGCTACCTGACCCACGTCGGCACCGACCCCCTGTCCGACGGTTTCCTGGCATTGGCCCGCGCCGAGGGGATCGGGACCTCAGCCATCACCCGCGACCCCCTGCACAACATCGGCATCTATTCGGTGCAGACCGACAGGGCGGGCGAGCGGTCCTTTCACTATTGGCGCAGCACCTCGGCCGCGCGCCAGCTCTTTCAGGGTGCGGCCGACCTGGCGGTTCTGGACGGGGCCGAGCGGATCTTCCTGTCGGCGATCACGCTCGCCATTATCGCGCCCGAGGCGCGTGAGGCGCTCCTGGACCGGCTGGCGACACTGCGCGCGACGGGCACCGCAATCGCCTTCGATTCGAACTACCGCCCCCGCCTCTGGCCCGACGCGGAAACCGCGCGCGACTGGATCCGGCGCATGTGGCGGATGACGGACGTGGCCCTTGCCTCGGTCGACGACGAACAGGCGCTTTTCGGCGATGCGGACGCCTCTGCCGTCCTGGACCGGCTGCGGGGGGATGGCTGCCGCGAGGGCGCACTCAAATGCGGTGCGCGCGGCCCGGTCCCCGTTGCACCGAACATCAGCCCCGGCTCCTTCGCCCCGGCGGCGCAGGTCGTCGACACGACAGCGGCAGGCGACAGCTTCAACGGCGCCTACCTCGCCGCCCGCATCCTCGGCCATGACGAAGTGGCGGCGATGGACTGGGGCCACCGCATGGCCGCGACCGTGATAGGCCAGCCGGGCGCCATCATTCCACGCAACATCCGCTGATCCGGGAAAGCTGGTGCCCCAAGACGGACTCGAACCGCCGACCCCCTCATTACGAATGAGGTGCTCTACCAACTGAGCTATTGGGGCACACGGGGGGCCTGATAGCACCAACCTCCGGGCCTGTGTAGCCCTATTTTTTGACCCGCCCCCCCGGTGCGGGTTCGAAGAATTCGGCGTCGTAGACCGCGCCCTTTTCGGCCTTGGGCGCCGGCGGCTCGGGCTCTGGCACAGGCTCGGGCACGGGCGCGGCGACCGCCGGTTCGGGCGCGGGCACGACCGGCTCCACCTCTTCGGCGACGCTGACTTCGGCCGGCTTGCCGACGATCAGCGGCAGGATATCGGTGGGCGAGGGCGCGCGGGCGGCGCCCGGCGGCTCGCGCCAGGAAAGCGTGTCGAATCCGCCGCAATTGTCGCAGACCGGCGACCAGGCCGCATTCACCTGCTGGCACTTGTCGCAGACCCACTGCGGCCCCCGGGGCGCCGACAGGGCGCGCGTCAGCCAGCCCCGCACCACGGAATCGTCCGCCCCCGCGCCGCGCTCGATGGCGGCCATCAGCGTCAGCGCCCGCGCGGTCGGATGGGTTTCGGGCAGGTCGCCAAGCGTCCGGCGTGCGGCGGGAAAATCCTCGGCGGCGATCTGCAGCTCGGCCCGCTGCAGGCGCGTCTCTTCCGCCTCTGGCGCGGCGGCAAACAGCGGGCGGAACCGCTCGAGCCGCTGGGTCGACGTCTCGTCGATCTTCAGCGCCGCATAGACCGCGGCCAGGTCGGGGTGGGGCTGCACCTCCCACGCCTTGATCAGGATGCGCGAGGCCTGTTTGGCCTTGCCGTCCGCCGCCAGACCCTGCGCCGCCATCACCGCCGCCGGGATCAGGTCCGGCGACTGGCGGTTGGCCACGAGTGCGGCCTCGCGCGCCTCGATCGACAGGTCGTCCGACAGGACCGCCTTCGCCTCCTGCAGCGCCAGCAGCGCGTCGCGCCGACGGTGCACGTCGCGCGGCATGTGGCCGCTTTTCAACTCGGCCCCCAGCACCTTGCGCGCGCCAGCCCAGTCGCCCTGTGCCGTCTGCAGCTGAAAGAGCGTCTCCTGGATGTCGCGGTTCGCGGGCTGCATCTGGAAGGCCTTTTCGGCAAGCCGCAGCGCCGTCTCGCGGTCGCCCTCGTCCAGCTTCTGCTTCATCAGCCCGCGCACACCGACGAACCGGGTGCGCGGATCGTCCAAGAGCCGCCTGTAGACCGCCGCCGCCTTCTTGCGGTCGCCCGCAAGTTCGGCCGCCTGCGCCGAAATCAGGTTCGTCAGGTGCGGCTGATGCAGGTAGCGGTCGGCCTTGGCCGCCAGCGCCATCGCCTCGGTCCCGTTGCCGGAGGCGAGCGCGGTCATGCTGTCGGTCAGGGCATTCAGCCCCTTGCGGTCGCTGCCCGCGTCGAAAAACCGGCTGATCGCATTCTCATCGCCATTGAAGAAGCGCACCAGCGCCGACAGCAGAGCCAGCAGCCGCAGCACCAGCCAGAGCGCCACCAGTGCCAGAAGGATCGCGACGACCGACTGCACCGGCCCAAGCACGAATTCGGTGTTGAAGGCCTGTAGCCGGATCCCGCCGCCGTTCGCGGCCAGCGCGCCGGACAGAAGCGCAAGCGCCGCGATCAGGCAGAAAAACAGGGCAACCTTGACGAATGTCCAGACCATCGCGGCTCAGCCCCCGTTCATCAGGCTGGCCACCGCCGCCTGCGCGCCCGCGCGCCGGGCCACCGTCGCCCGCCAGTCGGCCATGGCATCCTGCGCGGGCTGGGGCAGCGTGGAAAGCTCATGCTCGACGGTCGCCAGATCGTCGGCCGCCAGCGCCGCCTCGACCCGGCTGAGGATCGCATCGGGGTCCGAGCCCTCGCGCGGGGTCAGCGACCGCGCGCCGGTCTGGCTTTGCAGGAATGCCGTGGTGCGGGCCCAGAAGCCGCCCTGCGCTCCGGCCGCGAGCGCCGCCGACAGCCCCGCCCGCGCCGCATCAGGAAAGACCGCGCGCAAGGAAGCAAGCGTCGGGACCCCCGCGGCCTGATCCTTCAGCGCAGCCGGCACCGTGCCGCCCGACTGTTCCAGAAGCGCCAGCGCCGGGCCAAGCGCGGCGCCGCTGTCGACCGCCGCAAGGATCTGGCTGACCGCGGCCTGCCGGGTCGCCGCCCCCGCCGCCGCCTGCAACGCGCGCGCGGCTTCCTCGGCCGCCTTGGCCTGGTCCTGCGCCGCCTGTGTCTGCGCCACTAGGTCGGCCGGAAGCGCCACGCCCCCCTGCACCGGCTGGCTTTCGAGCCTGGCCACCCGCCCCGTCAGCGCCGTCACTGTCGCAGTTGCGCCGTCGAGCCGCCCCGACAGGTCCTTCGTCGCCGCTTCGAGCTTCTGGCCCAGCGCCTCGACCGCCTCCCCGTCTGGCGCGACAGGCGCCGGAATTGCCTTGACCTCGGCGCTCAGCCGGGCGATTTCGGCCTTCAGCGCAGTTATCTGCGTGTCATCGGTTTGCGGCGCCAGCCCGAAAAGGCCGGGCTGCGCTGTCGCAAGCCCATAGATCGCCGCCCCGCCGGCACCCGCGCACACGACGCCCGCAAGCGCCGCCGACAAAAACCATCCGCGCGCGCTGCGCCGGGCGGGCGCGGGCGGGGTCACCGGATTGGGCGCCTGATCGGACATCGGATCGGTTGCCACCGCGGCCTCTGGTCCCTCTTGCGTCATGGTCGCCCCCGATTCCAGTTCCGCCCCCGTCATCAGACCCTAGCCTCAGGGCGGCCCCGGCTCAACCGTCACTCCGGGAGACGGCCACCAGCGCCTCGATCATCGCTGCCGAATCGGGGCGTTCGGCCAGATGAACCGACCGCACGAGTGGGGCCAGAAGCTCCGCAACCGGCACGCTGATCGCAATGGCGCGAAGGCCCGAAAGGGGCAGCCCGGCCAGCGCCGCAAGACCATCCTCGGCCGATCCGGCGGAATAGACCGGCCAGATCGCGCCCGCCCCGGACGCCAGATGCGCCTGCGCCTCGGCCGAAAGGGCAAGCCGCTCGCGGTCGTAGACGACCGCCGAACGCAACGCGACGCCGTGCCGCGCCATGACTGGCGCCAGATCGGCCGACACAAGCGCGCCCCGTGCCCAGAAGGGATGCCGGGGTCCGCCTTCCGCCGCCAGCATCCCCAGAAGCCCCGCCGCATCGCCCGGCCCGGCGACCGACTGAAACCCCGCTGCCCGCGCCGCCTCTGCCGTCCGCGCGCCGACGCACCAGGCCAGGCCCCCCCGCCAAGCCGACAGGCGCGCGAACCCTTCGACCCCGTTTTCCGAGGTGAATACCACCCCGTCCACGCCCTGGAGGTCGAGCAAGGGCGCGAGGAACCGCAGCCCGGTCAGGGGCGAAAGGAGGATCGGCCACCCCCCCCCGAGCCGCGCCCGCACCTGCGCGGCAAGGCGCTTCGCCGCCGCTTCGGGGCGCGTCAGAAGGATGGGCAAGGGGCCGGGACTGGACAAGCGAACGGGCCGCCGGGATTGTGTAAGGGTCAAGCCGGTGTTACCTGCCCCCCATCCTCCGCGCAATCGGTCTGCCCCCAGCGACAAGGCCCTGATGACCCGCCCGCTCACCTTCCTTGGCATCGAAAGCAGCTGCGACGACACGGCCGCCTCGGTCGTGGCGCTGGGCCCTGACGGCCCGACCATCCTGGCCTCGGTCGTCAGGGGGCAAGGCAGCCTGCACGCGCCCTTCGGCGGCGTGGTCCCCGAAATCGCCGCCCGCGCCCATGCCGAACGTGTCGACCTGTGCGTCGAAGAGGCGCTGGGCACCGCCGGCGTCAGCCTTTCGGCGCTGGACGGCATCGCGGTGACAGCCGGCCCCGGCCTGATCGGCGGGGTCCTGTCGGGGGTCATGTGCGCCAAGGCGCTCGCCGCAGCGACGGGCCTGCCGCTCCTGGGCGTCAACCACCTTGCGGGCCACGCCCTGACGCCGCGCCTGACGGACGGGGTGGCCTTTCCCTACCTGATGCTGCTGGTTTCGGGCGGCCATTGCCAGTTCCTGATCGCCCATGCCGCCGACCGCTTCAGCCGCCTTGGCGGCACGATCGACGACGCGCCCGGCGAGGCCTTCGACAAGACCGCGAAGATCCTCGGCCTGCCCCAGCCCGGCGGCCCCTCGGTCGAGGCAGAGGCGGCGAAGGGCGATCCGACCCGCTTCGCCTTCCCCCGCCCGCTTCTCGACCGGCCGGGGTGCGACCTGTCCTTCTCTGGCCTCAAGACCGCCGTCCTGCGGCTGCGCGACGGGCTCGTGGCCGAAAAGGGCGGCCTGACCGAAACCGACAGGGCCGACCTTTGCGCCGGCTTTCAGGCGGCGGTGGCCGAGGTTCTGGCAGTCAAGACCGCCCGCGCGCTCGATGCCGCGCGGGACATTGAGCCCGGCCTGACCACCCTGACCGTCGCGGGCGGCGTAGCGGCCAATTCGGCGATCCGCGCCCGCCTTTCCGGCGTCGCTGCGGTCGCCGTGCTGCCTTTCGTCGCGCCGCCGCTGGCGCTTTGCACCGACAATGGCGCCATGATCGCCTGGGCCGGGCTCGAACGCTTCCGGCTTGGCCACCGTGACGACCTGACCTTTTCGGCGCGCCCCCGCTGGCCGCTGGACGAGGGCGCTGCACCCATGCTCGGCTCGGGCAAGCGGGGGGCCAAGGCATGAGCGTCGCGGTCCTTGGCGCAGGCGCCTTCGGCACGGCGCTGGCCATCGCGCTCGCGCGGAACGGCACCGACGTGCGGCTCTGGGCGCGCGACGGGGCGCAGGTCGCAGCCATGCAGGCCAGCCGCCAGAACGCCCGCCACCTGCCCGGAATCCAACTGCCAAAGGGCCTTTCGGTGACGGCAAATATCGCCGATCTGGCCGGAATAGACACTGTTTTGCTGGCCGTTCCCATGCAGCAGGTCGCGCGCGTCATCGCCGTCCACCCCGGCGCGCTGGCCGGCCGAACTGTCGTCGCCTGCGCCAAGGGGATCGACCTGACCACCCTGCGCGGACCGACGGCGCTTCTGCAGGCGGCCTTCCCTTCGGATGTCCCCGTCATCCTGACCGGCCCGAGTTTCGCCGCCGACATTGCCCGTGGCCTGCCGACCGCACTGACGCTCGCCTGCGCCGACGAAGCACAGGGCATCCGGCTGCAAGAGGCGCTTTCCACGCCGACGCTCCGGCTTTACCGCACCACGGACGTGACCGGGGCCGAACTTGGCGGCGCGCTGAAGAACGTCATCGCGATCGGCGCCGGGGTCGTGAGCGGCGCCGGCCTTGGCGACAGCGCCCGCGCGGCGCTCATCACCCGGGGCTTCGCCGAGATGACGCGCCTCGCGCTGCACCTTGGCGCGCAGGCCGAAACGCTCGCGGGGCTGTCAGGCCTGGGCGACCTGGTCCTGACCTGCACTTCCGACCAGTCGCGCAACTTCCGCTACGGCCGCGCACTGGGCCAGGGCGCGCCCTGGGACAGCATCATCACGGTCGAGGGCGCCGCAACCGCCCGCGCCGTCACCGACCTGGCCGTCAAGGCCGGGATCGACCTGCCCGTCTCCACCATGGTCGCGCGCCTTGTCGCCGGCCAGGTCGGCGTGCCCGAAGCCGTCGCGGCGCTGATGTCCCGACCCCTGAAGAAGGAATGACCATGCTTTTCGCCGTCATCTGCCGCGACAAACCCGGCGCGCTCGAGATCCGCAAGGCCACCCGCGAGGCGCATCTGGCCTATATTCAGCAGACCGGCATCGTCGACATGGCCGGCCCCCTGATCGAAGGCGGTCAGATGGCGGGCTCGCTGGTCATCCTGAAGACCGACAGCGCGGATCAGGCACTCGCCTGGACCCGCGACGATCCCTACGCGCACGCCGGGCTGTTCCAGAGCGTCGAGGTGATCGAATGGAAGAAGGTGATCGGCTGATGGCATACTGGCTTTTCAAGTCCGAGCCCGACACATGGTCCTGGGACGAACAGGTCGCCAAGAGCGCCCAGGGCGAGGAATGGCACGGCGTCCGCAACTACCAGGCCCGCAACAACATGCGGGCGATGAAGGTGGGCGACAGGGGCTTCTTCTACCATTCCAACATCGGCAAGGCCGTCGTCGGTGTGGTCGAGGTCTCGGCCGAAAGCGCGCCGGACAGCACCACCGACGATCCGCGCTGGGACTGCGTCCATATCCGCGCGATCGAGCCGTTGCTGCGCCCGGTGACGCTGGAAGAGATCAAGAATGACCCCCGACTGGCCGATATGGTGCTGGTGAACAACTCGCGCCTGTCGGTCCAGCCGGTCAGCGCAGAAGAATGGCGCCTGATCCGCGAATTGGGCGGTCTGGACGCGAAGGGCTGAGGAAAAAGGTCTGGGGGGAAAAACGAAGGGTCCCGGCCGCATGACCGGGACCCTTCGCCACCCCGGTGCACCCCTGCACCACCGTGACAACTGATCTCGGCCATCCTGGCCCTTGCGCAGACCATGCCTGAAACAGGCCGGTCTGCGCAAGAAATTAGTCCTGAAAACTTGTCTAAAGCCCCGCCTAAGTCGGGGCCCGCCGGGCTCAGGCGTAGACCTTTTCCTTGCCGAAATGCTTGGTCAGCATGTAGTAGACCACGGCCCGGAACTTCTGCCGCTCGGACTTGCCATAGGCGTCCATGACCGCGTTGATCGCCGCCGTCAGCTCGGGCCCATCCTTCAGGCCAAGCTTCTTGACCAGGAAGTTGTTCTTGACCGTCTCGAGCTCGGTGGCGCTCGATGCCGCGATCGTGGCGCTGTCGCGATCATAGATCGACGGCCCGCAACCGATCGTGACCTTCGTCAGAAGGGCCATGTCCGGCGTGACTTTCAGTTTGGTCTTCAGATCGTCGGCGTACTTGGCGATCAGCTCGTCTCTCTTACCCATGTCCAACTCCAGCTTGGCAATATGACAGGGGGCTAGCCCGCGTACCGGGCCAGCCTCAAGGGGAAAGATAGCCCCCCAGTCCCCGCAAATCCACGCCTTTTGGATCAGTAGCGGTAATGGTCTGATTTATAAGGACCTTCGACCGTCACGCCGATATAGTCCGCCTGCTCTTTGCGCAGCTCCGTCAGCCGGACGCCAATGCGCTTCAGGTGCAGGCGCGCGACCTTCTCGTCCAGATGCTTGGGCAGGATGTAGACGCCGGGCGCATAATCCTTGCCCTTGGTCCAAAGCTCGATCTGCGCCAGCACCTGGTTGGTGAAGCTGGCCGACATGACGAAGGACGGATGGCCCGTCGCATTGCCCAGGTTCAGAAGCCGGCCTTCGGACAGAAGGATGATCTTGTTGCCCGACGGCATCTCGATCATGTCGACCTGGTCCTTGATGTTGGTCCATTTGTGGTTGCGCAGGCTTGCCACCTGGATCTCGTTGTCGAAATGGCCGATGTTGCCGACGATGGCCATGTTCTTCATCTCGCGCATATGCTCGATGCGGATCACGTCCTTGTTGCCGGTCGTGGTGATGAAGATGTCGGCCGTCGGCACTTCATCTTCCAGGATCGTGACCTCATAGCCGTCCATCGCCGCCTGAAGCGCGCAGATCGGGTCGATTTCCGTGACCTTCACCCGTGCCCCGGCGCCCCGCAGCGAGGCGGCCGAGCCCTTGCCCACATCGCCATAGCCGCAGACCACGGCCACCTTGCCGGCCATCATCGTGTCGGTCGCGCGGCGGATGCCGTCTACCAGCGATTCCTTGCAGCCGTACTTGTTGTCGAACTTCGACTTGGTGACCGAGTCGTTGACGTTGATCGCCGGGA
>CAMFGW010000031.1 GCA_945952025.1 uncultured Paracoccaceae bacterium
ACGGCCCCTGCCACTCTGGCCCAGCCGAGTCGCCCAGCTTGGCGTGGACCTCCGCCAGATCGACCTCGCCCAGCGGTTCTTTCCGGTCGGGGTCGTCGAAATCGTAGCGGAAGAGCTGGAAGTCGCGCTTGTAGATTTCCCACATCAGGTGATGCGACAGGTCGTCGAAATAGGCGCTGATCTTGTGGGCGCGCTTCGGTCCGTGGCCTTCGCTTTCATTGAAGCGCGGCACCTCGGCCAGGTTGACCGGAACCGGCGTCGTGACCTTGTCGAGGACGCGCTGCATCCCCTCGTCGAAACGCTCGGTGAAAAAGATCTGGTCGTAGCGGCCGCCGTTCACGATGAAGGTGGCGATATGGCCCGACATTGCCGACCAGTGGATGTCCGGCTCCATCGGGCGGCGCCAGCGGATCGTGTCGCGGGCAAACAGGAGGAAGCGACGGAAGCTCGCGATCTGGTCGAAGGCGAAATCCTCGTCGGCGCGCCCGACCTCGATCCCGTATTTCTGCACCAGCATCGGCACCAGGTTGCCCCGGTAGCGCTTGCCGTTCCGCTGGATGCCGCAGATCTTGTCGAAGAACGAGGACAGGATGCGCGTGTAGGGAT
Organism: uncultured Paracoccaceae bacterium; assembly: GCA_945952025.1. Taxonomy (GTDB): domain Bacteria; phylum Pseudomonadota; class Alphaproteobacteria; order Rhodobacterales; family Rhodobacteraceae; genus TMP-24. The sequence goes on from CAMFGW010000031.1 coordinate 607, forward strand.
TGCGGACGCAGGTGAAGGTGACGGACTTGTGGGCCGCCACGTTCGCCTCGATCAGGGGCTGGCTCGCGCCTTGCGCCCATTTGTGCAGGCCATCGGTGGCATCATGGATGTCACCGTCGAAAAACCTGCCATGATCGGAATAGAACATGATCTGCCCGATCGACGAGCAGGCGCACTTGGGCACAACCCGATAGACCATGCTTTCGCTTTCGGTCATCCATGTTCCGGGAAATCCCATCGAGCGTCCTTAATCCAACCGAAACGAACTTGCGCCAAATTTGACGGGAAAATACTAACAAATCATGTTTTTTCAACCGGGGCGACGGACAAGGGTCCGCGAACCCCGGCGACGGAGCCCGACCGCCGCACATGGCAGAGATCGCCTTCATCCTCCTGTGTCACAAGGACCCTGCCGGAATCATCCGCCAGGTCGAGCGGCTGACCGAGGCCGGCGACTGCGTGGCGATCCATTTCGACGCTCGCGCGCCTAGGCCCCAGTACCTGGCGCTGAGGGCTGCCTTCGCGTCCAATCCGCGCGTAGCCTTCGCGAAAAAGCGGGTCAAATGCGGCTGGGGGGAGTGGAGCCTGGTCGAAGCCTCGCTCGCCTCCATCCGGGCGGCGGTCGCGGCCTTTCCGCTTGCAAGCCACTTCTACATGATCTCTGGCGATTGCCAGCCGATCAAGACGGCGGTCCATGTGCGCGCGCGCCTTGATGCCGAGGATTGCGACTATATCGAAAGCTTCGACTTCTTCCAAAGCGACTGGATCCGCACCGGGTTGAAGGCCGAGCGGCTGACCTACCGCCACTACTTCAACGAACGCCGGCACAAGCGGCTCTTCTACGGCGCGCTCGCGCTCCAGCAGCGGCTGAGGCTTGAACGCGAGATACCGGGCGACCTCGGCATCATGATCGGCAGCCAGTGGTGGTGCCTGAGGCGCCGCACGATCGAGCGGGTGCTGGCCTTCTGCGCGGCCCGCCCCGATGTGGTGCGCTTCTTCAAGACGACCTGGATCCCGGACGAGACCTTCTTCCAGACCCTTGTCCGCCACCTGGTGTCCGCGCGCGAGATCCAGTGCCGGACGCTGACCTTCCTCATGTTCACCGACTATGGAATGCCCGCGACCTTCTACAACGACCACTATGACCATCTGGTGGCGCAGGACTACCTCTTCGCCCGCAAGATCAGCGCCGAGGCGCGCGACCTGCGCGAAAGGCTCGGGGCGCTTTATGGCGGGGATCAGGTGGACTTTCCGCCGGGGGCCGACGGGCGGCGGCTGCGCGACTTCCTGTCGGCGCGCGGGCGCGAGGGGCGCCGCTTCGGCCCGCGTGCCTGGGACCGGGGCGGAGAGGTCGGGGCGGGGCAGCGGCTTTACGTCGTCATCTGCAAGAAGTGGCACGTCGGCAAGCGGCTCGTCGCAGCCATCGGCCGCGAGACGGGCATGCCGGTCGCCCACTACCTCTTCAGCGAGGATGATGCGGGGCTGCCCGCCATGGGCGGGACCGAGGCGACGGTCGCGCGCCGCTCGCGGCACCGGCGGGCGTTCCTGAACCTTCTGATGCAGGAACATGGCGCGGACCGGCTGGCGATCGGCGTCGATCCGGCCGACATGGACCTGATCCGCGATCTGGCGGCCGATCCGGCGCAGGTGCGGTTTCTGGACGTGGGGTGCCGCTTCACCGACGCCTACCTGGAAGGCCACGCCCGCCGCGTCGGGCTTCTGTCGGACCATGCCGGCGCCGAGGAGCTGGCGACGCTTCTGCCGGTCGTGCGCCATGACGTGGTCTACGAACGCGCGCGGCTGCGCCAGGTCCGGCCGCTCTGGCATCTGGACGAGGGTGCGCCGCTTGCCGACAATGCCCGCGCGCTGGCCGATTACCTTGCCATTCCTTTCGAAAAGGCGCAGGCCATCGCGGCCACCGCCCCCCTGTTCGACGACTGAGAGGCCCCGATGCCCTACGCCTATGACGACACCAACATCTTCGCCCGCATCCTGAGGGGAGAGATCCCGAACAAGACGCTGGTCGAAAGCGCCCATACGCTTGTCTTTCATGACATCCGTCCGCAGGCGCCGGTGCATGTGCTGGTGATCCCGAAGGGGCGCTATGTCGATTTTGCGCATTTCGCGGCCGAAGCATCGGCCGAAGAGATCGCCGATTTCCACCGCACGGCGGCAAGGGCCTGCGCGCTTCTGGGCGTGGCGCCCGGTGACGGCGGCGCGGGGTTCCGCGGCATTTCGAACGCCGGGGACAACGGCCACCAGGAAGTGCCGCACTATCACCTTCACATCCTGGCCGGCCGCCCGCTCGGCCCGATGCTGAGCCATGGCTGAGGCGGGGGCCTGAGGCGGGGGCAGGGGTGCCGGGCCGGCTTGCCTGCCCCGCCCCTCGCGCTATGATGGACGAACCTTTCGGAGACTGGACGAGATGACCAAACCCAAGCAATCGGCCGAGGCTGCGCCCGTCTACGTGACGCTTCTGGACGAGCTGTCGGCCACGGGCTGCGCCGCCGATTATCCGGCGCCGGAAACCGAAGTGGTCAATGTCTGGAAGATCGCCTGCGACGGCGGCGAGGGCGCTTTGGGCCATCCCCGCATCTGGATCGCCATTCCGCAGGACGAGGGTGTGGCGGACTGCGGCTATTGCGACAAGCGCTACATCAACGAGAATTTCATCGAAAAACTGAAGGGCTGACGGCGCCAGAGGCCCCAAAGGCTGCGCCGGGCTATCGGAAAGAGGGGCGGGCGGCATGACCGGCGAGGCACGATTCGGCAAAGGCAGCCACCTGCACCTGATCGACGGGTCGGCCTTCATCTTCCGTGCCTATCACGCGCTGCCGCCCCTGACGCGCGCCTCTGACGGGGTGCCGGTGGGCGCGGTCGCGGGCTTTTGCAACATGCTCTGGGGCCAGATCGCGGCCAACGCGGCCAAGGATGACCCGACCCATCTGGCGGTCGTCTTCGACTATTCCTCGGCCACCTTCCGCGACCAGATCTATGCCGACTACAAGGCCAACCGCCCCCCGGCGCCCGAGGACCTGCGCCCGCAGTTCCCGCTGACGCGCGAGGCCACCCGCGCCTTCAACGTCGCCTGCCTGGAGATGGAGGGGTTCGAGGCCGACGACATCATCGCCACGCTGGCCCGCCGCGCGACCGAGGCCGGGGGCGAGGTCACGATCATCTCGTCTGACAAGGACCTGATGCAGCTTGTGGGCCCGAAGGTCGCGATGTGGGACGCGATGAAGAACCGGCGGATCGGGCCGGCCGAGGTCGAGGAAAAGTTCGGCGTGCCGCCCGACAAGGTGATCGAGGTGCAGGCGCTGGCCGGGGATTCGGTCGACAATGTGCCGGGCGCGCCCGGCATCGGTCTGAAGACGGCGGCGCTTCTCATCAACGAATATGGCGATGTGGAAACCCTTCTGGCGCGCGCGGGCGAGATCAAGCAGGAAAAGCGCCGCCAGAGCCTGATCGACAATGCCGAACAGGTCCGCATCTCGCGCCGGCTGGTGACGCTCGACGCCGAGGTGCCGATTGACGTGACGCTCGACGGGCTGCAGGTGCGGCGGCCCGACCCGGAAGAGGCGCTGGGCTTTCTGAACCGGATGGAGTTCCGCACGCTGACCAAGCGCGTGGCCGAGGCGCTGAAGGTCGAGGCGCCGGTGGCGGTCGAGCCGGTCAGGGTGGCGAGCGCCGACAAGGCGGATGCGCCGGCCGCACAGGCGGCGGTGCCCTTCGATGTGGCGGGCTACGAGGCCGTCACCGATCCGGACGCGCTGGCGGGCTGGATCGCGGCAATCCGCGAGGCGGGGTTCGTCGCCATCGACACGGAAACCACCAGCCTCGACGAGATGCAGGCCGAGCTTGTGGGGATTTCGCTGTCGGTCGCGCCGGGGCGTGCCTGCTACATTCCCGTTGGCCATACGGCGGGCGCGGGCGATCTTTTCGGGGCGTCGGCCCGCGTCCCGGGGCAGATGGACGCGAACGCCGTCCTGCAGGCGCTGAAGCCGGTGCTTGAGGATCCCGCGATCCTCAAGATCGGCCAGAACATGAAATACGACTGGAAGATACTCGCGCGGCGCGGCGTCGTGATGGCGCCCATCGACGATACGATGCTTCTGTCCTACGCGCTTTATTCCGGGCTGCACCTGCATGGCATGGACGGGCTGTCGGAACGCTACCTTGGCCATAAACCTATAGAGATCAAGGGTTTGCTTGGTTCCGGCAAGTCCGCGCGCACCTTCGATGCGGTGCCGATCGCCGACGCTGTGCCCTACGCGGCCGAGGATGCGGATGTCACGCTCCGGCTCTGGCAGGCGCTGCGGCCGCGGCTCGCGCCCGATCGGGTGGCGACAGTCTACGAGACGCTCGAGCGCCCGCTGGTGCCGGTCCTTGCACGGATGGAGATGGCGGGGGTGCGGATCGATCCCGGCACGCTGTCGCGCATGTCGAATGCCTTCGCGCAGAAGATGGCGGGACTGGAAGCCGAGATTGCCGAGGTCGCGGGCCAGCCCTTCAACGTGGGCAGCCCCAAGCAGCTGGGCGAGATCCTTTTCGACGTGATGAAGGTGCCGGGCGGTCAGAAGGGCAAGACGGGCGCCTATGCGACCGGGGCGGATGTGCTCGAAGACATCACCGCGCAGGACGATATCCCGCAGGCCGCGAAGCTTTCAGGGCTGGTCCTCGACTGGCGGCAGCTGTCGAAGCTCAAGTCGACCTATACCGACGCGCTGCCGACCTTCGTGAACCCGGAAACGGGGCGGGTGCACACGTCCTATTCCATTGCCGGGGCGAACACCGGGCGGCTGGCCTCGACCGATCCGAACCTGCAGAACATTCCCGTCCGCAGCGAAGAGGGGCGGCGCATCCGCGAGGCCTTTGTGGCGGGGCCGGGCATGCGGCTCGTCAGCCTGGACTACAGCCAGATCGAGTTGCGCATCCTGGCCGACGTGGCCGACATTCCGGCGCTGAAAGAGGCCTTCCACCAGGGCATCGACATTCACGCCATGACCGCGAGCCAGATGTTCGGCGTCCCGGTCGAAGGCATGGACCCCATGGTCCGCCGCCGCGCCAAGGCGATCAATTTCGGCGTGATCTACGGCATTTCGGGCTTCGGTCTCGCGCGGAACCTGCGCATCCCTCGGGCCGAGGCGCAGGCCTTCATCGACACCTATTTCGAGCGTTTCCCCGAGATCCGGCAGTATATGGACAGTACCGTCGCCTTCGCCAAAGAGCACGGCTATGTCAAGACACGCTTCGGCCGCAAGATCCACACGCCCGAAATCAACGGGCGCGGGCCGACCGCCGGTTTCGCCCGGCGGGGGGCGATCAACGCGCCGATTCAGGGGGCGGCGGCCGACGTCATCCGGCGCGCCATGATCCGGATGGAGCCAGCCATCGCGCACCTGCCGGCGACCATGCTGTTGCAGGTCCATGACGAACTTCTGTTCGAGGTCGAGGAAGGCGCGGTCGACGAGCTGATCGCGGTGGCGCGCAAGGTGATGGAAGAGGCGCCCCATCCGGCGGTCGACCTGTCGGTGCCGCTTGTCGTCGATGCCGGGCAAGGCGCGACCTGGGCCGAGGCGCACTGAGGGAGGGGACGATGGCCGGGGCGCACGACCACGACCATGATGATGTGGGCGGGGACGGGCACCAGGGCACCAGTCACGGGCACAGCCACGGACTTGGCTACGGATTGGGGGGCAAGGGCGACGGGCTGGTCGCGGCGGCGGTCCTGACCAACCTGACGCTGACGGCCGCGCAGATCATTGGCGGGTTGATCGCGGGGTCGGTCGCGCTCATCGCGGATGCGTTGCACAACCTGTCGGACGCGGTGGCGCTGATCCTGGCCTTCGCCGCCCGCCGCATCGTGCGGCGGCCAGCGACCGCCGCCATGTCCTTCGGTTTTGCCCGGGCGGAACTGATCGCCGCCTTGGTGAACTATGTGGCGCTGGCGCTCATCTGCCTGTGGCTCGGCGCGGCTGCCGTCGAGCGGCTCTGGTCGCCGCCACCGGTCGAGGGGGGGATCGTCATCCTTCTGGCCCTGCTCGCCATCGTCATCAACGGGATCACCGCCGCCCTGACCTGGCGGCTGTCGAAGGAAAGCCTGAACATCCGCGCGGCGTTCCTGCACAACCTGTCGGATGCGGGCACGTCCGTGGCTGTCGTCATCAGCGGACTCATGGTCTGGGCCTGGGACTGGCGGCTGGCCGATCCGCTTATCACCATCGCGATTTCGGCCTGGATCCTCTGGCATGCGCTGGTCGAGGTCGGGCCGGTGATCCGCATCCTGATGCTGGGCGCGCCGCCCGGGGTGGCCGATGCCGACCTGCGCGCCGCGATCCGGGCCGAAGAGGGGGTCGCGGATCTGCATCACGTCCACCTCTGGCAGCTTGATGAGAAGCGCACCGCGCTCGAGGCGCATGTGACGCTTCTGGCCGGTGCTGACCCCGGGGCGACGCGGGGGCGGGTGAAGAAGATGCTGGGCGAGCGGTTTGCCGTGACCCATGCGATGATCGAGACGGAAGCGGCGGGCGAGGCTTGCGGGGCGGAGGATTGCCGGGCCGAGGAGCTGCATTAGGGCCGCTGTCGGTTGTTCCGGCCTTTTCCGGCCGGAGTGGCAGGGGCAGTTGACTCTGCCATGCGAAGGCCTATCCCCCTGTCCCCTCCGATGGCCCCAAGGCCATCGGCGGTCCAGCGGTAACGTTCCCACACGGGCGGGGGGAGCCTAAAGGTTTCCTGATCCCGCCCGGGCCCGGCCGGTCAGGCAGAGGCGGACAGTCACTCTGACCTAAGCCAGCTCAGCCGACGGAATGACCGGAAAGAACCGCCCCGCCGACCAGAGGCCGAACCAGCTTTCCCCCTCGTGCGGTTCGTGGACGCCAAGCTCCACCAGCCGGTAGAAGCTCTTGCGGTCGATGAGCGCTTCCATCCCGTCGCGCATCAGGACGTAGGGCGAGGGCTCGCCCGTCGCCGGGTCGCGCATGACGCGAATCGGATGGTCGGGGCCTGCGGTCGCCTCGTCCTCGACCGAGGTCACGAAGGTCAGGACCTGGTCGCGACCCGCGCCCTCGACGCGGAAATCGGTGGCCAGGAAGGGCGCGTCCTGCACGCGGATGCCTACCTTTTCGACCGGCGTTACCAGGAAATAGCGATCCCCCTCGCGCTTCAGGATCGAGGCGAAGAGCCGCACCAGCGCATGCCGGCCGATGGGCGTGCCCAGATACCACCAGCTGCCATCGCGGCGTATCTCCATGTCCAGGTCGCCGCAGAAGGGCGGGTTCCACAGATGGACCGGCGGGCGCCCGCGCTTTCCGGCCTGACGGGCGGCAGCCGCGAGCGTGTCGGCCGAGGGGCGCGTCTGATCGGTGGGCAAGGGCTTGCTCCTCAAGGAAAAATGACCATTGGTCGGGGAAGCCTAATCTGTCTTACTGCGCGGGACCAGACAAAGGGGACTTGAATGACGAACGCAGACGACCTGGTGGCCGAGGCCGAGCGGCTTTCGGGCCAACTTGCCGAGGCGCGCGCCATGATCGCGCGGCGCTTCATCGGCCAGCCGAAGGTCGTCGACCTGACCCTGACCGCGCTTCTGTGCGGCGGGCACGCGCTTCTGGTCGGGGTGCCGGGCCTGGGCAAGACGCTTCTGGTCGAGACGCTGGGCGTCGTCATGGGGCTCGATACCCGCCGGGTGCAGTTCACGCCCGACCTGATGCCGGCCGACATCCTGGGGTCCGAGGTGCTGGAGACGGACGCGGACGGGCGGCGGTCGTTCCGGTTTCTGCCGGGGCCGGTCTTCTGCCAGCTTCTGATGGCGGACGAGATCAACCGCGCCTCGCCCCGAACGCAGTCCGCACTTCTGCAGGCCATGCAGGAACGCCAGGTGACGGTCGCGGGCGCGCACCGGTCGCTCGGTCCGCCGTTCCATGTGCTCGCGACCCAGAACCCGATCGAGCAGGAGGGCACCTATCCCCTGCCCGAGGCGCAGCTCGACCGGTTTCTGGTGCAGGTCGACCTGGACTATCCCGACCGCGCGACCGAGCGCGACATCCTGATCGCGACGACGGGGGCCGAAACGGCGGCCATCGCGCCGGTCTTCGACGGGGCCGGCCTGCTGGCGGCGCAGGCGCTGGTCCGGCGGATGCCGGTCGGGGACAGCGTGGTGGCGGCGGTCCTGGACCTGGTGCGCGCCTTCCGGCCAGAAGCGGCAGAGGCACCAGAGGCGGTGCGCGCCTCGGTCGTCTGGGGGCCGGGCCCGCGCGCGGCGCAGGCCCTGATGCTCGCGGTCCGGGCGGCCGCGCTCATCGACGGGCGTCTGGTGCCGTCCGTGTCGGATGTCGCGGCGCTCGCGCGGCCCGTCCTGTCGCACCGCATGGCGCTTGGCTATGCGGCGCGGGCGCGGGGGGAAACGCTTGGCGGGCTGATCGACGGGGTTGCATCGCGGCTCGGGGGCCGGGCGTGAGCCAGCCCCTGATCGCCCGCGCCTCGATCCGTGCCGGGGCCGAGGCGCTGGCCGACCCAGCGCCCGCGCTTCTGGCGGCGGCGGAGCGGCTGGCGGCTTCGGTCCGGGCGGGCGGGCACGGGCGCAGGCGCGCGGGGCCGGGGCCGGACTTCTGGCAGTATCGCGCGGCCGAGGCGGGCGATGCGGCGCGCTCGATCGACTGGCGGCGGTCGGCGCGGGCGGATCAGGACTATGTGCGCGACCGGGAATGGGTGCAGGTCCAGACGGTGCAGGTCTGGGCGGATGGCGGTCTTTCAATGCGCTATCATTCCGCGCCGCGCCTGCCGGAAAAGGCACATCGCGCGGCGGTTCTGGCGCTGGCGCTGGCGATTCTTCTGGAACAGGGGGGCGAACGGGTGGGCACGCTCGACCCCGACCTGCCCCCCCGCGTCGGCCGGGCGCAGGTCGAGCGGCTGGCGGGTGCCTTCGCCCGGCCGGCCCCCCCGGCTGCCGAGTTCGGGGTGCCCCGGCCGGGCACACTGGTGCCGGGCGGCTGGGCGGTCCTTCTGTCGGACTTCCTCGGCCCGCTCGACCCCCTTGCGGCCTTGATCGAAGAGGCGGCGGGCAAGCGGATGTCGGGTGTCCTGATGCAGGTCCTCGACCCGGCGGAAGAGACGTTCCCCTTCACGGGGCGGACGCTTTTCCGCTCGATCGGCGGCGGCCTCAGCCATGAAGCGAGCGAACCCGCGTCCCTTGGCGCCCGCTACCGCGAGCGGCTGGCCGAACGGCGCGACGGGCTTTCAGCGCTTGCGCGTGCGGCGGGCTGGACGGTCCTGACCCACCGCACGGATGCGGCGCCCGCGCCTGCACTCTGGGCGCTGGGCGGGTTGGTTGGGCGGCGGGCGCATCATTGGGGCGGCGGCGCATGATCGGGGGGCTGCCCCTGACCTTCGCCGCGCCCGCGCTCCTCTGGGCGCTGGCGCTGATACCGGTGCTGTGGCTCCTCCTTCGCCTCTTGCCGCCCGCGCCGGTGGTTCGCCGCTTTCCGGCCGTCGCGCTGCTGCTGGGCCTGACGGAGCGGGACGCGGACGTGCACCGCACGCCGCTTCTTCTGATGCTCTTGCGCACGGCGGCGCTGCTGGCGGCGATCCTCGGCTTTGCCGGACCGGTCCTTGGACCCCGTGGGGCCACGGGCGGCGGAAGTGGGCCGGTGCTGATGGTGGTGGAGGCAGACTGGCCAGATGCGGCGCGCTGGGCTGCCCTTCAAGCCCGGCTGACCGACGAAGCAAGCGCCGCTGTTGCCGCCGGCCGACCGGTCGCCGTCGCGGTCCTGTCAGAGGCTCAGGTGCCCCGGCCGGTCTTTGGCCTGCCTGGTGCTGCGCGGGACCGGATCGCGGCCTTGCGCCCGGCACCCTGGGCGGTGCCGGCGGCGCGCTTTGCCGCGCTGGCGGGCGCGCTGCCCGAGGGGCGGTTCGAGACCGTCTGGCAGGCCGACGCGCTGGACCGGCCGGAACGGGCGGCGCTCCTGGCCGCACTTCAGGCGCGGGGGCCGGTCCGGGTCCTGACGCCGCCCGCGCCGCCCCCGGCGCTGACAGCGCCCGAGCCCGGCGGCGCGGGCCTGAACCTTGCGCTTCTGCGCCCGGCGCGCGGGCCGGCGGAGACTTACACGCTCGCCATCGCCGGGACCGACCCGAACGGGGTCGAGCGGCTTCTGACCCGCCAGCCGGTCGCGGTTCCGGCCGGGGCGGACCGGGTGGCGGTGACGCTCGACTTAGCGCCCGAACTCAGGAACCGCGTCCAGCGCATCACGCTCGAAAGGGGGGCGACGGCGGGGGCGCTGGCGCTGGCCGACGATGGCGCGCGGCGGCCGAAGGTGGCGCTCGTTGACCCGACGCCGCCGCAAGAGGGGCTTGAGCTTCTGTCGCCGTCGCACTACCTGCGCGCGGCGCTGGCGGACGGCGCCGACGTGATCGAGGGTGCGCTCCCAGACATGGTGCGCGCCGCGCCGCAGGGGATCGTGCTGGCCGACGCGGGGGGCCTGCCCGCCGATCAGGCGGATGCGCTGATCGACTGGGTGCGGAAGGGCGGGGTGCTGGTGCGTTTCGCGGGCCCCCGGCTGGCGGCGTCGATCGAGCCGGACGCGCCGGATGACCTGCTGTTGCCGGTGCGGCTGCGTCCGGGCGACCGGGCGCTGGGCGGCACCATGACCTGGGGCGCGCCGCGCCCGCTTGCGCCCTTCGCGAAGGACAGTCTTTTCAGCGGCCTGGCCCTGCCGCCCGATGTCACGGTCGGCACGCAGGTCCTGGCCGAGCCGGGGCCGGAGCTGTCGGACCATACGCTCGCGACGCTTCAGGACGGCACGCCCCTTGTCACGCAATCGACGCTCGGGGCGGGGCGGGTGGTCCTGTTCCACGTCACCGCGACCGCCGACTGGTCGAGCCTGCCAGCCTCGGGCCTTTTCGTGCAGATGCTCGAGCGGCTGGCGATGATCGCGCCGCCGGCGCGCGACCGGGCGGCGGTCCTGTCCGGGGGCGTCTGGCGGGCGGTGGCGACGGTTGATGCCTCGGGCGCGCTGCAGCCGGTCGCCGAAGGGGCGGGCGGCGCGGGCATTCCGGGCGCCCGGCTGGCGGCGGGTCCTGCGGGGCCGGAGATACCCGCGGGTCTTTACCAGTCCGGCGGCCGGCGCATGGCGCTGCCGCTTCTGCCGCCGGGTGCGGCGCTCGCCCCGGCCGCCTGGCCTTCCGGCGTGGCGCTCGACCGGCTGGACGCCGTGCCAGCGCGGTCGCTCAAGGGCGTTCTGCTGGCGACGGCGCTTGCCCTTCTGGCGGTCGAGGCCTTGGCGGCGATCTGGCTTTCGGGCCGGTTCGCGCGGGGGCTGGCGGCGGTCCTGGCCCTGGGCCTTCTGGCCCTGCCCGACCCCCGGGGGGCGCGCGCGCTTGATGATCCGGCACTTCTGCGGGCGGCGGGGGGAACCGTGCTTGCGCATGTGCTGACCGGCGATGCCTCCGTCGACCGGCTGGCGGACGAGGGGCTGACCGGCCTTGGCTGGACCTTGACCCTGCGCACCGCCGTCGAGCCGGGCCCGCCGGTCGGGATCGACCTCGAAAAGGACGACCTGTCGCTTTACGCCTTCCTTTACTGGCCGGTCGCTGCCGATGAGCCCCTGCCGTCGGCCGCCGCCTACGGGCGGCTCAACGCCTTCCTGCGTTCGGGCGGACTGATCCTTTTCGACACGCGCGACGGCGACGGGTCCGCCGCCCCCGGCACCAGCCCCGAGGCCGAGCGGCTGAAGGTGCTGGCCGCCGGGCTCGACATACCGGCCCTCGCGCCCGTGCCGGCCGACCATGTGCTGACGCGCTCTTTCTACCTGCTCGACGATTTTCCCGGCCGCTATGTCGGTGCGCCGGTCTGGGCCGAGGCGCCGCCGCCGGATGCGGTCGCGGCGGCGGGCATGCCGTTCCGCAGCCTGAACGACGGGGTCAGCCCGGTGATCATCGGCGGTAACGACTGGGCGTCCGCCTGGGCGACGGATGACAGGGGTCAGCCGCTTTATCCGGTGGGCGAGGGCGTGGCGGGCGAGCGCCAGCGTGAGATGGCAGCGCGGTTCGGGGTCAACCTGGTGATGTATGTGCTGACCGGCAACTACAAGTCCGACCAGGTGCATGTGCCCGCACTTCTGGAAAGGCTCGGGCAATGACGGGCGGCGTGTCGGCCATCGGCTTCGCGCCACTCTTGCCCTGGGGCTGGATCGCGGCGCTGGCGTCCGTCGCCCTGCTGATGGCGGCGGTCGCGGGCTGGCGCGGGCTTCGGGGCTGGCCCCTCAGGCTGGGTGCGGCGCTGGTGCTGGCGGCCGCACTGGCCGGGCCGACCTGGCGCGTGGCCCATGAAGAGCCCCTGCGCGACCTGGTCCTGCTGATGACGGACGGTAGCGGATCGAACCGCATCGGCGCGCGGGGGGACCGGACGGCGGCTGCGGCCGACAGGCTCGCCGCCCGGATCGCGCCCCTGGCCGAGGTGCGGCGTGTGACGATCCCCGACGGCGGGGCGGATGAAGGCACGCCGGGCGGGGCGGCCCTGTCGCGGGCGCTGTCGGCCCTGCCGATGGACCGGCTGGCGGGGGTGGTCCTTTTGACCGATGGCCAGTTCGCTGACGCCCCCGCCCTGCCGCAGACGGCGCCGGCGCCGGTCACGACGATCCTGACCGGGGCGCGGGCGGATTGGGACCGGCGGCTCCATGTGACGCGGGCGCCCTCGTTCGGGCTGATCGGGCAGGAGACGCGGCTTGCGGTCCGGATCGACGAGGCGGGCGTCCTGCCGAAGGACAAGGCGGGCGCGCCGGAGACAATGACGGTGGCGGTCGATGGCGCGCCGCGCGTGACGCTCGAGGTGCGGCCGGGGGCCGAGGTCGAGGTGCCGATCAAGCTGACGCATGCCGGGGTCAATGTCGTGCAACTGTCGATCCCGATGGCCGGGGGCGAGCTGACCGACCTCAACAACAGCGAGGTGGTCACCATCAACGGCGTGCGCGACCGGCTGCGGGTCCTTCTGGTGTCGGGCGAACCCTATGCGGGCGAGCGGACCTGGCGGAACCTTCTGAAGTCCGACCCTTCGGTCGACCTGGTGCATTTCACCATCCTGCGCCCGCCGGAAAAGGATGACGGCGTGCCGGTGAACGAACTCGCGCTCATCGCCTTTCCGACGCACGAGCTGTTCGTCGAGAAGATCCGGCAGTTCGACCTGATCATCTTCGACCGCTTCGCCCAGCGCGGCACGCTCGAGGCGGACTATATCGCCAGCATCGCCGACTATGTGCGGGCGGGGGGCGCGGTCCTTCTGTCGGCCGGACCGGACTATGCCTCGGCCGAGAGCCTCTATCATTCGGCGCTGGGATCGGTCCTGCCCGCCGCGCCCGACAGCCGGGTGGTCGAAGGCGCGTTCCTGCCGCGCCTCACGCGGCTGGGCGACCGGCATCCGGTGACGGCGGGGCTTTGGCACCCGGACCGGCCCTGGGGGCGATGGCTAAGGCATGTGGGGCTGACGGATGTGCGGGGGCAGGCGGTGATGGAGACGCCGGACGGCGCGCCGCTTCTGGTCCTCGACCGGGTGGGCGAGGGGCGCGTGGCGCTTCTGGCGACGGACCAGGCCTGGCTCTGGGCGCGGGGGTTCGAGGGCGGCGGCCCGCAGGCCGAGCTTTTGCGCCGGCTGGCGCACTGGTCGATGCGGGAGCCGGACCTGGAGGAAGAGGCGCTGACGGCCTCGGTCGGCGGTGCCGTCGTCACGATCACCCGGCGGACCATGGGCGAGGGTCCGCGTTCGGTGACGGTGACGGGGCCGAACGGCGCCCCTGTCGCGGTGCCCCTGACCGAGGGCGAGCCGGGGCGGTTTTCTTCCGTCTGGACCGCACCCGCGCCGGGGCTCTACCGGATGGCAGAGGGCGGTCTGACCGGTGTCTTTGCCGTCGGCGCCGCCCAGCCGCGCGAATATGCCGACCCGGTCGCGACCGGCGCGGCCCTGACGCCCCTTGCCAAGGCGACGGGCGGGTCGGTGCACTGGATCGAGGACGGCATCCCCGAGGTGCGCGCGGTGCGGTCCGGGGACCTTGCCGACGGGCGCGGCTGGATCGGCATCACGCCGCGCGGTGCCTCGCGGGTCCTGGACCTGCGGCAGGTGGCGCTGCTGCCCGACTGGCTTGCGCTGCTGCTGGCGCTGGGGCTGATGGTCGGGGCCTGGACGATCGAGGGACGGCGGCGTCAGCCGCCCGCCTGACCCAGCAGGACAGCGCGCGAGTGCGAGGCGAACTCGTGCCGGGCAGCGATCGCGGTCGTCACCAGTGCCGCGAGCGCCAGCGCCGCCGGTCCCAGCAGCCAGGCGAAGGCCGCGAGTGCGTAGAAGACCGCGCGAAGCCCGCGGTTGAAGTTCTTGGCCGCATGGATGTTCACCTGCCCCGCCTGGATGGCGCGCGGGCGCGCCACCGGGTCCTCGGGGTCGTTCGGCACCGCCGCCATCAGGATCGCGCAATAGCCAAACAGGCGGTGCGACCAGACGAACTTCAGAAGCGCGTTGGTCAGGATCAGCAGGACCAGAAGGATGCGCACCTGCCAGTCGGCCGGGTCGTAGGGCAGGATCGGCAGGTCCTGGCGCAGCGTCGCGAGCTTGTCGGGATTGCCGAGGAAGGCCACGCCGCCGCCGATGGCGATCAGGCAGGTCGAAGCGAAAAAGCTGGTGCTCTGGCGCAGGTTGTCGATGACCGAGGCGTCGAAGATGCGCGGGTTGCGGGTCAGGAACGTCTCCATCCACTCCATCCGGTGGACCTTCATCAGCTCGCTGACCGACGGGCGGCGCGCGGGGGGATGTTCGGTGGCGAAGGTCAGCCCGGCCCAGAGCGCGAAGAAGAGCGCGAGCGCCAGAAGGTCGGGCAGGGAAAGGTGGAAGGCGCCGAGCGTCATGGGTGCACTCTGCCCCGGCCGCGCGCGCGGGTCGAGGGGTCAGGCAAGGGCGATCCTCAGAAGGTTCGCCCCGGTCAGGGCCAGAAGGATCAGCGTCCAGCGCCGGAACCGCCCGGCATCCAGCCGGTCCTGCACTGCAAGGCCGATCCGGTTGCCGACAAGGGCCGGCGCGACCATCAGCGCCGACAGGGCCAGTGTCTGGCTGTTCAGGACGCCCGTGTGCAGGTGCGCGGCCAGAAGGGTGGCCGAGCCGATCAGGAAGACGACGCCCTGCACCCGGAGCGCGTCGGCCTTGGGCGTGTCGAGCGACAGGAGAAGGACGATGAGCGGCGGGCCCCAGATGCCCGAAACGCCGCCGTAAAGGCCGCCGATCAGGCCCAGCCCGATTTCGGCGCGCGCCCGGTGCTCGATCCGCATGCGAAGCGGGCGACCGGCGAGTTGCCAGAGCGCGAAGGCAAGGATCGGCGCGCCCAGAAGGCCGGTCATCACCGCGCGCGGCAGGACCGTCACGAAGGGGGCCGATGCGGCGAGTGCCAGGACCACCGCGCCGATGTGCAGCCGGAACTCGCGCGCGCTGGCCAGGGCCGGGCCGACCCCCTGCCGGAAGGCCTGCGCGAGGTTCGTCACCAGCGTCGGCAGGATCAGCATCGCCAGCGCGACGGGGCCGGGCAGGAAGGCGGAAAAGGCCGACATCATGATCATGGGCATGGCAAAGCCGATCGCGCCCTTCACGAAGCCCGCGAAGAGCGTGACGGCGGCGGCGAGCCAGACAAGGGTGGGGTCGATCCCGGCCATGGCGCCTTCTAGCCTGCGGGGGCGGCAGGCCGCGAGGTAAATCGGCGGGGACATAAAGAAACGCGGTGTGCAGGTCATGCGAATGATTATTGCGCTGCAACTGCGAAACGACGTAAGAGTGCGGGTGCAGAAACCGCGCCTCAACCCCCGTCGCGCGGGCTATCCCGGGTGATCCATGACCGACAGCATCCTCCTTTCCGATCTGACCGACCTGACCGGGGCCGCGCTGGCCGAGGTCGAACCCCTGGTTCCCTCCGGTCAGGCCGCACTGCGCGCGCGCGTGACGCGGGACGGCAAGATTTCGGGCGCGGCGCTCGAAGAGCACCAGTTCGCGGCCCATGCGCTTTCGTGGCTGGCGACCTATGTCGAGGCCTTGCGCCAGATGCAGGCCTGGGCAGGGCGGATCGGCGGGGCGGGGCAGTTCGGGGACATGGAACGGCTGATCCTGCAGATCGGCTTTGGCGAATACCTGGCCCAGATCGCCGGCGGCATTCCGATGAGCCAGGGCGAGACCGCCCGGCTTGCGGACCTGGGCCTGAGCTGGGCGCCGGGCGCGGCTGCCGCGCGGCTGATCGCGGGCGGGAACACCCCTGCCGCGCGCATGGTGCTGGTCGCCCTGATGCGCGACAATCAGGGTCGCGCGACCTTCGGCGCGACCGGGCTCGACGAGGATCTGGAGATGATCCGTGACCAGTTCCGCCGCTATGCCGACGAACAGGTGGTGCCCCATGCCCATGGCTGGCACCTGAGGGATGAGCTGATCCCGATGAAGGTCATCCGCGAGCTGGCCGAGCTTGGCGTCTTCGGCCTGACGATCCCTGAGGAATTCGGTGGCCTTGGCCTGTCGAAGGCCAGCATGGTCGTGGTCAGCGAAGAGCTGTCGCGCGGCTATATCGGCGTCGGCTCGCTCGGCACCCGGTCAGAGATCGCGGCGGAACTGATCCTGGGCGGCGGGACCGACGAGCAGAAGGCGGAATGGCTGCCGAAGCTTGCCAGCGGGGAAATCCTGCCGACTGCGGTCTTTACCGAACCGAACACGGGGTCCGACCTCGGCTCGCTTCGGACGCGGGCGGTGAAGGTGGGCGATGATTGGGAGGTGACGGGCAACAAGACCTGGATCACCCATGCGGCGCGCACCCATGTCATGACGCTTCTGGCACGGACCGACCCCGACACGACCGATTATCGCGGCCTGTCGATGTTTCTGGCCGAGAAGACCCCCGGCACTGACAAGTCGCCCTTCCCGACGCCTGGCATGACCGGGGGCGAGATCGAGGTCCTGGGCTACCGGGGCATGAAGGAATACGAGCTCGGCTTCGACGGGTTCCGCGTGAAGGGCGAGAACCTGCTGGGCGGGGTGCCGGGGCAGGGGTTCAAGCAGCTGATGCAGACCTTCGAAAGCGCGCGCATCCAGACGGCGGCGCGGGCGATCGGGGTGGCGCAATCGGCGCTCGAGGTCGGCATGCGCTACGCCGAGGACCGCAAGCAGTTCGGCAAGGCGCTGATTTCCTTCCCCCGGGTCGCAGGCAAGCTTGCGATGATGGCGGTCGAGATCATGCTCGCGCGGCAGCTGACCTATTTCAGCGCCTGGGAAAAGGACCACGGCCAGCGCTGCGACCTGGAAGCCGGGATGGCCAAGCTTCTGGGCGCGCGGGTCGCCTGGGCGGCAGCCGACAATGCGCTGCAGATCCATGGCGGCAACGGCTTTGCGCTGGAATATCCGGTCAGCCGCATCCTGTGCGACGCCCGCATCCTGAACATCTTCGAGGGCGCGGCCGAGATTCAGGCGCAGGTCATTGCGCGACGCCTGCTCGACTGATCGCTGCCCGGAACGCTGTCCAGAGCGCTAGGCCGAACTTCACGCCCGGACGGCACCGCCGCGCGACGGGCGTATGACCCCAAGGCGCGGATGCAGCCGCCCGGCGACGAGATGCGCGCCCGCCATCGCCAGCCCGCAAGCCGCGAAAATGGCGGCCGTCGGTGCGACGGCAAGGACGGCCCATGCGGCGCCCGGCGTCAGGATGCCGGAGACGTCGCGGAAGCTAGAATAGACCGCCGACATCTCTGTCCGCTCGGAGGGTTTCACGGACATCAGGAACGGCAGGCCGCCGACCACGTCGAGCATGACGAAGAAGAAGGATGCCACCATCAACGCGGCAACGGTCACCCAGGGCCAGGGCGCGACGACGGCGGACCCGATCAGCAGGACCGCGCATGCGCCAAATGCGAATCGGACGGAAAAGCGGACCGACATGCGGCGGGCGAAGCGCAGCATCAGCGGCGATATGAAGAGAAGCGCGTTCGACATCGACAGGGCAAAGCCGCCGACCTTGTTACCAAGCCCCTGTTCGATGCAGAAATACGGCAGGTAGACGACATAGACCCACCAGCCGCACGAGCGGATCACGGCGAAGAACCAGCCGGCGATGAGGCGGGGCTGCGCGAAGAAGCGGCCGAGATAGGCGAGCGGGTTCACAGCGGGGCGCCGCGCCCGTGCGATCTGCTTGCCGTTGCCGAGCCTCAGCACCCAGAAGGCGATGAGAAGGGCGATCGCGAAGCCCGCCGCCATCAGGAAGGGCGCCGGTTTCCACAGGTCATGCAGCCAGACGCCGAGGATCGGACCAATCGCCCAGGGCGCTGCGGCATAGAGCATCTGGAGCGATTGGCCGCGGCCAAGATCCGTCCGCTCGATATAGTCGAGGATATAGGCGTTGAGGCAGACGAAGAGCGTTACCGTGCCCATCGCATTGACAAGAAGCGCGAGCGGGACCGTGACCCTGGTGCCGGCCAGCGCCAGTGCCATGCCGATGAGGTAGAGAAGGCAGCCGAGCGTATAGACCCAGCGGCGGGGCAGGGTCCGTGCCGCCCAGGGCACCATCAGTCCCCAGAAAAGCGAGATGCAGCCGACGATGAAATAGGCCCGCGATGCCCCGACGGTCGAGCCGACCGCATCATGCACCGCCAGCGGCATGACCGAGACGAGAGAGCCGCGCACGGCCGCCTCCAGCCCCGAAAGGATCGCGAAATGGTGGATGCCCGGTGGCGTTCCGTGGCGCAGGTGGGTCGGGATGTAACGCAGAGCCATTATCGTCCGATTTGGCGCCCTCTTGCCCCGCAGGTCTGTGACAAAGGCGACAGAAAGCGAGTTATCGCGCGACCTTTCGGCGGCTTGCGGGCCGGAAGATCGGGCATCGGGACGCCCGCCGCAGCGGTCGGGACAAAGGGCGCCGTCATCGAAGAGCCGCTCCGCCTCCCGCCGCGATGGGGCCGATCGGCTTGCCGCTGACCATGCCAAGCGCCGCCATGATGGGGTAGAGCGACATTGCCGCGCGCCATGGACCTGGCGATGGTGGCGCGGGTGACAGGAATGCGCCCCTGTCCGGCGGGCGGACGGCTGCGGGGCCGGCCCTTTTGCGAGTCGGTTCGCGACAGATTTTGTCGGATTGGGCGCTGGCGTCAGCCGTTTGAGGGAATGCTCAACCGCTCGACCAGCCGCGCGCGGGCGGCGGGCAGGGGGCCGGCGCCGATTTCGGTCGCGAGGCGGTTCAGGAAGTGGCCGGTCAGGGCCAGGCCGGCGGTCAGCTCGGCCGGGGGCAGCGGGGTCGCCGCACCCGCGTCCGGGCGCAGGACGGCGGGCAGAGGCAGCAGGCGGTCGGCCCAATCGCCGGCCAGCCCCCGGTCGACGGCCGCCTGCGACACGGCGCGCCCGGTCTTGGGGCTGACGAAGGCCAGGTTGACCCGGCTTCCGGTCAGGGCGCAGGTCGACAGGTCAAGGCCGAAGCCCAGTTCATCAAGCAGAAGCCTTTCCCAGGCAAGGTAAAGGCGGGCCCAGCGTTCGCCCGGGCCTGCCGTGTCCAGAAGGGACAGGGTCGCGGCATAAAGGCCCGGATGCGGGTCGCGGGGGGGCAGAAGGGCTGCGACCATCTGGCAGACGGCGGCGAGTGCCGCGAGGGCCGTCCGGTCGTCCCAAAGCCCCGCGCGGCTCCGCAGGGGTTCCAGTGTCAGGCGGCCGAGCTGATCCTCGAGCCGGGCCTGCCAGCGGGCCTGCACCTGTGTGCCCGGTTGCAGGACCGCCGCCATGCGCCGCGACAGGCCGCCGCGCACGATCCCGGCATGGAGGCCATGGGCCGGGGTGAACAGATCGACGATGGCCGAGGTCTCGCCATGGGGGCGCACGGTCAGGACCAGGGCTTCGTCCTGCCAGTCCATCAGGCGGCCGCCCTCATGACAGGCCCTCTTCATCCAGAAGGGTGCGGCCCTGACGGTCCTCGATCTCGATGATCCAGAGGTCGGGGTCGTTCTGGCGCTGGCGGGCCAGGGTCGCATCGACCGTGCGCTCGTCACCTTCGGCAAGCGTGACCCAGATGCGCCGGTCAGCCGTCAGGTCGAAGCTGCGCTGGAAGGCGCGCGCCTGGCCGTCGAGCGTCGCGACCTTGACCAGCACCGCCCCGGCCGTCGGATCGCCGCGCCGGGTGACATAGGCCGGGATCATCGCGCCCTCGAGCCGGCGCAGATAGGCGCGGACCCAGAAATCGGCGGTCAGGCGCGGCTCGGGTCCGCCGAACTCAGGCGCCATCCTTCCACTCCAGCCCCATCTCGGTGAAGCGCTCCTTTTCCTCCAGCCAGTCGGGGCGGACCTTGACCGTCAGGAACAGATGCACCGGCCGGTCGAGGAAGGCCGCGATTTCGGCACGGGCCTGGGTGCCCACGGCCTTCAGCGTCTCGCCGCCCTTGCCAAGGACGATGCCCTTGTGGCCGTCGCGCGCGACATAGACGATCTGGTCGATGCGCGCCGATCCGTCGGGCCTGTCTTCCCACCGTTCGGTCTCGACCGTCAGCTGGTAGGGGATTTCCTCATGCAGCCTCAGCGTCAGCTTTTCGCGCGTGATTTCGGCGGCGATCATGCGGAGCGGCAGGTCGGCGATCTGGTCCTCGGGGTAGAGCCAGGGGCCCTCGGGCAGTTCGGCCGCCAGCCAGTCGCGCAGGTCGTCGCAGCCGTAGCCCTTTTCGGCCGAGATCATGAAGGTCTTCGCAAAGGGATAGGCCGCGTTCAGGTCCTGCGAGAGCGCGAGCAGGGTTTCCGCCTTCACCCGGTCGATCTTGTTGATGGCCAGCGCCACGGGCCTTCCCGGCGCGCGTTCCTTCAGCGCGTCGATGATGGCCTGCACGCCGTCTGTCAGGCCGCGCTGCGCCTCGACCAGAAGGGCGACGATATCGGCGTCCGCCGCACCGCCCCATGCCGCCGCCACCATGGCGCGGTCCAGCCTGCGGCGCGGGCGGAAAAGGCCCGGCGTGTCGACGAAGACGATCTGCGTCTCGCCCGCCATGGCGATGCCGCGGATGCGGGCACGGGTCGTCTGCACCTTGTGGGTGACGATCGACACCTTCGCGCCGACCATGCGGTTCAGCAGCGTGGACTTGCCGGCGTTCGGCTCTCCGATCAGGGCGACGAAACCGGCGCGGGTGTTCATGGGCGTATCCTGCTTTTTGATGATCGGAGCGGAATAGAGGATTCCGGGCCCTGGCGCCAGACGGGACCGGCCAGGGTCATCGCGCCCCAAAATGGCCCGAAAAGCAAGCTAGGCAAAGGCGGAAGACGGTCGGTGGTCAAAGAGTTCAGGCGACGTCATGAGTTTGTTACGGTTCCTGTTCCGCGCCTTCGGGGTGCGGCGGCCACGGCGTCCTGCCGTCCTGCGGCATGTGGTTGCGCCAGAAGCTCGGCCGTTCGTCCCCGGCCAGAGCGTGACCGTCCGCCAGACCGCCCAGATCACCATCGTCGAGGTCACCGAAATCCGGGGGCGTGCCTGGGTGATCGACGGCGATACGATCGACATCGGCGGAACGCGGATCCGGCTGGCAGGGATCGACGCGCCGGAAATGGATCACCCTTACGGCAAGCGGGCCAAGTGGGTGCTGATCAACCTGTGCAAGGGGCGCGAGGTCCGGGCGGTGTTCGACGGCGATCTGTCCTATGACCGGACGGTTGCGACCTGCTACCTGCCGGACGGGCGCGACCTGTCGGCCGAGATGGTGACGGCCGGGATGGCTATCGACTGGCCCAAATTTTCGCGCGGGAAATATGCCGGGCTGGAGCCCGAGGGGATACGCCGGAAACTCTGGCGCTGCGATGCCCGGCAAAGGGGCCGGATGCCGCAGCGGTTGCCGGATTAACTTACTCTTTCTCGACCTGTGCCAGAAGGGCGCGGGCGGCGGATTGTTCGGCGGTGCGCTTGGCGCCGGCCTGCGCGGTCGCGACCTGGCCGGTGGTCAGCCGCGCCTCGACGGTGAAGAGGGGGGCATGGGCCGGCCCCTCGCGGTCGGTCGCGGTGTAGGTCGGCGGCGGCAAGCCGCGGGCCTGCGCCCATTCCTGAAGCGCGGTCTTGGCGTCGCGGGCGTCCGGTTCGACCTGGCCGATACGCTCGGACCAGTGGCGCAGGATCACGGCGCGGGCCGCCTCGTAGCCGCCGTCGAGGTAGACGGCCGCCAGAACCGCCTCCATCGCATCGCCCAGCAGCGCCTCCTTGCGGCGGCCGCCCGACATCATCTCTGACCGGCCGAGTTTCAGCACGTCGCCCAGCCCCAGCGTGCGGGCCACATCGGCGCAGGTTTCCTTGCGGACGAGCGCATTGAAGCGGGGGGCGAGCTGGCCCTCGGTCGCGCCCGGATCGGCGGCGAGCAGCGCCTCGGCCATCACAAGGCCCAGGACGCGGTCGCCCAGGAACTCGAGCCGCTGGTTGTCGGTGCGCGTCGGCGTCGCGATCGAGGCATGGGTCAGCGCCTGCACCAGAAGGTTGGCGCGCGTGAAGGCATGGCCAAGGCGCGCGGCAAAGGCCGAAAGATCGGACGAGAGCTTCACCGGATCCCCCTCAGCGTGCGGAAGGGGCGCCAGGTCCAGACCTGCCAGGGGGCGCCTGCGAAGGACAGGACGACCCGCGTGGCGCGGCCCAGGATGGCGTTTTCGGAGATGGGTCCGGTCCCCGCGCTCGTGGCCGAGGCGCGGCTGTCGAGGCTGTTGTCGCGGTTGTCGCCCATGACGAAGATATGGCCCCCTGGCACCAGCATGTCGGTCATCTGATCGGTCGGCGTGATGCCCGCGTCAAGGATAGCATGGGCGCTGCCGTCGGCGAGCGTTTCCTGCCACAAGTCGAACTCACACCCCGCGCCAAGGCCGACGGGGCCATTGCGGCAGCGCATCAGGCGGCTGTCGCGGCTGCCGGTGCCGAAGGGCAGGGTCAGGGTGCCCACGCGGGCCTGTGCAAGCGGCCGGCTGTCGACGCTGACCTGGCCTGCCGTGACGCCGATGCGCTGGCCGGGGCCGGCCATCATCCGGGCGATGCCCGCCTCGCGCGGGGGGGCTTGCGCGAAGGCCACCAGGTCGCCGGGCCGGGGCGTGCCGGTGCGCCAGACCAGCGCCACGTCGCCCGGCAGAAGGGCCGGCTCCATCCCCTGCGCGCTGACGGGCACCAGAAGGACGACGGCGCGCGCCATGGTCAGAAGGACGCAGGCCAGGATCGCGAGCCGGGCGAGGAGCCTCAGGCCCGAGGCATGGCCGATCGAGCGGTAGCGCCCGCCCGTCGGCAGGGCGAGGATGACGGCGAGCGCCGGGATCCAGGCCCAGGGCAGCAGGAAAAGCCCTATCCATTTGCCGGACTGCCCCCCGTCATGGAGGCGCCGGACGAGGACCGTCGAAAGGGGCAGCGTGACAAGGCCGCTCGCCAGCCACACCAGCCGCCATGGATCGGCCCGGTCGGACCAGAGCGCCCAATCCGCGACCCCCGCGAGCCCCACGAGTGTGCCCGCCAGAAGCGTCGCGGCAAGGGCGGGGCCCCTTTTGGTGCGACCGTGCCAGTCAAGAGCGCTGTCGAGCGCGGTCGCGATCATCAGGGCCGGCGGTCAGTTGATCGCCTTGAAGAACCGGTCGGAACGCCAGGTCCAGAAGGCGAAGAGCGACTTGCCCGCCGACGAGAAGATGATGCGGTCGGCGCGGCCGATCAGGTTTTCGGCGGGCAGCATGCCCACGCCCGAGGGCGGATCGAAGCGGCTGTCCAGGCTGTTGTCGCGGTTGTCGCCCATGAAGAAGTAATGGCCGGGCGGGACGGTGAAGACGTCGGTGTTGTCCTGCGGCGTCGTCCCGGTGGACAACACGTCATGGCGCACGCCGTTCGGCAGCGTCTCGGTCGAGCGGTTGCTTTCGCAGATGTCGCCGATGGCCTTGGGCTGGTTGGCGCAGGACGGCGGCCGCCCCTCGCCGCCCTGCGGCTCGAAGATCTCGGTGAAGGTGCCGGCGGGTTCCTGCGGCACTTCGGTGCCGTTAAGGTAAAGGACGCCGTCCTTCATCTGCACCGTGTCGCCCGGCAGGCCGATCAGGCGCTTGATGAAGTCATTGCCGGTGCCGGGGTGGCGAAAGACCACGACATCGCCGCGCTTGGGTTCGCTGGCGAAGATGCGGCCAGAAATCGGGCAAAGGCCCCAGGGGCAGGAATAGCGCGAATAGCCGTAGGCCATCTTGTTGACGAAGAGGTAGTCGCCGATCAGCAGCGTGTCCTTCATCGACCCCGAGGGGATGTAGAAGGGCTTGAAGAAAAGCGTCTGGAAGGCGACCGCGATCAGCACCGCATAAACCACGGTCTTGATGGTTTCGCCGATTCCGCCCTTGGCTACGTCCTGCGCGCTCATCCTACGTCCCGATCACTGATGCCCGGCGCTTCATGGGCGTCGGGGCATGGGCTGTCAAGTCAACTGCGGTTGAGCGGGCGCTGGCGCCGGGCCGGGCGAAGGCGAGCCAAGGGGCAGCGCCTCGATCACCACGAAGGCCTGGGCCCAGGGATGGTCGTCGGTCAGAGTGACGTGGACCACGGCCTCGTGCCCGTCCGGCGTCATGGCCTTCAGCCGTTCCGCGGCCCAGCCGGTCAGGGTCATGACGGGCTGGCCGGTCGCCAGGTTGGTGACGGCCATGTCCTTCCAGGCGATGCCCATGCGCAGCCCGGTGCCGAGCGCCTTCGAGCAGGCCTCCTTCGCGGCCCAGCGCTTGGCGTAGGTGGCGGCCGTCTGGACCCGGCGTTCGGCGGTCGCCTGTTCGCGGGCGGTAAAGACACGCTTGCGGAAGCGGTCGCCGTGGCGTTCCAGCACGCCGGCGATCCGGTCGATATTGGCCAGGTCGGTGCCGATCCCGAGTATCACCGCGCGCGCCCCGTGTCCGGGACGCGCGCGGTGTGGCAGCGATCAGGCTTCAACCTGACGGCCCATCATCGACAGGGTGATGAGCGAGACGCCGTTCGACAGAAGCTCGACGCCAAGCAGGATGCCGAGGATCGTCATGGCCGAGGCCGGGAAGCTCGACAGGATCATGAAGGCCAGGATCAGCGAGACGGCGCCCGACAGAAGGACGAGCCAGCGCAGGTCGCCGGGGGTCTGGAAGCTGGCGATGATCTTGAAGACGCCCGAGGCAAGGAACAGGACCGCAAGCAGGAAGGTTAGCGAGAAGAGGCCACCCAGCACGTCGGTCAGAAGCTGGATGCCGGCGATGATCGCGATCACGGCCAGAAGGATCGCCCAGAGCCGGGCGCCCCAGCCGATGGCCTGAAAGGCCGCGACCAGTTCAAGGACACCCAGGATCAGGAAACCCCAGCCCGCGATGGTCACCGCAGCGATGGACCCGGCGAGCGGATTGAATATGGCGAAGAGGCCGGCCAGAACCGACAACACGCCAGCGACTAGCATAAGAACCCAGTGCACGACTTCCCCCATTCAACTGCGGGTTTACTGACCCGTTGGCTGGAAGTTGCCCCCGTTGCGAGGCGGAAATCAAGAAAATCCGCGCGCCGCGTCCATTTGCGCGCGCATTTCGGCAATGGCGGGTCCCAGGCCCATGAAGATCGCCTCGCCGATCAGGAAATGGCCGATGTTGAGTTCGCGCACCTCTGGCAGCGCGGCGATGGGGCCGACGGTTTCGAAGGTCAGGCCATGGCCCGCGTGGACCTCGAGCCCGAGCGAATGCGCGAAGCGCGCGCCCTTGGCCAGTGCGGCAAGCTCGGCGTCGCGTTCGGCGAAGCGGCCTTCGGCGTGCAGGTCGCAGTAGTGGCCGGTGTGAAGCTCGACCACGGCGGCGCCGATGCGGGCCGACGCCTCGATCTGGCGGGGCTCGTGGCCGATGAACATGGATACCCGGCAGCCCGCCTCGCGCAGGGGGGTGATGAACATGGTCAGGCGGTTCTGGTCGCCCGCCACGTCCAGGCCGCCTTCGGTCGTGCGCTCCTCGCGCCGCTCGGGGACCAGGCAGACGGCATGGGGGCGGTGGCGGAGCGCGATGGCCTGCATTTCGGGCGTCGCGGCGCATTCGAAGTTCAGGGGCACCGCCAGCCCTTCGGCAAGGGCCTCGATGTCGGCGTCGCGGATGTGGCGGCGGTCTTCGCGCAGGTGGGCGGTGATGCCGTCCGCGCCCGCCGCCTCGGCCAGAAGAGCCGCGCGCAGGGGGTCGGGGTAGGCCGAGCCGCGGGCATTGCGCACCGTCGCCACATGGTCGATGTTCACGCCAAGGCGGAGTTTCGGCTTTGTCGGTGTGCTCATGGCTCGTTCCCTTGGTCCTCAGGATCGGCCCGACCTTCGCGCGCGGCCCGCTCGGCCGCAAGCCGCTTCTCGTGCCGTTCGCGGCGGCGGCGGGCGCGCAGGGCCTGGTAGGCGCCGGTGATCGGCAGGCTGATGAAATAGCCCGCGAAGGCGGCAGGCAGGCCGAGGACCATGCCGCCGGTGGTGTAGGGCACCAGAACGCCGCGCCAGAAGGCCGAGAAATGCTGCCATTCGACCGGCTGGCCGGTGATGAAGGCGCGCAGGTTGGTCCAGAATTGGGACCAGGCCAGGCCGACGGCATCCAGCACTTCTGGCAGGCCGAGCCGCAGGTCGCCGCCGACGAGCCAGTTGCCGACCTCTAGCGCTGCGACGGCGATGACCGGGAAGGTCGCCGGATTGCCGACCAGCGTCGCCAGAAGCGCCGCGAGGACATTGCCCCGGATCACCCAGGCGAGTGCGGCGCCTCCGATCAGGTGCAGGCCGAAGAAGGGGGTGAAGGACACGAGGATGCCGGCGAAGATGCCGCGCGCGATGCGGTGCGGCGGGTCGGGCAGGCGGCGGAGCCGCAGCCCGACATAGCGCGAGGCGCGCCACCAGCCGCCACGGGGATAGACAAGGGCCGTCAGGCGCTCGCGCAGCGGCAGCCGGTCGCGGCGGCGGAACACGGCTCAGTGCCCTTCGTCGGCGGGGGGCGCGGCCTCGCGCCGGGCACGGCGCTCGGCCAGGCGGCGAAGGCGGACCTGGCGCAGGCCGTCGACGGTGCGCCATGTCGTCTCGTGTGCCGCGATGGCGAAGACGGTGCCAAGGATCAGGCCGCCGATGAGGTAGGGCATGAAATAGCCCTGCCCGAAGGCCACGAAGGCGTCCCAATGCGCCGTCGCCGAGGTGAAAGGGGCAAAAAGGTTGTCCCAAAGCTCGGTCGACATGCGGCCGGTCAGGTGCATGATCTGGGGCAGGTTGACGTGGACCCGCTGGCCGGTCACCACCTGCCCGAGCGAGACGGACGACAGCGCGATGAACGGCAGCGTCACCGGGTTGCCGAACCAGTTGCCGACGAGCGAGGCGATGAAATTTCCCCGGATCAGCCAGATGATGAGCGTGCACAGGATGAAGTGCAGCCCGAAGAGCGGCGAGAAAGAGATGAAGACGCCGGTCGCCAGCCCGCGGGCGATGGCGTGCGGCGTGTCGGGCAGGCGGCGCAGGCGGTGGAGCATATAAAGCCCCTGCCGGCGCCAGCCGCCCTTGGGCATCAGCGCGTGGCGGAAGGATTCGAACGATGTGCGCGGGGTGCGACGCTTGAACATGGCGGGCTCAGGGCTTGCGCGACAGGTCGCGCACCCGCTCGACCTGGGCCACGTCGCTTTCGGCCTCGAGCACCTTCAGGAGGTTGTGCAGATGTTCGATGTCGCGCAGCTCGACCTCGACCAGCAGGCGGTAGAAGTCGGGCTTGCGGTCGGCGAAGGTCAGGTCGGCGATGTTGGCCTTCTGCTCGCCGATGATGGTGCAGACGCGGCCAAGGACGCCGGAGCCGTTGGCGATGGTCAGGTCGAGCGTCACGTTGTTGACCGGCGCGTGGCGGCCGGTGTGCCAGTGCAGGTCGACCCAGCGCTGGGGCTGGTCCTCAAGCTCGGCCAGCGCGGGGCAGTCGATGGCATGCACGACGACGCCCTGCCCGCGATAGGTGATGCCGACGATGCGCTCGCCCGGCAGGGGCTGGCAGCAGTTGGCGCGGCGGAAGGACTGGTCGGCGGCCAGTCCCGCGACGGCGCGGTCGGTCGCCACCTCTTCGCCGACCTGTGCGGCAAGGTCGGGATAGATGGCGCGGATGACTTCGCTTGCGCTCAGTTCGGCGCTGCCGATGCGGGCCAGCACTTCCGTCTCATCCGTCAGGCCCAGCACCTTGGCGGCGGTGCGCAGGGCCTTGTCGGTAGCCTTCTTGCCGACATGTTCGAAGGCGACGCGGGCAAGTTCGTGGCCGAGCTTGATGAAGCGTTCGCGGTTTTCCTCGCGCAGGCTGCGGCGGATGGCGGCCTTGGCGCGGCCGGTGACCACGATGTCGATCCAGGTGGCCTGCGGGCGCTGGCCGGCGGCGGTGATGATGTCGACCGACTGGCCGTTCTTCAGCCGGGTCCAGAGGGGCACGCGGATCCCGTCGACCTTGGCGCCGACGCAGGCATCGCCGATCCTTGTGTGGATCGCATAGGCGAAGTCGATCGGCGTCGCGCCCTTCGGGAGTTGCACCACCTCGCCCTTGGGGGTGAAGCAGAAGACCTGGTCGGAATACATCTCGAGCTTGACGTTCTCGAGGAACTCGTCGTGGTCGCCGCCCTCGTCGAAGCGTTCGGTCACGGTCGTGACCCAGCGGGCGGGGTCGACGGCAAAGGGGTTCTGGACGCGCACGCCCTCGCGGTAGGACCAGTGGGCGGCGACGCCGGCCTCTGCCACCTCGTGCATCTGGCGGGTGCGGATCTGCACCTCGACCCGCTTGCCGTCGCGGCCCGAGACGGTGGTGTGGATCGAGCGGTAGCCGTTCGACTTCGGTTGGCTGATGTAGTCCTTGAAGCGGCCCGGCACCGCGCGCCAGCGCTGGTGGATCACGCCCAGGATGCGGTAGCAGTCGGCCTCGGTCCGGCAGATGATGCGGAAGCCGTAGATGTCCGACAGGCGCGAGAAGGCAAGCTGCTTTTCCTGCATCTTGCGCCAGATCGAATAGGGCTTCTTGGCGCGGCCGTAGACGTCGGCCTCGATCCCGGCCTTGTCGAGTTCGGTGCGGATGTCGGCGGTGATCTTGGGGATCACCTCGCCGGTTTCGCGCTGGAGCGTGATGAAGCGGCGGATGATCGAGGCGCGGGCCTCGGGGTTCAGCACCTTGAAGGACAGGTCCTCAAGCTCTTCGCGCATCCATTGCATGCCCATGCGGCCGGCGAGCGGCGCATAGATGTCCATCGTCTCGCGCGCCTTCTTCACCTGCTTTTCGGGCTGCTGCCACTTCAGCGTGCGCATGTTGTGCAGCCGGTCGGCCAGCTTGACCAGGATCACGCGCAGATCCTTGGACATGGCCATGAAAAGCTTGCGGAAGTTTTCCGACTGCTGCGTCTCGGTCGAGGACAGCTGCAGATTGGTGAGCTTGGTCACCCCGTCCACCAGTTCGGCGATTTCCTCTCCGAACAGGCGCTCGACCTCGGAATAGGTGGACTTGGTATCCTCGATCGTGTCGTGCAGAAGCGCGGTGATGATCGTCGCATCATCAAGCCGCTGTTCAGTCAGGATGGCGGCGACCGCGACGGGGTGGGTGAAATATTCCTCGCCCGACTTGCGGATCTGGCCCTGATGCATCTGGCGCCCGTAGGCATAGGCCTTGCGGATCAGGTCGGCATTGGTGCGCGGGTTATAGTTGCGGACGAGTTCGACGAGTTCCTCGACGTCGATCAGTCCCGTCCGCTCCACAGCCGACCCCCTTGGCCCCCGATGACTCGTTACGCCTCGCCCTGAGCTTCCATCATGGCGCGCAGCAGCCTTTCGTCCGTCATGTCGTTGGCTTCGGGGCGGTCCATCTCGGCGCTCATCAGAAGCGCCATGTCGTCTTCCTCGGCCTCGTCGACCTCGATCTGGGTCTGGTGGCTTTCGATCATGCGCTCGCGCAGGTCGTCCGCACCCTGGGTTTCGTCGGCGATCTCGCGCAGCGCCACGACCGGGTTCTTGTCATTGTCGCGGTCGATGGTCAGGGCGCCGCCCGACGCGATTTCGCGGGCGCGGTGAGCGGCCAGCATGACCAGCTCGAAACGGTTCGGAACCTTGTCGACGCAGTCCTCGACGGTGACGCGGGCCATGGGATGCTCCGTTCGGGGGAAAATGGAATGGCTTATCTATGCGTGGCGTGGGGCAAAGGCAAGCCAAAAAGGCGTGAAAATGCTTGTCAAAAAGGTCGCACTGCCGCGACATCGGCGGGGGGAAGGCGCGCGATCATCCCGGCCACCGTCAGCCCGGTCAGCGGGTGGCGCCAGAGGGGGGCCAGGTCGGCCCAGGGCACCAGGACGAAGGCGCGGTCCTGAAGGCGGGGGTGGGGCAGGATCAGCTCGGACGGCGCCAGGCGCCGCTGGTCCGCAGCCGGCAGCGTCGCCCAGTGGTCGAAGGTCGCGCGATCGGGCGCGATCCGGTCGCCATAGGCCAGCAGGTCCAGGTCCAGCGTGCGCGCGCCCCAGCGTTCGTCGCGGGTCCGTCCGAACGACTGTTCCACGGAATGCAGGGCCGCAAGAAGTTCTTCACAGCCGAGTGAAGTGCTGATAGAAGCAACGCCGTTCACATAGTCGGCACCGGAGCCTTCTGGAAAGGCCGGGGTTGAAAAGAAGCGGCTTACGGCCCGCAAGGCGATCCGATGGTCGGTCAGCGACATCAATGCTTTGCGAATTGTCAAGGATGGGCCGCTGCCCAGTGAGACTTTATTCCCACCCAGTGCCACAAAAATGTCCATGTGCTGCTGATTATGCTCCAATCTAGATATTCTGGCGCTTAAGTTAGTTGTTGTTGCTGCCCGTTTTTGACCAGTGGTCTGTTGCCCAACTCTCCGCCCTTTCGGAGAAGACAGAAAACCGCCGAATTTGAAAGGCAGATTATGTTCTACAAGGACGAACGGCTTGCGCTGTTCATCGATGGCTCGAACCTCTATGCGGCGGCCAAGGCACTTGGGTTCGACATCGACTACAAGCTTCTGCGGCAGGAATTTGAACGGCGCTCGAAGCTTTTGCGCGCCTTCTACTATACGGCGCTTCTGGAAAACGACGATTACTCGCCGATTCGGCCGCTGGTCGACTGGCTGAACTACAACGGCTTCACCATGGTGACGAAGCCCGCGCGCGAATATACCGACAGCCAGGGCCGCCGGAAGGTCAAGGGCAACATGGAGGTCGAGCTTTGCGTCGACGCCATGGAACTGGCGCCGAGGGTCGATCACATCGTCCTCTTCTCGGGCGATGGTGATTTCCGCGCGTTGGTCGAAAGCCTTCAGCGGCAGGGGGTGCGCGTCTCGGTCGTCTCGACCATCCGCAGCCAGCCGCCGATGATCGCCGATGAACTGCGCCGCCAGGCCGACAATTTCATCGAGCTTGACGCGCTGCGCGAGGTCATCGGCCGGCCGCCGCGCGAGCCGCGGACCGAAATGGCCCAGACGACGACCGAAGCCTGAGGCCGCGC
>CAMFGW010000032.1 GCA_945952025.1 uncultured Paracoccaceae bacterium
CTCGACGGCTGGCGGTTCGGGTGCCGGCTGGGCTGCGGCCGTGGCTGTGGCCTCGGGCTGCGGCTGGGGTTCTGGCGCGGTGGTTGCCGCCGGCGCGGGTTCGGCCGTCGCGGCGGGGGCCGTCGTCGGTTCGGGGGGCGGCGCCTCGGCGGTCGTGGCCGGCGCGGCGGCGGTGGTGGCGGTCGCTTCGGCGACGGTGGTCGTGGCCGAGGTGTCCGGGCCAGAGACGCCCATGCTGTAGATGATTGCCGCGAGCGCGACGAGGAGGGCGGCCGCGCCGCCGATCAGAAGCGGGCGGTTCGCCAATAGGCCGGTCTGGGCCTTGGCCGCCATCTGAGCCGCCTGAGCCGCCGCCGGTGTCGCACGCGGAGCAGTTGTCCGGTCTGCGGCCATCCCGGCGCCCGGGGTGCGCGTGGGCACCGCCGCGACGATGGCGGCAAGGCGCGGGTTGGCCGTGGCGGTGGGACGGCGGCTCTGGAAGGCGCCGTCGGGCGCTGTGCCCTCTGGCGCCGGCACGCGGGGCGCGGAACCGTTCAGATGCGGGCGCGCGGCGAGGGGCGGGGCGAGGGGCGGGGCGGGCTCGGCCAACGTGCCGGGGGCACCCTTTGACAGGGCCCCGGCCGCCGCGCTGTCTGCCGCTTCGGCGCGGCGGGCCTGGCGGACGGCCTGTTCGATCGCGAGCGCCGGCGCGGGCGTTGCCGCCAGATCGGCGGGCAGAGCCTCGGGCGTCAGGGAGGCGGCAGCGGCGGCGGCGAGGGCCGCGCCGTCGACTTCCTCGGCCGCAACCTCGATGAAGGGGGCTTCGGCGGCGTCCTCTTCGGGCGGGGCAGGAGGGTCGGCAACCGGTGGTTCTGCCGCTTCTGCGAGCATGCCGGCGACGGGCGCCAGCTCTGGTTCGGCCGCTGCGGCGACGGGGTCAGGCTTAACCGGTTCGACCGCCGCTGGTTCATCCGCGACTTCAACCGCGACCGGATCTTCGGGCAGCGTCGGTTCGTCAGCCAGTTCTGCGGGCGGTTCGGCGGCCTGTTCGTCAGCCTGTTCTGCGGGCGGCTCTTCGGCCGGGGTCTCTTCCCCGGCGGCCTCTTCCCCGCCTGCCACTTCCTCCGGCGCCGCTTCTTCAGGCGCCGCCTCACCGACAACCGGCTCGGGTTCCTCGACGTGCTGGGGCGTCCCGGCCGCCGGGCCGGGCGCGCCGGGCGGCTCCATCAGCTCGGTCGCCACCACGCGCGCCGGGTCCTGGTCGCGGACCAGCCGTGCGCCGGGGGGCAGGTAATCGGCGGCAGAGGGCGTCGGGCCGAACCATGGCTCGCCGCCGAATCGGCCGGGTTCGGGGGCGGCGACGAAGGCCACGGCGCGAAAACCGTTCGCCTCGGCAAAGCCGTCGGCCTCGAACAGCGTTTCCAGCGCCACGACCGCGACCCGCGCGCGGTTGCCGGTCTGCGACCAGTCGAAGGCCAGATCCTCGACCGGGTAGGGCGTCCGCCCCTCGAGTGCGCGCTCGATCTCGGCCCGGCGTCCGGCCACGTCCGGCGCGGCCGTTTCGACGTCTATGTACAGGATCTGCGAGTTCGGCAGGATCAGCTTGGTCGCAAATCCCTCGGGCGACCGCGCCTCCATCAGCCGCCGGAAACCCGCCAGCCGAACGTCAAGATCCGGCGCCTCGAGCGACACTTCGCCGATCTTCACCCACGCGTCGCCGCGCCTTTCCAGAAGGCCGATCAGGTCATTCGACAGGTCAAGGGCAAAGCGCGGCTTCATCAGGGCGATCTAACATGACGAGGACGGCCACCCCAGCCGTCCTTTCGGGTCCGCCCTAGGTAAAGCAGAAATTTGCCCATGGAAAGCGCCCTGCCCAAGGAAGCGCTTGCGGGCCGCGTCATACCCATGATCCTAACCGCGCAAAATGGAGGACCCACATGCGCCCTGCTTTCCCGATGATCGTTCCCGGCCTTCTGGCCCTATCGCTCGCTGCCCTGCCGGCCTTTGGCCAGGACGCCGCCGGCAAAAGTCCCGCGACGATTACCGTCAACGGCGAGAGCCAGGTCGAGATTGCGCCCGACATGGCGAGCGTCTCGATGGGCGTCACGAACGATGCCGACAGCGCCAAGACGGCGATGGCGGACAACAATAGCGCCGTCTCGGCGCTGCTGAGCGAGCTCGCCCGGTCGGGGATCGACCAGAAGGACATCCAGACGAACGGCCTGTCGCTCGGCCCGCGCTATGTGCCGAATTCCTCGGGCGTGGCCGAGACGAAGGGCTTCACCGCCTCGAACATGGTCACGGTCAATGTGCGCGACCTGGGCAAGCTCGGCGGCGTTCTTGACGCGGTCGTGGGGCAGGGGGCGAACACGCTCAATGGCATAAGCTTCGGCCTTCAGGACCCGCAGCCCTCGACGGACGAGGCACGGAAGAAGGCGGTCGAGGATGCCCGGCGCAAGGCCACGCTTTATGCCGAGGCGGCGGGGCTGAAGCTCGGGCCGGTCAAGCTCATCACCGAAAACGGCGGTGGCGGGCAGATCCCCGGCCCGATGTATGCCAGCGCCATGGCGCGGGATGCGGCGGCGGTTCCGGTGTCGGCGGGGCAGGTGTCGGTTTCCGCCTCTGTCACCGTCGTCTACGAACTGAAGTAAGCGCCGGACCCAAGCAACGGGCGCCGGCTCGTCCCCCGGCGCCCGCCTATCAGGCGGTGGCCTTGGCCAGCGCCTGATCGAGGTCGGCGATCAGGTCGTCGGCATCCTCGATCCCGATCGACAGGCGCACGACGTTCGGGGCTGCCCCCGAGGCGATCAGCTGTTCCGGCGTCAGTTGCCGGTGCGTGGTCGAGGCCGAGTGGATGATGAGCGAGCGCGTGTCGCCCAGGTTTGCGACATGGCTGAAGAGCTGCAATTCGTTCACCAGCTTCACGCAGGCCTCGTAGCCGCCCTTGACCGCGCAGGTGAACAAGGCACCCGCGCCCTTCGGCATCACGCGCCTGGCGCGGTCGTGGTAGGGCGAGGATTTCAGGCCCGCGTAGCTCACGCTTTCGATACGGGGGTCCTTTTCCAGCCATTCGGCGACCTTCTGGGCGTTCTGCACGTGACGCTCCATCCGCAGGCCCAAGGTCTCGATCCCCATCAGCGTATAGTGGGCGCCTTGCGGGTTCATGGTCATGCCAAGGTCGCGCAGGCCGACGGCGATGGAATGGAAGGTGAAGGCCATCGGGCCGAGGGCGGCGTGGAAGTTCAGCCCGTGGTAGGCCGGTTCGGGCGCCGCGAGCGAGGGGAACCTGTCGCTGGCCGACCAGTTGAACTTGCCGGAATCGACCAGCACGCCGCCTGTCACCGTGCCGTTCCCGGTCAGGTATTTCGTGGCTGAATGGACGACGAGCGTCGCCCCCAGCTCGATCGGGCGGCAGAGCCAGGGGGTAGCGGTCGTATTGTCGACGATGAGCGGCAGGCCCTTCCTGTCGGCGATCTTGGCCAGCGCGGCGATGTCGGTCACGTAGCCGCCGGGGTTGGCGATGGACTCGCAGAAAATCGCGCGGGTGTTGTCGTCGATGGCGGCCTCGACCGCCTTCAGGTCGTCCGTGTCGACGAATTTCGCCGACCAGCCGAAGCGCTTGATGGTCTGGCTGAACTGGGTGATCGTGCCGCCGTAGAGCCGCGACGAGGCGACGAGGTTGCGCCCCGGACCCATCAGCGGGAAAAGCGCCATGATCTGCGCCGCATGGCCGGACGAGCAGCAGATCGCGCCCACGCCGCCTTCCAGTGCGGCGACACGCGCCGCGAGCGCCGAGACGGTGGGGTTGGTCAGGCGGGAATAGATGTAGCCCACTTCCTCCAGGTTGAAGAGCCGGGCGGCATGGTCCGCGTCTTTGAAGACATAGGCAGTGGTCTGGTAGATCGGCACCTGCCGGGCGCCGGTCGCGGGGTCGGGGGCGGTGCCCGCGTGAACGGCGAGCGTGTCAAAGCCAAGAGGGCGGGGGCTGTCGGTCATGGGTTGTCTCCTTTGGGTCGGAGCGACCCTAGGGCAGGGGCCGGAGCGCGGCAAGCGGCGGCGGCTGGTTGCGGGGCGCGCGCGCGCGGGGGGCTGGCCTTTGGCGATGTCTGACATCAGCGGTCCAGCGGCACGGCTGGCAGGGGCCGTTGACCCTGCCATGCGAAGGCTTTGCCCTTTTGTCCCGGCCGGTGGCCCAAAGGCCATCGGCCAGCGCCCGCCCCGCCGATGGCGGGCGCTTCGCGCCCACCGGGGCAGGCGCTGGCCTTTGTTGATCTGTGACACGGGCGGTCCAGCGGCGCCGTCCCACGACGGTCGGGGGAAACGCGGGTCGCATTTCCTCATCCCGCCCGGCCCGGCCTACCCGCGACGCTGATCCCGCCCGGCCTCAGCGCAGCCAAAGGCCGGCGGCCTTGATCCGCTTGCGGATCGCCTGTTCGCGGGCGGGAAGGCGGTCGCGGTCGAACATCGCCCGGATCTCGCTCCCCTTGCCCTGGTAGACCAGCCGTCGCACCGGCTCATGGTCGCGCAGCACCTTCTTCACCGGGTTGAGCGCCGCCGTCTCCTCGAGCCGCTCCACCACCGCGTCGCTTTCGCGCGCGTAAAGCAGGGGCAGCGAGCGGTAGTGGCAGGTCACGACGCCATCCAGCCCGTCCAGCTCCGGCCCCGGCCGCCCGCCGCCGAAGGAATGGATCACCAGGGGCAGCGCCACCTGGTCGAGCCAGGGGTCGAGCGGCTGGCTGGCCAGTTCGTCGATCTCGCCGTCGCGGATCGACAGGGCATAGTCCAGGAACCTCTGCCCGAAGGCGCCCGCCTCGGCGCCGAAGAACCAGCCCGCGTTGAAGTAAAGGTAGCGCTGCCAGTAGTCCTGCGGCTGGCTCAGGTCCAGGGACGCGGCGAAGTCCAGCCCGAAGCGGAGGTAAAGCGCGCCCCAGATGCCGTCGTAGCCCGGCCCGTAAAGCGGCACCTGCGGCCAGGTCCCCTCGCGCCGCATCGAGGCCGAGGGGCGGGCGGGGTCGATCGCGAGTTTCGACAGGGAACCGAGGAAAAGCGTGTCACTGTCCAGAAACAGGAACGGCTCGCCCGGCGGCAGGGCGGCCAGCGCCTCGATCTTGTTGCCGAAAGGGTAGGCCGCGCCGAAGGCCCGGCTGTCAAACGGCAGGATCTCCGCGTCATAGCGCGCCAGCGCGGCCTTCTGGTCGGGGCTCATCCTCGGGTCCGTGCCCGGCCAGAGCGCGCCCGGCTGGGGTTCGGCCACGAAAAACCTGCCGGTGAAGTCCGGATTCGTTGCCCGAAAGCTCGCGGCCAGGAGCAGCGCCTCGTGCCCGAGCCGCCCGGACTGGCCGATGCAGAGGATGTTCAAGGGGGGCGTGGGCACGGGAGTTCAGGTCCGGGGTTCGGCTTTTGGCCGATGCTAGAGGCTCGCCGCGAAAAGGGGAATGCGTCAGGCTTGATTAGGCGTAAACTTATCAGCGGTGAGCGAGGTTCGCATAGATTCGTGTGCGCTCCTTTGGCAAGGCAAACAAGTGAACAGGTGAAGCGGTCCGATGGGGCCGGTGGCAGCAAGGGGAGGCAGCGATGAACAAGCATGTGAAGGTCGGACCGGTCGAAGAGTTGCACGCCAACGTCGCGGTGCCGTTCGAGCGCGCCCATGCGATGCCGAAGTCGGTCTATACCAGCGACGAGTTCCTGAAGGCCGAGGAAGCGCACATCTTCGCCAAGGACTGGCTCTGTGCCGGCCGGGCCGAGACCCTGGCCGAGCCGGGCGACTACCTGACCATGACCATCGCCGGCGAGCCGGTCGTCGTCCTGCGCGACCGCGACGGGCAGATCCGGGCCATGTCGAACGTCTGCCGTCACCGGATGTCGACGCTTCTGCAGGGGCGGGGCAGGGTGCGCTCGATTGTCTGCCCCTACCACGCCTGGACCTACAACCTTGACGGCTCGCTGCGCGGTGCGCCGGCGATGACGCTGAACGAGGGGTTCTGCAAGGACACGCTCGGCCTGCCGCAGGTGCGCACGGCGATCTGGCAGGGCTGGGTCATGGTGACGCTCAACCCCGGCGCGCCGGAACCGGCAGAGACGCTTGCCGAAGTCACCGGCCTGATCGCGCCCTTCGACATGACCGGCTACCGCGAAACCTACCGCGAGACCTTCAACTGGGCGACGAACTGGAAGGTCCTGGCCGAGAATTTCATGGAAAGCTACCACCTGCCGGTCTGCCATGCGGGCACCATCGGCGGGGCGACGAAGTTCGAAGAGATGGTCTGCCCCACCGGCGGCGACGCCTACAACTACCACCACATCCTGAAGGACGACTCGGTGCCGCTGGCGTTGGCGCACCCGTCCAACACCACGCTTCAGGGCGATGACCGCAGGAAGACCTGGCTTCTGGCGATCTATCCCTCGCTGATGATCACGCTGACGCCGGGCTACTTCTGGTATCTGAGCCTGACGCCCGACGGGCCGGGCCGCGTGAACGTCCTTTTCGGCATGGGCATGTCGCAGGACTGGCTGAGCGACCCCGCGGCCGAGGGTCATCTGGCCAAGGTCAAGGGCCTGCTGGACCACGTCAATGCCGAGGACAAGGGCTGCACGGAAAAGGTCTATCGCGGGCTTCTGTCCGACATGGCCGAGCCGGGGCCGCTCAGCCATCTGGAACGTCCGAACTACGAATTCGCGCAGTATCTCGCGCGTCGCATTCCCGCTTGAGGAGCCGGAAAATGGAAAAGATCGAAGCACTGGTCGTCGGTGCGGGTCAGGCGGGGATCGCGATGAGCGAGCATCTGACCCGGATGGGCGTGCCGCATCTGGTCCTCGAAAAGGCCCGCATCGCCGAGCGCTGGCGGTCCTGCCGCTGGGATTCGCTCGTCGCGAACGGCCCCGCCTGGCATGACCGCTTCCCCAGCCGCGAGTTCGCAGGCGACCCCGAGGCCTTCGTGGCCAAGGAGGGGATGGCGGACTATTTCGTGGACTATGTCGCCCAGATCGGCGCGCCGGTCCGGACCGGGGTCGAGGTGACGCGGGTCGCCCGTGCCGATGGCGGCGGGTTCGTCGCCGAAACCTCGGACGGGCCGGTGTCTGCGCATTACGTCATCGCCGCGACCGGCGCCTTCCAGACGCCCGTCGTCCCGCCGCTCGTCCCGAAGGAGGCGGGGATCGTCCAGATCCACTCGAACGCCTACCGCAATCCGGGGCAGCTTCCGCCGGGCAATGTCCTCGTCGTCGGCGCCGGATCCTCGGGCGCGCAGATCGCCGAAGAACTGATGAGCGCGGGCCGGACCGTCTGGCTCGCCATCGGACCGCATGGCCGTCCGCCCCGGCGCTACCGGGGCCGCGACTTCGTCTGGTGGCTCGGTGTCCTGAACAAGTGGGACGCGGATCGTGAGCCGGGGTCGGAACATGTCACCATCGCCGTCAGCGGCGCGAACGGGGGCGCCACGGTCGATTTCCGCAAGCTGGCGGCGCGCGGAATGCGGCTTCTGGGCCGGGCGGGTGCCTGCAAGGACGGCGTGATGCAGTTCGCCGACGATCTGCCGCGCAATGTCGCGGCGGGGGACCGCGATTACCTCTCGCTGCTTCAGGCCGCCGACGCCTGGGCCGAGCGCAATGGCGTCGATCTGCCGGCAGAGCCCGAGGCGCATGTCATCGGGCCGGACCCGAAGGACCTGAGCGACCCGGTCCGCAGCCTGGACCTGAAAGAGGCCGGCATCACCTCGATCGTCTGGGCGACGGGCTTCACCAACGACTACGCCTGGCTGCCCTCCGGCGCCGTCGATGCCAAGGGCCAGCCCGCCCATGCCCGCGGCGTCTCGACCGAGCCCGGCATCTACTACCTGGGCCTGCCCTACCAGTCCCGGCGCGGGTCGTCCTTCATCTGGGGCGTCTGGCACGATGCGAAATTCGTCGCCGACCATATTGCCAAGGATCGGCACTACCGCTCCTATCGGGCCCCGGGCGAAGCGCCCGCCGACGTCGCCAATGCCGCCAACGCTGCCGAATGAAAGGAAAGACCGTGGCCCACTACCGCCATCGCAAGTTCAACACCAAGGACACCTACCCCGAGCAGCGGCTGGACAATGACCTTGCCCAGGCGGTCGTGGCGCGCGGCGCCACGATCTTCCTGCGCGGCCAGTGCCCGCAGGACCTGGACACCGCCAAGAACATCGGCAGCCATGACCCGGTCGAGCAGACCCACAAGGTCATGCAGAACATCAAGCAGCTGGTCGAAGAGTGCGGCGGCAAGATGGAGCATGTCTGCAAGGTCGTCGTCTACCTGACCGACGTGCGCCACCGCGAGGCGGTCTACCGCACGATGGGCGAATATATCCGGGGCGTTCATCCCGTCTCGACCGGGGTGGTGGTCACAGCGCTCGCCCGGCCCGACTGGCTGGTCGAGATCGACGCGACGGCGGTCATTCCCGACTGAACCCTGGCGCCCGGGGGGCTGCTGGTCCCCCGGTTCAATTCGGAACGGACGGGTGGCGTCCACAAAAGGGGGGCGGCGATGACCTTTTCGCTTGTCGGGCGGTGCGCGCGGACGGGGCAGTTCGGGATGGTGATCTCATCCTCTTCGCCCGCCGTTGCGGCGCGGTGCGCGCATGTGGGGGCCGGCGTGGGCGCCGTCGCGAGCCAGAATGTGACCGACCCGGCGCTCGGGCCCCTGGTCCTTGACGCGCTGGCCTCTGGCCTTGACGCCGGTGCGGCGCTTCGGCGCGTGACGACGGGGCGCGACTTCATCGACTGGCGCCAGTTGCTGGTCGTCGACCGCCAGGGTCATGTCGCGATCCATTCCGGGCGGCAGGTGCTCGGGATCTGGGCCGAGGCAAAGGGACGCGACTGCGCGGCCGGGGGCAACCTTCTGGCCAATGACGGCGTGCCGGCCGCCATGGTTGCGGCGTTCGAGGGGGCAACGGGCCATCTGGGCGAGCGGCTGATGCAGGCGCTGGAAGCCGGGCTTGCGGCCGGAGGCGAGGCGGGGCCTGTCCATTCGGCGGGCCTGAAGGTCGCGGACCGGCTCGACTGGCCGCTCATCGACCTGCGCATCGACTGGTCGGACGCGCCCATCGCCGACCTGCGCGCGGCTTGGCAGGTCTATGCGCCACAGATGGCGGCCTATGTCCAGCGCGCGCTCGACCCCCGCGCAGCACCGTCCTACGGCGTGCCCGGCGACGAATAGTCCGATGGACCGGCCCGGCACGCGCCCCATGGACCAAAGCCCGCAATCGGCTAAGGTCGCGGTCCTGGGGGACAGGATGCTGCGGCTCACCTTGAGGCAACTCGAATATCTGATCGCGGTCGGCGATTGCCAGTCCGTGTCGGTCGCGGCCGAACGGGTGGGCGTGTCCGCGCCCTCGATTTCCGCCGCCATCGCGCAAATCGAGGCCGAGACGGGCCTGCCCCTTTTCGTGCGCCGCCATGCGCAGGGCATGGTGCTGACCGAACAGGGCCGGACGCTCGTCGGCGAGGCGCGGCGCGTGATCGAGGCGGCGCGCGCCTTCACCGAGACGGCGAACCGGCTGAAGGGGGCGGTCAGGGGGCGGCTGGCGGTCGGCTGCCTTGCGACCTTCGCCCAGCTTGTTCTGCCGCGCCTGCGCCGTGCGGTTGCCGATGCCTTCCCCGATGTCGACTTCCAGCAGACCGAGACCCACCAGACCGCCCTGATCGAGGGGCTGCGCAAGGCGAGCCTTGACGTGGCGCTGACCTATGACATGGCGATCCCGACCGACCTGATCTTCACCGGCCTTGTCGAGCTGCCGCCCTTCGCGATGTTCGACGCCGCCCATCCGCTGGCCCGGCGCGAGAGCGTGACGATTGCCGATCTGGTCGACCTGCCGATGATCCTTCTGGACCTGCCGCTCAGTGCCGACTACTTCCTGTCGTTCTTCGAGCCGGTCGGGCGGCCGCCCCGCATCCTTGAACGCACGCGCGACATGGCGCTGGTGCAGTCCATGGTCGCAAACGGCTTCGGCTATTCGATCGCCAACACCCGGCCCCGGACGGATGAGGCGCCGGACGGGCGCAAGCTGGCCTTCGTGCCGATCGCGGGGCCGGTCAAGCGGGTGCGCATGGGGCTTCTGCATGCCTCTGGCGCGCAGGACCTGCCGGTGGTGCGGGCGTTTGCGGGGCTCTGCCGCGGGATCGTGCCGGACTATGTGGCGGGGGAGTTGACGGTGCCCTTGCCGAAGGGCGCGGGGGACAGGCGGTAGGGCGGCTGGGCCGGGCGGGATCAGGAAACGCGATCCGCGTTTCCCCCGGCCGTCGTGGGAACGGTTCCGCTGGACCGCCCGTGTCACAGACCAACAAAGGCCGGCGCCTGCCCCGGTGGGCGCGGAAGCGCCCGCCATGGGCGGGGCGGGCGCTGGCCGGTGGCTTTGGGCCACCGGCCGGGACAATAGGCAAAACCTTCGCATGGCAGGGTCAACGGCCCCTGCCAGTTCGGCCAGACGCTAGCTCCGCCGCCCGGTCTTGGCCGGGATCAGGCCGTCCGGGCGCCAGATCAGCACAGCGACGACCAGCGACAGGACGAAGGCGTCGCGGAAGGGCAGCGCCTCGGGCGGCAGGAAGGCCTGGAAAAGGACCTCGGCGATGCCAAGGGCGAACCCGCCTGCGACCGCCCCCGGCAGGCTGCCAAGGCCGCCGATGACGGCAGCGATGAAGGCCTTGAGGACCGGGACGAACCCCATCAGCGGATCGACCGAGCCGCGCTGCGCGATCCAGAGCGCCGCCGACACGCCCGCGAGCGCGCCCGAGATGGCGAAGGCGACCGCGATCACCCGGTTGGCCCTGATCCCCATCAGGCGCAGCACCTGGAAATCCTCGGCCGCCGCCCGCATCGCCCGGCCCATCGTCGTCCGAGTCAGGAAGAGGCTCAGCGCGGCAAGCGACAGGATGGTGATGGCGATGGAGGCGAGCGCGATGACGCTCAGGTGCACGGGGCCGAAGGTCACGACGCCCGACAGTTCGGGCGGCAGCGCCACGGGTTTCGGCCGCGCAGAGATGCCGTTCTGGAAAAGGACGCGCAGGATCACGGACACGGCGAAGCTGGTGATAAGAAGCGATGTCGCGTCCGCCCGCCGCATGGGGCGGAAGGCCACGCGCTCGATCGCCATGGCGGCAAGGGCGGCGGCGATGACCCCGGCGCCAAGGGCGACCGGCAGCGGCATCGCGAAAAGCAGCGCGGCATAGATCGCGTAGCCCGCAAGCGTCATCAGTTCGCCATGCGCGAAATTGATGAGCGAGACGATGGAAAAGACGACGGCCAGCCCCAGCGCCAGCAGGGCATAGATGCCGCCGAGGCTGATCGCGTTCAGGCATTGTTGCAGGAAAACGTCCATCCCTTACCCCGCAAGATAGGCCTGACGGATCAGGTCGCTGCCGGCAAGCTCGGCCCCCGATCCCGACAGGACAAGGCGCCCCGATTGCAGCACATAGCCCCGGTTGGCGATGTCGAGCGCGCGTTCGGCATTCTGTTCGACCAGAAGGATGGTGATCCCCTGATCGCGCAACGACAGGACCAGGTCGAACACCTGATCGACCACCTTGGGCGCCAGGCCCAGCGAGGGCTCGTCCAGCAGCAGCAGGCGCGGCGCGGACATGAGCGCGCGGGCGATGGCGAGCATCTGCTGCTCGCCCCCGGACAGAAGGCCGGCGCGCTGGTGGAAACGCTCGCGCAGGATCGGAAAGCGGTCAAGTTCCGCCTCGATCCGCGCGGCCAGCGCATCGCCCTTCACATGCGCCGCGCCGCCAAGGTGCAGGTTGTCCGCGACGCTGAGCGAGGGAAAGACCCGCCGCCCTTCGGGGCAGAGCGCGATGCCGTGGCGCACGATCTCTTCCGGCATCATGCCGGTCAGCGACAGCCCGTCGAATTGCAGGCCGCCCTTGGCCGGGGCAATCCCGGTCAGGGCGGCGAGGGTCGAGCTTTTGCCCGCGCCGTTCGCGCCCAGAAGCACCGTGATCGACCCGCGCTCGACCTCGAGCGACAGGCCGTGCACCGCCTCGACGGCGCCGTAGCGCACGGAAAGGTCGGTGACGGTGAGGAAGGGCGCGGACGACGTCGGCGTCATGGGGTCAGGGGCCTCAGGGTGCCGGGACGAGTGCGGCGTCGGGCGTCGCCGTCTCGACCGGGCTGCGGGCGCCATCCTCGATCTTCACTAGCGTGATGTCGCGGATCGGCATGCGGTTGGTGCCCTTGTAGGTGACCTTGCCGGTCAGGACCGGCACGTTTTCAAGGTTCGCGAGCGCATCGCGCAGGGCCGGGCCGTCCATCGTTCCGGCCGCCGTGACGGCCGCGTCGAGGATGTAGGGGATCTCATACCCCGTCGCGACATAGACGGTTTCGGGCTTCGCGCCGGTCGCCTTTTCATATTTGGCGTAGAAGTCACCAAGCGGCGTTCCGTCCGCCGGGAAGCCCGCCGTGGTATGGACGATGCCGTTCGCGATCGCGCCCAGCCCCGTGGTCGTCGGGCTGTCGATCCCGTCCGAACCCAGGATCGGCGCCTTGACGCCCGCGCCGCGCAGCGCCTTCAGGAAGGCGGGGAAGTCGGGCTCGTAGGCGGCGGTCATGATGACGTCGGGCTGCGGGTTCATGGCCGCGATCTTGGTCACCTCGGCGCCGAAGTCCTGCTGGCCCATGGCGAAGGTGCCCTCGCCCGCGATGGTGCCGCCCTTCTTCTGGAACACGTCCGCGAAATATTCCGGCAGGCGCAGCGTGTAAGCCGTGTCGGGCGACTTCAGGATGTAGGCGGTCTTGTAGCCCTGTTGCGCGGCATATTCGGCCAGAAGCGTCGCCTGCCCGTTGTCGGCGGGGTAGGTGCCGAACATGTAGTCGCCCACGGCATCGGTGATCGTCGGCGTGGTGCCGCAGAAGGTCAGGGTCGGGATCTGGGCGGTCTGGCTGATCTGGCCCGCCGCGATCGAGGGGTCGGCGTCGCAGGGCGTAATGAGGACCTTCACGCCCTCGGCCACCAGTTCCTGCGCCGCCTGCACCGTGGCGCCGGTGTCGGACCGGGTGTCCTTCACGTCGAGCGTCACCTTGTATTTCCCGCCGAGCCCGCCCTTGGCGTTGATCTCGTCCATGGCCATCCGGAAACCGGCAAGCGAGGGC
Source organism: uncultured Paracoccaceae bacterium (assembly GCA_945952025.1). Lineage (GTDB taxonomy): Bacteria > Pseudomonadota > Alphaproteobacteria > Rhodobacterales > Rhodobacteraceae > TMP-24. Next base: position 13,082 of record CAMFGW010000032.1, read on the forward strand.
TGGTCGGCGAAGGCCAGCGCGCCGGTCTGCGCCGTCGCCAGCCCGATCACCACATCCTCGGCCCGGGCAGGGGCCGAAAGCAGCAGGCCCAAGGCAGAGGTGGCCAGAAGTGCGCGGATAGTCATGGTCATGTCACTCTCCTATGATGTCTGTTTGCGGCGCGAGCCGAGGTAGGCTTCGACGACGGCCGGGTCGGTCTGGATGGCGGCGGGCGGGCCTTCGGCGATCTTCTGGCCCTTGTTCATCACGATCATATGATCCGACAGGCGCATGATGAGGCGCATGTCATGCTCGATAATCAGCAGTCCCAGCGGGCGCTCGCGCCGCAACGCGTCGAGCGTGGCGATAAGCGCGTCCGTCTCTGCCGGGTTCATGCCGGCAGCGGGTTCGTCGAGCAGCAGGAAGTCCGGGGCCAGCGCCAGCGCGCGGGCGATCTCTAGTCGGCGGCGGTCGCCGTAGGCAAAGCCCGACGCCATCTGGTCCCAGCGGTCGGCAAGGCCCATGCGGGTCAGCTCGGCCATGGCGATGCCTTCGGCGGCGGCGCGGTCGGCGCCGGTCTGCTGGGCTGCCACGACGACGTTTTCAAGCGCGGTCAGCCGGTCGAAGAGCCGGATGTTCTGGAACGTCCGGCCAAGACCCGCCCGCGCCACGCGCCAGGGCGCCATGTCCGAGAGGATACGGTCGTCGAGCCGCACCGAGCCCGCGGTGGGGCGCTGCTGGCCGCAGATCGTGTTGACGAGCGTGGTCTTTCCCGCCCCGTTCGGCCCGATGAGCCCGGTGATCTGGCCCGACAGCACGTCGAACGTCACCTGGTCGAGTGCCGCCAGACCACCGAACCGCACGGTCACGTCCCGCACCTCAAGGCGCTTCGTCGCCGTCTGTTCCGGCGCGGGCGGCAGCGCGGCGGGGGCGGGGGCCGCCTCGCGCTTGCGAGTCAGGGTCGCGGGGCCGACCTCGGTCAGGCCCAGAAGTCCGATGGGGCGCGCCCAGATGATGAAGAGAAGCGCCAGGCCAAGCCCAAGTTGCGGAAGGCCGAAGATCGGGGGGACGGTCAGCGATCCGAGGGAAAAGCCGCTCTCGCCCCGGCGCAGGATCTGGATGACGGCGGTCAGGACGACGACGCCCGCAACCGCGCCGGTGGTCGAGAACATGCCGCCGACGATCAGCATGGCGATCAGGGTGAAGATCAAGTCGAAGTAGAAGTCCTTGGGCGAGAAGGCACCAAGGAAATGGCCGTAAAGCGCGCCCACCACGGTGACGGCGGCAATCGACAAGACCCAGCCGCGCAGCCGCACGCCCGTCACGTCGACGCCAGAGGCGGCGGCGGCCACCTCGTTCTCGCGGCTGGCGCGCAGCGCAAGGCCGGTTCGGCTTTCGCGCCACATGCGGGCCAGAAGCACCATGACGACGGCCGCCGCCAGCGCCACGCCCAGCGTCGTCAGCCGGGGCACACCGAAGAATGTCTGGCTGCCCCGCGTGATGTCGCGCGCGCCGACGAGCGTGACATGCAGGATGACAAGGAAGGCCAGCGTGCCGATGGCCATCGACCCGGTCGAGAGCCGCGACAGGGGCACGCCGCTGATGAAGCCCGCCAGAAGCCCGACCAGCGCCGCCACTCCAAGGGCCGCCAGAAGCGGCAGCTCGTGACCGGCCATCCAGCCGGGCAGGGCGGGCAGTGCGGACTTCTGGACCGAGGCGGGCATGGTCAGGATCGCGGCCGTATAGGCGCCCAGTCCCATGAAGGCGGAATGGCCGAAGGAGACGATCCCCGAGTTGCCGGAAAAGATCGCGAGCGCCAGGACGGCGGCAATCTGCAAAAGCATCAGTACGGCGATATTTTCGCCATTCAACCCGAACGCGAAGCGCAGTATGATGGCGGCAGCGGCCACCAGCGCCGCCAGCAGGACAGCACCGAACCAGGCCGATTTCGGAAGAGAAAGCCAAAGCCGCATCGGACCGCGTGGAGCTCCTGCCAGGGGTTGCGCAAGAGTGGCGCCCCAGGGTCGCGTCAGTCAAGAAATATTTCAACTTGATCTTTGTGGCGAAGTATCTGTAATGGATATTACTAATACTTGTGCCCGAAATCCTGCGCCGAGCCAACCTGCCCTCGGGAGCTTTTCATGAGTGGGAAGACCAAAGCCGCGTCCGGAACCGACAGTGGTGCAGGCGCCCCGCCTGCCGTCGTGGAAACCGTGCGTGACCGGCTTCTGGCGACCGAAAGCGGCGCCTCGAATGCCGAGCTGAAGGTCATCCGCGCGCTTCTGGCCAACTATCCTGCCGCGGGCCTTACCACCGTATCGAAGCTCGCGCGCGAGGCGGGGGTCAGCGACCCGACGGTGATCCGGCTGGCGACGCGGCTCGGGTTCGAGGGGTTCGCCGACCTTCAGGCGACGCTGGTGGCCGAGGTCGAGCTGCACATGCGCTCGCCCCTGACGCTGCGGATGGCGCCAGCCTTGTCCGGGCAGGACAACGTTTTCCGCGCCTTCTTCCAGGAAACCCAGTTGCGCTGCGAAGAGATGGCGACGAGCATCCCGACGCTCGACTACGAACGTTCGGTGGCACTACTGGCCGACCAGCGGCTGCGCGTCCTCTGCCTCGGCGGTCGCTTCTCGCGCTTCATCGCCGGGGTCCTGCAGCGCTGCCTGCATCACCTGCGGCCGGGCTGCGAGCTCATGGACGGGTCGGACGCCGACATTTCGGACCGGATCGCGGACGTGGACCGCCGCCATCTGCTGGTCGTCTTCGACTATCGCCGCTACCAGACCGACACGGTGCGCTTCGCGCGCCAGGCCAAGGACCGGGGCGCCTCGATCATCCTTTTCACCGACATCTGGCGCTCGCCCATCGCCGAGTTTGCCGACGTGGTCCTGACGGCGCCGGTCAAGACGGCCTCGCCCTTCGACACGCTGGTCACACCGCTTCTGCAGGTCGAGGCGGTCATCGCCGGGCTTGCGAACCTCAAGTCCGAGGACTGGCGGCCGCGCGTCATGCGGATCGAAGCGGTGCGCAGCGAAAACAACATCACCCTTGGGGCGAACAAGGCCCACCTCTGGCCCAAAGAAGGCAATTCCCGATGACTGACCGCAAGAACCCGCGCGAGACGCGCTTTTCGCCGGCGGATACCGCGCTTCTCTTCGTCGACATGCAGAAGATCTTCTGCCTGCCGGGGCAGGACCCGGCGCACCCAGAGTTCGGCCCCGACACCTACTATCACCGCCGCCTGCGCGAGATGGTGATCCCGAACCAGGTCAAGATGCTCGCGCGCGCCCGCGCGAGGGGGGTCCAGGTCCTGCACACGATCATCGAGGCACTGACCGAGGACGGGCGCGATATCTCGCTCGACCATAGGCTGTCGAACCTGATCGTGCCGAAGGGCCATCCGCTGGCCGGGCCGATCGAGGAACTGGACCCGGTCGCCAATGAAATCGTGCTGCCGAAGTCGTCGTCGGGCGTCTTCAACTCGACGAACATCGACTATGTGCTGCGAAACCTCGGTGTCCAAAAGCTGATCGTCGCGGGCGTCGTGACCGACCAGTGCGTCGACATGGCGGTGCGCGATGCGGCCGACCGGGGCTATCTGGTCGCGGTGCCGGGCGACGCCTGCGCCACCTATACCGAGGAGCGTCACCAGGGTGCGCTGAAGGCCTATGGCGGCTATTGCTGGGTCACGGATACCGGCACGATCCTCGACCGCATGGGGGCCTGAATGACCGAGCTTCTGACGCTCGTCACCACCGACTATGCCGGGATCACGCGGGGGCGGTCGGTGCCTGCGAGCCGGTTGGCCCAGGGTGGCCTGATCTCGACCGGGTGGGTGCCGGCGAACATGTCGCTGACGCCGTTCGACCTGATCGCGGACCCCAATCCCTGGGGCTCGTCGGGCGATCTGCGGCTTCTGGGCGACGACAGGGCGCGCTACCGGGTGCAACTGCCGGGGGCCGCGACCGCGACCCATATGATGATGGCCGACATCGTGAACCTGGACGGCGCGCCTTGGGCGCTTTGCCCGCGCAGCTTGCTGAGATCGGCGCTTGCCGACCTGACGGCCGCGACCGGGCTGACGCTCAAGGTCTCGTTCGAGCATGAGTTCACGCTACTGGACACCGGGTTGCCACCCGCGCCCGCCTTCTCGCTTCGCGCGCTGAGGCAGGCCGATCCGTTCGGGTCGGAGCTGATGGCCGCATTCGGGGCGCTCGAGATGGAGCCAGAGGTCTTCATCGCCGAATATGGCCGCGACCAGTATGAGGTGGCGATCGGGCCTGCCGACGGGGTGACGGCCGCCGACCGGGCCGTAGCCCTTCGCGAGGTGGTGCGGGAGCTTGCGGGTCTGAGGGGCTGGCGCGCGACCTTCGCGCCCAAGGCGGCGGTGGCCGGCGTCGGAAACGGCGTTCACATCCACATGTCCTTTGCCGACGCCAAGGGCCAGAATGTCACGCGCGACCCGTCGCGGCCGGGGCAGGTGTCGGCACTGATGGGCGCCTTTGCCGCCGGGATCGTGCGCCACATGCCGGCCCTTGTCGCGCTGACCGCGCCCGCGCCCATTTCCTACCTGCGCCTTCGGCCGCACAACTGGTCGTCGGCCTGGACCTGGTTCGGCGACTGCGACCGCGAGTCGAGCCTGCGGATCTGCCCGGTCACGACGCTGGGCGGTGCCGATCCGGCGCGGGCCTTCAACCTGGAATATCGTGCGGCGGACGGCTGCGCCTGCCCGCATCTGGCGCTTGGCGCCGTGGTGCGCGCGGGGCTTCAGGGGATCACCGAGGGGCTTGCCGACCCACCGCTCTTTTCCGGCGACCCGGCGGACCTGAGCGGGGCCGAACAGGACCGCCTCGGCCTGCGGCGGTTGCCGGAAAGCCTTGGCGAGGCGCTGGACGCCTTCACGTCCGACACGGTCGCGCGCGGCTGGCTCGGCAATCTGGGCGTCGAAACCTACGTCGGCATGAAGCGGGCCGAAATCGCGCTGGCGGGCGATGTCCTTGATGACGCGCTCTGCGCGCGCTACGCGGGGATCTATTGATGGCCGATCCCGCGCCTTTCGAGTGGGTGAACCGGGACGGCGGCGGCCCGGTGCTTCTGCTGTGCGAACATGCCTCGAACTGGATGCCCGAGGACTATGGCGGCCTTGGGCTGAGCCAGTCCGACCGCGAGCGTCACATCGCCTGGGACATAGGTGCGGCCGCCGTCGCGCGGCGGATCGCGGAAAGGACCGGCGCGCCCCTGATCCTGTCCGGCGCCTCTCGGCTTCTGATCGACCTGAACCGGCCGCTCACCAGCCGCTCGTCGATCCCGGAACAAAGCGAGGCGACGGCGGTGCCGGGCAATATCGGCATCGCCGAGGCCGAGCGCGAGGCGCGGGCCGAGCGCTGGTTCCACCCATTCCAGCGCGAGGTGCAGGGCTGGCTTGACCGGGCGAAGGCCAGGGGGGAGCGGCCGGCGGTCGTCGGCATCCACTCCTTCACGCCGGTCTTCCTGGGTGTGCGGCGGCCCTGGCATGTGGGGATCCTTTACCGCAAGTCGGCCGCCTATGCCGGGCGGCTGATCGAGGGGCTGGGCGGGGCCGAGGCGATGATCGCCGGCAACCAGCCCTACCAGATCGACGATGAGGGCGACTATACCGTGCCCGTCCATGGCGAGGCGCGGGGGCTCGAGTCCGTCTTGGTCGAGTTGCGCCAGGACCTTGTGGCGGGCCCGCGCGGGCAGGCTGAATGGGCGGACCGGCTGACGCCGCTCTTGATGCGCGGCTAGGCCTGGGGTGGTAGGGGCCGTTGACGCTGTCATGCGAAGGCCTAGTCTTTTGTCCCCGCCAGTGGCCCAAAGGCCATCGGCCAGCGCCCGCCCCGCCGACGGAGGGCGCTATGCGCCCACCGGGGCAGGCGCCGGCCTTTGATGGTTCATGACATCGGCGGTCCAGCCAGGACGCTTCCAAACGGCCGGGGGAAACGCAGCGCGTTTCCTGATCCCGACCGGCCCGGCGATCCACGACGGTTTACCTGGGGGGTGGCAGGGGCCGTTGGCCCTGCCATGCGAAGGCTTTGCCCTTTGTCCCGGCCGATGGCCCAAAGGCCACCGGCCAGCGCACGCCTCGCCCATGGCGGGCGCTATGCGCCCACCGGGGCAGGCGCTGGCCTTTGATGGTTCATGACACAAGCGGTCCAGCGGCACCGCCTCGCACGGGCGGGGGAAACGCGGGTTGCGTTTCCTTTTCCCGCCCGACCCGGCCCCTTAAAATGGGGTCGGCGCCCGGTCCCGGCCTAAAGCCCGCGCGACAGGGCGGCGACGCCGGTGCGGGCCACGTCGGCCAGGCCCAGGGGTCGCATCAGGTCGGCGAAGGCGTCGATCTTTTCGGGCGTCCCCGTCATCTCGAAGACGAAGCTTTCCAGCGTGGAATCGACGACGTTGGCGCGGAAGATCTCGGCCAGGCGCAGCGACTCGATGCGCTTGTCGCCGGTGCCGGTCACCTTGAAAAGCGCCAGTTCGCGCTCGACCGAGGGGCCGTCGGCGGTCAGGTCATGGACCTCGTGCACCGGAACGATGCGGCCAAGCTGGGCCTTGATCTGCTCGATCACGGCGGGCGTGCCGCGCGTCACCACGGTGATGCGCGAGCGGTGGCCCTTGTGGTCGACCTCGGCCACCGTGAGGCTGTCGATGTTGTAGCCGCGTCCCGAGAAAAGGCCGATCACGCGCGCAAGGACGCCCGCCTCGTTGTCCACCAGAACGGCGAGCGTGTGGCTTTCGATCACCTGGGCATTCGGGTCGCGCAGGTCATAGGCGGAATGGCTCGTCGCGCCTTTCTTGATGTTCAGGGCTGACATGGGTGCCTTCGTCCTTCTCTCTCAGTTCATCGGGGCCGAACGGGGGTGCCGGTCCTAGACCAGCACCGCGCCCTCGGCCTTGATCGCGCCGTCGGTCGAGGCGTCGCCCAGAAGCATCTCGTTGTGCGGCTTGCCGCTCGGGATCATCGGGAAGCAGTTCTCATGCTTCTCGACCAGGCAGTCGAAGATGACCGGGCCGTCATAGGCCAGCATCTCCTCGATAGCGCCGTCGAGATTGGCCGGATCGTCGCAGCGGATGCCCTTGCAGCCGAAGGCCTCGGCCAGCTTCACGAAGTCGGGCAGGCTTTCGGACCAGCTTTGCGAATAGCGCTCGCCATGCAGAAGCTGCTGCCACTGGCGCACCATGCCCAGCCGTTCGTTGTTCAGGATGAACTGCTTGACCGGGGCGCGGAACTGGACGGCCGTGCCCATTTCCTGCATGTTCATCAGCCAGCTCGCGTCGCCCGCGACGTTGATGACAAGCGCGTCGGGGTGCGCGATCTGCACGCCGATCGAGGCGGGCAGGCCGTAGCCCATGGTGCCAAGGCCGCCGGAGGTCATCCAGCGGTTCGGTTCGTCGAAATGCAGGAACTGCGCCGCCCACATCTGGTGCTGGCCAACCTCGGTCGTGATGTAGCGGTCGCGGCCCTTGGTCAGCGCCTCGAGCCGTTCGAGCGCATATTGCGGCTTGATGATCTTGGTCGAGTTCTTGTAGCTCAGGCTCTTCTTGGCGCGCCACTGGTCGATCTGGCCCCACCATTTCGCAAGCCCCTCGCGGTTGACCTTGCGGCCGCGCGCCTTCCAGATGTTGAGCATGTCCTCAAGCACATGGCCCACGTCGCCCAGGATCGGGATGTCGACATGGATGACCTTGTTGATCGACGAAGGGTCGATGTCGATGTGGGCCTTGCGCGAATGGGGGCTGAAATCGGCGATGCGGCCGGTGATCCGGTCATCGAACCGCGCGCCGATGTTCACCATCAGGTCGCAGCCGTGCATGGCGAGGTTCGCCTCGTAAAGCCCGTGCATGCCAAGCATCCCGAGCCAGTTCTTGCCCGAGGCCGGATAGGCGCCGAGCCCCATGAGCGTCGAGGTGATCGGAAAGCCTGTCGCCTCGACCAGTTCGCGCAGAAGCTGGCTGGCGGCGGGGCCAGAGTTGATGACGCCGCCGCCGGTATAGAAGACCGGGCGTTCGGCCTTTTCCATCAGCTCGACCAGCGCGGTGATCGCCGCCATGTCGCCCTTGACGCGGGGCTGGTAATGGCCGGTCTTGACCTCGCGCGGGGCGGTGTAGGTGCCGGTCGCGAACTGCACGTCCTTCGGAATGTCGATCAGGACCGGCCCTGGGCGGCCCTGCGTCGCGACATGGAAGCCCTGGTGGATCGTCTCGGCCAGCCTGTCGGTGTCCTTCACCAGCCAGTTCATCTTGGTGCAGGGCCGCGTGATGCCGACGGTGTCCGCCTCCTGGAAGCCGTCGGTGCCGATCATGAAGGTCGGGACCTGGCCCGACAGGACGACGAGCGGGATCGAATCCATCAGCGCGTCGACCATGCCGGTGACGGCGTTCGTGGCACCGGGGCCGGAGGTCACAAGGACGACGCCCGGCTTGCCCGTCGAGCGGGCATAGCCTTCGGCCATGTGGACCGCGCCCTGTTCGTGGCGGACAAGGATGTGCTTGATGTCGTTTTGCTGGAAGATCTCGTCATAGATCGGAAGGACAGCGCCGCCCGGATAGCCGAAGACCACATCGACGCCCTGATCCTTCAGGGCCTGAACCACCATTTTCGCTCCGGTCATCTGCCGCGACATCTCATCCTCCGGTCTGGCCGAACGGCCCATCCATCAACAAAAAGCCCCCGAGGGTCATCGGGGGCGCATGGGAACCATCATGGTCTGCCGTTACCGGCCCACGCGCCATTGACCCCCAAGTACAAGAATCCTGCGCATCACGCCGCCCTTTGCTGCTTCGCAGCGGAAAGTATGTCGCGCGTGGGGGAAGGTCAACCGGCAAAATCGCGAAGAATATGTCCCTGCGGCAGGTTTTTGCGACTGTTTGTTGCGAAAGGCGGCTGATCCGGGAAAGAAATGCGAATCGAGGGGGCGTCGGGGTGGTTGCATTTTGACTGACGGGTCAATATGATCGGGGCAGCCGAAAAGGGGAGCGCCATGAGAAAGATCGAGCCGCACGACCGCCAGGTGGTCAACATCCGCGAGGGCACCTTCAAGCCCTTCGTCTATCCCGACGGCACAGCACTTGGCGACGCGGTCCTGCAACTGGATGAGGGGCGTCCCCTGGGCGAGGGCTTCCACGTCTACCGGATGCCCGCCGGCATGGTGACGCGCGGCCATCGCCACAACGGGCACGAACAGTTCCTGATCCTGGAGGGCGAGTTGCACGAGAGCGACGGCACCATCCTTCGGGCGGGCGATCTGGTATTTTACCGCGACGGGTCGGAACATTCGTCCTACACGCCGAACGGCTGCCTGCTGGCGGTCCATATCGCCGGGCCGGAAATCGCTGTGGAGTGATCGGCAGATCGAGCGGGTCAGGGTGCGACAGAGGCGCGGAACTGAACCAGATCCCAGCGGTTTCCCCAAGGGTCGCGCCAGACGGCGACCGTGCCGTAGGCTTCGTGCCGGGGCTCTTCCTCGAATTGGACCCCGGCCGCCTTCATGTCGGCGTGGTCGCGGGCGAAATCGTCGGTTTCAAGAAAGAGAAACACCCGGCCGCCGGTCTGGTTGCCAATGGCGGCGGTCTGCGCCGCCGACACGGCCCTGGCCAGAAGCAGGGCGCAACCTTGCCCCGCGCCGGGCGGCCGGACGGTGACCCACCGCTTGTCCCCGCACTGGGGCAGATCGTCGATCAGGCTGAAACCAAGCTTTCCGACGTAGAAGGCAAGCGCAAGATCGTAGTCGGGCACCAGAAGGCTGACGACGGCCAGCCGCTGCTGCCGGTCGGTCACGGCTTCGGGCGGACCGGAAGGGCTTCCGGCAGGGTGATGCGCGCCACCTGTTCGGCGATCGGGTCGATCGACAGGGGGTGCGCCTGGCCGGAATGGTCGGCCGGGTCGCCAAGGTCCTGCCAGCGGCCGCCCTTGTAGATCTCGACCGCACCGAAGTTGGCCTTGTAGCCCATCTTGCGGCTGCCGGGCACCCAATAGCCAAGGTAGACGTAGGGCAGGCCGGCCGTCCGCGCGATGTCGACATGGTCAAGGATGATGTAGCTGCCGACGCTCTTGGCCTCTCGCGCAGGGTCGTAGAAGCTGTAGACCATGCTCACCCCGTCATCGAGCACGTCGGTCAGGCAGACGGCGGCCAGCGCGCGGCCCTCGGGGCCGTCGGTCGAATATTCGATGACGCGGCTCTTGATGGGCGTCTCTTCGATCATGGCGGCGAATTCGAAGATGTCCATGTCGGCCATGCCGCCGTCGGCGTGGCGGCTGTCGAGGTAGCGGCGGAAGAGGCCGTATTGATCCTCGGTTGCCCAGGGGCTCGTCGCCTCGCGCACCAGGTCGGCATTGGCGCGGATCGCGCGGCGCTGGCTGCGGTTCGGGGCGAAGTCGGCCACGCGGATGCGCGCCGACATGCAGGCGGTGCAGTCCGCGCAAGAGGGCCGGTAGAGCACGTTCTGCGACCGGCGGAAGCCCTGTTTCGACAGGACGTCGTTCAGCCGGATGGCATTTTCGCCCGGAAGTGCAGTGAAGAGTTTCCGCTCCTGCCGGCCTTCAAGATAGGGGCAAGGCTGCGGAGCAGTGACGTAGAACTGCGGGGCAAGGGGCAGTGTATGGCGCATGGGTGAACGGGCGGGGCGGAACCTGGGTTGTTGCAGGACATAGTGGAACGCCAGACTGCGGCACCCGGGAACATCCCGGCCGCAGCTTGACCTTGACGTGAGGCTAGCAAGCCCGTCGCCGTCCGCCAAGAATTTTATGAAAAATGCCGGGCGCGGCGCATTTGGCCTGATGGTTAAGGCCGGGACATCCGCGTATTGTTTCTGGCGGCGGTCTGGCAGTGAACTGGCGGCGGTCTGGCCGCGACCTTACCGGGCAAAAAAGCACCGCGCGGATTTCGCCGCACGGTGCCTTGAGGTTCAGGACAGGATCAGGCCTTCGGGCTGTTGCCGTCTTCGATCACGTCGGTGTCGGGACGGTCGGCCGCCGCCGTCGTTTCGGCGCGGGCCGCACGGGCGCGGTCCTCCATGTACTGGTCGAACTCCGACTTGTCCTTCGAGGCGCGGAGCCGCTCGAGGAAGGCTTCGAACTCTTCCTGTTCGCGCTGGAGCCGGTCGAGCGTGTCACGCTTGTAGGCGTCGAAAGCGCTGTTGCCCGAGGACCGGAAGGCCATCGGCCCGCCGTAGGACCAGCTGCGGCAGCCCCTGCCGCCCGACATGCCGCCGGGCATGCTCATGGCCATGCGCCGTTCAAAGCGCTTGCCGGATTTGCGGAAGAAGAGCGTGTAGAAGAGCAGGAACAGGCCGACGGGCCAGAAGGCGATGAAGCCCAGTACCGTCGCCGCAATCCAGGCGCCGGTTCCGCGGTCATCGAGCCAAGCCTCAGCGCGGGCGGGCCAGGCGCAGGCGGCGGCGATAGTGGACATGAAAACCTCCGTTTGGGTGATGTGAAGTCCGTTCACATTTCGATAGATCGGATCGGCGGTGGTTTCTGTCAAGGGAGATGTGAATTAGATTTACATTATGGGGCGGCGGTCTTTTTCTTGCGCGGAAAGCCGCCGATCGGGGCGCGTTCACATCGGACAACAGCCGGCCCGGGCGGGATCGGGAAACGTCTACGTTTCCCCCGCCCGTGTGGGAACGGCTCCGCTGGACCGCCCATGTCCTGAACCCACGAAGGCCGGCGCCCGCCATGGGCGGGGCGGGCGCTGGCCGATAGCCTTGGGGCCATCGGCGGGGACGGCGGAGAGGCCTTCGCATGGCAGGGTCAACGGCTCCTGTCAGCCCGGGCCGACCTAGCCCGAGAAGTCGGCGAGCGTGGCGCCGGACAGGCCCAGAAGGGCGTCCGGGGCGATGGAAAAGACATGGTTCGGTGTGCCGGCGGCAGCCCAGACCAGGGGGAAGGACAAGAGGTGGCGGTCGAAGAAGGCGCGGACGGGCTTCAGGTGGCCGACGGGCGACACGCCGCCGATGACGAAGCCGGTCTCGGCCCGGATCAGGTCGGCGTCGGCCTTGCCCAGGCGCTCGCCCGCAAGGGCCGAGGCGCGCTCGGGGTCGACCTGCCGGCCGCCCGCCGTGACGAACAGGACGACATGGCCGCCTGTTTCGCCCTTGAAGAGGATCGACTTGGCGATCTGGTCGACCTCGCAGCCGACCGCGGCAGCCGCTTCGGCAGCGGTGCGGGTCGAAGCGGTCAGCCCCTTCAGTTCATGGGCCACACCAGCGGCAGAGAGGGCGGCCTCGACGCGCTTCAGGCTCTTGCTCATGGGGTCCTCCGGCTGTGCGGGGCCGACCCTAGCGCAGGTGCCTGCAGGCGCAACCCCTCAACCCATCTGCGCCTTCTTGCGCAGAAGCATCCCGTAAAGGTCGCGCGGCTCGTCAGGGTCGGCGATCATGTCCAGGTCTTCAGAAAAGCCCAGGCCCTTCGGCAGGGCGCGAAGCTGGCGCAGCACGTAGCGGAGCGCCGAGAAATCCTCGATCGCGAAGCCCACGCTGTCGAAGAGCGTGATCGCCCGGTCGCTCTCGCGCCCCGCGATGGCGCCGGTGATGACCTGCCACAGTTCCTTGACCGGGTGGTCGGGTGCAAGCTGCTGGATCTCGCCCTCGATGCGGGTCTGGGGCGGGTATTCGACGAAGATGTCGGACCGCAGAAGGATGTCGCTGTGCAGCTCCGTCTTTCCGGGGCAGTCGCCACCGATCGCGTTGATATGGACGCCGGGCCCGACCATGTTGTCGGTCAGGATCGTGGCGTTCTGCTTGTCGGCGGTGACGGTGGTGATGATGTCGGCGCCCAGGATCGCCTCTTCGGGCGTGGCGCAGGCGGCGACGGTCAGGCCGCTGCCTTCAAGGTTCGCCGCGCACTTGCGCGTCGCAGCGGGGTCGATGTCGTAGAGCCGCACCTCGGTCACGCCGCAGATGGCGCGGAAGGCGAGCGCCTGGAATTCGGACTGGGCGCCGTTGCCGATCATGGCCATGGTTTTTGCGCCCTTTCGCGCCAGCCACTTGGCGGCCAGCGCGGACATGGCGGCGGTCCTGAGCGCGGTCAGGATGGTCATTTCCGACAGAAGCACCGGGTAGCCGGTGTTCACGTCCGCCAGAAGCCCGAAGGCGGTGACGGTCTGCAGGCCTTCCTTCATGTTCTTCGGATGGCCGTTCACATATTTGAAGCCATACATCTCGCCGTCAGAGGTAGGCATCAGCTCGATCACGCCCACCTCGGAGTGCGATGCGATGCGCGGGGTCTTGTCGAAGAGCGGCCAGCGGCGGAAATCCTCTTCGATGGTCGCGGCGAGGTCCACGAGCACGCGCTCGACCCCTAGATGCAAAACGAGCCTCATCATGGCGTCGACCGAGACGAAGGGGACAAAGTTCAGGTTCTGGCGGGAAATGGTCATGATTTGATCTCAGTAGCTTCGGGTCGGGCGGTCGAACACCTTGCGGCCCATGAGCGAGCCCACAAGCTCGACCATCAGCTTCGCAGTCTTGCCGCGTTCGTCCAGGAAGGGGTTCAGCTCGACAAGGTCGAGCGAGGTGACAAGTCCGCTTTCGTGCAGAAGCTCCATCACCAGATGCGCCTCGCGGAAGGTGGCGCCGCCGGGGACCGTGGTGCCGACCGCGGGCGCGATGGCCGGGTCAAGGAAGTCCACATCGAGCGAGACGTGCAGCATCCCGTTTTCCGCGCGCACCTCGTCGAGGAAGGCGCGCAAGGGGGCGACGATGCCGCGTTCGTCAAGGACGCGCATGTCGCACACGATCATGTCCGTGGTCAGAAGGCGCGCATGTTCCGCCGGATCGACCGAGCGGATGCCGAAGAGGCAGATGCGTTCCTCGGGCACCGGGGCGGGAAAGGGCGGGAAGGCGTCGAACCCCTCGTGCCCGGCGATGTAGGCGACCGGGGTGCCGTGCAGGTTGCCGGATTGGGTGGTCAGGGGCGTGTGGATGTCCGAATGCGCGTCGAGCCACAGCACGAAGAGGGGCCGCCCCGCCGCCTTGGCGTGGCGCGCAGCACCCGAGACAGAGCCGAGCGCCAGCGCGTGATCGCCGCCCATGATGATCGGCAGGCCGCCGGTCGCCAGCGCCTCGGCCGTGCGGTCGGCGAGCGACCGGGTCCAGCCCACAAGCTCTGACAGGTGGTGGACGGCCGGGTTCGGGGTCGTCGCGGGGGTCAGGGTGCCGTGCCCCACGTCGCCCCAGTCGGCGACCGTATGGCCCAGTTCGGTGATCGAGGGCGCGAGCCCCGCCACGCGGTAGGCCGCCGGCCCCATCAGGCAGCCCGCGCGCTTCTGCCCGTCATCCAGCGGGGCGCCGATCAGGATGCAGTCCTTGGGATTGGGGTGGGGCATGGGCGTTGCTCCTTCGCGCGCGCCTCTTGGGCTGGATCACCTACATATGCGCCAACTTGCGGAGAAATAAAGGGGTGCTATTGTCGGATTGGATGGTTGAATTGCCAAAACGGCGGATAAAATGAGCGAACTGGATGATACGGACCTGGCGCTGATCGCCGAGTTGCGCCGCGACGGGCGGGCGGGCTGGTCGGACCTGGCCGACCGGCTGGGGCTTGCGCGCGCGACAGTCCGGGCGCGGCTCGAACGGCTGCAGGCGCGGGGCGAGGTGGTGGGCTTTACCGTCCTGACGCGCTCTGACGTGGGCGCGATGCCGGTCCGCGCGCTGATGATGGTGGCGCTCGAGGGCAGGGGGCAGGAAAAGATCACCGCGCGCCTCACGGGCCTGCCGGAGGTGAGCGCGGTCCATTCGACGAACGGCCGCTGGGACATGATCGCCGAGATCGGCACACGCACGCTTGAGGAACTGGACCAGCTGATCCTGAAGGTGCGCAACCTCGACGGCGTACTGGCGAGCGAGACGAACCTTCTTCTGTCGACGCGGCGCGCGGGTCGGCGCTAGACCGCCCCTTGGTCCCTGCGCCCGGCCGCACCCCAAAGACCCGCGAGCACCAGCGAGAAGAGGGCGTTGTAGCTGGCCATCGACAGGCCGAAGAGGCTCCATGCCACTTCGTCGCAGCGGATGAGCGGCGCGCCCTGGATCTGTGCCAGAAGCTCGTCCGACGAAAGGCCCGCGATGGGCGTCGAGGTGCAGGTGGTGGGGCCGAGCCACAGTTTGCGCTCGACGCCGGTATGGTAGATGCCAAGGCCGGCCGTCACCAGCATCAGCACAAGGCCGACCGGCAGCAGCCACCGCCGCCCGGACCAGAGCGTGAGTGCGCCAACGATCAGGGCGGCATAGTGCGGCCAGCGCTGCCAGTGGCAGAGCTTGCAGGGCGGGTAGCCGAGCGCCTGAAAGATGAGCGCGCCGCCGACTAGGGCGCCCGAGCCGAGCGTCGCCCAAAGGACATAGCGGCGGGATGTGGCGGAAAGGGTGCCCGTCACAGGTGCAGGACCCAGTACAGGAGGACGGCCGCGACGAGGATGCCGCCGACGATCCAGCCCATGCGCCGCTCGACGAAGGCCAGGACCGCCGTGCCATAGCGTTTGAGCAGCCAGGCCAGCCCATAGAAGCGCGCACCCCGGGCGACGATCGCCGAGATGATGAAGAGCGGCAGGCTGAAGCTGACGACGCCCGACAGGATCGTCACCACCTTCATCGGCGGCAGGTGCGACAGGCCAGAGGTCACCAGAAGCAGCAGGATCAGCCAGGAATTCTGCCCGACCCAGCCCTGCATGGCATGGAAGGCGTCAAGCTTGTTGTAGAACTCAAGGACCGGCACCGCGAGCCAGGCAAAGGCATAATGTCCGATCAGCCAGCCGAAGATCCCGCCAAGGACCGATGTGACAGAGGCGATGAAGGCCAGCCGCCAGGCCTTGTCGGGCCGCGCCGCGACCATGGGGATGAAGAGCACGTCCGCGGGGATCGGAAAGACCGAGCTTTCGACGAAGGAGATCCCGCCAAGCGCCGCTTCGGCGCGGGGCGAGCGGGCCAGCGCGACGGTCCAGTCGAACAGGCGTTGAAACATGGGCGCGGCTCCGTCGCGGGGTCGTTCGCGGCTGATAGGCCTGCCGGACGCGCAAGGTCAAGGGCGGCGGCCGGGGTTGTGGAACAACGGGGGGGCTATGGGGGACAAAGGGGGGCAAGGGGCGCCATCGTTCCCGCTTTTCGGGGCGCGCGCGACAGGCTAGTCTCGCGGTAACGTGATCGAACGGGGTGACGCTCCGGGCGCCAAGGGTGCGCCAGGAAGGCGCCAGGAAGGCGCCGTTGCGGTTCAGGGGGTTGGAATGAAGTGGGACGGGCGTCGCGGCAGCGACAATATCGAGGATCGGCGGGGCGATGGCGGCGGCGGCTTCGGCGGCCCGCCCGGCGGCATGCGGATGGGCCGTATCGGCGGCGCGGGGGGCTTCGGCCTGATCGCGGTGGCGATCCTGGTCTGGGCGCTTGGCGGCGACCCGATCGCGGTCCTGACGGGCGGCACCGGTGGCCAGACGATCCAGGTCGGTGGCGGCGGCGGCGGTGGCCAGATCACGCCCGAGGATGAACAGGCAGCGAAGTTCGTGTCGGTGACGCTCGCCGATACCGAAGAGGTCTGGAAGGACGTCCTGCAGAAAGAGGCGGGGATGGACTACACCCCGACGACGCTCGTCCTTTTCAAGGGCCAGACCTACAGCGACTGCGGCGGCGCGACCGAGGCGACGGGGCCCTTCTACTGCCCGGTCGACAAGAAGGTCTACCTCGACACGGACTTCTTCACGACCATGTCGCAAGAGCTGGGCGCCAAGGGCGATTTCGCGGCGGCCTATGTCGTGGCGCACGAGGTCGGCCATCATGTGCAGGACCTTCTGGGCATCCTCGACAAGACGACGCGCTACCGCGAGCAGGCGTCCGAGGCCGATGCCAATGCGATGTCGGTCCGGGTCGAGCTGCAGGCCGACTGTTTTGCCGGGGTCTGGGCGAAGAACGCGGCGCAGAAGTTCGGCTCGCTCGAACCGGGCGACATCCAGGAGGCGGTGGATGCCGCCTCGCGCATCGGGGACGACACGCTGCAACGGAATGCCGGCCGCCGGCCGATGCCCGACAGCTTTACCCACGGCACCTCGGAACAGCGGCAGCGCTGGCTGACGGCGGGCTACAATGCGGGCACGATCCGGGCCTGCGACACGTTCGGCACCAACAGCCTCTGACCGCCGCGCCGATGTTGCCTGCTGCCTGACTGGCCACTTGTCCGACCGCTTGAAATGGCCCGGCGCGCCCTTTATGACGGGGGCGCGCCCGGATGGCGGAATGGTAGACGCAGCGGTCTCAAACACCGCCGACGCAAGTCATGCGGGTTCGAGTCCCGCTCCGGGCACCAGCATCCCCCCCGACTGCCGACTCATCGCCACGCTTGCGTTCAGGTTGATTCGGCACGTGTCTGATGCAACGTCGCGAATTGGGTGGAAAACATGGCCAATATTGGTCGCGGGCGCCGTAAGTCCCGGTCCGGTGAAACGGGTTAATGGCTCCGTCGGCAAAAAAAGCGGGGCAATTGCGACAAATTGGGGTCGTGCGGATTGTTCGCCATCGCTCAACGGTTAGCTAACGAAAGGACAGGTTTTCGGAGGCCGGAGATTGTTCTTCAACTGCATAATTGCTCTGCTAATTTCATCAATAACAACATGTTAGTAGATTTTTGCGCCATTTCCTCATTGGCTTCAATCGGCTGCGGAGACCGATGTGCGGCACGGCGGTAACTGCGGGGGACGAAACATTTTGCCACATTCCTGCCGCAATCGGCTCGCCATGTGGGGTCATCCGAGGCGACGCACCCCGGATTGCCCGGTGACGGGGCAGGGAATTTACCCCTACGCCACTTCTTGTTGAGACGACTTTTTACGACGCCTGTTCGAGCACCGATTTAAGGACCTAGCCGTGAGCTGTTTTACGAGCGGAAGCCAATTGACCACCCTCCGGGGGGAAATCCCGGTCGAACTCCTGGCCGTGGGCGACCGTGTCGTGACCCGTGACAACGGGCTGCGCACGATCCGCCGCATCTCGCGCCGCGATTTCGACTATGCCCAACTTGCCGCGCTGCCGCACCTGCAGCCGGTGCTGGTGACGATCGGCGCGCTCGGCAAGGGCCTGCCGGAACGCGACATGCTGGTCAGCCCGAACCAGCGCCTGCTGGTCACGCCGGACCTGTTCCCGCCGGGCGATGTCGTGGCCAAGGGCGCGCGTGAGGCGCTGATCGCGGCCAAGAACCTGACCGACCACAAGGCGATCCGCCCCTGCCAGTCGCTGGGCGTGAGTTATTTTCTGGTCGAGTTCGACCGCAATGAATGCGTGCTGGCCAATGGGATCTGGGTCGAGGCCTTCTGCCAGCAGGACCAGACCGACGGCGCCCGCCGCAACGCCCAGCGGAACGAAGTGCAAGAGATTTTCCCCGGCCGCAGCAAGACCGAGGCCGGAGCCCAGACCAGCGGCCCGAACAGCGTTCCCGCCGCCTGAGGGCACCCCCTATTTCACGTCAGCCGTTTGTTAAGGAAGTTTGCCATGACCCTTCTGATCCTCGCCGCACTGACCCCCATCCTGATGCTGCCCGGCCTTCTGGCCCTGACGCTGGTCATCGGCGCCGGACTGATGCGCGAGGCGCAGCCCGTCCGCGTCCCCGGAACCGCGCGGGGGGCGCGTCGGTAAGGGTGAACGACAGCCTGTAGGGCTGGTCGTTCTCGGAGTGGCTGGCAGGGGCCAGTGACCCTGCCCTGTCTCTTATACACATCTGACGCTGCCGATGATATGCAGTGTGTAGATCTCGG
>CAMFGW010000033.1 GCA_945952025.1 uncultured Paracoccaceae bacterium
ATCCAGGCAAAGGAAAACCGTTCCGCGTCGCCGACTTCTTCAGCAGCCGGCTAGATTTCCGGCGTCCGGCCCGGCGGCTCGCGATAGCGCCCCGTCGCCTCGAACGCCGCCGCCAGCGCCAGAAGCCGGTTGTCGTCCCAGGCGCGGCCGGCAAAGGTCAGGCCGACCGGCATGCCCTTGTCCGCCATCACTCCCATCGGGACGGTGACGGTCGGCACGCCCAGGTGGCGGATGGCCAGGTTGCCGTTCGCGACCCAGACGCCGTTCTGCCAGGCAAGGTCGGCCGAGGCGGGGTTGGTGTCGGCGTCGGCGGGGCCCACGTCGGCTACGGCGGGAAAGACCACGGCGTCGAGGCCGAGCGCGTCCATCCAGTCCTCCAGGTCAGTCACGCGGGTGCGTTCAAGGCCGCGAAGGCCCTCTTCCAGGTGCGGGATGTCGCGGAAGGACCGGCCGGGGTGGGCCCGTGCCACGGCCGGATAGGTGGCGATCACGTCGTCGAAGCCGTCGTAGCGGTCGGGCAGGCTGCCCCTTGGCGGGGGTGAGATCATGGCGCCGTCGACCGAGGCCAGGCCGGGTATCCGGGGGTCGGCGTTCGCGACCAGGAAGTCGTCCCAGGCCCAGGCGGAAAGGTCGACGATCTCGGCCCAAAGGTAATCGGGGCTGACGAAGCCGCGCGTGCCGATCTTCGGGGCGCCGGGCCGGTCGCCCTCGTAGTTCGAGACGAGCGGGAAGTCGGTCACCAGGACCTCGGCCCCGGCGGCTTCCATGGCGGCGCGAGCGCGGTCCCAAAGGGCCATGACAGAGGCGCGCGTTTCGATCCGCTGCCCGGTCGGGCCACCGATCCCCGGCGCCTCGGCGGTGCCGGCAGCGGGGTCGGCGTTGACATACATGGCAGGAACGCCGATGCGCCGGCCGGCAAGGCTCGCGCCACGGGCAAGCGCGGGGTAGGACGGGGGCCGGACCCCTGACGGCGGGGGCAGCGCGACCCAGGGCTGCGACCGCCAGAAATCGCCCCGCGTCTCGGGATCGTCGGCGACGATGATGTCGAGGATCTCCAGCATGTCGGCCATGGTGCGGGTGTGGGGCACGACCACGTCCATCGTCGGCACCAGGGGCCAGTTGCCCCGGACCGAGATCACGCCCCGGCTTGGCGTATAGGCGCAAAGCCCGTTGTTCGAGGCCGGCGCGCGGCCGGACGACCAGGTTTCCTCGCCCAGCCCGAAGGCGGCGAAACTGGCGGCCGTCGCGGTGCCGGAGCCGTTCGACGAGCCCGACCCGAAGGCCGCCGTCAGCCAGTCGGCACTGTAGGGCGATTCCGCGCGGCCGTAGACCCCGCGCTGCATGCCGCCATTGGCCATCGGCGGCATGTTGGTCAGGCCGATCAGCACCGCCCCCGCCGCCCGCAGCCGGGCGATGGCGAAGGCGTCGTCCGACGCGATCAGGTCGGCGAAGGCGGGCGAGCCCGCGGCGACGGTCAGGCCGCGGACCTTGTAGCTGTCCTTCGCCGTATAGGGGATGCCGTCGAGCGGGCCGATCACTTCGCCCCGCGCCCGCCTGAGGTCGGAGGCGCGCGCCTCATCCAGCATCGCGGGGTTGAGGACGGGAATCGCGTTCAGCCGGATCCCCTGCCGGTCATAAAGCTCGATCCGCCGCATGTAGGCTTCGACCAGCGCGACAGAGGTGGCGCGCCCCGCCTCAAGTGCGGCGCGCAGGTCAGCGATCGAGGCTTCAACGAGGTTCATCGGGTGTCCTGTAGACTGCTGTGCAGGTGTTTGACCTGCCTTGTCCGTTCTTTAGACTGGCCGGTGCCCGCCGCGCCAGCGCCCTCAGGCAGTGATGGCCACCACGAGCGCGAGGCGGTGCATTTCACCGAGGCAAGGCTTTGTTGCGCAAATGCGATGAAGGATTCACCTTGTGAATCCAGTCTGTTAGTCAGGCTGCATGAGCAAGCCGAAGCCGCCCACCTACCGCAGCACGAACTGGCATGACTACAACGCCGCGCTTGCGAGGCGTGGATCGCTGTCGATCTGGTTTGATCCCGGGACGCAGTGGCTTGCCGCGCCGACCGGCAAGCGTGGGCGTCAGCCCGTCTTCAACGACGCCGCGATCCAGGCCTGCCTGACGCTGAAGGCGCTCTTCGGGTTGCCGCTCCGGCAGACCACCGGGATGGTGGCGAGCCTGCTCGACTTGGCCGGGCTGGACTGGCCGGTGCCGGACTTCAGCACCCTTTGCTGCCGCCAGAAGACCCTGGCCGTCCACATCCCCTATCGCCCTAGTGCGGGTGCCTTGCACCTCTTGATCGACGGCACCGGTGTGAAGGCCGAAGGCGACGGCGAGTGGCTGGCCAAGAAGCACGGGCCGTCGAAGCCACGGGACTGGCGCAAGGTTCACCTCGGAATTGACGCGGAAACACCAGAGATAAGGGCCATCGAGATCACCGGCAGCCGGATCGGCGATGCACCTGTGCTGCCCGACCTGTTGGGCCAAATCGCAGACGATCAGCCCATCGGCACGGTCACTGCAGATGGTGCCTATGACACCCGCGCCTGCCACGCTGACGTCGCGGCGCGCGGGGCAGCGGCCGTCATCCCGCCCCGCAAGAATGGCAAGCCGTGGAAGGAACAGACCGCGGGAGCTACGGTCCGCAACGACGCTTTGCGAAGTTGTCGCCGCTTGGGCCGGGCGATCTGGAAGCGCTGGACCGGCTACCACCGACGAAGTCTGGTCGAGGCCAAGATGCGCTGCTTCAAGCTATTCGGCGAGCGCGTTATGTCCCGCGACTTCGACAGGCAAGTCGCCGAGCTTCAGATCAGGGCAGCCATCCTGAACCGCTTCACCGCCCTCGGAACACACCTCACGCTGCCCGCAGGATAGGTCTGTCCAAGGGAAGGAAAACTCCGGCCTTCATCGTGATTTGCGAAACAAAGCCGTGCACCGGGATGATTTCATAAGGAGATCGAAGTGAGTGTTTCCTCCGCAGCCACCGCCTGAGGCCGCCTCGACCCTGACCCTCAGGCGTCCGGGACAGCCCCCGGCTCCCCTCACGAAAGCCGGTTCCTGAACAGCCAGCCCGCCAGCGGCAGCGTCAGCGCAGCCACCGCCAGAAGCGGCACGAAGTCGAGGGCCACATCGCTCAGCCCCGTGCCCTCCAGATAGACGCGGCGCACGAGGTCGACGCCGAAGCGCAGGGGGTTGGGCGATCTGGCCGGACGAGCCGAGTGTGGCGACGCGCCTGAAGACGCCGGTGCCGTCGAGGTGGGCCAGAAGCCGGGTGCTGGTGTCGGCGCGGCTCTGGTCGAGGACGGCATAGGGCACGTTCGTCAGGTCCCAGGTCGCGCCGTAGCCGAAAAGGAGCGACTGCATCAGCGCGGGCACGAAGAGGAGCGCGCGGCTCGACGGGTCCTTGAAAGGCGCTTGCAGATCCTTACGGATCTGGAGCTTTCGGTGACCAATCGTGGCGCGCATGCGATGACCTTCGGCCTGGGCTGGCACCCCAATTTCGCGATGACGCCCGCCACCACCTTGCAGACGAAGGCCAGCCGGCTCTGGACCGAGGATCCGGGCTGGCTGCCCGGCCACCCGATCGCAGTGCCGGCCGAGATGGACTTCTCGACCCCGCGCCGCCTGCCCGCGCATTGGGTGAACAACGGATACGACGGCTGGTCGGGCAAGGCCCGCATCACCTGGCCCGAACGCGGGCTGGCCCTGCGGATCACGGCCGATCCGGTCTTCCGGGTGATTTTCCTCTTCGTGTCCGACACCCGTTTCGATGCCGGCTACCAGCGCGACCATTTCGCGCTGGAACCGATGAGCCACATGGCGGACGGGCACAATCAACCCGACCTCGGGGGCCTGGCGGTGCTGGAGCCGGGCGAAAGCCTGTCCGGGCGAATGGGCCTGACGGTCGAGGCTTCGCGGCCCCCCTAAAGCGCCGCCTTCAGATAGGGCGCGGTCGGGCTGGCCTTGTCCCCGGCGACCATCCGGGGCGGACCTTCGACGACCACCCTGCCGCCCTCTTCGCCCGCGCCCGGACCAAGGTCGATCACCCAGTCCGCCTGGGCCACGATGCGCATGTCATGTTCGACCACCACGACCGTGTTGCCGGCATCGACCAGCCCCTGCAGGTGGCGCATCAGCCGGTCGGCGTCGGCGGGATGCAGGCCAGAGGTCGGCTCGTCCAGCACATAGAGCGTTCGGCCGCGCCCGGTGCGTTGCAGTTCGGTCGCAAGCTTGATGCGCTGCGCCTCGCCGCCCGACAGTTCGGTCGCGGGCTGGCCAAGGCGCAGGTATCCCAGGCCGATCTCGCCCAGCACGGTCAGGGGGCGCAGCACCTGCGGCTCGGCGGCAAAGAAGGCGCAGGCCTCCTCGACCGTCATCGACAGCACTTGTGCTATGGTGCGGCCCTGCCATTCGACTTCCAGCGTTTCGGGGTTGTAGCGGCTGCCGTGGCAGGCCGAACAGGGCGCATAGACGCTGGGCAGGAACAGAAGCTCGACCATCATGAAGCCCTCGCCCTCGCAGGTCGGGCAGCGGCCCTGCGCGACGTTGAACGAGAAGCGGCCAGCGCCGTAGCGGCGGCTGCGGGCCATGGGGGTCGCGGCAAAAAGCTGGCGGACGTGGTCGAAAAGGCCGGTATAGGTCGCAAGGTTCGAACGCGGGGTGCGGCCGATGGGCTTCTGGTCGACCTGCACGATGCGCCCGATCTGCTCCATGCCGGATGCGATGCGGCCACGCGTCATCTCGGGGCGGTCTTCCAACAACAGGTCGGTGTCCGTGACCTCTTCCTCGGGCAGGGGCTTGCCGAGCCAGCTGCCGACCAGATCGGGCAGCGCCTGGGCGACGAGGCTGGTCTTGCCCGACCCCGACACGCCGGTGACGGCGGTGAAGCAGCCGACGGGGAAGGTCACGTCCAGGCCCTTCAGGTTGTTGCGGGCGACGCCTTCCAGCCTGAGCCAATGTTCGGGCGTTCGCGGCTGCCTCGCGGGTTTCGGCGCGTCGAACAGATAGCGCCGCGTGACCGAGTCGTCGGCATCCGCAAGCCCCGCGATCGGGCCATTGTAGATCACCTTGCCGCCATGCGCGCCCGCACCGGGGCCGACGTCGACCAGCCAGTCGGCATGGCGGATCAGGTCAAGGTCGTGTTCCACCACGAAGAGCGAGTTTCCGGCGGCCTTCAGCCCTTTCAGGATGGTCAAAAGCGCCTCGCCATCCGCCGGATGCAGGCCGGCCGACGGTTCGTCCAGCACATAGACCACGCCGAAAAGCTGCGAAGACAGCTGCGTCGCAAGGCGCAGGCGCTGAAGCTCGCCCGACGACAGGGTCAGCGTGCCACGGTCGAGCGACAGGTAGCCCAGCCCCAGGTCGATCAGGGGCGTGAGCCGTTCCAGAAGCTCGCTCGCCAGCCGCTGCGCGGCCAGCCGCTTTTCATCCGACAGGTTCGGCGTGCGCCGCACATCGGGGGCCGCCTTGTGGGCCGTCTTGCGGGCCGATCCGCCAGCCGCCACGCGCCCGGCGATGGCCGCATCGCGGGCGCCCTTGTCCAGGACCGCGCCCCCTGCCCCCCGGGCCATGTCGCCCGCCGCGACCGGGGCCAGTAGATCGCGCAATCTCGACAGCGACAGATCGCCGAACCCGGCGATGTCGAGGCCGGCGAAGGTGACCGACAGGGCCGCCTGCTTCAGCCGCTTGCCGTTGCAGGTCGGGCAGTCGCTGGCGATGATGAACTGCGAGACGCGCCGCTTCATCGTGGCGCTCTGGGTGTTGGCCAGCGTGTCCAGAAGGTAGCGGCGGGCGCCGGTGAAGGTGCCCTGGTAGCCGGGCTCCATCCCCCGCCGGATCGCCATGCGGGTCTGTTCGGGCGTGAAGCCGGGATAGACCGGCGCGGTCGGCGCCTCGTCGGTGAACAGGATCCAGTCGCGGTCCTTCTGGGGCAGGTCGCGCCAGGGCCGGTCGACGTCAAGGCCCAAGGACACGAGGATATCGCGCAGGTTCTGGCCATGCCAGGCGGGCGGCCACGCGGCGATGGCACGCTCGCGGATGGTCAGCGAGGGGTCGGGGACCATGGTCGCCTCGGTCGCGTCATAGACCCGGCCGATGCCGTGGCAGGTCGGGCAGGCGCCTTCGACGGTGTTGGGCGAAAAGTCCTCGGCATAAAGCATGGGCTGGCCGGCCGGGTAGTCGCCGGTCCGGGAATAGAGCATCCGCACGAGGCTCGACAGCGTGGTAAGGCTGCCGACGGACGAGCGCGGGTTTGCGGCGCCGCGCTGCTGTTGCAGGGCGACGGCCGGGGGCAATCCGTCGATCGCGTCGACGTCCGGGACACCCGCCTGATGGATCAGGCGCCGCGCATAGGGCGCCACCGATTCCAGGTAGCGCCGCTGCGCCTCTGCGTAGATCGTGCCGAAGGCAAGCGAGGATTTGCCGGACCCAGAGATACCGGTGAAGACCACGAAGGCATCGCGCGGGATGTCGACATCGACGTTCTTGAGGTTGTTCTCACGCGCGCCCCGGACCGCGACCGAGGACGAGGGTGAGGGGGCCAACCCGCCACGCGCGACCGTCGCTGGCTGGGGCAGAGGGGCCTTCGTCATCTGGAAACCCTTTCGGAAGTGGTCGGTCGGTGGCGGCTTGCCGGCTGGTCGCGCGCCTGTGGGCGGCGGTCCCGGCGACTTGGCGCAGCGGTCCGCTTATCACCAGATCGCCCCGGGAATGCAGCCCCTTTATATTGTGGGGGAGAATATTTGCGGCCGCCGCCGCGAGGTCCACATCCTTGCCCTTCCCTTGCGGAAAAATGGCCCAAGGCCCGGAAAGCGGCAGGCAGGCGCAGGCCTAAAGGCCCCTTCGCCGTGCGTTGCGATAGCTCAGCAGTTCGCCGACGGCGGCCCGGACATGGGTCACGGGGCGCGCCGGGCCCGGAACGGGGCCGCGGTCGGGCCGTTCCTCGTGCAGGTTCAGCCGCGCCTGCGCCAGGGCGAGCGCCCCCCGGATCGCCCTGCTGACGGGATGGCAGGCAGGCAGGCCGAAGGTGCGGGCGTTGCGCAGCCGTTCACGCAGGACCGTCAGCGTGCGGCGCAGGTCCTTCCGGCGCCCGCGCGACCAGGCGGACCAGGACGGCGCCTTGCCCCGCGCGGTGCTGACGCCCGATCCGACGCGATATTCGACAAGCTCTTCGTCGATGAAGGACACGCGGCCTTCGAGTGCTGCGCGAAAGCCGAAGATCAGGTCCTCATAGCAATCCCGCTCTGGCAGATCGCCGTATTTGGTGACGATTTCACGGTCCCAGGCCGGCGTTGCCCCGATATAGAGCGACATCGAGGTCGCAATCCGCTCGATCCCCGGCCGGCGCAGGAAGCCGATCCGGTCAAAACGGGGATCCTTTACCCCGCCATTCAGCGCCGCACTGTCGACGCGCGAATGGATGAGAAGCGGGCGGTCCTTCTCATACGCCTCTATGATCCTCGCCATTCGCCCCGGCATTGAAACGTCATCACCCGAAGCCGCAATGAGCAGATCCCCCGAACAGAGCCGGAAACAGGAATTGAGGTGCGCGGTGATGCCAAGGTTCACCGGATTGCGGTTCAGGATGATGCGGTGCGGCCCCGAATAGCCAGCGACCTGGCCTTCTATTCTTTCGAATGTCGCGTCGGTCGAATTGTCATCGGAAATCAGGACTTCCAGCGGCGGGCACTCCTGCCGGAGAACGGCCGATATGGCGTCAGCGACAAAGTCCTGCTGATTGTAGGTCATCATCACGACGGAATATCTGTGCCGCGTCATGCAGAATTGATCCCACCTGTGCCACTTGCGCTTCGGGCATTCCCTGCCGGTCGCTGCCCGCAAGCATGTGCGGCCTTCTTACCGGGCGCTCGACCGGGCTACAACTGGCGCATTTCCGCCGCGTCTGGTATGCAAGTTGCAGTACAAGCGGTTCGTTGCCGATGCAGGCCGCGACCGCAGCCGTCAGCAGCGGGCCAGGGCCGGTTGCCATCGCGCGGCTTTTGCAAGTAACTATTGCGTGTTGAACCCGGAGCGGCTTGGCCGTAGCACTGTTTCCTGCCCTTGGCGGCAAGGCTGCGCCCGAGGTGTCTGCTGTCCGGGGCTCGCCAGAACAGGATGGGCCATGCTGATTAAACACTTCCTTAGCCTGATGGCCCTGTCCACCATCCGGACCCGGCCGCAACCCGAACAGCGGCAGGCCGGCCCTGCCGACGCGCCGCAGCTCTGGCAGCCGCCGACCAAGCCGTTGTCGCTCGTCTTCGTGGCCGGCCCGCCGCGCAGCGGCACCACCTGGCTGAACCGCGAGATCTGCGACCGGGCCGGATGGTCGGGCTTCCTGCCGGAATGCACGTTCCTGACCCAGCAGATCGCCCTTTACAGCCGGACCAGGCATTATGGCGAACCGAAGCGGTTCGCGGCCTATTTCGGGACGGCAGAGAACCTCGCCTCGGTCTACCGCCCGATCCTGCGGCAGATGCTGGACCTTGTGCGCAACCTCAACGACTGCCCCGACGGGGATGTGCTGCTTCTCAAGGACCCGGAGCTTTCGCTTTACCTTCAGGATCTTGGCGACGTCCTGCCGGACCACCGGCTGATCTGCATCGTCCGTGACCCACGCGATGTCATCGCGTCGGTCAAGAACGTCTCGGCCCGCAAGAAAGAGGCCTGGGACATCAAGGCGACCTGCGCACGGATCTTTTCCTACTACGACGGTATCCGGAAATACCGGGCGCTGGGCAGTCGGACAGCCCTGTTCGTCCGGTATGAGGACCTGGTTGGCGGCACGCTCGACCAGGTCCGCGCCTTTCTCGGGCAGGCGACGGATACCGATGCCGCGCGGGCGAACGGCGGCGCCGTCGAAGCGTGGCTCGACCCGTCGGATCCGTACTTTTCCGAACTGCACCTGAAGCCCACCACCCAGCAGAAGGTCGGCAGCTACAAGACCATCCTGACCAAGCGCGAGATCGAAGAGGTCGAGGCGGTGTTTTCCGGCGTCATGCAGGACTGGCGCTACCGCTGAGGTTCGCCGGCCGGCCTGTCCTTGCGCGCGATCGGCCGCGCGGGGTTTCCGACCACTGTGGTGTTCGGCGGGACGGATCGGGTCACGACGGCTCCCGCGCCGACCATCGCCCCTTCGCCGATGGTCACGCCCGGCAGGATGACCGCGCCGCCGCCGATCGAGGCGCCCTTCTTCACGACCGTCCGGTCGAAGGGCTGGTCGTAGACCTTGCTGCGGGGATAGCGGTCGTTCGTGAAGGTGACGTTCGGGCCGATGAAGGCATCGTCCTCGATGCTGATGCCGTCCCAGAGCTGAACGCCCGACTTGACGGTGACCCGGTCGCCGACCACCACATCGTTCTCGATGAAGCAGTGCGAGCAGATGTTGACCTCGGCGCCGATGCGTGCGCCCGGCAGCACGATGGCGAATTGCCAGACCCGGCTGTCGGCACCGATCGCGGTCGACTGAACGTCGGCCAACGGGTGGATGTAGGCGGGTTTTTCCAACTTCCGGCTCCTCGTCAGTTCGCGCAAGGGCTTTGCCGATCGCGGTCCGATGTCAAGCCGGAACTTCGGAGCGCCCCGCCAGGTTGCGCCCGGCCTGCCCCCGGCAACCTCGGCGGCGCTTGTGCTTACCCCGGCATCGGGATAGTCTCCGCCTGCCAGAAATCGCCGCGATTTTCAGGCTTCTCCACTCAGCCTTCCCCATCAAGAGCCGGATATGAGCATAGACATCTGCAAGGTCATCGAGCTGCCGAAAATCACCGACCCTCGGGGCAATCTGACTTTCGTGGAATCCGGCCGGCAAATCCCGTTCGATATCAGCCGCGTCTATTATCTTTATGACGTGCCGGGTGGTGCCGAACGTGGCGGCCATGCGCACAAGGCCCTGTCGCAACTGATCGTCGCAATGTCGGGCAGTTTTGATGTCGTCCTGAATGACGGCTACAACAGCAAGCGCGTCCACCTGAACAGGTCCTATAACGGCCTTTATGTCTGCCCGATGATCTGGCGCGAGCTCGACAATTTCTCGTCGGGTGCCGTCTGCATGGTGCTGGCGTCGAATTTCTATGACGAGGACGATTATTACAGGAATTATGACGACTTCACGGTTGCAGCGGGTGTGCGGAAATGAACGTTCCCTTCCTGGACCTGCGGGCGGCCTATCTGGAATTGAAAGACGCCATTGACGAGGGCGTCGCGCGCGTCCTTTCCAGCGGCTATTACATCCTCGGCCCCGAAGTCGAAGCCTTCGAAGCCGAATTCGCGCACTATTGCGAGGCGGCGGAGTGTGTGGGGCTCGCGAACGGCCTTGATGCGCTGATCCTGTCGCTCAGGGCGCTGGACATCGGGCCGGGCGACGAGGTGATCGTGCCGTCGAACACCTATATCGCGACCTGGCTGGCGGTATCGGCCGTCGGTGCGCACCCCGTGCCGGTCGAGCCCGATCCGGCAACGCACAATATCGATGTGGACAGGCTGGCGCAGGCTGTGACGGCACGCACCAGGGCGATCATTCCGGTGCACCTGTACGGGCAGCCGGCGGACATAGACGGCGTGCTTGCGGTGGCGCGCGCGCACGGTCTTGCCGTGATCGAGGACGCGGCCCAGGCGCATGGCGCCCGCTACAAGGGCAAGCGTATCGGCGCCCACAGCGACCTCGTGTGCTGGAGCTTCTATCCGGGCAAGAACCTTGGCGCGCTTGGCGACGGCGGCGCGGTCACCACCAACCGCAGCGACCTGGCGGCGCGGCTGAGGATGCTGCGCAACTACGGGTCGGAGAAGAAATATCACAACGAGGTCAAGGGCGTGAACAGCCGCCTCGACCCGATCCAGGCGGCGGTCCTGCGCGCCAAGCTGCCCCACCTGGACGAATGGACCAAGCGGCGGCAGGCGTTGGCGGCGGGCTATCACAGCGCCTTTGCCGGCACGAGCCTGATCTGCCCCGAGACCCCGGCGGGGATCGAGCCGGTGTGGCATCTTTTCGTGATACGGACGGTCGATCGCGACTGGCTCCAGGCGCGGCTGACGGAAAGCTCGGTCGGCACGCTGGTCCACTATCCCGTGCCGCCCCACATGCAGCCGGCCTATTCCGACCTGAAGCTCAAGCCCGACAGCCTGCCGATCGCCAGACGGCTGGCGGATGAGGTCCTGAGCCTGCCGATCGGACCGCATCTCACGCCGGACATGCAGCGGACCGTCATCGACGCAGTTCTGTCGGCAATCTGAACACTCAGCAGATCGGGGGACCGACGATGCTTGGGGAATGGCTCGTCCGGAAATACAAGCGCAAGCGCGAGAAGCTTCTGCGCAACAACAGCCGCATCGTGGCGAAACTCGAGCTCAGGTTTGCCCCGCGCGGCGACATGTCGGCCAAAGGCCGGCTGATCGTCGGGGCGCTGCGGCTTCTGGCCCCGTCGAACCGGTACATGCCGCTTGCCGCCTATGCGGACCGCTCCACGCCTGTCGCGACGCTTGCCCCGCCGACCGGGTATGTAACCGAACCCCCGCGCCTGGTCGGGGCCGCCCCGCAAAAGCAGGCGGGCGGAATGCCGGCGACGATGGCGCGGCTCTTCCGGTTGGCCGAGGTCCATCCGCTGAGTTCGGCCATCGTGACCAGCGACCGGATCACGGTTCCCCCGCACTATGTCGGGCGGTCTGACCTGCTCATCACCGACGGGCGGTTCCTGCTTGGGCAAGCCGACGGGATGGGATCGGCCTTCTGCCCCTCGCCGGCCCGTGCCGATCGGGGGATCATGGTCTTCGGGGCCGGGGTCACGAACTGGTACCACTGGCTGATCGAGGTACTTCCGGCGGCCTTCCTGGCTGAAAGCCTGCCGGCCGAGTTCGACGGATTTCCGCTTCTCGTCACCAAGGCGAGCCAGACCTACGAGACCTTCCGCGCCTCGCTTGCCCTCTTCAGCCCCGGCCGGCCCGTCGTGCCGCTGGCGCCGGCCAGACCGGTCAAGGTCGGGCAATTGATCCATATCGACGCCGTGACCTCTGGCCCCATGAACCTCGCGGCAGGCATATGGCCGGTGCCTGCGGACTACAGCCAGAACGGTGAGGTCCTTGCCCGCTACCGGGCCGCGATCCTGGACCGCCTGTCGATCACCGAGACGCCGCCGACCCGCCGCATCTTCCTTGCGCGCGGCAATGACCGGCGCAACTACAACCAGGCGGAACTCATTGAAGTCGCGGAAAAATATGGGTTCGAGGCCGTCTATCCCGAACAATTGTCGTTCCGCGAGCAGGTGGCGGTCTTCGCATCTGCCGAGGTCGTGGCCGGCCCTTCGGGTGCGGCCTTCGCAAACATGCTCTTCTGCCAGAAGAACACCCGCGGCCTGACCTGGCTTCTGCCGCACTACAGCGGTTTTTGCGCCTATTCGAACCTGGCGAACGTGGTGGGCATGGAGCTTGGCTACCTGTTCGTGACGCCGCATACCGAGATCAGGAGCAGCTTCGACGCCTATAGCGCGGCCTATACGCTGGAGCGTGACCGCTTCGAGGCGGCGCTGCGGACACTCCTGCCCGGTGGGGCGGTGCGGGGTTGAACGGGAACGTGGCCGGGTTGCGCTCGTCGCCATGGCCAGGGTCTTTCGGCGCAGCGATAGCGGGAGCCGGACCCGATCCGATATGCGGAGGCGGCGCGCGCCGCACCTGCCTGCAACGCGAATACGCTTGACCGGGGCACGACCCTGATCACAATCGGCGGGCATAGCGGGGACCAGGTGATGGAGAAGGGCGCGCGATCGGGGTCGCCGCTTCTTTCCCTTCTGGTGCCCTCGCCGGGGAGCCAGACGGGCGGTATGGTCGATCCCACCCTGCCCGGCGCATCCCAGCCCGGTTGCGAGCTGATCCGGGCATCGACGGGCGAAGCGCTCAGCCAGCTTCTCGGACGGGCGGCCGGCAGTTGGGTGCTGGTGGTGGACGAGGCCCTTCTCTTGGATGCGGCCGGCATTTCGGCTCTGCTGGGTGCCGCGCGGCAGCAGGGGGGTTGCGGATGTCGTCTGCTTCGACTGGCGGTTCCGCGATGCCGGGCTGATTGCGCCGGATCGGCAAGGGGCGGCCCTGACGCTCGGTCCGGCGGAACGGCTGGTGCACGGCTGGCCAAGTCCGGCCGCGACCGTGACGCTGATGCGGCGGGGCGCGCTGGTCGGGGCTGGCGGCTTTGACGGGCGGTATCATCCCCTTGCCACGGCCGAGGCGGCACTGCGCCTTGCGCAGGCGGGCGCGCGGTTTCGACACTCGCCGGACCTGGTCCTTGAGTTTGCGCCCCGCAGGCTCGATCCGGCGGGTCTGGCCCAACACCTTGACGAGGCGCTGCGCATGGTCCGGTCCGGACAGGCGGCGTTGCCGTCGCAGGCGCGCGCCTTGGCCGGGGCCGAGACGGAGATCTTCTTCCATGCCCTGGGGCTGGCGATCGGGGCCGGGCTGCAGACCCAGCCCCTCATCGACCATCCCCCGGTCGCCCTGGCGCCGGGTTTCGAGGTGGCACGGGGCGACATGGCGGCCTTCCTCGCTGATTTCCGCGGAGCGCCGGCCGCCGAGCCCTCATCGCAGGACATCGCCTTCGACGGGCGGCTTCCGGCCGTTGCCGCGGCCGCCGTCGACTGGGCCGGACGGCCGCCTGAACCGGCAGGCCGGGCGCCGCCGGGGGTGCCGGTCCTCATGTATCACCGGATCGCCGCCGACGCGCCGCCCGCCATGGCACGCTTCGCGACGACGCCAGCGCGGTTCACCGAACAGTTGCAATGGCTGGCCGAGAGCGACCGTGTGACGATCGGGCTCGATGCGCTCGAGGCCGCGATATGGGACGGGGGCCCCCTGCCCGAGCGCGCGGTCGCCCTGACGTTCGATGACGGCTATCAGGACACTCTGACCAACTCCGCACCGATCCTGCGCGACCCTGACCAGCGCGCGACGGTCTTCGTGCCCACCGCCCATGTCGGCGGCGCGGCCGACTGGGACAGGCTGTTCGGGCTGCCCGCGCCGCTGATGGACTGGGCCGGGCTCGAACGGCTGCGCCGCGCCGGGTTCGACCTGGCAAGCCATGGCCAGCGCCACCGGCCGATGACCGCCCTGCCCCCGCGCGAGCTGGCGGACGAGCTGGAGGGCGCGCGCAAGATGCTTCTGGCGCGGCTTGGCGTGACCACAAATTTCCTTGCCTATCCCTATGGCGATCACGACGAGGCGGTGCAGCGCGCGGCATTGGCGGCGGGATCCCGGCTGGCATTCACGACCGAGAACCGCAGGTGGCGGCCGGGTGACCGGGTTGCGACAATTCCGCGAATAGAAGTTACGGGTGGGTTGACCTCTGACGGATTTGCGGCACTCTTGAGAACCGATTGATGCCTGTCTGTCTGGCATGGAATGATGCACTACCGGCCGCCTGCTCGGTGCTCGATCTGCAGGAAGCGCAGGATGCGACGGCTATCAGGGTCAGGATCCGCAGAAGGCCGGCCTTGTCGCGCGTTCGATGCTTCCACGCCGCCTCTGGAACTTGCGCCGGCCGGTTGCACCGCCCGGTGTCTGCGTCACCGATGACATTGGTCGCCCTCTGTCAGCAAGGGCAGGAAATCCGTCTCAACATATGAATTTGCCGTCAAGCCAAAAGCCTGACGCCGGCCCCTGCGGTGGCGCGCTCCGCTGACTAGAGCCCCGCTGGCGTGCCGGGGCGCCGTGATCCGACCCAGCCCTGGATCAGGCGGCCGGACAGGATCGCCAGAAAGGCAATCGACAGGCCGGCGATCAGCCTCATGCCGGCGTCGGCCTTGCCAAGCGCCACATAGACCTGCTGGCCCAGGTCGCGCGTGCCGACGAGTGCGGCGATGGCCAGCATCGACAGTGCGGCCATGATCGTCTGGTTCACGCCCAGCATCACCACCGGCAGGGCAAGCGGCAACTTGGCCCAGAAGAGCGCCTGCGCGGGCGTGGCGCCCATCTGCTGCACGGCCTCGACCACGTCGGCCTGCACATGCCGCAGCCCATGCCCGACATAGCGGACGGGGGGCACGATCGCATAAAGCATGATCGCGATCAGGGCCGTGAACTCTCCCACCTTGAAGAACATCAGCGCGGGGATGAGGAAGACGAACTGCGGCATGGTCTGAAGGGCATCGCTGACCGGGTTGATGACGGCCGACACCCGGTCGCTGGCCGCCGCCCAGACACCCAGCGCGCCGCCGATGACAAGGCAGAGAAGAACCGCAAGGACGCAGAGATAGAGGGATTGCGCCAGGGGAACCCACCGCCCGCTGACAAGCATCAGTCCGAACCCGGACGCCGCAAAGAGGGCAAGCCGGATGCCCCCGGCCTGAAAGGCCGCCAGCGCGGCAATGGCGATGAAGGCCGGCCAGGGAAAGCCAAGAAACCCGGAATAAAGCAGAAGGCCGACCAGGGCGGCGACAACCCCGGCCTGCCACCCGAACCGCCGTGCGAGCAGCAGCGCGGCGGCCAGGACCGCCAGGCCGTATGCAAGGGCCAGCGCCGGGGTCAGGGCAAAGCCCCAGACCGCCGGCGTCGCCGCGCCCGAGATGCCGACGCGCAGCGGCAGAAGCAGGCCGTAAAGCACGCTGTTGCGCAGCCCGTCGAAAAGCCGGCCATAGTCGCGCGCCAGCGCACGGAGCCACTGGTTCGCCGCGGTGGCATGGTCGCGCAGGCCGGCCTGCGGCAGGAGCGCGCCTTCCGGCCACCAGAGCCGGATGAGGAACGCCAGCAGGGCGGCCAGGATCAGCGCGGCGGCAAACCGCCAGCGGGGCGCCCTGCCGGGATCGCCGCCGCGACCCTTGGCAAAGCGAAGCGTCGTGCGGTCGATCAGGATCGCCGGAAGGGCAATGACCAGACCCGACAGGATGCTTTGCCCGAACTCGGCCTTGCGCATCGACGACAGGACTTCCCAGCCGATATCCTCGAAGCCGCCGATGATCGCGGCGACGATGACCATGGAGAGCGCCGCCATCGTGGTCTGGTTGACGCCGATGAGGATCTGCGGCAGCGCGGTCGGAACCTCGACATGCCAGAATTGCTGGCGCCGGGTGCAGCCGCTCATCAGCCCGGCATCGCGGATGGCATCGGGCACACGCTCGAGCCCCAGCATGGTGTTTCGGACCATGGGCGGCGTGGCGTAGATGATACTGGCGATCAGCCCGACCACCGGCCCGAAACCGAAGAGCAGAAGGAGGGGGGATAAGGTAGGCGAAGGCCGGAACGGTCTGCATGAGGTCACGAAGGCCAGGCTCTCTTCGGTGTTGCGGACAAGGATCGCGGCCTTCGGCTGCCAGTTCTTGCGATAGTCGCCGAAGGAATGGCCGCATTCCGCCCCGCGCCGGCCAACAGTTCCGCCGACATCGTCGCCGTCAAATGGGGCGATACCGGGTTTGAGGCGCAGCTATTGCTGCTTGAGGACGTTCTGGAGGAACATCCGGACCTCGACTACATCATCGGCAGCGCCGTCGCTGCGGATGCGGCGGTCAGCCTCTTGCGCGCCCAAGGCCTGCCCGACCGGATCAGCATCCTGGCGGACTACTTCACCCACAGCACCTACCGCGCCACCAGGCGCGGCAAGGTCGAGGCAGCGCCGACGGATTCCCCGGTCCTTCAGGGGCGGGTCGCCGTCGACCGGGCCGTGCGCGCGCTCGAGGGGTCGCTGACGCTGGTCCAGGCCGGCCCCGCGATTCAGGTCGTCGACCAGTCGAACGTCGACCGGGTCAACATCGACACAAGCCTTGCCCCGGCATGGTTCAGGCCGACGTTCGAGGTCAAGCCGTAGGGTGGGGCCGA
Organism: uncultured Paracoccaceae bacterium; assembly: GCA_945952025.1. Classification (GTDB taxonomy): domain Bacteria; phylum Pseudomonadota; class Alphaproteobacteria; order Rhodobacterales; family Rhodobacteraceae; genus TMP-24. The sequence goes on from CAMFGW010000033.1 coordinate 16,777, forward strand.
GGCCGCCGGTGTCACCTCACGAGACGCGCTCCTCGGCCCAGGGGGCGAGGCCGCCCGCCGATACCACTTCCGTCTGGGCCTCTTCCGTCTGCTTGGGCATCACCAGGACAAGTCCCGACACTAGGCAGGCAAGCGCCGCCCATATCCAGAGCGACATATGTTCGTTCAAAAGGATGACGCTCCACAGGATGCCGCCGGCGGTCATCGCGTAGCCGGCCTGGCTTGCGAAGACGGCTCCGGTGGTTCGGATCGTGAAGATCAAAAGCACGTTGCTGAACGCGCTGAGGCTGGCGATCAGCAGGAAGGGCCCGCCATATTGCGAGAGCGCTTCTGAGGGATAGATCATCGACCCGGAGAGGAATGTGACGGGCATCATGATGGCCGCCGCCGCGACGACAATGCCTGTCGTGGTGGCAATAGTATCGGCCCCGTCATCGGGCAGCGACGCGATCAGAATGTTTTCGATCGCGTAGAAGGCTGGCACGGCCAACGTTGCGACGACCCAGAACCAGGCCGAAGCGCCGGTGCCGTCACTGCCCGGCAACAGGATAAGCACCACGCAGGCCAGACCGAAACTCAGCCCGATGAAGCGTTTGAGGTTTGGGGCCTCGAGCCCCAGGATGGCCGCCATGATGAAGACGATGAAGCTTTCGGCCGCCAGCACTATGGCGATGATCATCGCCGGCACGTGCGCAGCCACCCCGAACAGGACAAGCTGCGGCAGCACGCCGCCCAGAAGGCCAAGGATCAGGTAACGGCGGATGGTCGGCCATCCGGTTTTTGGCATCCGCCCGGTTACGAGCGACAGCACCAGCATGATCGTGGCACTGAACCCCAGCGTCCAGAACACCACGCCCAGCGGGTTCAGCCCGTCGCGCATGATCATCCGCGACAGGGATGGGATCAGCCCCCAGCAGGCACCCAGCAGCAAGAGGAGGAAGCCGCCCTTCAAGAGGCTGATCTGCTTGCGCAGGTTCTGTTCGCGGCGATAGACCTCTCCGGCCATGCCAAGGAAAACCCGCGCGAGGTTTCCAAGCCGGTCGCCGCGTGCGGCGATGTCGTCTAGGCCAAGGCGCGAGGGGTCGAAGTCCTTGCCCTCGACGATGCCCGACGCGGCGGCCAGCCGGTCGACCTGCCGCAGATATTCAAGCTCCTGATCCCTGAGCCGCTTGCGTTCCAGCCCGGCGCCGACCCGTGCCCGCAGCAAGACCGGATTGAAGCTTTTGGTCAGGAAATCGTCGGCGCCCAGCTCGATGGCGCGCACGGCATCCGCCATCTCTTCCAGCGACGAGATGACAAGGACGGGAATGTCGCGCAGCGCCGGGTCGCCCTTGATCGCCTCCAGTACCTGAAAGCCATCCATGCCGGGCATGATGATGTCGAGAAGGACCATGTCGAAACTTTGGCTGCGCAGGGCGGCAAGACACTCCTCGCCGCTGGCCACGCTTTCGGCCTCGTGCCCCAGGTTCCTGACCGCGAGCGTCAGCTTCAGCCGGTTGGGCTGGTGATCGTCGACCACAAGAACGCGGCCCGGTGGATGTGTCATCTTCGTCGCCTCCTGACCCATGACTAGCCGTCCATATGGCCGCGCAACGCAGCCGCCGCCGCCTGGTACGAGGCGGCTGCCGCCTCTGACAGGGCGGCGGCGCCGTCGGTCCGGCCCTCGCGCCCCAGCGCTTCCATCTCGCGGCACAGGTGCGACAGCGACCGCGCGCCGAAATCGGCGGCGCTCGACTTCATCGTATGCGCGGCCAGCCTCAGCCCATCGGCATCGCCCGCCCTGGCGGCGGTTTCGATCCGGGCCATCAGGCCGGGGCCTTCCTGAAGAAAACATTCCACCAGTTCGGCAAGCGCCTCCCGGTCGCCGCCGATCACCTCCAGAAGGTTGTCGAGCGCCTTCGGATCGAACGCCTCATTCGCCTCAGCCTGTGGCATGCCCGACCCTTCCCCCCTGGCCCGCGCGGCAGGCCATCAGCGCCTCGACCAGGTCGGTGACGCGGATCGGCTTGCTGACATAGCCGCTCATCCCGGCCTGCATGAACTTTTCCCGGTCGCCTTCCATGGCGTTCGCCGTAACCGCGATGATCCGGGGCCGCTTTCCCTCGGGCATGTCGGCGGCAATGCGGCGCGTGGCCTCGAGCCCGTCCATCTCGGGCATCTCGATGTCCATCAGCACCACGTCGTAGGGTTGGCGGGCGACGGCCTCCAGCACCTCGATCCCGTTGCCCGCCACGTCCGAGGCATAGCCGAGCCGCTTCAGGATCATCCGGCCCAGCTTCTGGTTGGTGGGGTTGTCGTCGGCCAGAAGGATGCGCAGCGGCAAGCGTTCGGCCAGCGTCTCGTCATAGGCCGGCTTCTGGCGCGGCGTCCGGTCGATGATCCGGATCGGCCGCCCGGCGAAGATGCTGACCAGCGCATTCAGAAGCGGCGAGGGCTTGACCGGCTTGGTCAGCACCTCGGCGAAGCCGATCGCCTCCAGCTCGGCGCGGCTGTGGTCGCTTGGCTGGCCGAGCGAGCTGAGCAGGATCATCGGCAGCGCCTGGCCCGGCCCGGTGGCACGCAGGCCGCGCGCAAGCTCGACCCCGTCCATCCCCGGCATGTGCATGTCAAGGATCGCCGCGTCGAACCTTGTATCGGCCGCCAGTGCCAGCGCATCGGCCGGGCGTTCCACCTCGACCGGCTGCATGGCCCAGCTTGCGGTCAGACGGGCGAGCAGCTGCCGGTTCGTGGCATTGTCATCGACGATCAGCACGCGCTTGCCCTCAAGGTCGGGCCGCGCCTCGTGCAGGGCCGAGGTGCCGATCGGGGTGCCGACCGGAGCGACGAGCGTGAAGCGGAAGGTCGTTCCCTGTCCCTCGACGCTTTCGAGCCAGATGCGGCCGCCCATCAGATCGACCAGGCGGCGGCTGATGGCCAGGCCAAGGCCCGTGCCCCCGAAGCGGCGGGTCGTCGTGGCATCCGCCTGGGTGAAGGACTGGAACAGCGCGCCCTGCCGGTCCTTCGGAATGCCGATGCCGGTGTCGCGCACCGAAAACATGAGCCGGCATTGCCCCTCGGCGGCGCTGGTCGGCTCGGCTGCGACGGTCAGAACGACCTCGCCCTTTTCGGTGAACTTCACGGCGTTGTTGATGAGGTTCAGCAGCACCTGGCGCAGCCGCGATTCGTCCGAGATGATGGTGTCGGGCACGTCCGGTTCGATGAAATAGGCCAGGTCCAGCCCCTTGCGGGCCGCCGCCATCGCCACGAGGTCCAGCGCGCTTTCCACGCAGCCGCGCAGGTGGAAGGGCAGGCGTTCAAGTTCCAGCTTGCCCGCCTCGACCTTGGAATAGTCGAGGATATCGTTGATGACCGTCAGCAGGCTTTCGGCGCTTTCGTTGATGGTGCGGGCGAAATCCATCTGCTCGGGTGTGAGGTGCGTTTCCAGCAACAGGTTGCTCATGCCGATGACACCATTCATCGGCGTGCGGATCTCGTGGCTCATGTTGGCAAGGAACTGGCTTTTCGCCACGGTTGCGCGCTGTGCCACGTCGCGCGCTTCCGCCAGGCTTTCGACCAATTCCTGCAATTTGGCCTCGCGGTCCTTCACCTCGGTTATGTCGGTGAAGACGCCGACGATGCCGCCCGCCTCGGTCGGGCGTTCGCTGATCTTCATCCAGCTGCCGTCGGTGCGCTTCTGTTCGAACGGTCCCTCGGGGTGGAGATGCCGCGCCACCCGCCGCTCGACCCAGCTTTCGGGGTCGCCGTCGACCACGGCATCGGCCTGCACGACATGCCGGGTGATGTCGCGGAAGGTCAGGCCGGGTGCCAGCGTCAGGCCGATCCTGGCATACATGTCCCTGTAGCGCTGGTTGCACAGGACCAGCCGGTCATCGGCGTCAAACAGCGCAAAACCCTCGCTGATCGCCTCGATCGCCTCGGTCAGTTGCGTCTTGGTGCGCAGAACCTCGCGGTCGGCTTCCTCGCGCAGCGTGGCCAGACGCTCGCGCTCGGCCAGGCTGTCGCGGAAAAGGCCGAGCGTGCGGCTCATCGCGCCGATCTCGTCCTGGCCGGCCCTGGGCAGGCGGGCGTCAAGGTTGCCGCCGGTGATCGCCTCCATCGCCCGCAGCAACTGCCTGAGGGGCGAGGTGATCGAGCCCACGATCAACAGCGTCAGCAAGGCGCCGGTGATGCCGGCGGCAACGACGATCCACTTCGACAGGTCGACCGCCCGCTCTGCCTCTGACTGGGCGGCATCGCTTTTCGCCTTGGCCGCGCCTTCAAGCTCGTCCACCAGCGCGCCAAGCTCGTCATCGACGCGGCGGATATGTTCCTGCCCCTTGGCGACCAGCGAATTGCCGATCACGCGCTGGTCATTCGTATAGGCGTCGACGGCCTTCATGGATTGCTCGAACAGGCCCGCAACCTCGGTCCGGATGACGGCCACGCGGTCGGGCGCGATGCTTTCGAGCGCCGAAAGCTCCTGATCCAGCGCGGCGCGGGCGGTCTTGGCGTTACGCTCGGACCGGACCAGAAGGCTGACCGAAAGGTCCGACAGCCAGTATTTCAATTCTCCGAAATGGGTGCTGGCCGCATTGGCGAGCGTCAGCGTCTGGATCGCCGACGCGCCATCGGAAATGGCCGTCGCGTTGCGCGCCAGGCGCGAGGACAGGAAGGCATTGGTCGCCAGAAGGAAGGCCAGAAGCACACCGGACAGCAGCACCAACCGCAGAAGGATCGAATACCGGGCCATCAAGCCTCCGCAGCGCCGGACTGCTGCGGCGGGCGTCGCATGTCAGCGAAAGATGCTTATGCTGATGACGCCGCCCAGATCACCCTCGCGGCCGCCCTCCTTGGGGTAGCCGGTGACGTCGATTTCCCCCTTCGGCTCGCCGTGGCACGAGAGGCACCCGGCGCTGTAATATTCCGGCACCAGGACGCGATAGGCGGGCTTGCCGCCCAAGTCGGTCAGTTCGGCGTAGACCTGTCCCTTCGGCCAGTCCTGCGACATCAGGTCATCGGCGATGATCCTCGTCTCCCACGCGTCGGGGATAGCCTTGCGGTTGCGGATCAGATCGGGCGGCGCCGTCACCTTGACCTGCGCCTCCGTGCCGACGAGGCCTGCGAATTTCTCGTTCACCAACCGCCCGAACACCGCCGGGACAAAGCCCTTGAACCCGACGCCATCGGCATTGATCGTGGCCTGATTGTCGGCCATGACGGCCCGGATCGCCTGCATCTGCGCCTCGATCAGGCGGGCCTCTTGCGGGTCCTGGCCGTCATGGAGCGGCGGCGTGCCATTGGCCTTGAGGTAAGCCACGGTCGCCAGTTCCAGCACATGATCGCCGGTCAGACCCTTGTCGCCGCCCTTGGGATCGTTGATCAGGTCCTGGTTCGACGCGATCACCGAACGGGCCGAGCGCAAGAGCGAGGCAAGCCGGAGCGCGGTTTCCATGTCCTGCTCATCCGCGCTCTGGCCCCGGACCGGCAGGCCCGTCAGGACGCCACTCGCACAGAGCGCGACGATCGCAGCGATACTGTGCAGCCAGATACGGTGTTTGCGCATTGCCGCCTCGTTGTCTACTTCGCGCAAAAAGGCCGCGCCGTTCGTCCTTACGAGTCCAGTCCCAGCATGCTGTCTACGAGGGCTATGGCTGTCAACTACAATGTAGACGGGCGGGAGGGTGCCGGAAGGCAAATGCGAACTGGACGCGGTCTTGCGGGCGCTGGCCTGATCGCTGCCAACGCCCGGCGGCCGGGAGTTCCGGTTCCGTTACAGGTCAGAGATTGAAGCGCCCCCTCTCAAGCCGTTAGGAACGAAGCGGAAAGTCGAGCGAGGCAGCGGCCATCAAAAGCCGACAGACAAGGGAATTTCCGTTTCAACTTCCGGTTCTCGGGCGGGACTACCATTCATGCCCCCGGTTCCGTCCCGTCAACACCGCCTTAGCCGGTAGCCACCGACAACGCCACAGGTCACATTCGCCGATAGCCGATCTGCCTTGCGAGCCAGCATCCCAGGGTGACCCCTGCGACAGCGCCGCCGGCGCCGCGCTTCACGACCAGGGTCCAGTCGCCGGGCGCAGGCGCGTCCATCGACCGGCGGGTGGCGAGGGTCCAGACGTCCGGGCCGGCGGGGGCCATCCGCTCCCAGCGCCCGCTGCCCAGCATGCCGGTAAAGCGCGCATAGGCGGCGCCGCCCCGCCAGTCGATCTCCATTTCGGCCTCAAGCTCGTCCGAGGTGTAGCGCCCGGCGATCGTGGCTCCGTCAGCGCGGTCGGTTTCCGGCAAGTGCGTCAGGTCGGCCACGGAATTGTCGCCGGGCCGCTCCATCCTCAGCCCCGCGCCGCTGCGGGCCGCCATCACGCCGCCGGCCGAGGCCAGCCGGTCGGGTGCAGCCAGCGTCAGCCGGTCGGGTGAGGTCGCATAGGACAGCTGGGCCGCGTCGCGCCCGGCCGTGATCCGGGCCAGCAAGCCGTTCGGCGCAAGCCATTGCCCGTCCCAGCCATCCGGGATCGGGGGCGGCACCGCCACGCCATGCCCCAGCGCGGCCTCGATCAACCCGCTGGCCGCCCCGAAGGTGTCGGGCTCATGGTTGCAGATCACGACCGCCGAAAGACGCGCCTGCCGCGAATGAAGGCGCTGCGCCCGGATGCCCCGCAGCGCGCCGCCGTGGCCGGTAAAGTCGAGCCCCGCGATCTGATGATGCGCGAGCCCGTAGCCGTAGGCCGCCGGACGCCCGTCAGCGAAGACGGGTTTGCCCGAGATCCGCCGGTAGAGGCTCTGCTCATCGTCGCGCGTCGCGTCGATCCAGCATTCATAGGCCAGCATGTCGTTCAGCGAGGCCGAGATGCCCGCATCGCCGATCCAGTAGATGCCATTGTCGGCCGGGAAATAACCCGCTGCATCGTTGCCCTCGTAGGCGACGACATTGTCAGCGGGATGGCGCGTGTCGGCAGTCAGGACCGCGCCCTCCATCCCCGCCGGCCCCCAGACATGCTGCCGGTAAAGCTCGTCCAGCGCACGCCCGGTTTCGGCCTCGATGATCTCCGACAGGATGCGGAAGTTGCAGTTGCTGTAGGAATATTGCGTGCCGGGGGCAAAATGCCCGGTCTTCATCCGGGCGATCAGCGGCAGGGCATCCTCGCGGCGAAATTCCTGTTCCGCCATGGCCCCCTGCAGGACAGTCAGCGCCCAGTAGTCGCGCAGGCCGGACTGCATGTCGCACAGGTTGCGAACCGTCGGCAGCGCGTCGCGATACCGGGGCAGATAGGCCGCCACGCGGTCATCGAACCGCGCGGGATCGCCCAGCGCGCCCAGCAACACCTGACAGGTGAACTGCTTCGATATCGAGCAGATCGGAAGCCGTGTCGCCGCCGTCAACTCGCGGCCCCGCTCGACATCCGCGAAGCCCCAGGCGCGCGCGGCGACGACCTTGCCGTCCTTCACCACTCCCGCGACCCCGCCGGGCCCCGAGAGCCGCTTGGGCAGCGCATCAAGCGCCATTTCGAGCGCATCCATATGAACGTCCGTCATTTCCAGCCTCCGGCAACAGATCAGACACGGGGCGCGCCGCAGTCCGGCGCCGATCCGGTTCAGGCATCCCGCGGCCCGCCGTGACGGGCCGCAGGATGAAGGGGTCAGTCCTTCTTGACCGTCTCTTCCAGATAGAAGCGGCCGAGCGGGTTTTGCCCGAACTTCTCGACCCCCTTGCGGGTAACGCTGATGTAGGGGCTGTAGTAGAGGTCGACCCAATGCACGTCGGCCTTGGCCAGCTTCTGGATCTGGGCATACATTTCGGCCCGCTTCGCCTCGTCACGCTCGAGCCGCGCATCCGCGACCAGCTTCTTGACCTCGTCGTTCTTGTAGCGGGTCATGTAGTTCAGGTTCACGTCATGACCCAAGACGAAGGTGGTCTTCTGATCGGGGTCCAGAATGTCGTTGGTCCAGTACATGACCGACATGTCGTATTCGCCCGAGACCAGCAGGTCCCAGCTCTGGCTCGGATCGACCTTCTGCAGGTTTGCCTGAATGCCCACCGCGCCCAGTTGCTGCTGCAACAGCACGGCGATCTGCTCGTCGACCTCGTTGCCGGCGTTGACGACGTAATTCAGCGTGATGGGCCCCGCGCCGGCTTCGGCAAGCAGTGCCTTGGCCTTTTCGGGATCATAGCCGCGCGCGCCGTTATCCTCGATATGATAGAGCGAGCCGCGCGGGATGTAGGAATTGGCGACCTCGCCCTGCCCGAAGGTGACGGCGTCCACGATGGTCTGCTTGTCGATGGCAAAGTCGATTGCCTGACGGACCTTCACATTGTCCAGCGGCGCATGTTCCTGATTGAGCAGCAGGTGGTCCTCGCGGGTCGAGGGGTTGGTGACCACGGTCAGGTTCGCGTCCTTCTTCAGTTCAGCCACGCGCGAGAAGGGCACATAGATCGCGGCGTCCAGCTGACCGGCCTGAACGGCCAGCATGCGCGTATTGTCGTCCGGGATCGAGATCCACTCGACACCATCAAGGCTGACGTTCGCGGCATCCCAGTAGTTGGGGTTCTTCTTGAGGATCACCCGGTCGCCGCGCAGCCAGCTGTCGACCATGAAGGCCCCCGAACCGACGGGCTTTTCGGCGAAGGCTTCCTCGCCCATGCTTTCCATCGCCTCCTTCGAGACGATTGAGGCGCCCGGCATGGCCATGGTCGACAGGAAGGGCGCGGACGGGGCCGACAGGGTCACCACGACGGTCTTGGCGTCGGGCGCCTTCATGTCGGACATGATCTTGTAGCTGTCCGACCAGAGCGACAGTTTGCTGTCGCGAATGCGGGTCAGCGAGTAGATCACATCCTCCGCCGTGACGGGCGAGCCGTCCGAGAATTTCGCCTCGCGCAGGTGGAAGGTATAGGTCAGCCCGTCCTCGGACACGTCCCAGCTCTCGGCGAGCCCCGGCACCAGCTTGGTGCCTTCGTCATTCACGCGCACCAGCACGTCGAAGACGTTGGAAAAGACCCAGAAGTCGATGTTCTGCGCCGTGGCGATCGGGTCGAAGGTCGTGGAATCTTCGCGCCGGCCGATGGTCAGGACACCCTGCGCCTCGGCGATCGAGACAAGCGCGGTCGAGAGAGCGAGCCCCAGTGCGGTGATTTTCGCGATTCTGCGGATCATGTTGCGTACTCCTGTTGGGTTTCCGGGTTGATGCCGCCGTTGATCGGTCGGTCGGGGTCGATATCGGGAATGGCCGCGATAAGCGCGCGGGTATAGGCACGGGCCGGTTGGGCGAAGACGCGGGCCGACGGCCCGTCCTCGACGATCTGGCCGTGATGCATCACCACCACGCGCTCGCAAAGATTGCGCACTATGGCAAGGTCATGGGCGATGAAGATCAGCGTCAGCCCATGGTCTGCCGCCAGCTTGCGAAAGAGCGCGACGATCTGGGCCTGTATCGTGACGTCCAGGGCGGCGACGCATTCGTCGGCAAGGATCACCCGGGGATTGACGGCGAGCGCCCGCGCGATCCCGGCCCGCTGGCATTGCCCGCCCGACAGGCTGCGCGGACGGCGGCCGGCCAGGGCACGTTCGAGCCCGACCATGTCGAGCAGTTCGTCGACACGGGCGGGGATCTGTTCGACGGGTGTCTCGCCCTGGCTTTGCAGGACCTCGGCGATGGTCTGGCCGATGGTCATGCGGGGATTGAGCGAGTTGAACGGGTCCTGAAAAACCATGGCGGCGTGGTTGCGCAGGGCCTTCAGCGTGGCAGTGGGCGCCTTGGTCAGGCTCTGACCCTCGAACAGCACCTCGCCCGCCGTGATGGGCACCAGGCCCAGCATGGCGCGGGCCAGCGTGCTCTTGCCAGAGCCGGACTCGCCCACGATCCCGACGGTTTCGCCCGGCCAGATGTCAAACGACACGTCCTTGAGCGCCCGGAAGGTCTTTCGGCCGCCCAGCCAGCCGCCGGATGCGAACTCCACCCGCAGATCCTGAACCTGAAACAGCGGCGCCTTGTGATGGGCATGGACCGGCACCTCGTCACTGGCGTGCGACAGCGAGGGATGCGAGGCGATCAGTTGCCGCGTGTAGGGATGGTGCGGATGGGCCAGAAGTGCCCGCTTCTCGCCCACTTCGACGATCTGTCCGTTCCGCATGACGGCAATGCGGTCACAGGTCTGCGCAACCACGCCCAGATCATGCGTGACCAGAATGATCGACAGCCCGCGCCGGTCGCGCAGATCCATGAGCAACTGCAGGATCTGCGCCTGAATGGTCACATCGAGCGCTGTTGTCGGCTCGTCCGCGATCAGGATCTCGGGGTCGCAGGCCAGCGCGATGGCGATCATCGCCCGCTGCCGCATGCCACCCGAGAAGGTATGGGGATAGCTGACAAAGGCTGCGGCCGGATCGGGAAACCCGACCTGATCCAGCAATGCGATCCCTTCGCGCCCCGCCTCGGGCCGGCTCAGGCCCCGGTGCCGGATCAGCCCTTCGCTGATCTGCTTGCCGATGGTCATCACCGGATCAAGATGACTGGTCGGATTCTGAAAGATCATGCCGATCGGGCGGCCCCGGACCGCAGCGGTATCGGTCAGCTCCTGCCCATTCAGCAGCACCCGCCCGCCCGTCACATGCAGTTTGGAGGAGGGCAGAAGCCCGATCACCGCACGGCAGAGCAGGCTCTTGCCCGAACCCGATTCCCCCACAAGCCCGAGGATCTCGCCCTTGCCAAGATGGACGGAGATGTCCCTCAGAAGCTCGCGCCGTTCCTCGCCGTCGCGGAAGGTCACCGAAAGGTTCTGAATGTCCAGAAGGGGCATCATTCCTGCACCCCCATCACATCGGCAAGCGCGTCCCCGGTCAGAGAAAAGCCGAAGGCCAGAGTGACGATGGCAAGGCCGGGAAAGAGCGTGATCCACCAGGCCTGGGTGATGAAGCCCTGCGCCTCGGCCACCATGATGCCCCACTCGGCCGTCGGCGGCTGCACGCCAAGACCCAGATAGCTGATCGCAGCACCGTTCAGCAGCACCAGCACCGCATCCGACATCACGAACACCAGCGACCCGGCCAGCGCATTCGGCAAGAGATGGCGAAACATGATGCGGCGGCGGGAAAAGCCCAGGCTCGCGGCGGCCACGGAAAAGTCCTGCGTCTTCAGCACAAGGATCTGCGCCCGCACCAGCCGAGCGTAGCTGACCCAGCCGACCAGCGCCATGGCGATGTAGAAGCTGGCCAGGCCGGGGCCCAGAATGGAGATGATCGACAACATCAGCACAAGAAACGGAAAGGCCAGCACCACATCGATCACGCGCATCAGGACCGTATCGATCCAGCCGCCGAAGTAGCCCGCAATGGTCCCGACCGCCGTGCCGATCAGGAAGGGGAAGACCACGCCGATCACCGCCATCTGCAAATCGACGCGCGCGCCCCAGATCACCCGGCTCAGCACGTCCCGGCCGAAATTGTCGGTTCCGAAAGGATGCGCCATCGACGGCGGCAGCAGCCGCGCCGCGCCGTCCTGGAAGAGCGGATCGTAGGGCGCGACGAACCGTGCGAAGATCGCCGTCATGAGAAAGGTTCCGAGGATCGCCAGCCCGATAAGCAGGATCGGCCGCTGTCCCAGCCACTGGCTCCACCGCCCGGCGGGAAAGGTCTGCGCCGGTGCCGTCATAGCTCGATCCGCGGGTCGAGGACGACGGTGATGATGTCGGCCAGAAAGTTGACCAGCACCGTCGCGCAGGCAAAGGCCAGCGCCACGCCCTGCACGACCATGTAGTCGCGGGTAAAGATGCCGCGCGCCATCAACTGGCCAAGGCCGGTGACGGCAAAGACGCTTTCGACCACCACCGTGCCGCCGATCAGCCAACCGATATTGACCGCCAGCAGGTTGACCGTCGGCACCAGGGCGTTGGGCAGGACATGGCGCCAGAAGACGACCCCCTCGCTCATCCCGCGCGCGCGGGCGGCGGTGGCAATGTCGGATTTCAGCCCGGCGATCATGCCGGCGCGCAGCGACCGGGTCAGGATCGCCGACAGGGACAGCGCGATGGTCAGGCCCGGCAGGACCAGGTGTTGCAGCTTTTCGCCAAAGGTCCCGCCGTAACCCGAGACGGGCAGCCAATCGAGCTTCACCGCGAAAAGGATGATCAGCATCGCGCCAAGCCAGAACGACGGGAAGCCGATCCCTGCGGTCGAGAGCATCCGCACCGTGTGGTCGGCCAGGGTGCCCTGCCGCCGGGCCGAGATCGTCGCAAAGGGAACAGAGATCAGGAGCGACAGCACCACCCCCATCGCCACCAGCGCGAGCGTCGGCTCGATCCGCGTGCCGATCAGCTGGACCACATCGACCTTGTAGAGGATGGACCGCCCCATCTCTCCGGCGAACAGGTTTTTGACGAAGTAGACGTATTGGGTCAGTAGCGGCTCATCGAGCCCGTATTGCGCGCGGATGTTGGCGATGGCGGTCGGCGTCGCGCGGGTGCCAAGCAAGACGCGGGCCGGATCGCCGGGGATCAGGCGGATCAGCACGAAGGTAATCACCGAAATCCCGAACAGCACCGGAATCAGCTGGATGGGCCGGTAGAGAACGAAGCGGTAGCGGTGCATCAGACAGTCCCCTCGTGCGCGGCGCCCGCCGGACGCCACACCACCTTTCAGCCTAGTCACCGGCGGTTTGCGCTGTAAACCTATCAGATCTTATAGGGCGTGCGCAGGTCGCGGGCGCCGCAGCGGCCTTGCTTCGGCCCCTGCAAGCCCGGCTGAGGGCATCTATACCGTTGACAAACGCCCAGCGGGCCCAATGCTGCGGGCATGGTCAGCATCGTGTTTTCGGGAGACGGCGGGTTCCCCCCGCGCATGAATCTGGAGGCAGCCGTCGCGAAGGCGGTCGATCTCTTGACGCCCGCAGGCTTCGATATCGTCGCCTATGATTATTCGCCCGTGCCGCTGAGCCACGAGGGCGATTTCATCCTGCCCTCGGCCCTGGCCATGCGCAACGTGCCCGAGGACATGGAGATGCTGTGGTGCGGCCAGGGCTATTATGGCCGCGACCCGGTGATGGAGGCGGCGCGTCATGTGACGCAGCCCTTCTACTGGTCGCATGGCGGACGGCAGAGCCCGATCATGGAGAAGATCCTTGGCGAGCGGCATGCCCCGGTCGTGGACTACCTGCGTTCGATGCGGATGCGTTCGGGCATTACCGTGCCCATTCCGGTCGCTGGCGGCGGTCTGGCGACCTTCACGGCCATGCGGCTCGAGGGGTGCGATGCCGATCTGGAACGCCATCTGCTCGCGGTGGGCCACCTTGGGCATCTCTTGCATGATGCGGTTCTGCCCGGCCTGCCGCCCGAACAGCTCCGCACCACCTTCATGCAGCTCTCCGCGCGCGAGCGTGAATGCCTGTCGCTCTGCGCGCTTGGCATGACCGCCAAGGAGATCGCTCACCAGCTTCAACGATCGGTCCCCACGGTCACACTGCACCTGACCTCTGCAACGAAGAAACTGCGCGCGCGGAACCGTTTTCATGCCGTGGCCCTGGCGGGTTACTACCGGCTGCTCGACCGGGTCGAGACGACAGAGCCGCCAATCCGCGCCATTTGATCGCTTTTGCAGGGGTGGCGTTGGCGCTGTCAGACGAGTGCGAACCTGCCTCGTAAGGGCAGTATTGAGCTACTCCCCGAAATTCGGACAGTGACGGAAGCTACGATCTGAGGTCTGC